>SISS01000003.1 GCA_004332335.1 Methanoregulaceae archaeon UXB-2016 | reverse complement strand
AGCGGTGGCGGTGCTGTACGCGAAAGGAAAACGAGGGAAGCATGGTGTCGAGAATCTCGGCTATGTCGTACACGGCGTACCCTGGGGACCTCGACAGATCCACGAGACGTACCGATCACGGTTCGCGATCGAGTCGTCGTACCGGATGCGCAACCAGGTCAAGCGCCGAACGTCGACCCGGAATCCGGTGATCCGCTACCTCTTCGCTATCATCTCGTTTCTCCTGAAGAACATCTGGATGGCAGTGCTCTGGACCCGGTTTTCACCCGTGAAAACCGGGCCGCGGACCATCGAGATGTGCGCGTTCCGGTTTGGTCAATTCCGACTGCTCATCTGGGAAGCGGTGCGATCGACCTTGAAGATCGTTCGAAGTATTCCCGCCCTCAGAAGCCCAGGATAGCCAAAAGGAACGGGGAACACTGACGAATGAAAGATGACACGGAGGGAAATTAGCGAAGTACTGAACCCGGCACTACCTTTTTTCACGTTCCGTCTTTTCCGCGTCGCCCGTCATCGACCAGCGACAGCGGATGCGTGAACGTCGTCATCCGGAATCTTCAGTGAAACGATAACCCAAATCCAATACCGGCGGACCCCGCCGTTCCTCGACACCCGGCCATACACCCCTCCCCACAACGATTGAGCACCAGCGGTTCACGTACTGCCAGAGCCTCGCACCGGAAGCTCCCTGCTCGTAAAGCCGGCGGGTTTCTGGCAGTTTTTTATCGATCCACGGAAATATCGATCAGGAACCCGCGTAAAAACCCCGGAAACCTGGTACCTACCGGGAATATTCCCGGAGAATCCCGGCAATCATTTCCTTTGTTGCCGGAATATTCTTCGTGGCAATCTGCCAGACCACTTCATGATCAACGGCAAAATAGTGATGGATCACCTTGTTTCGCAGGCCCACGATGGATTTCCACGGTACTTCAGGATACCGGTTCCGGATTTCATCCGGGATTGCTGCCGCAGCTTCACCGATCTTCTCAATGTTGCGTTCTACAGCATCAACCGTCTGATCATTATGAATGAATTCATCGTACGTAAGACCGGAAGTGTAGCGCCCGATCTTCTCCATCGATGCAATAATCTCCGAAAGATACAAAACGGGAGACCGTGAGGTCATGCGTACTGGACCTCAGAAAGGATGGTGTCGCGGATGAGAGGATGCAGGGATCTCCGGATAACCAGATCGACCGGATGGCTGAGGCGGGATTCAAGGTAATCAGCGAGGTCCACCAGTTCCCACCCGATCGGACGGTCGAATTCCACAACAATATCAATATCACTGGCAGAATCTGCCTCTCCACGGGCATACGACCCGAATATGCCGATAGATGCAACACCGTATTTTTCCCGGATCTCCGGCAGGCATTCCCTCAGGACTGCCCGTATCTCCCCAGCAGACATCATGGTTCCGATATAAGATGCTGGTTTTCCACGGTAAAAAATGCATGGTCGGGTTCTTGTCGGTAACCGGCCCAGCCCTCCTCGTGCCTCCCGCAGTATCCGGTATCGCGGCCTGTTGCCGGCAAATGGAGACAAACGGGCATGAAAAAACCCAAAAAATGATGTGAAACACCATGGAGACTTGCAATGAGGTCGTCCCAAAATTCTCATTTGCTCCACCTGGCACTGGACACGGGTTATTCTATCGACGTTACGGGGATTGTGATCAATTTTGGGATAAACTCTTCCACTATCTCGTTATGCAGCCTTCTTGATTGACCCCACTCCGTGCTGATTCTAATGCATCGAGGGTGACCTGGACTGATCTATTGATGTTTTTCGCATAGGTTTGAACGAAAAAGGGGTAAGTCGACACTAGAGGAAGGATGGTTTCTTCCGATGTTAAACTGGCAGCCTCTGCTGCCCCGTAATCTTACCCGCCACCGCCGCTGGTGTAGCGGCAGTGGCCGGCCAGCCGAGCACGGCCCGGCACGCGGCCACGGCGAACGCCTCGAGCGCCGCGTCGCGGGCGCGGATGCCGGCTTCGAGGCCGTCGCAGAAGGCCATCAACGCGTTAATCATCTCGATGATATGGTGCTGCTCCCTAATCGGAGGGAGAAGGAATCGAAATTGCTTCAATGATACTCCAGTAAAATGTTTGATTGTACTACCCGTGAATTGATCCGAAAGCCGACCAGAATCGGCCGCGTCTTTCAAACAGAAGCATAACCATTCAGGGAGAAGATTGTCTCCAACACGCACACGATGGATAGCTTTTTGGAAAATGTATTCTATCTCGCTTCCTTTCCAGATTGCACATCTTCCCGGCTCGCCGCCCTCGCAGATCAAGACATCTCCATTTTGAAGGGAAAACTCATTTCGCTCGTTTTCAGTGACCCTGATTTCCTTGATATCAGATAAATCGAAGTCAAACCATCGGACATTGACATTTCGAAGATACGGGGTCAACGTCCCCTGATTCTTAATCCTATCAAGCATCTTTCCAAGGCGACAGGTAGCAACATCATCAAGTGTTACTGCCCTCCATCCCTCTAGGAATTTGTTAGGTTTCTCTCTCCGCCATTTTTGTGAGAGGCTTCCCCACACCGCCAACCTCAGGATTGTCTGACGAATGGCAATAACATCCTCAACCGTATCGACGAGCCGGCCGAACTCGCCGGCCACGTGCGCCCACGCCCGTTCCGCCGCCTCTGCCGCCGCGGCCTCCTCGAGCGCCGCGAGCGAGGCCATGCGGAGCCGGCGCCGGCTCTCCCGCTCGGCCTGCTGCCGGCTCTCGAGGTCGTCGCAGAGTGCCATCAGGCGGTCGACCTTCTCGACGATGCGGTGCTGTTCGGCGAGCGGAGGAACTGGAATTGGAGCCTCGAGCAGTTTCCGATCGGTAATGGCCGGGTACGCCATGCCGGTCATCTCGGCTGAAACATACTCCATCAACGGCGAGCTTCGGAGATAGTGAAAGAGAAATCGGGCGTTGATATTCTCCAGGGGATGGAGGACTGAAAACGCAGTGCTGACGATGGGCTCGGGCTGATATTCTCTCTCGATGATGGCGACGTTTTTCAGATATGGCCGCACGGTCGAGAAGATGACCGTCCCCTCCTTGACGATCTTTCTCGCCCGAGACGGTGCATCCGTGGGTTCGATGATCTTCAGGTCCGTGCCGACCCGACCTCGAACATTGTCAATCGATGCGACATCGATGTAGGTGAACGGACGATCCGGGATTTTCTGCTTCCACGTTTTCGTGCAATTCCTTAGCGTCGTCCATCTCCATCCGGACGGAAGCGCGAACGGTCCCGTAATCGCTGTCTTGGAAGGTGTTCCCGATTGTTCCGATTCAAGTTGTGGGACCAATTTTCCACGAAACGCAAGCTCTAGTAACATCTCCCGCAACCGTGCCACTCCGCCTGGTCCGGCCGCGATCGCGGAAAAATGATTGCGGAACACATCCTCATTGTTCCTCATCTCTGATCGCCTGCTGGACATTGTCGAAAACTCCTTCAATTATCCACGCTTCCGACAATACCCATATTTCTCTATCGCCAAATTTCGCTTGTTTTTCCGATCCGGGCGTAAAGAGTTGTAGTAACTACACGAGGGAAATACATTATTAGACAATGAATTACAGCGAAAGACATGCATTTTTAGCTCAATCACGGGTATCGGGGGGGCTACGTTAGCTCCCACCGTGCGTTTATTGTTGTCCCCTCCTTCACCCTGATCAGCCCCTCTCTCCGCATCTCCTGAAGCAAATCGCGGATGAATATGCGCTTCTGCTTGTCGGTGAGAGCATCAGACACCTTATCCATGAGTAGTTTATCCAGCTCTTTTCGGTCGGCAGTATGGTATTCACTCAGGTACGAGACGACCATGTCTTTGAAATGCTGTTTGTCAAACGAGCGCTTTCGAATGTACTCGGCACGGGTATCTGTCTCGGCACCAACCTGTGCTGATACGATAAGATTCGGGCGCCTCCCTTCGATGAGCTTCTTTGATTTCAATGAACGGAATTCGCTCTCGGAGAGAGCACGCCCTTTCTGCACCTTGTCAAGGGCCAGCACATCGAGCAGATCGAGATCCTTTCGCCTAATCAGCATCCGGGTATATCTCGGGTCGATGACTTTGCCGGTGATTTTAACGGATATTCTTCCCGCCTCATCCAGATCAAAATCAGGGAGTGGAAAGCTGCGCTCTCTCTGGAGCCGGAACATACGCCGAATCCCGCTCCCGATCGTATCGATCATGTTCAGGTTCACCATTGCCTGCGCGAGAAACGGATTCCGGTAGACATCTGGTGGAGCGTCATGCGATAATAGAGATTCAATTGATCCCGGGATGAAGTCACCACGGTTGGTAAACAACAGAGAGTCGGATCGTTCAACGACTGATATCCGTGCACTCTTGGAATAGTCCTGGTGGGCGATGCAATTGTGCAACACCTCCCGAATTACCCATGTATCGTACTGGCTGATCTCCAGGGGAAAGAGCGTTTCGTCAGAAATATGTCGATACGTCAGGTTCCGTATCTTGCCGAATACAGCACCGACGGTAAGGATTAACGGTGCTCCGAAATGTGCATAGTCCTTATCGACCCCCCCTTCGTCTTTCAGTATCCATGTGATCTGGGATCTCGCAGGTGACAGGTAGCGCTCCGCTTCGCTTTTCCCGAGAAGCAGGAGAGCTGAGTTCGGGATCCTTCCATCGACACACAGTTTTGCACGGTTGAGGAACTCGCCATCACCCCAACTATCAACTTCTTCGGCAAGTTTCGGATATTTTTCTTTAAACTGCCCGCGAGCAAAAGCGATCGCCTCCGGGTCGAGATCGTCGATCGTCGCCCCCTCGCAGACCTGAGCAGACCAATCCAGAGTCGCTGATTGATCGCGGATCCGCTGACTCTTTTCGAAAGAGAGGGTGCAAAGGGATTCATGAACACGCCCATACACAACTCCCCTCCACTCGGTCGGAATCCCACGGGTCGCAGGCGGGATTCTGAACATAACTACCCTCCCATCCGGAGTCTGATGCTCGTGTATCTCGACAAAGGTAAACCCGTGGTTCGTCTCCAACGAGATTTCACGTTTCAATCGTTCAATCCCGGGAGCCGTCTCACGATAATGCGACCCGACGATCCTTCGAGGCGGCCTGTCAGTAACCCCAAAAATCAGCCAGCCCTCTGTTTTCCTGTTAAGGTTGGCCTCATTGCTGAGCGCGGAAACGTAGCGCCCGATCTCGTCGAAATCAAAAGTGACCTTTGCCTCTTTAAACTCGACCCATTCTGTCTCGGTGGGAAGAGCCATCAGATCGTGCAGAACAGCAAGCAGATCTTCAGGCATGACAGATCACTCCCATAACAGGTTATTTCCCTCCGCCGAGCGACGCAGCGAGTTCCCGGCGCAGGGCCTCGCGGGCCTCGTCGACGGCGGCGACGGCCTCGAGGTAGCGCTTCAGCAGCACCCCGGGATCGGCGTGCTCCTCCTCGACGACGTGCGGGTTCTTGACGTCGAGGTTGTAGTTGTTCGCGACGATCGCCTCGACGGGCACCCGCCACGCGTGCTCGTTCTCGACGCGGTTCTCCCACCACGCCTTCTCGGCAGCGAACTCCTCGATCCGGATCGGCTTCGTCTTGTTGTACGACTTCACGCCATCGGGGTAGGTGTGCTCGTAGTACCAGATCTCCTTCGTCGGCCGGCCCTTCTCGAAGAAGAGCAGGTTCGTCCTGATGCCCGTGTACGGGGCGAAGACGCCGTTCGGGAGCCGCACGATCGTGTGGAGGTCGCACTCCGTCAGCAGCTTCTCCTTGATCCGGCTCTTCACGCCCTCGCCGAAGAGCGTCCCGTCCGGCAGCACGATCGCCGCCCGGCCGCCGTCCTTCAGGATGTGCATGATCAGGACGAGGAAGAGGTCGGCCGTCTCCCGCGTCTGGTACATCGCCGGGAAGTTCCCCTCGATCCCGTCCTCCTCCATCCCGCCGAACGGCGGGTTCGTCACGATCACGTCCACCCGGTCCCGCACCGTGTAGTCCTTCAGCGGGCGGGCGAGCGTGTTGTCGTGCCGGATCCGGGTCGGGACGTCGATCCCGTGCAGCATCATGTTCGTCACGCAGAGCAGGTGCGGCATCGGCTTCTTCTCGACGCCGTGGATCGAGCCCTGGAGCACATTCTCCTCCTCGATCGTCCCGACCGTCTTCCGGATATGCTCGATCGCGCAGGCCAGAAATCCGCCCGTGCCGCAGGCCGGGTCGAGGATCGACTCGCCGAGCCGGGGGTCTACCTGGTCCACCATGAACTGCGTCACCGCGCGGGGCGTGTAGTACTCCCCCGCGTTCCCCGCGCTCTGGAGGTCCCTGAGGAGCTTCTCGTAGATCTCCCCGAAGAGGTGCCGGTCCTCCGTCCGGTTGAAGTCGATCTCGTTGATCCGGTTGGCCACCTGCCGGATCAGTGTCCCGTTCTTCATGTAGTTGTACGAGTCCTCGAAGACCCGGCGCAGCAGGATCCCCGAGCCGTTCGAGCCCGCTTCCGCCGGCAGCTCCTTCAGTGTCGGGAAGAGGTCCGCATCGATGAACTTCAGGAGGGCGTCGCCCGTGATCCCCTCGGGATCCGCCGCCCAGTTCCGCCACCGGAGCCGGTCCGGCATGGGCGAACGGTACCCCTTCCCGAACAGCTCGTACTCCCTCTCCCTGTCGTCGAAGATCTTCAGGAAGAGCATCCAGCCGAGCTGGCTGATCCGCTGCGCATCGCCGTCGACACCCGCGTCCTTCCGCATGATGTCCTGTATCGTCTTGATCGTGGTGCTGACCGACATCTCTGAACCCTTCGTCGCGTATCGTGCGTATCAGCACTCGGCCGTGTAGAGGCACTGCTCCAACCGCCGTATCGCTGTAAGGTAGTTGGCGCTCCCGCCGAAAATGGTGTTCACGATCTCCAGGGGCGTGCCGAACGTGGTGAACGGGTCCACCCGCAGCACCTCCATGCTCTCGATGCCGGCGATCCCGCCGTCGGAGTACTTCGACAGGAGGGCCTCCAGCACCCTCCGCGCCTGCTCCCCGTACTTCGTAAAATAGTCCGCCTTCCGCACCTTCGCCGCCCGGTCCCTGCGCGAGACGGGTAGCTGGCCGAAGACGACGTGGCAGATCAGGTCGAAGGGGTCGTAACCCTTCCCCACCTGCTCGGCGAGCGCATCGAGCAGGACGCCCTGCTCCTCCAGCTCCTCCAGGATCGCGGTCTTCTGCTCCGCCTTCGTCCACGAGTTCAGGAATGCGGTCAGGGTCGCGTACTGCCGGGTCACGTTCTTCTTCGTGTAGTCCTCCAGCGACTCGGTGATCAGCCTCCCGTCCGCGCCGTAGTACTGGACGCGTTCGGCCACCACCATCACCGGCACGTCGTTCACCACGTACCGTATGCCGCCCGAAGGCTTCGGATCCGCGTCAGGCGTCGGGCGTGGATCGGTGGGAGTCGGATCGTACTGGCTCCCGTCCAGCGGCTCCCCGTCGAAGGCCGGGTCGGCAAAGAGCTCGCTCACCTTCCGGAAGTCCATGATCGTGAAGAAGAACTTGTTGTAGTCCTCGTTGATCCGGGTCCCGCGCCCGATGATCTGCTTGAACTCGGACATCGACTCGATCCGCTTGTCGATCACGATCAGCTTGCACGTCTGGGCGTCCACGCCGGTCCCCATCAGCTTCGAGGTCGTCGCGATCACCGGGTACTTCGAGTCCGGCATGATGAAGTTGTCCAGCTCCGCCTTCCCCTCCGGGCTGTCGCCGGTGATCCGGACGATGTAACGGCCGTTCTCCCTCACCAGGTCCGGGTTCTCGTTCACGAGATACTGCCGCATCCGCTCCGCGTGATCGATATTCTCGCAGAAGACGATCGTCTTGTCGAACCGCCCGGTGCTCTTCAGGAAGTCCGAGACCTTCCGGGCGACCAGTTCCGTCCGGCGCTCCAGGACGAGGCTCCGGTCGAAGTCCTTCTGGTTGTAGACCCGGTCCTCGATCTCCATGCCGTACTTGTCCAGCTGCCCCTTTGTCGGCCGCCACCCCTGCAGGTCCTTGTCCATGTCGATCCGGTACACGCGGTACGGCGCGAGGAAGCCGTCCTCGATCCCCTGCCTGAGCGAGTAGACGTACACCGGCTCGCCGAAGTAATGGACGTTGGAGACGTACTTCGTCTCCTTCGGGGTCGCCGTCATCCCGATGTGGGTCGCGGACCTGAAATAGTCCAGTATCTCCCGCCAGGCCGCATCGTCCGCAGCGCTGCCCCGGTGGCACTCGTCGACGACCACCAGGTCGAAGAAGTCGGGGGAGAACTGCCTGTAGATGTTCCGCTCCTCCTCGTTGCCGGTGATCGCCTGGTAGAGCGAGAGATAGATCTCGTAACTCTTGTCGACCTGCCGGTTCCTGATCTTCGTCATCGCCGACCCGAACGGCTTGAAATCGTTCGTCAGGGTCTGGTCGACGAGGATGTTCCGGTCCGCCAGGAACAGGATCCGCTTCCTGACCCCCGCCTTCCAGAGCCGCCAGATGATCTGGAACGCGGTGTAGGTCTTCCCGGTCCCGGTCGCCATCACCAGCAGGACCCGGTCCTGCCCGTCCGCGATCGCCTCGATGGTCCGGTTGATCGCATTCAACTGGTAGTACCGGGGGGCCTTCCGGAGATCGTCGATGTAGTAGTCGCGGGTGATGATCCGCTCCTTCTCATCGTCGATCCCCTTCCAGCGACGGTACCGCGTCCACAGATCGGCGGGAGACGGGAAACGGTGCAGAGGAAATTCCTGTTCCATGAGCGCCGAGTTTCCGGTCATATCATGCTCGAGGAATGCGTCGCCGTTCGAGCTGTACACAAACGGAACATCCAGCATCCTGGCATAGTCGAGTGCCTGTTGCATCCCGGCACCGACGATGTGATTATTGTCTTTCGCCTCGATGACGGCAAGGGGGATGTTGGGTTTGTAATAGAGGATATAGTCGGCTCGTCGTGGTTTCGCCCTGCTCACAGAGTTGCCCTTGACGAGTACCCTGCCGTTGGTGACGTTCACCTCTTCCCGGATCTGGTGCTGGTGATCCCAGCCGGCTTGAGAAAGGGCGGGAGTGATGAACTTGGTGCAGATATCTCGTTCGCTTAAATCCTTCTTATTACAAAATTCCATCAGGCCGGTTCAAGCATCGACGGACAGTCACAAAATAGTTATCGATAATCTCTCTTGGTATGTACAGAAGCTGTGAGCTGTGTCTCGTGCTGTTGTAGCTCGCGAGCTACGTGCGCACAGGACGCAGCTCGCACATTCGTGCTTAGGGTGTGTCGGGATTATCGGATTGCGGGAGCACCAGGCTGTCCCGCGGTCGTGAGAACCGATCCTGATCTCCATGCTCCTTCTTACTGTCTTCCCGTCACCGGCCGGCCCGTCGACAATCGCGGTTGTCGACATCGGCACGCCCGCGTTGTGGGGCGCCGTGCACGTCATCCGGCGACATGCCTGACGGATGTGTAGCTGTCACGGTCAGAAGAGATATGTATCCGGGTTCATGATATTCATCCATCATGACGGATCGTCGACCCGTTCTCGTCTTTTTCGCGGCGACCCTGGTCCTGTTGCTGCTTGTCGTTCCGGCGGTGGCAGATGCCGGCGGGCAGGGAGGCGGGCCCGGGCACAGGGTCGGAGCGGGCGCGGGCCAGATCGATACGACCTCCAGCACACATCCGGGACCGGAGGTCTCCCAGATCCCCGGGGGTCCGCACGCAGGTCGATCCGTGAAGGGGACCGCGGCGGTGCGCACCGCCGGAGGGCGAGGGCACGGCGGAACACAGGGCTATCCCAGCCCACAGCGCGGAAATGGACGGCGGGGTGAACCTGCCTGCCCGGCCCCGGTCCCCGTCGCACGCACAGGCCTCGAACCGTCGACCTCCGGGTCGGGTGCGCCCGAGACCGGAGGCTCCGGGCGGTCCCGGAAGGAGTCCCCGTCGCTCCCCGTCCCGATGGACTCAGAGGACGGAGTTCCCGACCCGCTCTGTCTCCTCCGGTTCCTGCTCTTCCTCGGCTTTCGCCGCATCCGGCCCGGCAATGTCCTCGAACACCCCGTGCGCCGGAGTCTGTATGCCGCCATCGCGACCGACCCCGGGCTCGACCTCGGAGGATGCGTCTCGGCCACGGGAGTTCATCGAGAGACGCTCCGCTACCACCTCTGCCTGCTCACCTGCAGCGGCAAGATCGTCGAAGAGACTCGAAACGGCTCGGTCCGGTTCTTCGCACATACGGCGGCGCTCACACCGGTCCACCGCGCCGTGCTCCACCTCCACCGGAACCCGAGTCTCGCCCCCATGCTCGACCATATCCGTGACGCGCCCGGGATCTCCCGGCTGGAGCTCGCGGAGCGCCTGGGGATTGCCGGGCCCTCAGTCACCCGGCAGGTGCAGCGGCTCATCGACGAGGAACTTGTCGAGCCCCGGCGCTGCGGACGGTTCCAGCGATACTGGCTGACGCCGCAATGCGCCGGGGTGTTCGCTACAATCGAGGCGGCGGCATCATTCCACGATCCGCTGATGCAGCCCGGTGACCGGGCATCGGCCTGAGGGACTGCCCTCGGCCTGTGGAAAAGAGAGGATAGAGCCTAACTGCACTGGCCGCGCTGGACCCGGCCGTGCCGGGCGAAACCCTTGCCATTGGCGGATGAGTTCGTCTGGTCGAGACAGCTTCCGTCACGGAGCTGCGTGCGGTTCTGGACGCGGTCACAGGTCTGGTTGGTCAGGCAGGTGCCGGTTCCGGCGCAACCGGTGACGTTCCACTGGGGAGCAGTCGCGTTACCGGCCCATTCGGGGGGGCCCTGGAAGAAGTTCTTGTGTCCCATCAGGGACGCCTTCGGGCCGAATCCATTCAGGGAACCGGCGGCGAGGACCGCGCTCGGGATCAGCACGAGCGCGACCAGCGCGACGGCCACGAGGAATGCATATCGTCGTTCCATAATTGGTTCATCCTGTCCTCCGAACTGGAGGGGTTTCCTCCCGGGGACAGGGAAAACATCTACAGGAGCATACAAACGATCTCTGACAGCAGGAGCTACCCGACAATCTACTCGACCGCTTCGGCCGAGAGCGCGGTCGACGCAGCCCGACGGGGACCGGCGCAGGTGCGAGCCCTGATGGAAGCGGATGGGAAGAGTCCTCGTGCGGGTTGAGAGACGGGCGAGAGAAGAGTGGGCGAAGACGCCGGGTAAGCACGATTGCCGGCGCCGGCACCACCGGCCCCGGCCCTGCGCGGTGACTGGTCCTGCTCGTCCGAGTGCCCCCGGTTCAGGGCGCTGCCCGGGCGTGTCCCCCATCACGAGTCGCTACTGGAGTTCGCCGTCGCTCTCCGACACGGCGGCGGTCTCTTCGCTGCCCCGCCCGGAGCGATTGGCCGCAATCGCGATGACGATCGAGAGCGCGACCAGGGCGAGGGAGACCCCGACCGACTGCGTATCCGGAGGATTCAGGGATCGGCTCAGAGCGAAGAGCCCGAGGGCCAGCACCACCAGGCACAGGAGATACGTGATCCGCCGCTCGGTTGAGTCGACCATGAGATAGAAGCGCTCTGGCGGATTATTGCCGTATCGATCCCGGCACGAGCCGACCGGTCGCTGTTCGCTCGATCGGAAAGCCGGCCGGCCCGTCGACCCGCAGCAGGCCATCGCCAGGACCGGCCGCCATGATCGACGAGGTCGTGAACGGCTCCCGCTAGCTCCCGATGCGGAGAAACCGTCTTAACCCCGGCCGGCAATCCCCCTGACACGATGGATCTGTTCGAGAAGGCCTATCGCGGCAGTCCACCGTGGGACATCGGGCGGCCGCAGGGGCCGTTCGTCGCCCTCGAGGAGGCGGGAGAGATCGTCGGCGACGTGCTCGACGTCGGGTGCGGGACCGGCGAGAACGCCCTGTACCTCGCGAACCGGGGCCACGCGGTCTGGGGCGTGGACGCGGCCCCGACCGCGATCGAGCGCGCACGCGAGAAGGCGGAGGAACGGGGCATTGCCGCGACCTTCCTGGTCCACGACGCCCTCTCCCTGCCGGAGCTCGGCAGGACCTTCGACACGGTCATCGACTCCGGCCTCTTCCACGCCCTCGCCGATCCCGACCGCCCGCGGTACGCACGGAGCCTCGCCGGCGTGCTGAAACCCGGCGGGACCTGCTTCATGCTCGCCTTCAGCGAGCTCGAGCCGGGAGACTACGGCCCCCGGAGGGTCACGCAGGAGGAGATCCGGGCGACCTTCTCCGACGGGTGGCGGATCGACTGGATCCGGCCGTCGGCGTTCGAGGCCCGCACGAGGCCGGAAGGGTCCCGGGCGTGGCTGTCGTCGATCATCCGGGCCTGACGCGGCCCGTCGCACGGCGCATCCGGGGTGCGGGAGTAGTTCCCCCTGGTCCCATTCGTCTCGCCCGGCGACGGGCCTATGGAGTGCTGAGGCCTCGCGCAAAGGTGCGGGCGTCCGCCAGGTCCTTCTCGTCCGGGTGTCCCCTGCTCACGGGGATGAGCCGCAGGAGGCGGTACTCGCCCCGGCACCGGAACTCCCCCGTGATGCGACAGCCCTTGCCGGCGAGGGCCTCCCGGAGAGCGCGGTGGTGTTCCACCTTCAGCCCGGCCGAGGTCGAGAAGACAAAGACCTTCCTCTCCTTCTGGGGCATCCCGTCGACCAGGGCGAGGAGGTCTCTGTGGTGTCTGCCTCCGTAGATGCCGGACCCGAAGCCCACCAGGTCGTAGCCGTCGAGGTCCTCCGGCCGGCACTCGTCGACCGCCATGAGGGTGGCGCCGGCCGCCCCCGCCATGGCTCTCGCCACCCGCTGCGTGTTCATGCGGTGATGCGACCTGTAGACGATCAGGCACTTCATGCTGTGAGCCTCTTGCATGCCGGCCACGTTAATGGTGATGGCCCTCGGGCCGGCGGATGGGGATTGGGGCTCCGACCGCATCGAGCGGGACCGGGTGCAGCGCCTCGTCCGGTGCCGGCGCATACTCGGTCTCGATCGCCGGCCAGACCCGCCCCGCCCGATCATCGACCCCTCGGGGACGGGGAGATCGAGGGGAAACACTAATATGGCCCCTCGTAGTGTAGAGCCTGAGCATACCATGTCAGACCATACCGGCCGGCAGGCATATGCAGAGAGACCTTCGACCGAGTAGACCGGAGAGTCGTTCGTCGTCACGCGCATCTTCGATGCGCCCCGCGAGCTCGTCTGGAAGGCGTGGACCGACCCCGAACACCTGAAGCAGTGGTGGGGGCCGAAAGGCTTCACGTCCCCGGTCGCCAGGACCGATCTCCGCGTCGGCGGCAGGTATCTCTGGGGCATGCGCTCGCCCGAGGGACAGGACTTCTTCAGCACGGGCGTGTTTCGCGAGGAAGTGGAACACCAGCGGCTCGTCTTCACCGACTCGTTCGCGGACGCCGACGGCAATGTCGTGCCGGCCTCGCACTACGGGATGCCCGGCGACTGGCCCACCGAGAACGTCATGACCGTCACCTTCGAGGAGCGCGACGGCCGGACCGCGGTGACCGTGCGGGAGGAGGGTATACCGGAGGAGATGCGAAGGCCGAGCGAGGAGGGCATGCGGGAGTCCTTCGAGAAACTCGCCGAGTACCTGAAGACGACCCGGGCATAGGGCGCACGATCGGAGCTCTCCGGCGGAGGCGATCGTCGCCCGGGCGCCATCGACCGTGCCGACGATAGCCGAGTCGGGGGGGGGGGTCCCGGATCGACAAGCCGTCGGCCCCCTCGTCCCGCCTATCCCAGCCCTCCCTGGAAGAACTCCCTCAACACCGGGGCAAGCGCGTCAGGCGAGACATCATGCGTCTGACCCTCGAGCGTCTTCCGAACAGCGCACGGAACGACTCTGCCTAAAGTGTCGGCCGCTTCGTGCATGAATGGAAAAGTCTCGCTGCCGTCCAGTACCAGGGTCGGCATGGTCAGGGTTCCGGCGAGATCGAGCGGTACCGAGCCGTCGCCCAGGACCGCGTAATCGTAGGCCAGGGTATGTTCCACTCCCTCCATGACGTCCCCGTCCGGCGTCTTCCCCATCTCCTCGATCGCCCTGGGCGGCGCCCCCGTGCCGGCGATAAAGAAAGCGACCGCGTCACCGCCTCTCCCCTGGCCGATCAGCGCCTCGATCTGCCTTCACTGCCCGGCAAACTCCTGCTTCTCTCTCTCATCGCGTGATCCGTACGGCGGCTCGTAGAGAGCCAATCTCTCCACCCGGGCAGGGCCAAGCCTCGCGGCAGCGAGAAGCGCCAGGCAGGCACCGGAAGAGACCCCGTACAGGCAGGCCGACCCGCCCGCCTCGTCGATGAGCGCCTCGATATCTTCGATCTCCCGGTCGACCGCATACGGAGGCGTATCCGTGCTCTCGCCCCGGCCTCTCCGGTCGTAGTCGATGAAGGTGACGTCCGGCGATAGCCTGGCAGCGAGTTCCTCTCCTCCGTAAAACCCGCGATAAGCCAGTGCGCCGTTCACCATGATGACGACCGGACCGTGCCCGGTTCTGTCGAATGCTATCCTTGTGCCGTCCTTCGAGAGTATGTGCGACATGGATCCATACATCCTGGTTCGGATATTTGGAGCAGCAGGATGCCCGTGACCTTGATGGACCTTCCTGATGATTCCCGGGAGTTCGTGGTTCTGTTCCGGACCGGACGTCGTCCTTTCACCCCGGAGCCGAACGATGCGCCGGGGATAGAGGGGCCAGCGCGGCCTCCACGGACGCCCCCGCGACCTTACAGCGGTCGATCCCGGCCAGCGGCCGCCCGTCCGAAGCTCGGGACGAGCCGGCACATACCGTCCCGGCAGGAGTGCGACCGGGCATCCGGAGCGGGATCCGGGGTGCCGGCCGTCCCCGACCGTGCATCCAGGCCGGCTGTGGACTGGTCGAGGGTCTACGTCACCCTCCTGGCGACGAAATAGTACGCGACGTTTCCCGGGTTTTCCTGGCCCGGATTCGGTCGCCAGCCGCCCGAGAAGGTGTTGCCGTCCTCGGCGATTATGCCCGTCATCGTCGCTCCGCCAGCGAAATCCGTCGCGATCGTGACGTCTCTGCCCCGGAGATCGTACCGGTACGGAATCGGGACTCCCACCAGGCTGGAGTAGACGGTCGAAGGAAAGGTATCGGTTGACGGGTCGTATCCGATCAGCTCCAGGCTCAGGATCTTCATACCCATAAAAAGAGCTTCGAAACTCTGCTTGAGAAAGAATCCCCCCGGCAGCCACTCGAATGCGGCCTGCCCGGATACGTTCTCCTCCTTGGAGTCGAGCGTCCGGCCCGTAAGGCGCCACCTGCCGACCAGTGGCTCCAGCCGCTTGAGTGCGGGGTCGGGGCGAAGTGGCTGCTCTGATTGCGTCTGGTTCTCTGACATACGCGGTCACCTGGGAATCGACAATTCCGCTGTTCCATGCGGTACCGATTATTTTAGGCTTTCTGCCGTTCGATGTTCTTCCCGTCTCTGTTGCTCTCCATCTCCCGGCTGCCGTCGTGCGGCAGACGAGACGTACGTGACTGGAACCTGCCAGGCAGCTCGGTTCGGAGAAGAGAGCGAGAGCGACGGTATGCGGAAACGAGTCGACTCAATGCCCGGGAAATTACTGCGGAAGGAACCGATTTCGCCTGGAACCGCGATGCCGACCCCTCTTCCCCGATCACTCAGACTGTCACCGGCCCCGGCGCGAATCGGGCCGCCTGGTCGGTCTCGAACGCGACCGATCGCACCCGCCTCGTTCATGGCCGGTCTGTCGACGATCGTAATCGTCGACCTCGCTCGCTCCGCCACAACCATGAGCCGGCACCACTCCTCAAAGCCGCACGATCCTGAACCTCAGCGTGCCCGGATCTGATGAATATATTGGATGGATTTAATCCGGTGAATCGCGTGTTCTGAGCCATGGCAATGGAATTTTTGACATAGCAAATGCATGCAAACAACTAAATAAATATCCAGCCACGCTGGGGGCATCCTTCACGGTCCCATCTGCCGCCAGACCGGGTCGGAACGATGGATCTGATCCCATGAAACCCATACATCGATACCTGCTGGCGGCCGCAGTCGTGGCCGTCATCCTGATCTCCCTACTCGCAGCGCCGACCGTCGCCAGGTCCACCATGACCGACGACACGACCTCCACGGCTCTCCTGTCCCAATCCTTCACCGGGACGCCCGCGGCCGTACCCGGTCAGATCGAGGCCGAGGACTACGACACCGGCGGCCAGGGCTCGGCCTGGTACGACCGGACCCCGGGGAACCAGGGCGGCGCCTACCGCGAGGACGACGTTGACATCGAGGCCGGCGGTAGCGGCAACGTGATCGCGTTCGTCAAGTCCTCGGAGTGGCTGACCTACTCCGTCGACGTCCAGGAGGCCGGAGACTACCTGGCGACATTCCGCGCCTCAAGCCCGTGGAACGGGCGCGAGGTCTGGGTCTGGGTCGACGGCGTCATGAAGGCGCAGGTCGGCGTCCCCAACACGGGGTCGTTCGACACGTACGAGGACGCGACGGCCAACGTCACCCTGCCGGCGGGGAGCCACGTCGTCCGGCTCCAGTTCGTCAGGGACTCACAGAACCTCGACTACTTCTCCCTCGAGCAGGCCGGGGGCCCGACCGTGACCCCGACACCCACGCCCACGGAAACGGGCAATGTCACTCCGATGCCGACCGTCACGGGCACAATAACAACAGTGCCGACGTCCGACGGTGGTAATGTCACCCCGACCCCGACAACCACGGGTAACGTGACGCCGACGCCGACGTCCGATGGCAACGTCACCCCGACGCCGACCATGGACGTCTCCGACCTCACGAACCAGGCCTCGCCCCTGGCCGCGATGATCACCGGGGACCAGTCCACGACGATGCTGCAGGCGCCGGGCGTGCCGATCGGGCTGCAGCGCGTGGCCGGCAACTTCACGTCGCCGCTCTTCGTCGCGGACGCCAAGGACGGGAGCGGCCGGCTCTTCCTGGTCGACCAGAACGGGTATGTGAACATATTCTACATGAACGGGACCGTCATCGACCAGCCGTTCCTGGACATCCGCGACCGGATGGTGAACCTCCTGCCGGCATACGACGAGCGGGGCCTGATCTCGATCGCGTTCCACCCGAACTTCTCGGCCAACGGTAAGGTCTACGCCTACTACAGCGCACCGCTCCGGGCCGGCGCCGACCCGAGCTGGAACTGCACCAACCGCCTCTCCGAGTTCACGGTCAACCAGTCCAGCCCGGACGTCGTGGACACCACCACCGAGCGGGTCCTGCTCGAGGTCGACAAGCCGCAGACGAACCACAACGGCGGGATCCTCCTCTTCGGGCCGACGGACAAGTATCTCTACCTGACCCTCGGCGACGGCGGACGGGCCGACGATACCGGTTTAGGCCACACGCCGGGCATCGGCAACGCCCAGGACCTGACCAAGCTTCTGGGCAAGGTGATCCGGATCGACGTGGACACCATGAGCGAAGGCCTGCAGTACGGCATCCCGGCGGACAACCCGTTCCTCTCGAACGCATCCATCCCGCCCGAGATCTACGCCTACGGCTTCCGCAACCCGGCGTTTGCATCCTTCGACTCGGGCGGCAGCAACCGGATGTTCATCGCGATGGCCGGCCAGAACCTCTTCGAGTCGGTCCTGGTGCTCTACAAGGGCGGCGCCTATCCCTGGAACATCCGTGAGGGCACGCACTGCTTCGACCCCGCGATGAACCGCACGGTGGCCAACACCACCTGCAGCATCACCAGTTACGCGGGGCAGCCGCTGATCGGCCCCGTGGTCGAGCTTGGCCACGACGTCGGCAACACCGTCGTCGGCGGCGTCGTGTATCGCGGTAGCAACCTCACGTCGCTGCAGCAGGGGTCGTATATCTTCGGCACCTGGTCCAACAGCTTCACCGTGGGCGACGGGACGCTCCTCGTCGCCACGCCGCCGGCCGGCCTCGACACGGCGACCCTGCCCGACGACGCGGCGAGCCTGACCCCCGAACAGAACGCGATGTGGACGACGTCCGAGCTGGCCGTCGCGAACAACGCGAACGGGAGGCTCAACACGTTCGTCCGCGGGATGTACGAGGGCACCGACGGTGAGGTCCTGGTCCTGATCAACCAGAACGCCGGCCCGGGGATCACACCGCAGAACTCGGGCGAGGTCTGGAGGATGGTCGACGCGAACACCCCCGGCCTCGTGCCCATTGGCAATGGCAGCGCGACCAACGGGACTCCCGATGTCCAGATCGTCCAGCCCGTGGACGGGGCCACGGTCACGGGCAGCTCGGTTGACGTCAGCGTCGATGTGACGAACTTCGAGATCGTCGACGCCCTGGGGTCCGCCAACGTCGTCGGGCAGGGGCATCTTCACTACTTCATGGATGCAGAGCCGCCGACCGAGCCCGGGGTGCCCGCGGTCACCGAGCCGGGCACGTATGTCCCGACGATCAACACCACGTACACCTGGCAGAATGTCAGCCCGGGCATGCACAACTTCTCCGTCGAGCTGGTGAACAACAATCACACCCCGATCGAGCCGCCCGTGGTCCGCACGGTGACGGCGAACGTGAACCCGGCCGTGCCAGGGACCACGACCCCGGCGACCGGCACCCCGACGCCGACCGCGACCACCACGATCCCCGGCCTCAACTCATCGATCGATCTCACGGCCCAGAACCTCGCGTTCAGCCTGTCGGAGATCACCGTTCAGGCCGGGGCGCAGGTCACGGTCAACTTCAACAACATGGATGCGAACATCCCGCACAACTTCGCGGTGTATACGGATTCATCGGCGTCGACGGCGATCTTCCAGGGTCAGCTCGTGACCGGGCCGACGACCACGACCTACACCTTCACCGCGCCGAGTACCGCGGGGAACTACTTCTTCCGGTGTGACGTCCACCCGGAGATGACAGGCACCTTCGTCGTGACCTGACGCACACCCCCATTTTTTCTGGAAAAGTTATCCCGGCTGACCGGGGAGACGCACCTGCTCGGATAGTAGCGTGCCGGCCTCGAGCACAGCCAGTCGCAGCGCCCTGTCCACTATCGGCCTGTCAAGATTGCGATCGCCGGCCTCGTCCTGACCGCGCTGCTCATGGCGAGAATAGTGGGAGAGGAAGCGATGCTCGTCCGCGAACTGGATGGGTACCGGGACTACACGCAGAAGGTCCGGTACCGGCTCTTTCCTCCGCTCTGGTAATGATGATCCTCGTGAGAGGGGAGGGGAGCGCGACGCCGGATCGCGGATTGGGAGCTCCGGCGAGGCCTCCTGACGGTGATACATATCGCCAGATTTCTATCGCGATCGACAGAATTCACCATTTGTCTCCGTCGGAGGTGGTTGAAGCGCCGGACGGCGTCAGCGACACATTCCCCATGGTACCTCTCCTGCGCTCCGATGGGTGAGGCGCGGCCACCGGAGAAAAAAAAACAGGATTATATAGATCTTCGTTCGATTTTTATTGGACCGGGCGTTGCACTAACACCCAGCGCTCGGCTCGTTCTTCTCTCCGATCTCGCCCGGTCTTTCCGCGGCTCGCGGTCGCGATAATTTCCTCCAGCGAGGGGAGGTATCTTCGAAAAGAATTGGCAGATTCGATCCAGATCGGCAGGGACGAGCGGAAGAGCCCGGCCGCCTCTCGACCTCCAGGCCGACCTCGAGCGCCGGCGACCATCAGGCCGCCACCTAGTCGTCCGTCTCACGGCGGTTCATCCCGGATGTTCAGGAGAGGTATTTCTGGGACGGACTCGACGGAAAAAGGAGGCCGGTGTTCGGCAGTCCGGGTTACTGCTGCTCCGCCTGCAGGAGCCCGATGGAGTTTCCCTCCGTGTCCTGGATGATCGCGTTCAGGCCGACACCCCGTATCTCCATCTTCGGCATCACGATCGTGCCGCCAGCCCCCTCCACCTTCGCAAGCACCTCGTCGATGTCGTCGACCTTCACGTGATTCGTGATGAGCTCCGATGTCTGTCGTTTATACATCCCGCCCATGGTGAGGGCCCCCGCCTCTGCTTCACCGGTGCTGACGTCATGGTACTGCATCGCCGCAAACGCCTCCTGGTCGAGGGGGCTTCTGGTCGGCTCGATCTTCCACCCGAGGACGGACTGGTAGAAGTGCTTTGCGCGATCGACGTCGTCGGCCGGGATCTCGAAGTAGACGATGTTCGGCATGGGCGGTCATATAAGTAAAACGGAATTTATAATTTTTGGAAAGCGGGTCTCTCCCGGACCAGAGGCGGACCTACAAGCTCGCCCATGCCTCGGGGCGATACCAGACCAGGACGATCTTTATCCCTCCGAGAGACCGGCACATGGGGCGTCGCCGTCCCGTCTCCGGTGCCTCGAGGAGCGAGGGCGTCCGATCCGCCGGCGCGATCAGGACCTTCAGCTGCGCGAACACGGACGTCGCCCACCGTGCCGGATGACGCGGAGGACGATCGGACGACTCAGGGTTCCTCCCATACTCGGTTGCGGCCAGTCGATGAGGCCGGATGGGAACAGGGGCACCATGATCATCAGACACGCTCGAGCGAAAGGAGAAAGCGCGTGGGAGATCGGTCAGGTCGACCATGCGGCTCGAGAAAAGGAGTGAGATAGGCGATGCACGGCCGGGCCGGGCCGGTTACATCTGGGGGAGATTCTGCAGGATGGCCTGGAGAACTGCGATGAGGATGTTGAGTAACGTGACCCAGTCGAACAGAATAATCACCTCCGTGTCGAGGTATCCAGAGAATCAATTGTAATTGCACTTATTTGTATCAATGATTACGACTTTTATCCAACGTTAGATCCGGTATCGGAGACAGATTCTTCGCTGAAAGAATAGAGAAAGGCGTTGCGATCCCTATCGTGCCGGAGGAAGAGTGAGGCGTCGCAGAGTGGACAAGGGCCGGGTCTCCGAGTTCGGACATCACCTCCGGTACGGTCGAGGGGACCATCGATCCCGGCACCGGGCATCTCCCGAGCGTCCCGCCTCCGGTCGACATCTGTATCCGATCCGGCGTCCCCGCCCTGTCGGACATGCGACCCCGACCGGGCTGGCGCGCATCGCGATCCGGATCCTGATGCAGAGACGGGGCCTCGCTCCTGCCGTGCAGGGAGCCCGCGTCGACGGAAAGGATATTAATCGGGCGGGGCATGGAGCGGAGCATGGTGACCACGAAGATCGGAACCCCGTTCGCATTTGCGAGATGGGAGGTCGGGCCCGGAAACGAGGCGGCCTTCATCGAGACCTGGGACACGTTCGCCCGGTGGACAGCAGCGCATCAGCCGGGCGCAATCATGGGAGTTCTCCTCCAGGACACGGAGAACCGAAGGCACTTCGTCTCCACGGGCCCGTGGGAGAAGCCGGAGCAGCTCGCGGAATGGCGAAAGACGCCGGAGTTCCGGGAGGCGTTCGCCCGGTTCAGGGAGCTCTGCACCGCGATCGAGCCCCAGGATATGGAGTGTGTGGCGGTTCGCGAGCACTCCGTATAACAACGGGCGCCGGGGTGAGGCGGTTTCGGCCGGCCCTGTTCCGTCGGCTCCGGGGCGCGGACTTCCTTCGCTCCCGTAGCGAGCCGAGTGATGGAAGCGGATCGATGGCTCCGGATCACCTCTCCTTCCAGAACCCGACCATCGCCCGCCAGCACCGTTCTCTCACGTCTCGAACCTGCTCCTGATCGACCACGCCGGCCGGCGATTCGTACAGCGATCGGTTCACCTCGACCTGCACCCACGGGACCCCCCGGTGCCAGTAGTGGCCGATCGAGGTGAAGCCGCCCGAGTACGGGACGTTGATCCCGACCCTGCCCTCGGGGAACTCCTCGCCGAAGACCTCCGCCAGCCGCTGGATCGAGGAGGCCGGACAGGTCGCGAGCTGGTGCGGCCTCGGGTTGCCGGCCGCGTCCCCGTGGTTTCCGAGGCAGATGAGCGGCCGTTTTCGCCCCGCGTCGGGCGAGAGGGGCGGGCCGCGGTCGAGCATGGTATGGCAGTCGAACGCCATCGCCACATCGCGTTCGTCGAGCAGGCGATCGATCGCCTCGTGAAACGGAAAGTAGTGCTGCATCATCAGCCGGTGGATCGTCGTGATCGATGGGACGCATCCCGCGCGATAGACCGGCCGGCCGTCGATTGTTCGCGACTTGACCACGCCGTCGCCCCGACGGGGCGGCAGGTCGAAGGGCGAACGATTGACGTCGACGACCATCCGCGAGACCCGGGCCCCGAGCCAGGCGGCCGTGCGGTCGCGATAGTCGTAGAGCTCGTCGGCCGCGGGGTCCGAGAAGAACCGGAGGTCCCGGTCCGAGAGGACGAGCCGGTCCGCCACGTCCCGGGGGACCTCGATGCCCCCGTGCGGCACGGTGATCAGGAACGGGTACGGACCGGGCATGGTCGAGCAGCTCCACGGGCGGCCGTGAGGCGCGCCGCCCCCTGCTGCATCGGTGGCTCTGTACCTAAAACCTTCGGTCCGACAGCCCCCGGACGGCCCTTATAGTATCACTGATGCCTATTTGAGCCCGCAGGGTCAACCTCCTGTTGCGGCGATCCTGTCCCGCGGTCCTATCGATGTCCGTACCCCGACCGCTCTGTCTTCTGCTGCTCGTCTGCCTCGTCGCCGCCAGCGCCGCCGCCCTGCCCGGCCTGTTCCCGCCGTTCCACGGTGTCACGGGTGCCGCTCCGCCCGACGAATTCGATCTCCGAACAGCCTCCACGGGCTCGAGTCCGCTGGCGAGCCAGACGGCCGCTTCATCGAGTCGGCCCGGCAGCGGGCCGTCATCCGTCGCGAAGGATCTCCTGCCGCATCTCCTGCACGTCCCCGGGGAGCGGGTCCAGGGGCCGGTCGACAACTGCTGAGTCTGGGCAGCGATGGCCGTGACGGAGGTCGCCCTCGACGTTCAGGAGGGCGTCCGCGACCGGCTCTCGATCGAGTACTTCGACGCGACCTATCGCGGGGGCGGGGGGGCTGGCTGGGCCGGTGACCGCGGCTGGATCACCGACTATGCGGCCCACCTTCGCGATCAACCGATCCTGGTTCCCTGGTCGAATGCGAACGCGAGCTACCGCGACGGAACCGGGTGGTCCCGCGAGCACGGGCGGGCCGGGGTCGAGGCGTCGACGATCGGCACCGATCCGCACTACACGGTCGCTGGTATCGAGGCCCGGCGGACCCCGACC
Source organism: Methanoregulaceae archaeon UXB-2016 (assembly GCA_004332335.1). Taxonomy (GTDB): domain Archaea; phylum Halobacteriota; class Methanomicrobia; order Methanomicrobiales; family Methanospirillaceae; genus UBA288. Next base: position 25,262 of record SISS01000003.1, on the reverse strand, counting down.
TGGCGCACCGGGCGGGACGCGGCCGTCGCGAACGTCCGGACCGTGCTCGACGCGGACCAGGCCGTCTTCGTCGGGTTCACGTTGCCGAACGAGACGGCTCGAGCGGCTTTTCGCCAGTTCTGGGCGAACGGCAACAAGACCGACCTCTGGGACCCGACCCCGTGGCTCTCGGCCGGGGAGACAGGAGCCGCCTTCTCGCACGCCGTGACCTGTGTGGGCTATGACGCGACCGATCCCCGGAACCGCAATTGGGTGATACTCAACTCCTGGGGTACGGCGAACGGGCGGCGGCCCCTGGGCACCTTCCGGATGCGGATGGACCTCGACTACGACCTCCCGGTCTACGGGCAGTACCCCGACGGCCCCGCGATCGCGTTCGAGGCCCTCACGATCGAGTTCGCCCGGACGCCCCCGGCGTAGGACCTGCAAGGGTTATCCCGCACGGCGTCCAACACCTCCGACAACCGCCGGGATCGGCGAGGAGTTGGGAGATGGAGACGGAGTCGGGAGACGCCCTTCGGATCGAGCCGGGACAGGGCAGATATGCCGTTGCCGCGGAGGGGGAGACGGTCGCGCCCCACCTGGGCACCAGCATCACCTTCGCGGTGTACGAGCTCTCGGCAGGAGAGGCCGTACGACAGGAGGACCTGCAGAACATGATGCTCTCGCCCGGGTTCATGCTGATCTTCTTCCTCCGGCACCGCATCGAGACCGTGATCGTCGGAAATTCGGGCGGAGGGCTCTGCGCCCTCCTCGAGAAGAACGGGATCCGGGTCGTGCGGGGCGTCGAGGGGTCAGTCCGGGCGGCGGCCGAAGCGTACGCGGCCGGCTCGCTCGTCGGAAAGGACATCCCCTGCACCCAGCACGACCAGTGCTCGGGATGCGGCGCCTGCCGCTGATCGCCTCCCATCCTTTTTCTTCCGCCGTGTCGAAGCTCCAGCCATGGATACGGTGCTTGAACAGGTCCGGGCCGAGCTCGCCGATGCGGCCGACGAGACGACGAGGCAGGGCTTCCAGCGGTTCTTCAAAGAGCCCGTCCGCTGTTACGGCGTGAAGACTCCGAAGGTCGCCGCGATCGCCCGGGCTCACTGGGCGGAGGTCCGGGATGGCGGAAAGGCCGGGCTCTTCGACCGCTGCGAGGATCTCTTCTCCACCGGATACTGCGAGGAGGCCTTTGTCGCGGCACACTGGCTCCCCCGGTGCAGAGACCGGTTCGAACGCGAGGACCTCGCCCGGTTCGGGACCTGGGTCGACGCCTACATCGACAACTGGGCCACGTGCGACACATTCTGCAATCACGCGGTCGGCGACCTCCTCGCCCGCTTTCCCGATGCGGCCGGAGATCTGATGACATGGGCCCGGTCCCCCAACCGCTGGATGCGCCGTGCCGCGGCCGTCTCGCTGATCGTCCCGGTCAAACACGGGGCGTTCCTGGGCGAGGCGGTCGCGATCGCCGACCTGCTCCTGCTCGATTCGGACGACATCGTCCGAAAAGGCTACGGCTGGCTTCTCAAGGAGGCGAGCCGGCACCACCGGCAGGAGGTCTACGACTATGTCCTCGGGCATCGGGCGGTCATGCCGCGGACGGCGCTCCGGTACGCGATCGAGTTGATGCCGGCCGAGATGAGAAAGGAGGCGGTGCGGAGGGACTGATCCTCCGCAGAAGGAGAGAAGGGGTCGACCGCGAGGGCGCCCTCAGGCCGTGACCGTGACGGCCGCCGTCGAATTCTCGTCTGCGGGCGCCGCGATCCGGGTCGGCCGGTTCGCTTCGGGGTGGTCGTAGTGGCTCCGAAGCGCGGCGACCGGGAGCATCACCCGACAGCCGCTGTCGAACTGCACGATCACCATGCGCCCCGAGTCGGCGTGATAGCAGAAGCCGGCCTCGAGCGGCACCTCCTCACCCTGCCGCGTCCGGAACTGGTAGAGCGGCACGATCTCCTGGTCGTCGAGCAGGGGGCCCACGTCCTCCGCCGAGATGTGATAGGTGCCGCGGGCCAGCCCGGCGATGACCTCGAGCCGGATCGCCGAGTACTCACGGGTGGCCAGCCCGATCGTCACCCAGCGAGGGGTCCTGGAACGGCGAGTCGTATGCATTGGGCTACCATAATATATTGATCGTGATGGGAGATAAATGCCATCATTCCGGCTGATGCCGCCGGATCGGCGGGAGTAGCATCCCCAGAATCCACCGGGACGATCTCGAAAAAAGGGGTTAGCGATAGACGGTCTTCTCAAGCCGCTTTGAGACCTTGTCCCAGTTCACGATCTGCCAGAAGTTCTCGACGAACTTGCCCCGGTCGTTCTTGTAGTCGAGGTAGTACGCGTGCTCCCAGACGTCCAGGACCATCAGGATCGCGAAGTTCGGGTAGACGTTCGTGTTGTGCTTCTCGATCTGCATGATGATCGGCCGGCCGGTCTTCTTGCAGAGCGTGAGCGCGGCCCAGCCCGAGCCCTCGGCACTGACAGCGGCCGCGGAGAACTCCTTCTTGAACCGCTCGAAGGACCCGAACTCGGCCATGCATGCGTCGGCGAGGGCACCCGTGGGCGTCCCGCCGCCGCCTTTGCCGGCCGGGGCCAGGTTCTTCCAGAAGAGCGAGTGGAGGATGTGGCCGCCGATGTGGAACGAGAGCTCCTTCAGGGTCGCCTTCATGTCGAGGTCGGTCCCGTTCTTTCGGGCCGCATCCATCCGCTCGAGGATCCCGTTGGCTCCGACCACGTAGGCATTGTGGTGCTTGTCGTGGTGGAGCCGGAGCTGCTCCTCGGAGATCGCGGGGGCGAGGTCACCGTAGCCGTACGGCAGGGGCGGCAGGGTATAGAACTTTTGTGTCTCCATTGCAGTTCACCTGTGTCAGGGTCGGCCGGTTCGGCCGACGTATCTGAGACAGGAACCAAAGTAGATAAAACCAGCAGGTGAGCCCTCCGCCTCGAAAATCGGCCAGGCCTCAAAGCACCACAAAACCATACAATATGATCTTAAGAGACCAAAAGAGACATTGACGATCGAGGAGCACACCTCGCCGAAGCATCCGAGGTCTCTGGTATGCCCCCGTCCGATCTCATTCGCAGTGGTCGAACAGCCCTCGTCGGCCTCGGGTTCGCGGTCCTGCTGGCCGGCATGCTCGCCGCCTCCGGCGCTGCCTCGACCACGATCCTGCCCCTCGGCGACTCGGTCACCCACGGCAGTGTCGACGAGCAGGCCGGCACCTTTCACCTCTCCTACCGGTACTGGCTCCGGAACAGCCTCCGGGCGGAGGGCAACGACGTCGACTTCGTGGGTTCGCTCCGCACGCCGAACTTCACCATCGCGTTCGACAACGACAACGACGGGCACGCCGGGTACACCAGCGGCGAGATCCTGGAGGCGCTTCCCGCCTGGCTCACCTCCTGCGAGCCCCCCCGCGCGATCGCCCTCGTCCACCTCGGCACGAACGACGTGATGGCCGGCCTTCCGCCCTCCGAGACCGTGCAGAACCTCAGGGGGATCGTGAACCTTCTCCGGGCGTGGCCGTCCTGATCGCCCAGGTGATCCCGACGTCCTCGGAGGAGCGAAACCGGGAGATCGTCGCGCTCAATGCGGAGATCGCCGGCCTCCAATCCCTCGGCACGCCCGGCTCGCCGGTGGTCGTCGTCGATCAGTTCTCGGGGTACGACGGCGCCCGGGACAATCAGGACGGTGGAGTGCACCCTATCGAGTCGGGGGAGCAGAAGATGGCCGCACGCTGGATGGCGGCGCTCCTTCCCCTGCTTTCCGGGCGAGTCACCCCGACGGTCGTGCCGACTGCCGCGCCGGCGGTGGCCCCGACCTCAGTCGAGCGATCGCGGACCAGAAGCCGGACAATAGCATCCGGCAGTCTGTCGCCGATCCATGCCTTCGGCACGGCCACGGTCACCCCGTCGCCGCCCGAAGACCCATCGTCGGGCATCGCCGTGCCCGTGATCAGGCCCTTCGGCCGGTACGCGGCCGGGAGCCGATGGACCGCCACCTGGTGAACCGGGTCATTCCTCCGCGGGCTCGGACTCCCGTGCCGTCTTCATCTGCGGGAAGAGGATCACCTCCTTGATCGAGGCGTGGTCGGTCAGGAGCATCACGAGCCGGTCGATACCGATGCCGACGCCTCCCGTCGGGGGCATCCCGAGGGCGAGGGCGTTGATGAAGTCGTGGTCGATCATCTGCGCCTCGAGGTCCCCCTCGAGCCGCCGGCGGTCCTGGGTCAGCAGCCGCTCGAGCTGGTCCCGCGGGTCGTTCAGCTCCGAGAAGCCGTTGGCGAGCTCCATGCCGTTGATGAAGAGCTCGAACCGCTCGGTGAAGCCCTCCTTCTCGCGGTGCCGTTTTGCGAGGGGGGAGTTCTCGACCGGGAAGTCGTGGATGAACGTCGGCTGGATGAGCCGGCTCTCGACGAAGAACTCGAAGAAGAGGATCAGGTGCTCGCGCTGGTGGGTCGCCTTCGCACAGTCCGGGATCCGGTGCTCGGCCGCGATCCGCGCGAGCTCCTCGAGCGAGAGGGCGAGGACGTCGATTCCTGCATATTCGCGGACCGCCTCCTCCATGGTCATGCGACGCCAGGGGTGCGCGAATTCGAGCGTGTTCTCGCCGTAGACGAGCGATGTGGAACCGTGGGTCGTCTCGACCAGCCTCAAGACGAGCTCCTCGGTCAGGTCCATCATCTGGTGATAGTCACGATAGGCCTCGTAGGCCTCGACCATCGTGAACTCGGGGTTGTGGCTCGAGTCGATGTCCTCGTTCCGGAAGTTCTTCGAGACCTCGAAGACCCGTTCGAACCCTCCGACCACGAGCCGTTTCAGGTAGAGCTCGGGGGCGATCCGGAGGAAGAGCGTCTGGTCGAGGTAGTGGTGGTGGGTCGTGAACGGTCGGGCGTTCGCGCCGCCGTAGATCGGCTGGAGGGTCGGGGTCTCGAACTCGAGGTACCCACGCTCGGTCAGGAAGGACCGGATGAACGAGATGATCCGGCTCCGGACCCGGAAGGTCTCGCGGGCCCGCTCGTTCATCACCAGGTCGAGGTACCGCTGCCGGTATCGCTTCTCGGTATCCTTGAGCCCGTGGAACTTCTCGGGCAGATCGGTCAGGGTCTTGCAGAGGAGCTGGAGCTCGTCGACCCAGAGCGAGAGCTCGCCGACCTTGGTCCGGAACGGCCTGCCCCTGACCCCGATGATGTCGCCGCGGTCGAAGAGCTCGACGAACCGGGTGAAGAGCTCGTCGCCGAGGTCGTTCTTGCGAATATAGACCTGCATTCGTCCGGTCTCATCGCCGAGATCGGCGAAGACGGTCTTGCCGTGGTTCCGGACCGTGTACAGCCGGCCTGCGAGCGCAAACCGCTCATCGGCCGGGTCATGGCCGATCGATTCGAACCGTTCCCTGATCTCGGCCACAGTCGCCGTTCGCTCGAACCCGTGGGGATAGCAGGAGACGCCCTGCTGGAGGAGGGTGGTTGCCTTCTCGCACCGGATCGGATCGAAGGCGACGTTCTCGTTCTGCTCTGTCATGCTCGCTCTGCCGCTCCCGGGCATTCCGGGCGCAGAGAAGGCGCCGGAATGCCGTATAGCGTTCCGTCTGAACGCTATTAATACCGCAGGCGATCGACCGGAGCCGATCCATCAAGGTATTGAAATAGTCCCGGTGCCGTAGTGATGGATGGAGCGTCTTGATCATGGCGAACGAACAGCAGTGCAGGGAGGCGTCGCCGGAGGAGTGCCGGCGCGCGATCGAGGAGGACCGGTGCCGGATCATCGATGTCCGGACCCCCACCGAGTTCGGGGAGGGACACCTGGAGAACGCGATGAACATCGACTACTATGCCAAAGACTTTCGCGAGCGGATCGCCGCCCTTGACCGGGACCACTCCTACGTGGTCTACTGCAAGAAGGGAGCGCGGGGAGCGAAGGCGATGGACATCCTGAAACAGGCCGGGTTCCGCCGGGTCTACAACATCTCGGGCGGTGTCGAGGGCTGGGCCCGGGCAGGGCTGCCGCTGCAGAGCTGAACCGGCCTCTCTTTTTTGAAAAAAAAGATTAGTGGCGCCGCCCGGCGATGAGCAGCGCAATGCCGGCGAGGACGCCCATGGCCAGAAGAGGCAGGGCGTCCAGGCCCGCACGGGTCGTGGCCGGTGTCGCAGGCCTGGTCGTGGGCATCGTGGTATCTACAGGCGTCACACCGACCGTCGTCTCCATGGTGGTGACGATCGTTCCGGGCGTGCCCATGTCAGGAGTCATGGTGAAACCCGGAGTGACCGTGGGCGTGCCCGTCACCCCCATCCCGGTGTCGGTGGTCGGGGTCGCCGTGACCGTCCCGGTGACCGTGGTCGTCGCAGTCACCCTGACCGTCGGGGTCGAGGTGAGGGCCCCCGTGTAGTCCTCACTGCCGCCGCCCGCGCCGGCAACCGGGCCGATCGGCACCGCTGTCGGGACGGTCACGGTCCCGATCGGGCTACTCGTCGGGACCGGTGTGAAGGTCATGTTCGGATCGATCGTCGCGGTCGGCATCATGGTGACAGTCCCTGTCGGGGCTACCGTGCCCGTTCCGATCGGGGTCGTGGTCCCTGTCGGGGCGACCGTGCCTGTTCCGATCGGAGTCGTGGTCCCTGTCGGACCGAGCGTGACCGTCGGCAGCATGGTGACGGTCCCCGTCGGGACAACGCCGCCGGCGCCCACGGCAAATACCCCGGGGTTCGAGAGCGACGACGGAGTCAGGTCGACGAAGTTCGTGGCGCTTGCCGCAACATGCGACCGAACATGGTCGATCCGGAGGCCCATCGTCGTCTGACCCTCCATCAGGGCCCTGAAGTTGATATCGGCGATCGGCACGCGGCCGCTCGGGTACTGGTTCGTCCAGTCCGCGAACTGAAGGAAGAGTTCGCCGGGGCTGTTCAGGGTGGCCGAGACCGAGTTTCCGACCCGCCAGTCCGTGCTGACGTACTGAAGGACAGCCGGGTCCCAGTTGACGTAGATGAAGACGTCATCGGGCTTCGGGTCCCACGTGTTGTCCATGTAGAGGGTCGCGATCCCGAAATCGTTCACGCCGACGTCGATCGTGGTCTTCTCGATCGAGAACGTCCCCACTCCGGCCGCACCCGCGAGAGACACCCCGCAGAGGGTAAACAGAAGTAGGGCCATGGTCACCTTCAATCGGTGCATGGTCCACAATAGCGCCACGCGGTGTATATATATGTTACTCTAAAAAATGGTAAATGTCGTAGATACGACCCATGATTTCAATTTCATTCGGTTTCCGGGGGTTTCTCGCCGCCCAGCGAGAACGGGTCCGGCAGGCCGGCTGCGAGGTCCCCCATCTCCTCCTCTCCATTCGCACGGATCGACTTGAGGAGGAAGAAACCGACGATGGCGGAGGTGAACAGGGGCGAGACCCAGACCGGGATGTGGATGCCGAAGCTGTCGACGAGCATGATCACCCCGAGGAGCGCGATCGAGTACATGGCCCCGTTCTTCAAAAACGGGTACAGTTTGACCCGGTCCACATGCCGTATGGTCACCTCACGGACCACGAACGCCCCGATGCCGTTCCCGATCAGGATCAGCGGGACCGAGAGGGTGAACGCGAACGCACCGATCACACCGTCGATCGAGAAGGTCGCGTCGATGATCTCGAGGTAGAAGATCTTGGACCAGTCCGACATCGAGCCGCTGGTGAGCTGCTTCTCGGCCGCCTCGGCGTTCATCCGGAAGCCGGAGACGATGAAGAACGCGGTCGAGCCGACGACCGCGCCGAAGGCCATCAGGGGGTCGCGATTCATCGTGAGCCAGACGATCACGAGCAGGGAGACCGACGCAACCGCGTAGAACCAGACCCCCTTCCTGAGGATGAACCGCTCTCCACGGAGGCCGAAGTGCTTCGGCTCCACGAAGAGCCAGTGCAGGAAGAGGAAGACCAGGAAGGTACCGCCGCCTGCGAGCAGGATCGGAGCGGACTCCTCAATCGCTTCGAGCACCCGCGGGTCATTCGAGAAGGTCGCGGTGAGCGCCTCGATGGGGCCGAGGCCGGGCGTCGCGATCCAGACGATCAGCCAGGGCAGCACGCCGCGGACCACGAAGACCGCGAAGAAGAGCCCGTAGACCAGGAACCAGCGCCGCGCCCGGGCTCCCATGGTCGAGAGGACCTCGGCGTTGATGATCGCGTTGTCGATGCTGCTGATCGTCTCGAAGAGGACGAGGCCGAATACGATCAGGACCACGGGTAGGATATCCATTCTTCCAGAACCGTCCGGGAGGATACTACTTATAGATTCGGCCGGATCTTCGAAAGATCCCGGTTAAACCGGGTACGCCGGTCCTCCGGCTTCCCGGGCCGGGCAAACCATGCCCCGCGGGGTCGTCGCGGATGGAGCCCGGATCCGGTCGTCCAGTGGGAGGGACCCGCCGTACTCCGAAAAAGGAGGGGTTAGAACCGTCTGCGCACGCCGATCAGCAGCGCGAGCCCGGCGAGCGCACAGACCGAGACCAGGACCGCGTCGAAACCTGCCCGTGTCGGGCTGGGCGTTGCGGTACGCGTCGCAGTAAGGGTCGCAATCGGTGTGGCAGTAGGCGTCGCAGTCCCGGTGGGCGGAATCATCACCGCGTCGATCACGTGGATCACGCCGTTGCTCGCCCGAATATCGGTCTGGATGATATTCGCCCCGTCGACCCGTACGCCTCCGCCCGGGGGCACGGTCACCGCAAGAGGCTGGCCCTGCACGGTCGGGAGCGAGGACATGGAGGCTACGTCGGTGGCCAGGTAGTTCCCGGGCGAGACGTGGTAGGTCAGGACGCTTATAAGGGCGGTACGGTTCGCGAGCAATGAGTTCAGCGTCCCGGGAGGCAGTGCGTCGAAGGCTGCGTTGGTCGGTGCAAAGACCGTATACGGACCCGCACCGCTCAGGGTCTCCACAAGTCCGGCCGCCTGCAGCGCCGTCACCAGCGTCGAGAAGTTCGGGTTGGCCTGGGCGATCTGGACGATGGTCTGGTTGCTCGTCGTTCCGCCTGCCGTGACTGTCTTAGTCATGGTCTGCCCGTATGCAACCGATACGCAGAGAGAACACAGAAGCAGCACTGTGATCAATTTCTTTGAATCCATGTCCCTACATGACAGGAGATCGAATATAAACGTTTTCATTATTATAATTGTTTTAGGATTTCTATTTCTGCCGTCGTCAATCCCGGAGTTCGTGTTCCCCTGCCGTAACGGGGGCGGCACAATATCGTTCGCCGCCATCGCAGTTCCCCCTGCATCGCGGGCAGATGCGTGACGGTCCCGATCTCACCATGGATATGAGCAGGGAGATCCAGGATGGAGCTCAACAGGATCGCTTCGAAGACAGGGCTCCGTCCTCGTCCAGTCCCCATACCCGGCACTTTCGGCCCGTTGAATGTGCTGGTCTTCACGCCGCCGATGATAGAGACGACCGGGAAGAGGCCGTGACTGGAGGTCGACGCCGGCGTCTGCCTCCTTCGCAGAGAGGGCCGGATCGTGAGACCGCATCGTCGGGAGCGGAAATTTTCTGACTGTCCGGAGGCAGACCGGAGCCAACCACACGGGGAGCGAGAGACGGCCGCACTCTGCCGACACGGAACAGAATACCATGTGATTCGTAGGCGGGATTGAGAAATCTTAATCGGAACCGGGTGCGCATCCCTACCGGTATGAGTACGCCAGTCCTCCAGGTCGCGCTCGACCTTCTCGAACTCCCGCGGGCCCTTGCCATCGCGGACGAAGCGGTCGCCGGCGGCGCCGACTGGCTCGAGGTCGGCACGCCGCTGATCAAGAGCGAAGGGATGGCCGCAGTCCGCGCCCTCGCGGAGCGCTTCCCCGGCCGCGAAATCGTGGCGGACATGAAGGTCGCGGACACGGGCACGATCGAGGTCGAGATGGCCGCGAAGGCCGGCGCGACGATCGTCTGCGTCCTCGCCGACGCTGACGACACGGTGATCGAGGAGTCGGTCCGGGCCGCACGCCTCTACGGCGTCCGGATCATGGCCGACCTGATCAACGTCGACGACCCGGTCGCGCGGGCCAAGCGCCTGGTCGACCTCGGCGTGGACATCCTGAACGCGCACGTCGGGATCGACCAGCAGATGATCGGCCGCTCCTCGGTCGAGCTGATCGAACGGCTCGCAGGCGAGGTCATGGTCCCCCTCGCGGTCGCGGGCGGACTCGACGCCGCGACGGCCGCAGAGGCTGTCGACCGCGGGGCCGCGGTGGTGATCGTGGGCGGTACCATCGTCCGGTCGGCCGATGTGGAGGCCTCGACGCGCCAGATCGTGGCCGCGCTCGCCTCCGGAACACGGCCCGAACGGAAGGTCCGCTCGATCGAGGAGGAGACCCGGGCCCTCTTTGCCACGGTCTCGGCTCCGCATGTGACCGATGCCATGCACCGGCAGGGGGCGATGATCGGGGTGGTCCCGCTCTCGCCCGGCATCCGGATGGCCGGCCCGGCCGTGACAGTCCAGACCTTTGCCGGCGACTGGGCCAAGCCGGTCGAGGCGATCGACCGGGCGCGGCCCGGGGACGTGCTCGTGATCAACAACGACGGCGGGACACACGTGGCCCCCTGGGGCGAGCTCGCGACCATCTCGGCCCGAAACCGGGGCGTCGCCGGCGTCGTGATCGACGGAGCGGTCCGGGACGTCGACGATATCCGGCGCATGGGCTTTCCCCTCTTCTCCCGCGGGACCTGTCCGAACGCAGGCGAGCCGAAGGGCTTCGGCGAGATCAACGCCGAGATCCGGTGCGCAGGCCAGGCGGTCCGGCCCGGCGACTGGATCGTGGGCGACGAGAGCGGCGTGGTCGTGGTGCCGCGCGAGCGGGCCTACGAGGTCGCCCGGCGCGCGGTCGAGGTCCGGAAGACCGAGGAGCGGATCCGGGAGGAGCTCCATCGCGGGGGCACGCTGGCCTCGGTCTCGGAGCTCTTAAAATGGGAGAAGCGGCGGGCCTAGGTGAAGGCCGCCGAGGAGATCAGCTCCTTTCCTGCCCCCCGGATCTTCGCGATCGCCTCTTCGGGCCGGTCCACGCGGAGAATCAGCACGGCCCCGGCGGGCCCGCTGTAGGCATAGCTGTACTCGATGTTGATCCCGGCCTCGCCGAGCAGGCGAGCGACCTCGTAGAGGCCGCCCGGCTCGTCCCGCATCCGGACCGCGATCACGTCCGTGAACGCGACGTTGAACCCGTCCTGCGTGAGCCGGGCGTGCGCCCGGTCCGGCTGGTCCACGAGCGCCCGGACCACGCCGAAGCCGCTCGCCTCGGCGATCGAGAACGCAAAGATGTTGACGCGCTCCTCCTCGAGCGCGTGGGCGATCGCGGCCAGGCGGCCGGGGCGGTTCTCGGAGAAGACCGAGATCTGCCGGATGATGAACTCGTTTGCTGCCATCAGAGCACCCTCCTGTCGATCACACGTTTGGATTTACCCTCAAAGCGCGGCAGGGACCCGGGCTCGACGAGCTCGACCCTGACCGCGACGTTCAGCACACTCTTCAGCCGGTCGGCGACCCGTTTCTGGATCGCCATCAGGTCCGCGATCTTGTCCGAGAACGCCTCTTTTCGGACCTCGACCCGGACGAGCATGTCATCGAGCGTGCCCTGCCGGTCGACCACGATCTGGAAGTGCTCGCCCACCTCGGGGAGCCCGAGGAGGACGTGCTCGATCTGGCTCGGGAAGACATTGATCCCGCGGATGATCAGCATGTCGTCGACCCGGCCCGTGATCCGTTCGATTCGCGGGTGAGCCCGGCCGCAGGCGCAGTCGTCGGCCAGGATCGAGCTGAGGTCGCCGATCCGGTACCGGCAGATCGGGAGCGCCTCCTTCTGCAGCATGGTGATGACGAGCTCCCCGCGCTCGCCGGGCTGGAGGGACTCGCCGGTCTCGGGGTCGATCACCTCGATCAGGGCGAGGTCCCGCCAGATGTGGATGCCGTGCTGCTCGGCGCACTCGGTGAACATCGGGCCCGAGAGCTCGCTCGTGCCGTAGATATCGTAGGCCCGGATCCCGAGCCACTCCTGGATGTGGCGCCGCATCTCCTCGGACCAGGGCTCGGCCCCAAGGATCCCCGTCCGAAGCGAGGTGTCGCGTCCGAGGTTGATCCCCATCTTCTCGGCCACCTCGCCGATGTGGAGCAGGTACGAGGGGGTGCACGAGATCGCGGTGGCGCCGAGGTCCTGCATCAGCTCGATCTGCCGCTCGGTGTTCCCGACCGAGGTCGGAAGCACGGTCGCCCCGATCCGCTCGGCCCCGTAGTGGAGCCCGAGCCCGCCTGTGAAGAGGCCGTAGCCGTAGCTGACCTGGATCACGTCGCCGCGCGAGAGCCCGATCGAGGTCAGGGCCCGGGCGAGGGATTCGGTCCAGAGCTCGATGTCCTTCTGGGTGTATCCGACCACGGTCGGCTTCCCGGTCGTGCCGGAGGAGACATGGTAGCGGACCAGCTCCTCGTGCGGCACGGTGAAGAGCCGATCCGGATAGTTGTCCCGGAGGTCCGCTTTGTACATGAACGGGAGCTTCCGGACGTCCTCGAGCGAGCGGACGTCGTCGGGGTGGACGCCCGCCTCGCGCATGCGGGCGTGGTAGAAGGGCGAGAAGGCGTAGAGCCGGTAGACGAGGGTCTTGGCAAGGCGGTACTGGAGCCGGTCGAGCTCGGCCGCCGGCATCTCCTCGAAGCGTGGGTTCCAGTGACTCATACGGTGGATCTCCGGTCGACGACCCGCCTGGCCTTCCCCTCGAACCGCGGCAGGCTCCCCGGCTCCACGAGCTGGACGGCGGTCCGGAGCTCGAGCGTGTCGCGGAGGGCCCGCACGATCTTCTGCTGGATCCGTGCGAGGTCCGTGAGCTCGCCCGAGAAGTACTGCCGCTTCACCTCAACGTGGATCGTCATCTCGTCGAGGTGGTGCTCGTTCCGGTCGACATAGACCATGAACTGGTCGCCGACCTCGGGCAGGGCCATCAGAATATGTTCGATCTGGCTGGGGAAGACATTGATCCCGCGGATGATCAGCATGTCGTCCACACGGCCCGAGAACCGGGCGATCCGCTGCGTCCGGCCGCAGGGGCAGTCGTCCTCGAGGAGCATCGTGATGTCGCCCGTGCGGTACCGGAGGAGCGGCATGGCCTCCTTGATGAGCGGGGTCACGACGAGCTCGCCGCGTTCGCCCGGCCCGCAGGACTCGCCGGTCGCGGGGTCGATGATCTCGACGATATAACTGTCGTGCCAGATATGGAGGCCGTTCTGTTCGGGACACTCGAACGCGACCCCGGGGCCGAAGAGCTCGGAGAGGCCGTAACTGTCGAAGGCCGTGATGCCGAGCCGGTCCTGGAGCGCGCGCCGGGTCGCGTCCGACCAGGGCTCGGCTCCGAACATCCCGGTCGTGAGCGACTCGAGCCCGGCGCCCATCTCCTCGGCCACCTCGGCCAGATGCATCGCGTACGAGGGCGTGCAGTGGAGGGCCGTGACGCCGAAGTCCTCGATCATCTCGATCTGCCGCCGGGTATTCCCCGTGCCGGCGGGGATCGTGGTCATGCCGATCCGCTCGGCCCCGTAGTGGAACCCCAGGCCGCCCGTGAACATCCCGTAGTTGACCGAGTTCTGAAAGACGTCGTCGGCCGAGAGCCCGATCATGGTCATGGCCCGGGCGATCAGGTCGGCCCAGCGGTCGAGGTCCCCGCGGGTATACCCGACCACGGTCGGCTTCCCGGTCGTGCCCGAGGTCGTGTGGATCCTGACCACTTCCTTACGCGGCACTGCGAAGAACCCGAACGGATACCCTTCCCGGAGGTTCTGTTTCCGCGTGAAGGGTAGCCGGTGCAGGTCGTCGAGCGTCCTGATATCGTCGGGCCGAACACCCTCGCGCGCAAGCAGGTCACGGTAGAACGGGACGTTCTGGATCCGCTCTATCGTCTCGCGCAGCCGCCGGAGCTGGAGCGCCTCGAGCTCGGCCGGCCGGATCGTCTCATGCCTCTCGTCCCAGTACATATCCCGGTCGCGGAGGGAGAGCCCCTCTCCTCCGCATTCTCCCGAGATGATATTTGCCCCGTGCTAACATTAAGCACACGGCCGATCAGAGGCGATACTCGGTCGGAACCCGGTCGAGCAGCATCCCCTCCACGAGGACAGGCATCAGGCGGCGCCCCTCCTCGATGGCGAGCTTCAGTCGCCAGCCACGGTCGGCATAGATCGTGAAGATCGGTTGCCCCTTGTCCACCCGCTCGCCGGGTTTGGCATGGAGGAGGATCCCGGCACCGTGGTCCTGCGGGGCCCCGGCCAGCCGGGCGAGCGAGACGAGCGAGTGGTTGTTCAGTTCGACCACGTACCCCGAGTCAGGTGCGTTGACCATGTGGGTATGGGCGCCGAGCTGGATCGAGGCCGCGGTCACGGTCGGATCGCCGCCCTGGACCTCGATGATCTGCCGGAACTTCTCGAGCGCCTTTCCCGAACGGAGGAGCTCCTCGGCCATCTGGTACCCCTGGCCCCGCGGGGCCTTGCCGGCCATCTCGAAGGCGATGCCGGCGAGCGAGAGCGACTTCTGGATCAGGGACTGCGGTTCGGCCGCTCCCTCGAGGACGGCGAGCGCCTCCTGCACCTCGAGGGCCGGGCCGATGGTGTGCCCAACCGGGGCATCCCCGTAGGTGATCGCGCACTCGACGCGCATCTTCAGCCGTTCGCCGAGGTCGATGAACTCGCGGGCGAGCTTGCGCCCCTCGGCGACGTCGGCGATCTTCGTGGTCCGGCCGACCGGTATGTCGATCACGACCAGGTTCGCTCCCACGGCGAACTTCTTGGCCATGACCGACGCGAGCATCTGTCCGCGGGCGTCGATCTTGAACGGGTACTCCACCACGATGATCCGGTCGTCCGCCGGCGCGATGTTGGTCGCTCCGCCCCAGACGATCACGCCGCCGACCTTCTCGGTCATGGTCTGGACCTCCTCGGCCGAGAACTCGACCGGCGCTAAGACCTCCATCAGGTCCGCGGTCCCGGCCGCGCCCGTGATCGCACGCGACGAGGTCTTGGGGATCTTCAGCCCCGAGGCCGCGATGATCGGGACGACCAGGAGCGAGATCTTGTTCCCGGGCACGCCCCCGATCGAGTGCTTGTCCACGATCGGCCGGTTCGAGAACTTCAGCTGGCTCCCGGTCTCGACCATGGCGAGGGTCAGGTGCTCCACCTCGTCCATGTCCATGCCGTTGATGTAGTTCGCGGTCACGTAGGCCGAGAGCTCGGGCAGGGAGAGGTTGTCGTTGACGATGTCGTTGACGATGGTCCGGGTCTCGTCGCGGGTCAGGCGCAGATTGTTCATCTTCTTCTTGATGAACTCGAGCGAGGCCGGCTTGGCCGCCTGCCAGACCTCGACCTCAGCCCCCTCGACCACCGAGAGCGCCCGGTTCGTCAGGCCGTAGATCCCGACCGTGCCCTCCTCGATCATGGTCCGGGTCGTGTCGATGTGGGCCGAGACCGTGCGGGCGTTGGCGTGGTTCATCACCTGCAGCCGGTCTCCCTCGACCACCCCGATGTTCCGTGCGTCGACCTGGTTGAGAAGGACACCGCGGTCCGCGATGTCCAGTATCTTTGCAGCGAGCTTCATGCAGCGTCCGTCCTGTTCGTCGGCCTCTCTGCCGGCGGTCCGACCCCTGGGAGAGCGATGAGAGGTGGGAGGAGGATGGATAAATATCCCGCGTACCCCGAGGGGAAGGCCTTTATCCCGCAGTCGACGACGTATGTGATGATGCGATCAGTCCTCCTCTGTTCGCTTCTCCTTCTGGCCCTTGTCGGGGGAGCGGCCGCGGCCGATGCAAACCGCTACAGTTATCTCTCGATCGACCAGGTCACGATCACGCTCTCGGGAGAGGAGGCGCATATCGCGGTCGACTACCGGATCGACGCGGGGATTCGGCCGCTCGTCGCGATCTTCGGTCGAGGCGACCTCCACCAGAAGGTACGGCGTGTCCTGAACTTCGAGGAGGCGAAGGTCGTCTCGCTCAGCCTCGATCGGGCCGAGCTCCTGGTCGAGAAGGCCTCGATGGACTATGGCGAGGGGTCGTACTGGTTCCCCTCCCACGAGTTCGGCGTCACGGTCCCGTCGCTCGTCGTGACGAGTCCCCAGAACACGCGCGCCCTGAATCAGACCACGCTCTTTCCGCGAGGCATGGGTTACTTCGGCGCGACCCCGACCTCCGCCTGACCGGGCTCGTCGAGCCTCCGGAGGAGCCGTGCCGGGTTCCCGGCGAGCACGCAATGGCCCTCGGGGAACGAGTGGGTGACGACCGAGCCGGCGCCGACGACCGTGTGCGGGCCGAGCCGGACGCCGGGGAGGATGACCGAGTTCATCCCGATCCAGCAGGACTCGCCGATCACGACCTCCGCGCCGGGCAGGTGCCGGGTCAGGTCGTTCGGGTCGTGATTCGCCGTGATGATCCCGACGTTCGATGCGATCCAGGTCCCCTTCCCGATCCGGATCGGGGCGGCAAAGTTCTGGAAGTACTTGCCCGTCATCTCGTTGAACATGTTGATGTCGTCGGGGTGGAACTTCAGGTTCCGGCCGATCGAGACGACGTTCAGGGGCGAGACGGGCCAGGGGATGTTCCGGTTGAACTTCAGTATCTTCTGAAACAATATCCCCCGGACGACCCACTTCCAGCCGATGAACGAGTCGTCGAAGTAGGCCCCGACCAGGTATCGCCGATCGTAGAAGAGGCCGCCGAAAAACCGGAGGCCGGAGGCAAGAAGGGAGAAGAGCCGCTTCTTGGCCGCAGGCGAGAGCATCAGCCCTCCGGCCCTGCGGTGCGGGCGCGCACCTCGGTCATGGTCGTCAGAGTTTCCTGTAGTAGATGGAGGGGTCCTGGTCCTTCCAGCGGCTGTGGACACCCTTGACGTCGACGATCACAGGCGTGCCCTTGCTGATCCGCCGTGCGTCCTCGAGCGTGAGCCCGCGGAACTGGTCGTGGGGCACGTTGATGATGATGCAGTCGGCCTCGATCTTCTCGAGGTCGGTGAGCGGCTGGACGTTGAACCGGGAGATCTCCTCCTCCGTGAGGAGGGGGTCGTAGCCGTAGACCTCGGCGTGGAACTCCCTGAGCTCGTGGATCATCTCGTGCGACGGGCTCTCGCGCGTGTCGGGCACGTTCTCCTTGTAGGTCAGGCCGAGGATCACGACCTTCGACCCGCGGATCACCTTGCCCGCGTCGTTCATCCCCTTGATCGCGAGCTCAGCCACATGCTTGGGCATGTAGTCGTTGATCGCGCGCCCGGCGAGGATCACCTGGGGGTGATAGCCGAGCTCCTCGGCCCGGTACACGAGGTAGTACGGGTCGACCGGGATGCAGTGGCCGCCCACGAGCCCGGGGCGGTAGGGGTGGAAGTTCCACTTGGTCCCGGCCGCCTCGAGGACCGCCTGGGTATCGAGGTCCATCCGGGCGAAGATCAGGGAGAGCTCGTTCATCAGCGCGATGTTCAGGTCGCGCTGGATGTTCTCGATCACCTTCGCGGCCTCAGCCGTCTTGATCGACTTCGCGCGGTGGACATTCGTGACCAGGCCGTAGAGCTCGGCGAGGAGGTCGGTCGTCTCCCCGTCCATGCCGGCGACGATCTTCACGATCCGGGCGAGGACATGTTCGTCGTCGCCGGGGTTGATCCGCTCGGGGGAGTACCCGACAAAGAAGTCCGTGCCGCAGACGAGACCGGAGCGCTCCTCGAGGATCGGGAGCATGATCTCCTCGGTCACGCCGGGGTAGACCGTCGACTCGAGCACGACGATCGCGCCCCTCTTCAGGTTCGCTCCGATCGTCTCGGCGGCCGAACGGACCGGGCCGAGGTCCGGGTCCTTCGCCCGGGTCACGGGCGTGGGAACCGCGATGATCACCACGTCCGCCTCTCCGATCCGGGCGGCGTCGTTCGTCGCCTCGATCCGATTCCCGGGGGTCGACCGGACCCGGTCGAGTTTCCCCGTGTCGATATCATAGCCGATCGTCCTGAGGTGGGACGAGAAGGCCTCTGCAAGCGGATAGCCGACGTAGCCGAGCCCGACCACGCAGACCGTTCGATCGGTCACTGACTGGCAAACCATTGTATCGTCTCTGAAAGGCCCTGTTCGAGTGTATAGGCGGGGGCGAAGCCGAAGGCGGCACGCGCCCGGGTGATGTCGGCGAGCGAGTCGCGCACGTCGCCCGAACGTGCCTCGTTGAAGACCGGTTCTACCTTCGTGCCGACCAGGTCCATGATCGTGTCGGCGAGGGCGATCAGGTCGATCCGCTTCTGGCAGGCGATGTTGAAGACGCCGGTCGCATCGGACTCGGCCGCACGGATGTTGGCCTGGACCACGTCCCTGACAAAGGTGAAGTCCCGGGTCTGCCGGCCGTCGCCGTTGATCACGGGCGGTTCTCCGGCCAGGATCCGGGCGATGAAGTTCGGGATGACCGCCGCGTACTGTGACTTCGGGTCCTGCCGCGGGCCAAAGACGTTGAAGTACCGGAGTGCGACCGTCGGGAGGCCATAGAGCGAGTTGAAGACGCGGAGGTAGTGCTCTGCCGTGAGCTTGGTGACCGCATACGGCGACATCGGGTCGGGGGTCATCGTCTCGACCTTGGGCAGGGTCGGGGTGTCCCCGTACACGGACGAGGAGGACGCGAAGACCAGTTTCTTCACGCCCGCATCCCGCGCAGCGATCAGCACGTTCAGGGTCCCGTCCACATTCACCAGGTTCGACCGGGCCGGGTCCTCGACCGATCGCTGGACCGAGGGTAGGGCGGCCTCGTGGAAGACGAAGTGAACGCCCCGGAAGGTCTCCGCCAGCAGTTCGGTGTCGAGGATGGAGCCCCGGACCCAGTCCACGTCCAGGTTCGAGAGATTGGACTCCCGGCCGGTGGCCAAATCGTCCAGGACGGTCACCTCGTATCGGTTTGAGAGTTCCTCAGCGAGATTGGAGCCGATAAACCCTGCTCCGCCGGTAACCACGACCTTCATCCCAAACAGGTAGGCATGAGATATATAAAATGTATCGAGGGGAGGAGGAGGGGCCGCCTCAGCACCACCATGGGCGATACGACCTCTTTCGGCAGAAAGGCGACTCAGCGTTCGAGCGCTGCGATATGCGTGCGTGCCCCGGCCGCGACGGCGGTGCGGTCCTGAAGCGCGGCGACCTTCTCGATCGCCTCGAGCACGTGGACCGAGTCTTCGAGGTACGAGAGGATGTCGGCCGGGAAGAGTTCGATGCCGTAGATATCGGCGAGGTGAGCGCTGATCTGACGGTGGTCGAGACCGGCCTCGCGGAGTTCCAGGACGGTCGCTGCAAACCGCCGCTCGGGGCATCCACACTGCGGCGACTTCTTGCAGTCGCAGCGGAGAAAGTCGGCGACGAACTCGAGGAGCTGCTCCCGGGTGGTCGGGTCGAGCCGGTCGAAGTCCAGACGCGACGTGAGGGTGTCGAGCACGACCCCGTGGAAGGCCCTGTCGGGAAGCCGGAAACCGGCGATCCGTTCGAGGCGCCGGCTGGAGCGGAGCCGGGCCTTGCTGGCGATCACGAGCCCTCGCCGGGCTCCTCGTCGAAGTTCTTGAGCGACTTCATCGCCTCGCCCATGGTCTCGATCTCGACGAGCCAGTCGTCGAAGAGGCTCGGGTCCTCGATGTCGTCCTTGACAAACTTGGCGCAGCACGCGGCTCCGCCGATCACCGCGGCGCCGATCTCGGCGGCGACCACCAGGGTCTCGTCCGCTCCCTCCGCGGCCAGGGCCCGTCCGCGCTTGACCAGCGCCTTGACATCCTTCTCATAATCTCCGGCGATGAACCGGCGACAGGCGGCAAAGAGGACCAGCAGGGTCTCCTGGACCGGTCCGACCACCTCGACCAGGGGGCCGTCCGGGAGCTCGGAGATCACGATCGCCTCGACGTCCTCGATCTTCTGCAGGGCCTCCTCGGCCGAGAAGCGCTCGTTCTGCCAGAGACGGACGATCTTCAGGACCGAGAGGGTGATGTCCTCGGAGAAGGAGTAGAGCATCGCGACTCCCTCGGGAACGTCCTCGCCGCTGCCGTCTCCTTCAAAGTCGGCCTCCGAGAGGGTCTGGAGCCAGTTGTTCCATCGCTCCTTGTTATAAAAGATGTAGAAGAGCTTCATGGGGGCCTCCTCCGCCGCACTCTTCTTCCCGGCCTTCCGTGCCATTCACATACGTGTATCCGTGTCCGGATAAAGTTCTTTTCATCGAAAAGAAGGCCGAATCATGGGCAGAATAGACCGGGAAAGAAAAAAAAGAGAGAATGTGACGGCGGCGTTGAGGCCGTGGTCCGCCAGGGCTCAGTGTCGTCGACCCTTCTTCTGGGGCGTGGACAGTTCGGCCGTCTCGTTCTTGACAGGCCCGAGCTTGCGGATCGAGACCGCGTTGATCACGGCATCGCCCGTGGCGACGTACCGCTTGATTACCTGGCCGAGCACCTCGACCCGGTCTCCCTTCTCCACGTCCTCATTCGGGGACGTGAACATCTTGACCGAGATCTCGCCCGTCCGGTCGCCGATCAGGTACTGCGGCCGGTTGAGAAGCTGGAAGTAGACCCGCTCGACGATCCCCTCGATCCGAACCGGAGACCCGACCATCGAGAGATTGACCTGATTCACGCGGACGGGTTTCGCGTCCCGTTCGTACATCGGGATGATCGACGCATACTGGTGCTGGCTCATGTAGTTGAGCACCACGGGGATCACCAGGATCAGTATGAGCGTGGGGGCTCCGATGATCAGCAGGGACCGGTCCCCGGTGACGTAGTACGTGTAAATGAGAATAAAGGTGAGGATGAGGAAGACCCCGATCGCAAGGATCGAGAATCTCACCCTGGTATTGCCTATCTTCATGTGGAGTTGCTGGGGTTACTTAAGTGCCTGGATCTCCTTCCTGAAGGCGACCCAGTAGAGGATGCTCACGAAGATGAGCCCGCCGATGATGTTGCCGATCGTGACGGGGATGATGTTCTGCGTCCACATGGTGACCCAGTTCAAGGTCTCCAGCTTCGCGGCACCGAACACTTCGACCTGTGCCGGCGTCAGGTAGGCCTTGCTCATGATCCCGGCGGGAATGAAGTACATGTTCGCGACCGAGTGCTCGAACCCGGACGAGACGAAGGCCATGATCGGGAACCAGATTCCGAAGAACTTGCCGATCAGGTCGTCGGCGCATATCCCGAGCAGGACGGCGAGGTTGACGAGCCAGTTACAGGCGATGCCCTTCAGGAAGGCGGACCAGAGCCCGGCGACGCCGAAGTAGCTGATCTTCGCCATCCCGATCTGGACGGCCCGGTTTCCGAAGGCGGTCGCCGTGATCGCACCGGCCGCGTCGACCGACGTCAGGGGACCGAAGGTCATGAGGTACGCGTAGAAGAGCGAGCCGATCAGGTTCCCGACGTAGACCCAGAGCCAGAGGTTCAGAACGCTGGCCCATGAGATCTTGTGGATGAAGGCTGCCAGGGGCGCGAGCATCGCGTCGCCGGTGAAGAGCTCAGCACCGGTCAGGATCGTGATGATCAGCCCGACAGGGAAGACAGCGCCCATAATGAGCTGAGCGATACCGGGGGATGCGAAGCCCGCGTTGACGAACCCGGCATTGGTCGCGGCCGCGCCGGCCACGATGCCTGTGCTGCAGACGGTTGCGAGACCCGCACCCATCGCGATGAACGCTCCGGACAGAAAGCCGCGGAGAACCATGTTCCATGCGGGCAGACCGGTCTTGTACTTGCCGGCGTCGCCTGCCTTCGCAACAATTGCTACTGGTGGATGAAATGCCATTTATCGATACACCTCTGAATCATGCACCTATACCAGCAACGTATTAAACTGCCGCTGTTAGGTCAAAGTAAAAATCCTTTGTGGCCTTATTAATAATTTTCCATTTGTTTTCCAAAACAACGTAGAATCATGCTTTTCTTCGGAACTCGACCAACAGGAGAGGTAACAAAATATTATTGATTTTCCTAAAAGTTAAAAAATAAAAAAAATATGATACCCTCATGCCTGAATTTCGAGTTCTTATTCCTTTCTCCCCGTCGCATTTCTGCCGAGCGCCGCGCGATATCCGCCCCGAAAAATTGGGGGATCTGCGGGTGATGCGGCATCTGCCGAACCGCGTTTCGCTCCTGCTAGGACCTTTGCAGATCCGCGCTGGTTTGTATCCGACTCTCCCTGAGGATTGAACGCACTCTGCTGTGAACAGCGATTAGAAACGGCCGATTAGCTGATTGGAAAAGTTTAATTCTGCTCGTCAAAAACTTGTACAGACTCATCAATAACGAGCGATGAACAACGGAGGCTGCTAGATGGCGGAGAAGAATGGAGAGAGCGCAATCGTCCGGGACTTCCGAGAGAGGGATGCGTGGGGGCTCTGCACCTGCATCGACCTTAAGGGATGCGATCCAATGGCGATCCGCGATGCCGAGAAGATTCGGCAGTACGTGATCGAGGTCTGTGACCTGATCCGGATGAAACGTTTTGGCGAACCACAGGTCATCCACTTCGGACCGAACGACCGCGTGGCAGGGTACTCCATGACGCAGCTGATCGAGACCTCGCTCATCTCAGGGCACTTTGCAAACGAGATGAATGCGGCATATATCGACATCTTCAGTTGCAAGGAGTATGAGCCCGAAGAGGCAGCAGAGTTTACACGACAGTTCTTTGGGGCGGACTCGGTCACCTTTCAGGTCGTCCTGAGAGCCTGAATTCTTTTTTTTCTCTTCATTCTTTTTCCTGAAGCGAAGCCGCCCTCCATGCCGTATCCCGTTCAGGGATACGTCTCGAAGGCGTCGACTCGTCTAAGAGAGCCCTCAGGCACCCCCAGGGCCCGTGAGGAAGGAAAAAAGGGTGTTACCGCGGAGCAGTGGTATTTGCTGCTCTCGCTGCGACTGTGGGGGCCGGCAGTGCGATCGTCGCAACGGTCGTCGCCGTGGGCGTGGACACAGGAGTCACGACCCCCGCAGGGGTCTTTGTCGGAGAGACCGTCGGCACGACCGTCGCCTTCGGCGTCGTCGTCTGCGGAGTAACCGTGGCGATCGGGGTCGCGGTCACGGTCGGCAGAGAGGTGATGGTGGGGACCGGCGTCGTCTGGTTCGCCACCGGCTCGAGGCCCTGGTACGCGCTGGTTCCGACGTACTTGAACGACATGTAGTTGATGTTCTGGTATCCGCCGAAGACGAGGCGGAGCACGTGCGGACCCGAGTTCATCTTCACCTGCTTTGTGACGTTGGTGAACTTCTCGTAGTCGCCGGTGTTCGGGACCGTGATGGTCGTGGCCGTGACGCCGTCCACCTGGAGGCGGAGCTGCGTGTTCGCCTGCGGGCTTGCCACGCGGAAGACCACGTCGTAATACCCGGTCCGGTCAGCGTTCACCGTGTACTTCAGCCACTCGCCCGGCCTGATCCAGCAGACCACCGGGCTCTTCTCGAGCTCGTTCAACTCGATGTCCACATTCTCGTTTCTGTAGACGCCGCCGAAGTTCGACGGGGTCGTATCATAGTAGGCCACGCCGTCTCCCCCGGTGTTGTAGTCCTCGGCCTCGATCACGCCGGGAACCCGGCCGCTCCCGTATACCACGGGGACGGGCGGCGGCAGACCGATGCTCGAAGTCGGCATCACCGTCGCGGTGGAGGTGGGGCCGACGGTCGTCGGCGGCACCGTGGCCGTGGTGGTCGGGGCCGTGCCCGAGTTCGACTGGAACTTCATCCAGTTCAGGTTCGTGAAGCCGTTGAGGTAGAGCCGGATCGTGTGGACGCCGGCCGGGAGCGAGACCTGCTGCACGACCGTGGTGTAGCTCAGGTAACTGCCCGTATTCGGCACCATGACCGTGCAGACGTCCCGGTCGTCGACCTGCATCTTGAACGAGCCGGAAGCCTGATTGCTCGAGACCCGGAACGAGACGTCGTAGACGCCGGCCTGGGCCACGGTCGCCGAGTACTTGATCCACTCGCCCGGCCGGACCCAGCCGACGGCGTGGCTCTTCTCGGCGGTCGAATACTCGATATCAACAGCCTCGGTGGTGCGGTAGGCCTTCCCCTCGTTCGCCGCGGTGGTATCGTGGTAGGCCACGCCCTCCCCGCCGCTGTTGTAGTTCTCGGCCTCGATCACGCCCGGAATGTTGGCGCCGGGCTGCTGGGGCAGCGGGAGAGTCGGGGTGACCGTTGCTGTCGCCGTCGGCACCGGCGTGGCCGTCGTGGCGGTCACGGTCGGTGTGACTGTCGCGGTCGCAGTCACGGTCGGTGTCGACGTGGGTTCGGACCCGCCGGAGAGCACGAACTTCATGCAGCAGATGTTGTGGTACCCGTTCGTGGCGACCCGGAGGACGTGCTTGCCCTTGGTGAGCGAGACCTGCTTCTTGACCTCGGTGTAGGTGTCCCATGCCCCGGTCTTCGGGACCGAGACCGTGGCCGCCGCCGTTCCGTCCACGCTGAGCGTGAGCGAAGTGCCCGTGTTCGGGGTCGCCACCTTGAACGAGGCGTCGTAAGTCCCGGTCTGGGTGACGTTCACCGTGTACTGGAGCCACTCGCTCGGACGCGTGTAGTCGATGACGTGGCTACCTGCGCCGTCGTTGTACTCGACGTCCACGCCGTCCTGACGGTATGCGCCGCCCTCGTTGTCGCTGGTCGTGTCGTGATAGCCCAGGCCCTCGCCGCCGGCGTCATAGTCCTCGGCCTCGATCACGCCCGGGATGACACCGTTCCCGACACCGGCCGGGAGCGGGCCCGCGGTGAGCGTCGGTCCGACGCTCGGGATGCCGGTCGTCGTCGGCTGCCCGGTCGGCCCTGGGGTGAACGGCGTGATCGTGGTCGTCGGCTCGGGGCCGGTGCTATCGCCGTTGATGGTCACCTGATTGTTCTGGCAGTTATAGTATCGGATCAGGGTATCCGGGTCGGCACCGGTCAGGAGGATGTCGAACGTGCATCCCTTCACGGGCCACGGATCGTTGGGGTGGTCCTCGCGGAGGCCGAGGGAGACCGCACCGCTCGACTTCTTCGGGTTGACGATCCGGAAGTTGTCGAATTTCACGTCGCTCGAGCCCCACGCGTAGAGCACATAAGTCCGGGCGTTCTTCGAGACACAGTTATTGAAGCGCAGGTTCGTTCCGGTGCGCACCTGGAACGACTTGTCCGATCCGTCGTCGGTGCACCCGTTCAGAATCACATCCTTGGCGCCCTGCCAGACCCAGAAGCCGTTGCTGCGGCTGTTGAGGGCGACGCAGTTGTTCAGGGTGACACCGCTGGAGAGGTAGAACCCGGTCATGTAGAAACGGGTCGGCTCGGTGTTGCGCCAG
>SISS01000002.1 GCA_004332335.1 Methanoregulaceae archaeon UXB-2016 | reverse complement strand
AGAGGGCATACGCCAGGATCTCGGTATTCACACGTTCGAGGTCATCCATTCGGATCTTCCGGAGATGGTACCGCAGTGAGGTTTCACACGGACTCTTCGTCAGTACCGTCGCAATGGAATGGACTGACTGCTGCATCGCCGCCATACCCACAAGGGTACGGAAGACCGTTGTCGGGGTTAGGGACCCTGAATCGGAATACTCACGTGGCGGTCAAGGGCAGCAACAGCCAGAGCACAGCATTCGTGCGGTTGAACGTAGTTCTCATGAGTGCAGGATCTGCCCTCGGTTGGTAAGACCATACGGGGCAGCCTGCGAAGTATAGAGATCTTCCTATTCTGACCTCAAATCAACGATCAGAGCACCATCTGAACCGTTACAAAATTAGCGAACTACTGAGTT
This sequence comes from Methanoregulaceae archaeon UXB-2016, assembly GCA_004332335.1. GTDB lineage: Archaea > Halobacteriota > Methanomicrobia > Methanomicrobiales > Methanospirillaceae > UBA288. The sequence continues at coordinate 80,561 of SISS01000002.1, read as the reverse complement.
CGGAACTGTCCTGGGTAAAAAGGTGGATCGGACTCCATGTCTGACCATGGGGCCTTGGAGGACTTGAACTATTATCCTGAGAGCCGTTGGAGGGAATCGAACCCTCGACCTGCTGATTACGAATCAGCCGCTATACCGCTAAGCCACAACGGCGAGTGCGACCTTACTACATCTTGCCCGGGGATAGATAAACGTTGGCGAAAGGGGACCTCAGCGGGCCGCCGCACGCTCGCGGATCTGCTCCGCGAGCGCCGAGAGCGCGAGCCGCGCCGGGCTGTCGGCCGGGATCCCGGTGATGGGCCGGCCCTCGAGGTCGGCCGCCTCGATCGCCGGGTCGGCCGGCACCTCGGCGATCACCGGGACCGGCTCCCCACCCACCTCGGCCACGCCGTTCCGGACCCGGTTCACGACCAGGGCCATCCGCTCGCGCTCGAGCCCGAGCGAGAGGGCGATGTCCCGGATCCGCGTCGCGGTCCGCATGCCGCGAGCCCCGGGGTCCGAGACGATCAGGAGGAGGTCGGGCACCCCGATCGTGCCGCGGGCGATGTGCTCCATGCCGGCCTCGGCGTCGATCACGATGAACCGGTACTCGGCCTGGAGACCGGCCAGGCACTCGGAGAGGAGGTCGTTCGAGAAGCAGTAGCAGCCCGTCCCCTCGGGCCGGCCCATCGCGATCAGGTCGACGCCCGTCCCCTCGACCAGGACCTGGCGGAACCGGAGGCGGACGTAGTCGTGGCGCGACATCCCCGGCGGGATCGCCTTCGTGAACGCCTCCTCGCGCATGGAGCCGAGAGACTCAGTCACCTCCATGCCGAGGGCCTCGTGGAGGTTCGCGTTCGGGTCCGCGTCGACCGCGAGGATCGGGGTCTCGCCCATCCTCCGGAAGGCGTCGATCAGGAGCGCGGCCGTCGTGGTCTTGCCCGTGCCGCCCTTGCCCGAGAGGGCGATCCGGAACGGCGCCGGCGCCATCAGGCTCCCTCCCGCCAGGCCCGGGCGACTGCGGCCGTCGCCTGCTGGATCCGGGCGGCCTCCTCGTCGTTCGCGAACCGGATGCCGCAGCTCGGCGTGATCAGCGACTGCCGGACGAGGAGCTCCGGGTCGACGTACTCGGCCATCGCCCCGCGGACGGCGGCCATGCGGGCCACGAGCGCGGCCTCGTCCTCCAGGGCGAAGAGGCGGGCATCGGCCGGCACCACGCCCCAGGCGACGATCCCGCCGCGCTCGAGGTACGCGGCCGCGTCGGCGGCGTAGAGCAGGAACTCGGTCGCGGTCTCGTGGGCGTCGAGCGAGATCACGGCCGGGTCGAGGTCCATCACGAAGGTCCAGTCCGTGTTCGAGCAGCAGTGGATCCCGAGCCCGCCCTCGACGAGCGAGGCGATGTCCTCGAACGCGAGCCGGACCGTCTCCTCCGAGACCGGGACCACGGTCGACCCGAGGCTCGCCCAGTACGGCTCGTTCAGCACGACCAGGGTCTCGGGGACGCCGGTCGCGCGGAGGGCCGCCTCGGCCGCCCGGGCCCGGAGGGCGAGCATCTTGGCCAGGAGGTCGGCGTAGGCCTCGTCGTAGAGGATCGGCCGCTTCTCGCGGTCGACGACCTGCATCCCGAACGTGACCGGGCCTGTCACCTGGGCCTTGACCAGGAGCGCAGACGAAAGGTCGCGTGAGACCAGCTCGAGGAGGCCCGCGTAGTTCTCGGGGGCCGGGCCGTAGCCGGCCGCGTTCCCCTCGACGAAGTCGAGGTAGACCCGCTCCTGCGCCTCCGCATGGTCGGCCTCGCGATCGACCACGAGCCGGCCCTCGACCACCTCGAGGCCGGGCAGGGTCGCCGCGTCGTTCCAGACGATCTGTTCGGTGGGAGCGCGGTTCGGGAGGCCGGGGGCGTACGGGACCTCGGGGAACGCGGCGAGCACGTCGTCGACCGCGCGCTTCGGGTCCGTGTGCGGCAGGCCGCCGACGCCGGTCGCGAAGCCGTTCGTGGGGGTCAGAAACTGTGCCATGACTCAGATCTCCGTGTGGTGGATGCCGTTCGTCCGGGCCCGGAGCCGGCAGCTGGTGAGCAGGGCCGAGACGCCGGGGAAGAGCTCCAGGTCCGTGTGCGGCAAGAACGAGGAGGAGGTGTACTCCTCCATGAACGAGGGCTCGGCGTTCAGCTCGATGTAGGCGATGTTGTCCGCGATCACATCGAGGGTCCGGCGCTCGTCCCGGTTGATCAGGGCGATGTTCGCGCCCATCACGGCGCCGTTCCCGATGTTGCGGATCCGGCTGAGCGGGACCTCGGGGATCAGGCCGATCGTGATCGCGTTCTGCTTGCTCAGGTAGTTCCCGAACGCGCCCGAGAAGTAGATCGTGCCGAGGTCCCGGTAGGTGATCCCGGCCATGTTCATCAGGACCGCGCAGGCCGCGAGGATCGAGGCCTTGGACATGATCAGGGACTTGATGTCGTTCTCGGTGAAGACGATGTCCTTGCCCACGCCGGTCTCGTCGGCGAACGCGACCACGTACTCGGGGAAGTAGTCGCCCTTCCGGATCCGCGGGTGGTCGATCGTGGTGTCGATCAGGCCGTTCCGGTCGATCACGCACGCGGTCAGGAGCTCGGCGAGGAGGTCGATCAGGCCCGAGCCGCAGATCCCCTTGGGCTTGATGTCGTTGATCGTCTTCCAGGTCGGCTCGAGGGTCTCGGGGTCGACGGTCACCCGCTCGATCGCGCCGGGATTCGCGCGCATCCCGAAGAGGACCTCGCCGCCCTCGAGAGCCGGGCCCGCGGCGCCCGCGCACGAGAACATCCACTCGTTGTTGCCGAGCACGACCTCGAAGTTCGTGCCGATGTCGATCATCAGCGAGATCTCGTCCCGTTCGCCCATGCCGCAGGCGAGGACGTCCGCGACGATGTCCCCGCCGATGAAGTCCGAAACCGCAGGGAAGGCGAAAACGCCTGCCGTCGGCGCGATCGAGAGGCCGAGGTTCGAGGCGGCCGTGTTGATCGAGCGCCGGACCACGGGGACGTACGGCTCCGAGATGATGTAGGCCGGGTCGATCCCGAGGAGCATGTGAGTCATGACCGTGTTGCCCGCGACCATCGCCTCGTAGATGTCGTCGCGGTCGATCCCGGCCGTGTTCGCCGCGCTCGTGATCGCCGCGTTGATCGACTCGGCCGCGAGGGTCTGGAGCCGGGGCAGGCCTGACTTCCGCCCGAAGTTGACGCGCGAGAGGATGTCCTCGCCGCACGAGATCTGGCGGTTGTAGTTCGATGCGATCCCGGCGACCTTGCCCGAGACCAGGTCCCAGATGTAGGCCACGACCGTGGTCGTCCCGAGGTCGATCGAGACGCCGTAGAGCCGGTCCGAGGTGTCCCCGGCCTCGAGGTTCAGGAGCCAGTACTTCCCCGGCGGCTGAAGTCCGACCGTGGCCGTGACGTCCCAGTCGGCCGCGCGGAGGATCTCGGGGATCCGCCGGAGCACGCCGAGGGGCGCGAAGATCTGCTCTGGGCGCGGGCCGTGCTGCCGGTGGATCGTGTCGAGGATCCGGTTGAGGTCCGGGGACGGGTCCTCGAGGGTCGGGGCCGAGAGAGTGAGGTGGTACTTGAGGACCGAGGGGCGGAACGCGGTCGTCATGTCGAGCCCCTCGATCAGGATCTTCTGCTCCTGGATCAGCGAGCCTTCGGGCACGGTCACGTCGAGGTCCGAGGCGACTGTGGTCGTGCAGGCGAGGCAGGCCCCGCGCCCGAGCTCGGCCGGCGTGAAGAACCGGCCGTACTTCTGCCGGTCGAAGTTCGCCTTCCCGGCCTTGACGTAGACCAGGCACTTACCGCACTTGCCCACGCCGCCGCAGACCACGTTCATCGAGAGCCCGGCCTTGCGGGCCGCGTCCAGGAGGGTCGTGCCCGGCGGCACCTCGATCTTGCGGTAGCTGGGGAGGAAGGTGACGACCGGCATCTATCCCTTCCACTCTGTCTCGAGGAACTCGCCGATGTCGGCCGCGTCGCGCGGCCCGACCATGACCTTCCAGTGCGTCGCGTCCTCGATCGCCCCAGAGAGCGGGGCCGCGTACCCGGGGATGATCAGGGTCCGGTGCGAGACCGCGGCCTCGATCTCGAACTTCACGACCGCATCGGCGACCACGGACTCGGAGAGCTTGCCGGCCGCGACCGCGGTCAGGACCGACTGCCCCTCGGTGTCGACGATCAGCATGTAGCACGGGATCCGGGTCGACTCCAGGTAGCCCTGGAGGGTGAAGAAGGTGAGCGAGAAGTTCACGGTCATCAGGATCGGGGCCTCGGGCCCGGGGTTCCCGATCCGGTAGAGCCCCGGCGTCATCTGGATCGGCTTCTGGGGGTCCGTGTAGACGTTCTGGCGCAGGGTCAGCGCGGCGATCGTCTCGGGGCGCGAGAGCGGCCCGGCCACGAGGACCGAGCCGAACTTCAGGATCCCGAGCGAGAGCGCGGCCGGCGCGAGCTCGCCCGCCCGCGAGCAGTCGTAGTAGACCGGATACCCGAGCTCGGGCACGGCCCGAGCGATCGCTAGCTGCCGAACGGCCGAGGAGCGCTCCACGAACTCGGCCATCCCCGGCGGGTCGAGGTCGAGAACCAGGTCGGTGACGCCGAGGGCCGTGCAGCGCTGGACGAGGTCTTTCAGGGCCTCAAGCCCGGGGGCCCGGACCACGAGCGGAGCCCCGTGCTTCTTCGCGAGCGCGCAGGCCGCCTCGGCGTTCTCGGCCGTCGCGCCCGCGAGAAGCGGGCGGAAGGTGCCGCAGAGGGCGAGGCCTGCCTCCAGCGCGGCCGGGTCGTCGGCGATCAGGACCTCGGGCAGGTGGCCGTTCGCCTCGACGACCGCGACCGCCCGGCCGAAGGCGGCCGGGTCGCCCGAGTCGTTCGCGATCGCGACCCCGTCCAGGACCAGGTCCTGGCCGACCCGGGTCAGCTTGTAGTCGCGGACCTCGTGGACTACGCCCGCGATGGTGGCCTCGTCCCAGGTGTCCGAGACCCGGAAGAGGATGCCGGGCTGGTGGTAGAAGGTCTTCTCGTGCCGGTAGAAGACGAACTCGTCGCCGACCCGGAACGAGCGTTCGCCGACACCGACCTTCACGAGCCGGATTGGCGGTCGCGTCGAGGCGCCGAGCACGGCCTTCGCGCTCTCATCGAGGTACGGGCAGAGCTCGATATCGGCCTTGCCGGAGGCGAGCTTCATCGCGAAGGTCAGGCAGGTCGGCACGCCGCACTCCTTGCAGTTCTTCTTGGGCAGGAGCTTGTAGATGTCGAGGGCCTTGAGGGCCATCAGGCCACCCCCCAGGTCGCGGCGATCGCCGCACGGAGGGGGGCGACCGAGTCGGGGTGCCGGACGCAGACGATCGCGGCCCCGGCCACGGCCGAGGCGAGGCCGGTCGTGACCTCCCAGGCCACGGCGGCCCGGTGGGCCTCGCCCGGCGGAGCGTCGCGGACCTCCTTGATCGTCAGGGAGTCTGTCGCCGCGGCGATCATGGGCATGGCGAGGTCCGCGTCCCCCTTGAGGGCCGCGTACCGGATCCGCTCCATGGCCGAGTAGGTGTACTCGAAGCCGTACCCGAGCGCGCCCGTGTAGGGATCGATCACGATCTGCTCCTGGGGCACGCCAATCTCGCGAAGCAGGATGTTGAGCTGCTTGGCCAGGTTCACGTCGATCGGAGACTGGGCGATCACGGCATGGTGGTACGCGAGGGCGGCCGCGGCGACCGAGCGGTACCGAGAGGCCTCGGCCGTGCCGAGCAGGAGCCGTTCGCCCTCGCCGGCCTCGCCGATGCGGCGGAAGACCTCGGACTCGATCGAGGGCTCGTTCGGCCCCTCGACAATCAGGGGCAGGCCGGTGGCCCCGAGCGTGGTCCGGACGGCCTCGCCGACCGCGTCGTAGTCGTCGAAGCCGCGCCGCCTTGTCGAGGTCAGGTAGAGACGAACGAGGTCTGCGCCGAACTCCGTCCCGGCCGTCCTCGTCCAGAGCGCCAGGTCTCCGACCGTCTCTCCGAGCCGATCGAGCACGAGCGGGGGCCAGAGTGCCGGGTCGTCGCAGAGTTCATAGGCGACCAGGGGCCGCGTGAGCCCGCTGTTCGGCTCGATAAAGGGAAGACCGGCGTTCCCACCGATCTCGTACGAGACCGTCCGGGTGCCGCCGTCGGCCGGGGTCGCACCGAGGCGGACCCGCCCGATCTCGCCGATCCAGTCTGAGGGTGCGCTGTACACCATCGCGACGACCCCTAGAAGAGCTCCTTCATGGCCAGGGCCGGGTGGCCCGCCTGGTCGAGGTAGGCCATCAGCTCCTCGATCGTGGTCGCCTCGTGCTCGGTCGCGATCCGATCGAAGAGCTCCGCCTTGCCCTTCTCGGCGAGCTTCGACCGGAGCCGGGGGCCGAGCTCCTCCTTCAGGTTCGAGGGCAGCCAGACCAGCCGCTCGATCCCGCCCTCGGCCTGGAGGAACCGGTCCGAGAGGATGTAGCCCTTCGAGATCCCGGCAAACCCGGGGGTCTGGGCCCCGCCGCCGATCGTGCCGGCGAGGGTCGAGAAGGTCATGCCCGAGGGGGTCTCCCCCTTGTATTCGCGGTTCACGACCATGATCCCGTTCACCTCGGGGAGGACGAGCGCGATCGCCTCGAAGCAGCCGCAGCAGGTCATCGGGTACTCGACGACCGAGTAGAGCCGGCACCGGTCGACCGCACCGTGCGAGGCCTTCTTCAGGAACCGGTTGACCCCCTCGAACTCGCCCCCGTCCCGGTCGATCAGCCCCTCCTTCTTGACCGGCTGGTTCGCGCCGGCCGGCGAGATCTCGTGGGCGATCCGGCCGTCGAGCCAGGAGATCGCGCCGCAGAGCGCGGGCCGCTCGGGGGTGATGATGCAGACGTGGTCGGGGGCGAAGGTCTGGCAGAGGGTGCAGGAGTAGAAGGTGTCGACATCGTCGTCGCGCATGCCGCGGATCCGGTCGTCGCGCTCGCCGTACACGGCCTCGGCCTCGGCCTTCAGCCGCTCGACCTCGGCCCGGTCCGTGACGAGGGTCACCTGGACCGCGTCGAGGAGGTCGGGGAAGTCCATCCGGAACTTCGCCGCGAGGAGCTTGCCCAGGTGCTCGATCCGGAGGCCGTTCTTCACGGCCTCCTTCGAGAGTCGGACCCAGATCAGGTCGCGCTGGGCCGTGTGCCACGAGCCCTCGCCGTAGTTGACGAAGTTGTGGATTCGCCGCTCAAGCACGGGCTCGTAGTCCTTCCGGAAGTTCTTGCCCGCGACGTCGATCAGGATCGCGAGGGGGACGGCCGAGCCCTCCTGCAGGTCCTCGATCTCGGGGCCGATCACGGTCACCTTCCCGTCCTCGACCTCGGAGGGGTCCTTCATCCGGAGGAGCTCGAAGGCCGGCGAGCGACCGCCGCCGAACTCGACGTACATCTCCTCCTTGCGGATCGACTTCCCCTCGAAGGCGGGCGAGCAGCCCATCGGGATCGGGATCGCCGTGACCGTGACCTTGATCCCGAGCAGGTCCATGCCGTCCCGGACCGCGTCCTTCCCCTCGGTCGGGGTCCACTCTCCACCCGTATAGCCGCCCGTGTGCAGGATCGGGATCCCGAGCAGGCGGAGGGCGTCGATCGAGGCAATCTCCTCGTCCGAGAGGCCGGGGAAGGCGATCACCATCGCGCGGGCCCGTCGCTCGGCCGCGTAGGCCAGGAGCCGGGCCGCGTCGCCCGGCGTGATTCCGCCGAACATCATCGCGACCCGGGCGAGGATGTCAGCGAAGTGGATTCCGTGGGACGCGGTCGAGCCGAGCGGGACGAGCCGGTACTCGAGCCCGACCCGGATGTTCGCCTCCTGGAGGGCCGGCACGACCGGGCCGGCGAGGAAGGTCAGCATGTACTTCTCCTGGAGCTCGCGGCAGAGTGCCGCCGCCACGTCCGGCCGATCGGGCTGGCCGACGATCAGACAGAGCCCGAGGATCGAACCGTCGACAAGAGAGTACCCCAGCTTCCGGATCTCGGCGTCGGGGATGAAACCCGTGTACGGGGCTCCCTCGGCGCCCGAGGCGGCTGCCCGGTGAGCCCGGACGCACTCCCAGGCGACGAGCGGGTTCTCGCTCGAGGCGGCATAGGCGTCCCGTGCCGAGTCCGCGTCCGAGACCGGAGTGCCGGTCACCGCGAACGATATGGGGAGGTTATAGGCGGTCTCTTCGTAAGCGAGAGGGCCGTCGAGCGCGGCCATCGCGGTAGCGAGCTCGATCCGGCCCGCCTCGACGGCCTCTGTGATATCAGTCATAATAAACACCAGAAGAAAGCCTGTAATTCTGTTTTCTTGTCTCCATCAGTATATCAGTTCATCGTAAGCGCCAATTCATGGAAATATGAACAGAACTGCCCGGCCAATTATCCACGGATATCGGGCGTTTTGGAGAAACGATGGCGGATTGGCGAGATCAACCGTCTCGCCGATGAGATTCGGCGGTCCGCCCGGAGGAGGACGGCACGGGTCCGATCCCCCTGAGAAGGAAAACCGGGAATGACCCGCACAATCTGGGATCGAGGTGACGACGACCGTCTGAATCCCTTCAGGGAGCAGGAGGCTCCGGCTGTCATCGGGCGGGCCTGGGCCGGAGAAAGCAGAGCCCTGATCGAGATCGACCGCGCCGCCGTGTGGCACCACGGCGACCGCCCATCTCGGTAAAGATCTGACAGGGTGTGGCCTCCGAGGTGATCTCATCTCCAATCAGCAATGCGGGAGCCTTTATCGCGCCGACGGGCAACCACTTCAGAGTACATGGAGGGTTCGAAGCAGCTGTTGCGGGAACGGGTCCGCGCCACAAGGTTGTGCATGCACCCGCCGAACCTCGCCGAGAGGAGCCTTCGGATCGCCTCCCACGCCCTCTCGCTCCTGGACGGCCATCAGACCGTGATGGTCTACGCCTCGAAACCGAACGAGGTCGACACGGCGGGCCTGATCCGTGCATTTCTCGACCGGGACGTCCGGCTCGTGGTCCCCATCATCGAACGCAAGACCCGGACCCTCCGCCTCTCCTACCTCGAGGACCCGTCCGTGCTCGTCCCGTCCACGTTCGGCGTCCCCGAGCCGATCGGGCACGAGCTTCCGGTCGAGTCGTCCGAGATCGAGGCCGTGGTCGTGCCCATGCTGGGATTCGACCGGGCCGGCAACCGTCTCGGGTACGGAGCCGGGTACTACGACCGGTTCCTCGAGGTCCACCCGATCGGCCTGAAGTGCGGGATCGCGCTCGCCTGCCAGGAGCTCGACCGGGTTCCGGCCGATGCGTTCGACGTCCGGATGGACTGGATCGTGACCGAGGACGGGCCGATCCGGTGCGATACCGGCTGAGGGCCGGCCTCCCGCGGTCGGCCAGGTGTCTTTCGCAGCCCGAGCTGCCATGGCGTCGCGGCCATTGTCGGCGCGATATTCCCGGACGTGGACGTGACTCGTCCGAGTCCGTCGGCTTCCGATCCGCAGTGGCGCCGACCCCGTGCCATCCGGCTCCCGGCCGCTTCGGCTCTCGTCTCGGACGGGGAGACCCTGCCTCCCCTGGCATGAACAGCCTCGCGATCGGGCATATCTACCACGGTACCGCCCCTCAGAACCGTATCCTGCCGAAATCGCCGGGTCGCTGCACCGGAGGTTTTTACCGACATCTTTTTCTTTACTGCGCCGATAGTGACCCCCTGTGAGGGCGTGACGACGGAAAGAGCGTTTAGGGAAATTATATATAGTATAGAACACTAACTTTAGGTGAATCTTACCTATTCACAGAGGATGAGTATGGCGGAAGACAATTATCTGAATGTCACGGTCAAGGAGGCCGCACGCGAGGATGCCGGCCGCGGCATCGCCCGCGTGAGCATGGACGCGATGCGTGCGCTCGGGCTCGTCTCGGGCGACGTCATCGAGGTAGTGGGCAAACGCAAAGCGAACGCGATCGTCTGGCCGGGCTTTCCCGAGGACATGGGGAGATCGATCCTTCGGATCGACGGCAGCACCCGCGGCAACGCCGGAACGGGCGTTGACGAGCAGGTCCGGATTCGGAAGGTCCAGGCCGCCGTCGCGAAGAAAGTCACGATCCAGCCGACCCAGGCGATCCGGCTCGTCGGAGGCGAGCAGTACCTCAAGCGCCTCCTCACGGGCCGGTCCGTGATGGAGGGGCAGGCCCTCCGCGTCGACGTGATCGGCAACCCGCTCACCTTCGTGATCACGAAGGTCACCCCGAAGGGGGTCGCGATCGTCTCGGACGAGACCGTGATCGAGTTGAAGGAGACGCCCTACGAGCCGAAGGGAGACGAAGAGAAGGGAGAGCGGACCGACGTCCACTACGAGGACATCGGCGGGCTCGGCCGCGAGCTCGAGCAGGTCCGCGAGATGATCGAGCTGCCCCTGCGCCATCCCGAGATCTTCGAGCGGCTCGGGATCACGCCGCCGAAGGGCGTGCTCCTCTACGGTCCCCCCGGCACGGGCAAGACCCTGATCGCAAAGGCCGTCGCGAACGAGGTCGACGCCCACTTCCTGACGATCTCGGGCCCCGAGATCATGTCCAAGTACTACGGGGAGTCCGAGGGGAACCTCCGGCAGGTCTTCGAGGAGGCGACCGAGAACGCGCCCGCGATCATCTTCATCGACGAGCTCGACGCGATCGCACCCAAGCGCGAGGACACGAAGGGCGAGGTCGAGCGGCGCGTGGTCGCGCAGCTGCTCGCGCTGATGGACGGGCTCAAGGGGAGAGGACAGGTCGTCGTGATCGGCGCGACCAACATCCCCGATGCGATCGACCCGGCACTCCGTCGCGGCGGACGGTTCGACCGCGAGATCGAGATCGGCATCCCCGACACGAAGGGCCGCGAGGAGATCTTCAAGATCCACACCCGCGGCGTGCCGCTCTCGAAGGACATCCAGGAGAACAACCGGGTCCGCGACTACGCCGCGACCACGCACGGCTTCGTCGGCGCCGACATCTCCCTCCTCGTGAAGGAGGCCGCGATGCACGCCCTCCGCCGTGTGATACCCTCGGTCAAGGCCGACGAGGAGATCCCGGCCGAGGTCCTCGACCAGCTCGAGGTCACGGACGAGGACTTCACGGACGCCCGCAGATTCGTCGAGCCCTCGGGCATGCGCGAGGTGCTCGTCGAGGTCCCGGACGTGACGTGGGCCGATGTCGGCGGCCTCGAGGAGGTCAAGGCCGAACTCCAGGAGACGGTCGAGTGGCCGCTCAAGTACGCCGACGTCTTCGAGCGGCTCCGGACCGCGGCCCCGAAGGGGATCCTGCTCTTCGGCCCGCCCGGCACGGGCAAGACCCTGCTCGCGAAGGCCGTCGCGAACGAGTCGGACTCGAACTTCATCTCGATCAAGGGCCCCGAGCTCCTCTCGAAGTGGGTCGGGGAATCGGAGAAGGGCGTGCGCGACATCTTCCGCCGGGCCCGGCAGGCCGCGCCCGCGATCATCTTCTTCGACGAGGTCGACGCGCTCGTCCCGGTCCGGGGCTCGTACACGGGCTCGAGCCACGTGACCGAGTCAGTGGTCAGCCAGATCCTGACCGAGCTCGACGGACTCGAGGAGCTCAAGAACGTGGTCGTGCTCGCCGCGACCAACCGGCCCGACATGATCGATACGGCCCTCCTCCGCCCCGGGCGGCTCGATAGGCACGTCTACGTGCCCCCGCCCGACGAGGAGGGACGGAGGAAGATCTTCGAGGTCTACCTCGGGCGGGCCAGCGACCTGCTCGCCGAGGACGTCAAGGTCGAGGACCTGGTCGCGCGGACCGAGGGCTTCGTCGGCGCGGACATCGAGGCGCTCGTGCGCGAGGCGAAACTGGCCGCGATGCGCGAGTTTATCTCGGTCATGGGCGAAAAGACAGATCAGGAGCGCGCCGACGCGGCCGCGAACATCCGCCTCACCAAGGCCCACTTCGACGCCGCGCTTGAGAGGGTGAAAGGCTCGCTCGACCGAGATGCGCTCGAGGCCGCCGAACGCCAGGCCTGGGAGATGACATACTCCCAGGAGCAGCGCTCGGCCCTCGAGGAGGCGACGGCCGTGGTTCGCAGGGCCGAGCTCGCGACCATGGGGGTCGGCCCCGAGAACGAGCAGCGACAGCAGGCCGAGGCGCTTCGGAAGGCGGTCTTCTCCCGAAAGAAGGACTTTGCCGCCCTCCGCAAGCAGACCGCGGCCCTCAGGGAACAGCTGGATACCATATAACGAGAACACCACCATGAGCACCCACGCACACGACAGCAACGAGAAGGAGATCGAGGCGCTCGTCCGCGAGCTGGTCGGGCGCCTCATGGAGAGCCAGCAGGCGGTGGGGCAGACGAGGATGCCGGTCGCGATCGGGTTCAAGGTCTTTTACGGACCCGAGGCCGATGCCACCCCCGAGGTGATCGAACAGGTGCCCGAGGTCTCGACGATCGAGGACAAGGTCGTGATCGTGACCGAGGTCCCCGGGATTGCGCCCGAGAACATCCGGATGGGGATGACCGGCCGCACCCTCCAGATCTTTGCCGAGGAGGACGGTCGCCGGTACCACACGGCGGCGCCGCTTCCCCCCTGCGACCTCGGCTCGGTCCGGACCCGGCTCAAGCACGGGATCCTCGAGGTCGTGCTCGACACGCATCCGGGCGAGGCCGAGACGGCCGCCGCATCGACCTGAGCCGCACAGCGAAATACCCCCTTTTTTGAATCATTCTCCGTCGCCCGCCCAGCCGAGCCGCAGCCGGGCCCTTACGGCGCACCGATTACGCCCGGCATGGTGAAACGGAACTCAATTCCGGACGGCTTTTCACAGTCACGGTTCCCTGCGGGTCCATATTCTAAGCCTGAGGGGCGATGCCGGACCTGTCGAGGACGGGGGAAGATCCCTCCTCCCAGTCATTCGTCGCCTATTCGGGATCGCGCCCAAGGCGGCCTGCAGTCTGCCGGGCACAACGCAGACAGCCGGCAGCGAATTATTAATGCTTCTGATACTACTGGTAATCATGGCTGAGAAGAGAGCCCCGGTCTTCGTACCCTGCGACGTCCCCGCAAAGGCACGCAAGACCTATATCGAAAACTACCGGCTGATCACCCACGACAGCGGACGGCTGATGCTCTTTGCCGGGGACCAGAAGATCGAACACCTGAACGACGACTTCTACGGCGAAGGGATCCACGAGGACGACGCCGACCCCGAGCACCTCTTTCGGATCGCAGACCAGGCCCGAATCGGGGTCTTTGCGACCCAGCTCGGCCTGATCGCCCGGTACGGCATGGACTACCCGAAGGTGCCGTACCTGGTCAAGCTCAACTCCAAGACCCACCTCGTGAAGACCGCGCAGCAGGACCCGTTCTCGGGCGCGCTCTGGACGGTCAAGCAGGTGGCGAAGTTCCGCGACCGCTCAGGCCTGAAGATCGCGGCCGTCGGCTATACCCTCTACCTCGGCTCGAACTTCGAGGCCCAGATGCTCCGCGAGGCGGCCGAGGTGATCAGCGAGGCGCACAACGAGGGGCTGCTCGTCGTGCTCTGGATCTACCCGCGCGGCGCCGCGGTCAAGGACGAGAAGGACCCGAACCTGATCGCCGGAGCGGCCGGCGTGGCCGCCGCACTCGGCGCGGACTTCGTCAAGGTGAACGCACCCAAGAAGGAGGGCGCCGACCCGGCCGGGCTGCTCTGCCAGGCAACCCGGGCTGCGGGCCGGACCAAGGTCGTCTGCGCCGGCGGCTCCTCCACGGATGCGAAGAAGTTCCTCCAGGGCCTCTACGACCAGGTCCACACAGGCTGTGCGGCCGGCAACGCGACCGGCCGGAACATCCACCAGAAGTCGCTCCGCGCCGCGGTCGGGATGTGTAACGCGATCTACGCCATCACGGTCGAGGGGAAGACCGTCGACGAAGCGGTCGCACTCCTCGACGAGCCGGGCCAGTGAGGCGACCATGGTCACACTCCGCGAGTACCTGGACCGGACGAGCGCGTCGGAAGACCTGAAGGACCTGGTCGTCCTGATCGCCGATCAGGCCGCACCGATCCGGGCCGCGTTCATCACGAACCAGGCCTACGTCGGAACCGAGAACACCTCGGGCGAGGAGCAGGCCGCCATGGACGTCTGGGCCGACCGGCATCTGACCCGGGTGATCGGGGAGTCCGGGCTCGTGGCCGAGCTCGCCTCGGAGGAGCAGGAGGAGGTCAACCGCTTCCCCCACGCTCGCGGCAGCCTGGGGGTCGTGATGGATCCCCTGGACGGCTCCTCGCTCGTCAAGGTGAACCTCGCGGTCGGCACGATCGTGGGGGTCTTCGACGGCCCGGTCCTCCAGCCCGGCGAGCGGCTGAAGGCAGCGTTCTACCTGCTCTACGGTCCGATGACCACGCTGACCCTGACCGTCGGCGAGGGCGTCCAGATCTTCGCGCAGGACGAGAGCGGCGAGTACCTCCTCCTGAAGGAGAGCGTCCAGATGCCCGAGGGGAAACTCTACGGCTCGGGCGGCGCGAAGCCGTCCTGGCCGGACAACCACCGCGACTTCATCTGCGGGCTCGAGGACGGCGGCGGCAAGCTCCGGTACTCGGGCGCGTTCGTCGCGGACTTCCACCAGATCCTCACCTACGGCGGGGTCTACTGCTACCCCTGCATGCCGGGCAAGGAGGGGAAACTCCGCCTCCTCTTCGAGGCGAACCCGATGGGCTTCATCGCCCAGGACGCGGGCGGCACATGCACGGACGGCGAACGGCTTCTGCTCGAGGTCCAGCCCGAGCGGATCCACCAGAAGGTCCCGATCTATATCGGCAGCCGCTCCGTGATCTGTCGGCTCACCGACGTCTGCCGATGAGCGGCACGGTCACGGCCGCCTCGGCCGACCTCGGCACCTTTCCGGGCCGGGGCCGGGCCCATCCCCGGGTCCTGGAGGAGGCGGCCCGCCGCCTGAAGGACGAGAAGGGGGGGCTGCTGACCGACGCGTTCGTGACCCGGTGCGGCAGCACGATCGTCCTCCTGGCGGTGCACGAGAGCGGAGAGGACGCGACCATCCATCGGCTCGTGAAGGAGACGCTCGACGGGGCGCGTGCGGTCGGCTGCGAACTGGGGCTTGAGAGCGCCGATAGTCCTGCCGAGGCGAGCATCGCGACGCTCGAGCTCGATGAGGCGGGCGGGGGCCTCCTGGTCTTCATGGCCGACCGGGCAGGCCCGGGGGCCTGGACGCCGCTGCTCTGCCGGACCCTGGCCGATCCCTTCACCACCTCTCGCCTTGCGACCGACCCGGCCATGCGGGAAGGGTTCGTCTTCGACCTCGGGGGGGATCGGTTCCGAACGCCGGCCGGGACCTATTCGCTTATTTCAGCGCTCCATGAGCAGGGCCGGGCCATCGCCCGTGTCCTTATGCCCTCGGGCGGGAGCGTGGCCGTCACCTCGTCTCCCGCTCAGGGCGGCTCGGTCCTGCTCGGTCGGACCGGCGGAGCCGGCCGGCCGGCCACGGGGGAGTGGCTCCGGGCCGCCATGACCCCGCTCGTGGACCCGAACGGCGTGCTCCTTCCGGTCGCGGTCTGCGATGCCTTCGGCGGGGCCGGCGACGGGCTGCCCCGCAGCTGCTGCCTCGGCTTCCAGGTCACGGCCGGGCGGCTGGTCGGGCCGGCCGACCTCTTCGACGACCCGGCCTTCGACCCGGTCCGGCGCGAGTGCCTCGACCTCGCCCGGTTGCGCCGGATCCAGCTCCCTTTTGAGACCGGGCGGCCCCGGGCCTGACCGGCCCCGGCCGTTCGGCCGAATCCATTATCGTGAGCGGGAGCCCAGGGGGGGGGGCGCGATGGTGAGATGACCCGGAACACGCAGTACAGTGCGGTCAACCTGATCGAGCCGGCGGGGGCCGACCCCGACCGCTGGAGCCGCCTTCCCGACGAGGCGACCGTGCAGGCGACCGTCCGCGCGATCGAGGCCCGGAATATCAGGGTCGTCCTGCTCGACTCGGCCGACCAGGTCCAGGACGCGCTCCTCGAACTGATCCCGGAGGGCGCCGAGGTCATGGACGGTTACTCGACCACCCTGATCGAGTGCGGGTACCCGGCGCTCCTCGAGGAGAACCCGAAGGGGTGGCACGACTACCACGCCGTGATCACGGGCGAGAACGATGAGGGGAGACGGGCTGCGCTCCGGCGGAGGGGGGGTCACGGCCGACTGGTTCGTCTCGGGCGTCCAGGCGATCGCGGGGACGGGCCAGGTCGTCGGCTGCGACAAGACCGGGAGCCGGGTCGGGGCCTTTCCCTCGGCCGCCTGTCACCTGGTCCTGGTCTCGGGCACGAACAAGCTCGCTCCGACCCTCGACGACGCTCTCCGGCGGTGCCGCGAGTACGCCCTGCCCCTTGAGAACCAGCGAGCCGAGCGCGTCTACGAGGCCCCGAGCTGGATCGGATACATAGTCGTCATAGAGAAGGAGTTTGTGGAGAACCGCATCACCCTGATCCTGGTCAGAGAGCAGCTCGGCTACTGATCCCCGGCCACGAACTCCTCGATGAGCCGCCGGGCGATCGAGCCCGGTGACGGCAGGGTCGGAAGGCGGTCGCGGTGAAACCAGCCGGCCGCCTCGACCTCGACTCCGTCGACCCGGAGCTCGCCGCCCGCATCCTCGCCGTGAAACCCGAGCATCAGGGAGTGGGGGAAAGGCCAGGGCTGGGACCCGGCGTACCGGAGTCCCTGGACCCGCACCCCGCACTCCTCGGCGAGCTCGCGATCGACCGCGTGCTCGGCCGTCTCGCCGGGCTCGACAAAGCCGGCGATCGTCGAGTACATCCCCGGCGGAAACCGGGGGGATCGCGCGAGCAGGCACTCGTCGCCCCGCGAGACCAGCACGATCACAGCCGGCGAGAGGCGCGGGTAGACCGTGGCGCCGCAGCCCGTGCAGACCCGGGCGTGCTCGACCGGGCTCGGCAGGGCCCGGCTCCCGCACCGTCCGCAGAACCGGTGGGCCGCGTCGAACTCGAGGAGCTGGACCGCTCGCGACGCGCACCCAAGCTCCTCGTCGGCGACGATCCCGAAGAGAGTCCGGAGCGCCATCGGCTCGAGAGGAGCCGGGCACCGGTCGCCGGCCTGCAGGGGCGCAGCCAGGATCGAGGTCGCGCCGAGGCATCCGATGGGAATGAGCGCTGTCCCCTGCGGTGGGGGCACCGGGCTGAGGACCGTGCGGCGTCCGGGGTCGCAGAGGACGCAGTCGCCCTGCAGGTAGATGTACCGCGACTCCGCCCCCGGTCTCTCCGATCGGAAGGCCGGGTCGAGAGCGTCCACCGCGAACGGGACCGTCCTAGATCTCGACGATATCGTCCGCCGGCCTCCCCTGGGCTCTCCGGTCGGGGAAGAGCTCCTCGATCGCGGCGAGCACGGTCCCGATCTTCGGGTTCTCGAAGAGGTGGCGGAACGCCTCGTGTTCGTGCGTGTTCATGATCATGACCCCCTTGCGCTTGATCGGTAGTCCGCCCTCGCCGATCGGGTTCAGTTCCAGGGCCAGCGAGGCGGGCCGGGTGCGGGTCCGCGGGAGCTTGATCAGGTAGACGCCCGGCACCGAGGTGTTCTTTCGCTCCCAGTCGTCACCGTGTTCAAGGAAGGTTCGCAGGCTCTCCGTGATCTCCATGGCGAGTGATGGTCGCTCATCCTACATGGGGTTTGTGTGATGTGTCCGCGGTTCGATACAGACTTATTACCGGAGGGTTATTGGTACAGAGATGGATCCCCGTCTCCTGGACCTCGTGATCGGGGTCGTCGCCCTGATCCTCCTGATCGTCATGATCGTCGGCCTTCCGTTCATCCTGCCGGCGGGACCGGCGTACCTGCTCGCCATCGTGCTCTTCCTCGTCGTGATGAGCGGCGCCGGGTACGTGATCAACCAGAAGATGGCGTAGGCGCATCTTCACTCGGGGGCCTTCCCCCGGGATGGCTTCCCTTCTTCTTCCGGTAGTAGCCGAGCGGACTGCCGATCCGCTCGCAGAGGCTGTCCTGGGCCACGCAGAGCCCGTTCGTCAGCATGGTCGCGCAGGACGGCGGCGTATATTCGGTCCCGGACCGGCCCGAGATGTGTTCGACCTGGTACAGGGTCTTCTCGATATCGAAATCGGGCGAGCGCTGGTAGACCTCGACGATCTGGGTCGTCGAGAGACCGATCGTATGGAGAAAAGCGGTCAGGGCGAACCGGCCCATGTGGGTCAGGTTCGTGCCCGATGCGAGCGCCATGACCAGGGCGTTCATGCACGGCGGGTACCGCGACTCGTCGATCGGGCCCAGGTCGCGGAGCATCTGCGCCTGGTGGATGGCGGTGAGGCGCTCGATGGCGGGCGAGAGGAGGGCGCAGACCTCGGGCGGAACCCGGGGGAGACCCCGCGCCCGGATCACGACCCGGATACGCTCGCGGAGGAGGACCTCGATCTCGGTCGCGTGGACACGGACCAGCCCGTCGTGAACCTCGCGGTTGACCAGCCGCCAGAGGGGCTCGCGAAGCCCCGCCACCATCTCGACGTACGCGGGGACCGTCACCGTGCCCTCATGGAGATGGAGGCCGAGCTGCGCGGCCACCGCATCGCGCTTCTCCGCCTCGGCATCCGCCGTCTCCTCCGACTCGTCGCTCATCAGGAAGAACGAGGAGCGGCGGGCCTCGTAGGAGATCAGCCGTTCGATCACGCTCCGGTCGTTGATGCACGAGGCGATGATCCGGGCCATCCCGTAGGTGTAGAGCGACTCGAGCGCATTCGGGATCCGAGCATGGGACTGGCGGAAGTGATCGTTGAGCCCCTGCGGCGGGATCGTGATCGCGGCCTCGAGCCGGTCGGCCGCCCGGCGGATGATCCGGGCACCGACGTCGCTCGCGAGAAAGGTCTCCAGCTGGTTCAGCTGCGAGCCGGCGATCTTTGCCTGGGCCTCCTGTAAAAACGGGTATCGGGCCAGGTCTTTCTCGTCGAAGGTCGCCGGCATCCGGTCTCCCGGGTCAGTCGGCCTCGATCCGCGGCGCGAGCAGGTAGATCACCTTTCCGGCCCCGCCCGCGATCTCGAACGTGAACCGGACCGGGTGGTCGACCCCGATGCTGACCTCGATGCGCTCGGCACGGCCCATGGTCTTGGCCATGTCCTTGAGATAGTCGAGCGAGAAGAGTGACCGCGCCTTCACTTCGGTGAGCGAATGGAGCTCCTCGTGCCCGAGCTCGAGCCGGATATTGTCGGTGTCGCCCTCGGCCTCCATGAAGAAGACCTTCGCCTCGGGATCGATCCCGAGCGCGATCTTGTCCGAGACCACAGATGCGGCCTTGATCGCGTTCGTGAGCTTCGCCCCGTCGAGGACGACCTGGCCCGGCAGCTCCAGCGTGGGAGCGTTCGGGTCCTTCCGGATCGTGTTGGGATCCAGCAGGGTCAGCGAATACTGGTAGCTCTGGAAGGCCAGGTTCAACCGCTGCGAGTCGGCCGGGATAGAGAGCATGAGCTTTTCGCCCCGGTTCATCATCCCGATGATGTTCTTCAGCTTGGTGATATCGATCCCGAGGGCACGCTCCGAGGCCTCATAGACCTCGAATGCGGCCGGCGCGAGCTCGAGCGAGACCATCGCGACGTTGGCGGTGTCGACGGCCCGCGTTCTCATCCCCTCTGCACTGATGTGGAGCCGGCACTCGCTCACGAGAGCGGCGATGGCGTCGACTGCCTCCTTGAAGACCTCTGCGTCGATGGTGGCGCGTAACATGAATACCCCTGACACTCTCTATTATAAACTAACCAGACATACTTTTAATGATATCGCACCAGAGCGGCAACCATAAGGTTGATACGCTTCGGTTTCCGTGAAAGGGTCACGGGAGTAGCGCCGTTCGGGGGAGTGAAAGAGCATGGGATCACAGTGGGGAGAGGACCGGCAGCACCGTGCGGCCATGCGTGAGGGCTACCGCTCGCGGGCGGCCTACAAGCTGATCGAGCTCCAGGAGTATGCCGGCGTAATCCGACGCGACGACAACGTGGTCGATCTCGGGGCCGCCCCGGGCTCCTGGCTCCAGGTGCTCAGGACCCTGACGGACGGAAAGGTGATCGGGGTCGACCTGAACCCGATCGGCGCGATCGAGGGGGTCGAGACGATCGTCGGAGACCTGAACAATCCGGCCGTCCAGGCGCGGGTGGTCGAGGCGCTCGGGGTCGTGAACGTGGTCGTCTCGGACGTCTCGCCCAAGCTCTCGGGGCAGCGGTCGTACGACCAGGCCCGAGCGATCCAGCTCGGCGAGCAGGCACTCGCGTTCGCCTGTGCGACCCTCAAGCCCGGCGGCAACTTCGTGGCCAAGTCGTTCCAGGGCGAGGACTTCGCCGAGTTCCTGACCATGGTCCGCAAGGCCTTCCGCTCGGCCCGGACGTACCAGGCGAAGGCGAGCCGGAGGGGCTCGCGCGAGATCTACGTGATCGGCAAGAACTTTATCGGGTGCGGGTCCGATGCTGACTGACCCGCACGGACGATCCGTCTCGAACATCCGCATCAGCCTGACGCAGGCCTGCAACCTCAACTGCATCTACTGCCACGCCGAGGGCGAGAAGAACCCCGAGCGGGAGCTCTCGGCCGAGGAGATCAAGGAGATCCTCCGCGTGGCCCAGGGCTTCGGGATCCGGACGGTGAAGTTCACGGGGGGCGAGCCCCTGATGCGCCCCGACCTCGTACGGATCATCGCGTCCGTCCCGCCCGGGATGGAGTCCTCCCTGACCACAAACGCGACCCTGCTCGCGGACCAGGCGCACGCGCTGAAGGCGGCCGGCCTCTCCCGGGTGAACGTCTCGGTCGACTCGATGGACCCGGTCCGGTACGAGCAGATCACTGGCCACGCCATGCTCGGTGAGGCTCTTGCCGGAATCGAGGCGGCCCTCGACGCGGGCCTGACGCCGGTCAAGATCAACATGGTCGTGCTCTCGGGGATCAACGAGGACGAGATCGACACCTTCATCGAATACGTCCGGAACAAACCCAACCTGGTGCTGCAGCTGATCGAGCTGATGAACTTCCGCGACTGCGAACACCACGGGGACGTCCAGGGGATCGAGGATCGGATCGCGGCGATGGCGGACCGGGTCGAGACCCGGCGGATGCACCACCGGAAGAAGTACTTTGTCCGCGGGGCCGAGGTCGAGGTGGTCCGGCCGCTCCACAACACCGAGTTCTGCGCGTACTGCAACCGCCTCCGGCTCACCTCGGACGGGAGACTCAAGCCCTGCCTGCTCCGTTCGGACAACCTGGTCGACGTGCGCGGTCTCAAGGGTCCCGAGCTCGAGGCCGCGTTCCGCGAGGCAGTCAAGCGCCGAGCGCCTTACTTTTCCTGATAGACAGATTCCCTCATCCCCTCCGCTTTTTACCTCCCTGTGCGAGGAGCTTTTTCAAACTCAGAGACGATTGAAGAGGGCCACCACGTCGGCAAAGTCGATCCGGCCGTTGCCGTTGAGATCGAAGGCCGCGACCGGCTCGTTCGCCGCGATCCATCCCATCTGGTTGAAGTAGAGTACGACGTCCGCGAAGTCTTCACGACCGTTGCCGTTCACGTCCTCGTACCGCCCGTCGCCGTCGGTATCGGTCGGGACGCCGATCCCGCCCGGCACTGCGAGTGGTGGACCTGCGAGTGGCAGCAGGGCTCCCGGGGCATCGCGCCCATGAACGGACTGCGCCGTTACGGTCGACCCCAACAGCGTTCTCGAAGGCCACCGTCGGCTCCGGCGGCGAGAGCACGGGGTCGTCGTATGGGAACGGAGGAACTGGAGCCACCGTGACACCCGCAAGAGACGCATACTCCGGACGGAAATTCCCGGCTTCGGGGTCGACGAGGATCGGATGGAGCGTATTGATCGCATTCTCGCGGAGTATCGTGGCCGGATCCAGACGCGAATCCTCGAGTCCGAGAGGATGATCGACCGGGCCGTTCCTGATGACGTTTCCCCGAAGGAGCAGGTGCTCGTCGGCATAGGACGGGGACGGAATGTTCGACCCCGCCGGCGACGTGACGGGTCGTGCAATTATGAACTGGGTCCAGGTCGAACCGGCACCATCAGGGTTCACAACCAGGTTGTTCAGGATGTAGATGTTCCGGTTCGGGATCGCCTCGAACCCGCCGCTCGTGGTCCCCCAGCCCCCGAGCGCAAGATAGCGGCGGCAGGTTTCGGCGTCTCCGTCGCAGGAACGGCTGCCGTGGACGGCCTCGATCAGGTGGCTGGCAGCGCCCACACGGTAGAGGGTGTTGTACGCAAGGAGGACGTTCGATGAGCCATGGACGCCAAGGTCCGCCCCGTTGCAGTCGTGGATGATGTTGTTCACGATCCTGACTCCCGAAGACTCGTAATGAATCCGGGGCGGGACCATGTACTCGAACCCGGTCCCCTGGCCGGCCGCGATCCCTCCGGCTTGCCCGTCCCAGACCTCGTTCGCCTCGAACCGGATCCCGGCCGAGCCGCCCTTAACGTATGCACACCAGTCGAGGGCATGGTGGATCCGGTTTCGCGAGATGACGGCGCCCTCGACCGCGACGAGATCGAGTACGGTGCCGAACGCATGCGCGATCTCCGAGTCCTCAATCGTGAGATCCCGGCACTGGTTGGCCTTGTAGACCTCCTGCGGTCCCGCATAGGCCTCGATCTCTCCCTCTCCGATGAGGCCGGCCGGCAGCCGCGGACCGAGATGTTCGTGCAGGAGGCGATGTGGAGCACGTTCCCGCCGCCAGCTCCCCCGGCAATGGTCAGATTCCGGAGCGCAATGTGATGGCAGTCGTGCAGATCGAGCTCGGGGAGCACGACCGCTCCGTCTCCGGCCGCATCGAACACGACCAGGCCGCTCGCCGTCCCGTGACGGCCCTCGAGCCAGCCCCCGGGCGGGAGCTGGTCGCGAGAGTAGGTGCCGGCCTTGAGCCGAATCCGATACGGCTGTGTCAGAGGGACGCCCTCGGGTATCCGCGACCATGCGGCCGTGAGCGTCCGAAGGGCCTCGAGCGCCGAGTGACCGCTTCGCTCATCGTCGCCATGAACAGGATCGACCCAGAGGTCGATCGCGAGGGCCGGCGCGACCAGGAACGCGAGGAGCAGCGCTCCGAGGAAAAGCCTAGACCAGCTCGAAGAGGCGGACCACATCGGCAAACTCACACCGTCCATTCTGATTGAAGTCGAACGCATTCGGTTCATACGCAGTGCACCATCCCAGGTTCGAGAAGAGCACGACCACATCCGCGAAGTCTCGCCGCCCATTACCGTTCACGTCCTCGAAGCGTCCGTCCCGGTCCAGATCGCGGGGGAGGTCGAGACCACCGGGCAGCAGCCCCGGCCGGCCCAGCTCGTAGGCTCCGACATCGACCTCGTCGCCCTGTGGCCTCGAGTGCCAGGCGAGATCGGTCGACGGAGCCCCGATCGTCGTACCCGCATCGATCCCGGGGCTGTCCGGACGGAGACGATAGTCGCCTGCCGTCCCCCATGCCGGGGCCACGAACAACGGGTCCCGGCAGAGGTTGCCCTCGCCGATGGCGCCGCCCTCGACCTCTGTCGCGGTCCAGGTTCGTCCCCGCGCCTCGATCGGATCGCCTCCTCCGGGCCGGAAGACGATCGAGTGGTCGATGGTCAGGTCCACGGAGGGCCCGAACCACGCCGGCCCGTATCCGCCCGCGATCACCGTGTTCCGGACCAGGACGCGGATCGGGACCTCGCGATCATCGTACTGCGCATAGACCGGGTAGGCCTGTCGGTCCGGGTTGTCGTGAACGACGACGTTCACGACCCGAAAGGAGGCGCCGACCGGGCCGCTGATCACGAGTCCGGCCCAGGGGGAGGCTCCGCCGACGCCGTCGCCGGCCCCCGAGATCTCCGTATTCTCGACCGCGCTCCCGCTCCCCCAGAGCTTGATCCCGTCGCAGGCATTGTTCGAGACCATGCAGTGGTGGATCAGGGTCGAACGGGCCTTTGAGTCGAGGCCATCACCACGGTTGTGAGAGATTGTCGTGTTTCTGACCTCGACCGGGCCATCCGAGACCTCGATACCCAGGCCGTCCGGACGGGAGTACGGGCCGTCGGCACCGTCACCTCCCCGGTAGTAATGCCCCGAGTATGAGAGCTCCGAGTCGGCCACGACCAGCCGGCGGATGCCGCCGGCCATCCCGATCGGGCCACCGATTCCGCCGAAGCCGCAGTGCGTCAGCCGGCATCTGCTGACGGTGCAGCCGTCCACGTTCTGGACATTGACGCCGAACTCATCGAGGTGATGGACCCGGAGATTCTCGAGCGCGATCTCACGGCACTCCCCCTCTATCGAGATGCCGCCCCGGAACCAGGCGCCACGGTCGCTCGTGATCTCGAGATCGGCGAGCCGGACGTGCGAGACCGAATCGAGGATTACGGCCGCATAGAGGTTCTCGCGCCCTGCGAGCACGGTCGCGCCCTCGCCCCGGAGCGTGATCCAAGCTCCATCCTGCCCCGAGGGGGGTGCAAGGATATCCTCGTCGAAGCGAGAGAGGAGGTAGGTCCCGTTCCGGATCACGAGCGTGTCGCCGGGTAGGAGGTGGCGTGAGCCATAGCCCGGCGTCGCCCAGGGCCGGTCCGCGGTCCCCGGTTCCCGGTCGTCTCCGTTCAGCGCCACGTAGTGGACCGCGCCGGAAGCCGGCACAACCAGGAGGCAGAGGAGAGCGAAGACCACGGCCCGATGCATGGTGAGGAGGTCGGTTCTGAAGGAGATAATACTCCCTCGCGACCGGCAGCGTCCGAGGGCATAAATTCCCCGGGGCCGAACCATTGCAGGATGTGCGGGATCGCAGGGATCGTCCGGTCCGACGGAAAACCGGCCGATCCGGGCCTGCTCGACACGATGAGCGCGCTCCTCGCGCACCGCGGTCCGGACGGCGAAGGGACGCTCCTCGAGGGACCGATCGGGCTCGCCCACAGGCGGCTCGCGATCATCGATCTCTCGGATGAAGGCTGCCAGCCGATGACGAGCGCGGACGGGGCGCTCACGATCGTCTTCAACGGCGAGGTCTTCAACTACCTCGAGCTCCGCCGCGAGCTCGAGGATGCCGGCCACTCCTTCCGGACAGAGACGGATACCGAGGTGATCCTGGTCGCGTATGCCGCGTGGGGACGAGACTGCCTCGCCCATTTCAACGGGATGTGGGCGTTCGCCCTGTACGATCGGCGGCGGAGCGAGGTCTTCCTCGCACGGGACCGACTCGGGGTCAAGCCCCTCTACTACACCCGGGACGGGGGCCGCCTCCTCTTCGCCTCCGAGTGCAAGGCCCTCCTCGCCGACCCGACGGTCGGCACCACGCCGTGCGAACCGGCCCTCGCCGCGTTCCTCGCCTGGGGCGTCCTCGACCACTCGGAGAGGACCATGTTCGAGGGCGTGCTCCAGCTCCCGCCGGGCCACTGGATGGTCGCCGGGGCACACGGGCTCGAGGAGCCGGTGCGCTGGTGGGACCTTGCGGTCAATCCGACGATCGAGTCGCCGCCGGCGCTCGATGCCGATGCCCCGGCGGCCCTGCTCGAGCTCCTCACGGACGCGGTCCGGCTCCGCCTCCGCGCCGACGTCCCGGTCGGCACCTGCCTCTCGGGCGGGATCGACTCCACGACCCTCGTGGCCCTGATCGCGCGGCTGCTGAAGGACGAGCACCCGTCCTCGGTCGGCGACCGGCAGCGGACCTTCTCGTCGGTCTACACCGACCGCCGGTTCGACGAGCGGGACTTCATCGAGACGGCTGTCCGTGCGACCGGGGTCGCCGACGCCTATGTCGAGCCCGACCCGGCCCGGCTTCGCGAGGACCTCCTCGACCTCGTCTGGATCCAGGACGAGCCGTTCGGCTCGCTCTCGATCTACGCGCAGTACTGCGTGATGCGCCTCGCGGCCGATCAGGTCACGGTCGTCCTCGACGGTCAGGGCGCAGACGAGCAGCTCGCCGGGTATCTCGCCTACCAGGGCACCTACCTCGCGACGCTCGCCCGACAGGGGCGCGTCGCCCGGCTGCTCACCGAGGCCTCGGGCACCCTCCGGCACCACCGGGGGTTCTTTGCCGACGCCGTCGGGCAGCTCCTGGTCCGCTGGAGGCGGCGCGGCGCGCTCCGGGTCGAGGCGGCGCCCGTCCGGCGGTATGCCGGCACCCTGGACCGGGTCCTCAACCGCGAGACGGTCATGACGAACCTGCCAGCCCTCCTTCACTACGAGGACCGGAACGCGATGCGCTTCGGGATCGAGGCCCGGGTCCCGTACCTCGACTACCGTGTCGTCGAGTATATAGCCTCCCTCCCGCTCGACCAGAAGCTCCGGCGGGGCGTGACGAAGCGGGTACTGCGGCGCGCGATCCGCGGGCTCGTGCCCGAGGCGATCCGCTGCCGTATGGACAAGATGGGCTTCGTCACGCCCGAGGAGGTCTGGATGGGCGACGACCTCGCCGGGCTCGTCGAGGAGGTGCTCGGTTCGGACGCGTTCCGCTCGCGCCCCTACTGGGACGCGGCTCGGGTCGCGGAGGACTACGCACGCTACCGTGCCGGCAAGGCCGAGTACTCGCACGAGGTCTTCCGGGTCTTCGTTACCGAGCTCTGGCTCCGCCTCTTCTTCGACGACCGCGAGAGAACCATTCGGAACCGCTCAGGCTGAGGGCGAAGGACGGATCCTGATGGATCGGGCTTCGCAATCGGCAGCGGAGATCACCGCGATCTCCTCGAGGAGCCGGATGTTCCGCTCGTGCATCGCATACCCGGCCCTGTCGCCGAGATTCGGTGGTTACTCGACATCCCTGACGGCGAGGAACGCATAGCCGCCGTCCGACGTCGGCACGACCGTCTTGACCCAGCTGATCAGGCCTGTCGGCAGCTCGCGGTTCCAGGCGAGCGCTCCCGTGCCGTCGAACTTCCGGGCGTGGAAGGTGCTCACGGAGGTCCGGTCGTCGGCCATGGTGCCGTAGCCGGGCTCGCCTCCTCCGAGCGGCATGCCGACCGAGAAGTACCCGCCGTCCCCCGTCCAGGTAACGGCGATGCTCGCGTCGAGGGAGCGGCGCTCGAGAACGCGCCCATCGCGATCGAGGAGCGCGTCGACGACACCCAGGGCAGAGGCGGCCCCCGCTGTCGGGCCGGCGCTCTGATACAGCACCCGATACCCTGCCGTGTCCGTTCGAGTCCGTATGGGCTCCGAGAAGGGCGTTGTGCCGAGCTGCGCGACCGAGACCGGCGCCCCGCTCGGATCGGTCCGCAGGACGAACAGGGGAGTGTTCTCGCTCGTGCTTTCGTTGGGACGTTCGCCGGAGCCGGCGACGAGGAGCCCGTTGCGATCAGGGCTCTCGGCGAGGGAGGCAATAAGATCAGTCCGCTCTCGCCATATCGGCGCTCCCAGACCGTCTCTCCGCCGGCTGAGAGTCTCTCAGCCACCCCTTTCCCGGCCGATGAAGAGACGGGCCGTGGCGGGGTCGACCGAGCGGCCGGGCACGGGCGGGACCGTGACGGTTGTCGTGGCGTGGTACGTCACGTCACCTCCCGCGATGAAGCCACCGTCCACGAGGGCAAGAAGCGCCTGCGCCTCCGTCATCCCCGTCGCCCGCGCCCAGTCGGTCCGGCCCTCGCCGTCGAAACGAACGACCGTGCCTTTCCCGGTGAGCACGACCGTGCCGCCGTCGCCAGTCGCTACGATCGCCCGCGCGATCTCCGTCCCGTCGGTGACGAAGCGGTCCCAGAGGACGGTGCCGTCAGGGGCGAGGCGGACAAGTCGGGGGCGCGCCAGCCCGCGCGGGTCGCTCCCGTTCTGCGCGGCGATCGCGAACCCCCCGTCGGAGAGCTCGATCAGGTCCTCGGCGCCGTCATCCTCCCCGGTGTCGATCGTCCGCGTCCACTGCGATGCGCCGTCAGCCGCCAGTTTGAGGACCACGACATCCCGATCCGCAACGCGGTCGGGGCCGCCGAGGCAACCTGCCGAGAGAGCGATCAGCACGAGCGTCGCCATGACGACCGGATACACCCTTTGCACAACTCTCATCGTGACCCTCCGTCCCGGAATGCTCTCTCCGGGACTGCGTGGAGAAAGTGCCAAAGAGTTCGGTAGAGAAGAGGGGCTCGTGGCGGCCATAAATATTCCTTTATGTGTTTTGCCGGGCGCATGGCCCGGGTCGGAAACAGTGATCGGGATCGGCGACTCGCGGTTTCGGACAAAGTGGGAGGTGCCGGAGGCCTCAACGCCCCCCGGCACCGCCGCCGCCGAAGCCCCCGCCGCCACCGAAACCGCCCCCACCGAAACCGCCGCCCCCAAGCCCGCCCCCGCTCCCGCCGGAGATCGCCGGGGCGAAGAAGAGCATGGGCACGAAGGCCGACTGGAGGTGGATCGGGACCGCGACCTCGTCGGGCAGGCGCACGTTCAGCTCGCGCATCGCTCTCGCCACCTTGTCGCCGACCCCGAGGGCCGTGCCGTAGACGAGCCACTCGCCCCACATCGAGAGGTCGGCCGGCGAGTACTGCCGCATCAGGGCGAGGTCCGAGAGGAAGCGCGTGAACGCCTCCCACTCGAGCCGCTCGCGGTAGGCCTCGCCCTTCCAGTGGCCGAAGAGGGTCGAGGGAAACGCGATCGCGATGAGCGCCTGGCCGGCCCCGAGCGCGAAGAGCAGAAGCGGGGCGATGAAGGAGCCGCTCATCTGCGGATAGATGAAGATGAGCAGGAGCGAGACGACCGCGAGCGCGACCGCGACAAGGACGAAGGGGATCAGGTGGTCCCGGCCCGAGACGACGTTCTCCACGGTCACCGACGGGTCGCTGTGCGAGGCGAGCGCCCGATAGGACCCGAAGTTCCGGAGCATGCTCGACTGGACGGTCGTGTCGCGCTTGGCCTGTTCCTGAAGGAGCGAGAGCGCCCGCGTGTCGACCACCCCATCGGTCGCAATCGCGCGGAGGAACTCGAGGACCCGGCTCTCGTACGGGTCCTCGGGGGTCTTCGCCGTGAAGTGGATCAGGACGTCCTCGCCCCCGTCGACCTCCTCGATCCGGATGATCCCCCTCCGGTGCAGATCGAGCACGGTCGCATAGAACCCGTCCTCGTCCGAAGAGTCCGCATCCCCCTTGTAGAGCAGGTTCACGACCCACGGTCGCCGAGACGGGTTCGGGATCGTGCTCAGGTACTCGGGGACCGTGAACTCCTTCTCGCGGCCGTACCGCCGGTAGACGAGGACCAGGAGGAGGGGGATCGCGAGCACGAAGAGGATCCCGATCCAGTACAGTCCCTGCGAGAGCCAGTACGGGAGGTTGTAGAGGAGGTTCGCGCTCCGCGTCTGCCCGCCGATGTCGTCGACCGGCCTGGAGAAGCCCACGACCGACTCGAGGGCGGATCGTTCGAGGAGAAGCTCGACCGCGACCGTCTCATCCTGGCCGGCCCGGCCGGTGACCACGATTCGGTCGCCCTCGCGGGTCTGGGTGAGGGTCGGCGGATAGAGATAGACCTCGCGGACCCCGGCGGCCGGCAGCGTTATCTTGATCGAACGGTACGGCACGTGAAGGCGGGCGAGTTTCAGGTTGACGTGAACCAGGGAGGCGTCGTACTCGATCGGCGGCCGAGCCGTGAACCGGTACCGGGCCTCGTACGTGCCTGCGGGGAAAAAACCCGTATCGACCAGGCCGACCTCGTTTCGCTCGGCTCGCTCCGAGACGAACGCCTGCACCGCCGGATCGGCGGTCCCCCCGTAGAGCCGGACCGCGCCCGAAGCGTCCTTCGCATACCCGGCGATCCCTGCCGGGGGCTCCACCCCGGTCACCTCGATGTGCGGCGAGTCGCTCCGGTTGAAGACGAGCGCATCGTCGAAGCCCCGGTAGAGCATCCGGAGGGCTCCCGGGGCCTCGACCGCGTAGAGATACCGCTCGGCGAGCGTGCCATCGAACTGGTAATCGGCCTCGTAGCTCTCGACGAAGAGGGCTCCACCGAGGAAGAGGGTGGGGAGCCAGAGGGCGAGGGCCGCGCCGACCAGCCCGAGGGCCAGCACGACCGCGACCAGGGTTCCCAGCGACCGCGCTTCGCTCATGGCCTCAGAACTCGATCTTCGGCGGTCGCTCGATCGCCTCTTCGAACTGGAGGTACTCGAGTTTCTGCATTCCGATCAGGCGTGCCACGATGTTCGAGGGGATCGTGTCCACCATCGTGTTCAGCTGCTGCCCGATATTGTTGTAGGTGTATCGCTGGCGTGCGATCTCGTCCTCGACGCCGCGGATCGAGGTCATCAGTTCCTGCACCGTCGTCGAGGTCTTGAGGTCGGGATAGGCCTCGGCAACGGCAAATAGCGATCCGAGGATGGAACGTGACTCGCGCTCGACGGCGTTCAGCTGCGCCGGGCCCCCGCTCATCACCGAGGAGCGGAGCTGCGTGACCTTCTCGAGCGTCCCCCGCTCGAACGTGGCGTAGCTCTTGACGGCTCCCAGGAGCTGCTCGATCATGTCGAGCCGTTTCTTCATGGCGACCCGGATCTGGCCGAGGGTCGCCTCCGCCGAGTTCTTGAGGTTGAAGAACCGGTTGTAGATCCCGATGAACCAGGCAATGAGCCCGACCAGGACGAGCGCTACGACGACGAGGAGAATTATCGTGATCAGGTCCACCATGTGTTTTCCCAGGTAGTGATGGGGAGCGGGCTATTTATGCGTTCGCCGATTCCCTGACGGAAAAAGAGGGAGTTCAGATACCGGTCACGGTCGGATTGCCGGCGTCCTTCCACTTGGCGATCCCGCCCTTCATGTTGTAGACCTTCGAGAAGCCGAGCTCGGCCATGATCGAGGCCGCGTGGGCCGAGCGGGTCCCGATCTGGCAGTACACAAGGTAGGTCTTATTTCGGTCGAGACGGGCCACGCGGTCGCGGAAGACGCCGGCCGAGACGTCGAGATTGACCGCATCGCGCAGACGCTCGCGTTCGAACTCGGTCGGAGTTCGGACGTCGAGGATGGTGAGATCGGTCGGACGGTCGCGGAACTCGTCGATCTTCTGTTTGGACTCCTCGACCGTGAGGTCCGTAAAGCCGGCCGCCGCGTTCGACGGTGCGCTCTGTACCCCGGTGCATCCCGAGCAGACGAGCGCGACGAGGAGCACGAGGACGACGAGCGAGTATCGCAGGGTGCTGTTCCACATCCGGTAGAGATCTCGGCCCGTGCGGTTATACCCCTTTTGCTGGGGGTAGAAAAGGAGAGAGGTTTCAGACCGACCCGCCGGACATGACCGCGGAGTCGGGGACCTCGACCGTGCGCCCCGTACCGAGGATGCGGTACGGCCCGGTCGTGTGGACCCCGTCCGCCCCGCCGTTTGCGTAGGGGACCACGAACTCGCCGTTCACGGCGGTTGCCCGCCAGGTGAAGGCCCGGCCCGTGTTCGTGACGATCGGAACCTCGATCTCGCCCACGCCCTGAATGCGGGCGCCCTTGACGTACTCAAAGACCTTGACGTACTTCAGGCCCACAGTGCCGGCATTCGAGGGGGACTCGTGGACGAGCCGGTAATGGCCGAGCGCCGGCACGGTATCGACCGGCTGGGTCGGCTGGACGCCGGCAGCGATCGCATGCGAGCCAGCGGTCGCCCGCGCGTTGTACTCGGCCGCTCGCTGGACCGCCTGAGTTCCGTTCAGGGTCTCGACCTTCGTGATCAGCGGCAGCGAGGTCTTCGCCGTCGCGGGGTCCTGGTACTCGATGTAGTACGAGCTGGTCGGTGCGATCTCGGACCCGTCGAAGTTGTGGAGTCGGGCGATCGTGGTCAGGTAGTAGGGCTGGATGTTGACCGAGACCGGGTCGTAGACGTTCGCGTTCTGCTGGTTTCGCGTGTACATGGTCATCTGGTACGGCGCGGTCTGCGCGGTCGTATTGTACCAGGTGGTCATCGCCCAGAACTTCGAGACGGACATCTCGATGTCGGTGACCACGTACCGGGTCTTCAGCGTGTCCAGGATCCCGTTCGAGACCGTCTCGTTCGTCGAGACGAAGTATGCGGCCGAGCCGTTCGGGCCCGAGACCCCCTGCTGGAACGGGTTCGCGTTCGGCATCCGTTCGGCGATGTAGGTGATCAGGTGACCGTAGTCCCACCAGGACATCACCCCGTAGGCCTGCGACGGATAGGCGAAGCCCTCCTTGTCGTAGACCTTCTTCATGTCCATGCCGGTCTCGGGGGTATTCGCCTTCATCCATTCGAGCGACTCCTTCCAGTCGCCGTTCATCCGGTTGACACTCAGGCTCGCGGTCGCATACGAGGTCGTGAAGTCGTACTGGCCGTCGCCGTCAAGGTCGAGGGGCAGGGCGGAGAGGTACGCAAAGAAGAGTGTCACAAGAAGGACACCGAGCAATACCGAAGCCCCGAGGATATTGAAGGACTGGCGCGGCGCGTGGGCGCGCTGCTTGCCCGTGGCAGGCCTGGATGCCGCCGCCTTCTTCCCTTTCTTGCCCGTCTTCGTCTCGGGCTCGGGGGCCGGAGAGGGCGTCGAGGCCGGGGTAGCCCGGCCGCGGTCCCCGAGGCCGATCATCCCGGCGAGATCTCGCCAGCCGAGCTCGAACGCGAACGAGGCGACGATCCCGGCGAGGAGGGCGATGTTGACCGCGAGGTAATACTCGTACCGGATATGCTGGACCGTCGAGAGGAGGATCACGGCCGACCAGATCCCGACAAAGAGGTGGTCCGCCCGGTGCTCGCGCCAGAAGCGGTAGGCGAGGACCCCGAAGCCGGCGAACATCAGGACGAGGCCGAGCTGGAACGTGGACCAGGCCGACGCAAAGGACCAGCCCCGGGCCTCCTGGACCGTGTTCGTGACGTCGTACTGCCCGAAGAATGCGCCGAAGCTTCCGATCAGCACGTTGTAGAAGTCGGGGAGCGCGACGAAGAGGAGCCCCGCGATCACGACCCCGAGCCCCGCGAGGGCGGCCGGATAGTAGTACCATGGCCGGCCCTGGAGGTACCGGGCGAGGCCCCAGAGGAGCGCGGTCCCCGCGATCACGCCGAGGTAGGCGATCACGTGGCCGATCGTGTAGGCCGAGAGGTCGATCCCCGTGTTCTTCAGGCCGAAGAGGAGCAGGAGGACCAGTGCGACCGCGAACGTGATCGCGTTGATCACGAGCAGCCCGTCGCTCGAATGCCCCCGGTAGACGTTGTAGAGAACCTGGGCGAGGGTGTAGAGGGCGACGATCATCGCGAAGAGGATCATCGTCGGCATCGCGACCAGGCCGATGAAGTAGGCCACGCCCGCGGCCACGGCGAGGAGCGCGGGCCACTTGAGGCTGGCGGGGTCCGAAAGCGAGACCCCTTTGTCGAACGCATGCCG
The DNA here is from genome assembly GCA_004332335.1 of Methanoregulaceae archaeon UXB-2016. Lineage (GTDB taxonomy): Archaea > Halobacteriota > Methanomicrobia > Methanomicrobiales > Methanospirillaceae > UBA288. The sequence goes on along the minus strand of SISS01000002.1, from coordinate 47,374 downwards.
GATCGCCCAGATGTAGACCAGGCAGAAGACGGCCCCGACGAGGGCCTCGGTCATGTGATGGTCGAAGTACCCGAAGAGGGAGCGGTAGAAGTACTGGCCCGAGATGATCGCGACCAGGCCGGCCGCGACGAGCCCGCCCTTCCAGTCCGAGACCCGCTGGCCGATGAGGTAGACCACCGGCACCATCACGGCCGCCATCAGGGGCGGGACCGCGAGCGAGGCGTAGATGATCTCGGGCCGGGTCGTCGCACCCGTCAGGAGGCAGAGGACCGCGGCCACGTAGGTCGTGAGCGGCCCCCAGTAGAGGTCGGTCCCGTAGGGGAACTGCGTCATCGGCTCCCACCAGGCGTAGGTCGGGAAGTTCGCGAGCATCAGCTCGACCTGGCGCAGGTTGTAGATCGGGTCGTCGGACCCCACGAACGTGAGGATGTCCTGACTTCCGATCTGTGCGGCCGGGAGCATCCGGATCCAGAACGCGATCACGCTGAAGAGCGCGACCAGCGCAATAACAATGAGTGTGCGGTATCTGTCGAGAACGGGCGGAGTCATCGATCCCTCCTCAGTAATGGTGCTTCGGGAGACTGTTAATAAATTTGGATATGCCAGTGCGTCGGCACGGTCAGGTCGTCCGCCGGCGGAGATACCCGTGCGCGATCCGGTAGATGATGTAGAGGACCGATCCGGCGGTCAGGGCCATGACCCCGTAGATCATGAGGTCCAGGTGCTCGTTCACGACGGGGACCGTGCCGATGAAGTATCCGGCGAGCACCAGCACGACCGACCAGGTCACGGCGCCGAGGATGTTGTAGAGCAGGAACCGGCGGTAGCACATGGTCCCGACCCCGGCGAGGAACGGCGCGAAGGTCCGGACGAGCGGGACGAAGCGCGCGATGAAGATCGCGAGCCCCCCGTAACGCTCGAAGAAGCCATAGGTTCGGTCGATGTACTCCTGCCGTATGATCTCGGGAAATCGCCGCTGGAAGACCCGGAGGCCCAGGTAGTTGCCGATCCAGTAGTTGACCGTGTCGCCCAGGATCGCGCCCGCGATGAAGACCGCGAGGAGGAGATAGAGGTTGAGGTGGCCGGCCGCCGCGACGACCCCCGCGACAAAGAGGAGCGAGTCCCCGGGGAGGAACGGGGTGATCACGAGGCCGGTCTCGAGAAAGATGATCGCAAAGAGGATCACGTAGGTGACCAGGCCGTACTCCTGGATCACGAGCGGGAGGTTCTTGTCGAGGTTGAGAAAGAGGTCGACGAGGCCGGGGAGCATCTTCGGAGGGAACGGATGGTCGAACGCCCTGCACACGGCCGAGGAAGACGGCCGAAGAAAGGGGTTAGAGGACGATGTTCAGTACAAGCACGACTGCGCCGATCACGGCCGCGGCCGCGATCACATGGTAGGGGTTGATGTGGACTGCGCGCCGGTCCTCACTCTCGTAGTAGTTGACGAGCCCGGCCGACGAGATCAGGCGTCCGCCTCTCTTCTTCGCCATATCATTCTATATCTGTTCGTGGTCGTTTAAATAATCAGGGTATGGAGCCATCCGTGTACTCGGGGCTCGCGCTCTGCGGGCGCGAGCTCGAGCCGCGCCGCGCCGACGTCGTGGTCGAGGCAGGGCGGATCGTTGCGGTCGAGGAGCGGACGCACGCGCCCGAGCGCTGGATCTGCCCCGCCTTCTTCAATGCTCACACGCACCTCGGCGACACGGTCGCCATGGACGTGCCGGCCCACGGAGACCTGGCATCGCTCGTCCGGCCCCCCGACGGTCTCAAACACCGGATGCTCCGGTCGGCCTCGCGTGATGCCTGCGTCGCCGGCATCCGGCAGAGCGTGAGCAGGATGCTCCGCGGGGGCACGAGCGGGTGCGCCGACTTCCGTGAAGGGGGCCTGAGGGGTGTCCGCATACTCAGGGACGCGGCGGAGGGGCTCCCCTGCAGGGTGATCGGCCTCGCCCGCGACGGAGGGGAGATCGAGGCCGACGGAGTCGGGATCGCGAGCGTGCGCGACGTCCCCGACTACCCGGACGTGGTGTCGCGCGTGCGGGCCGCAGGCGGCCTCGTGGCCTTCCATGCGGGCGAGCGCGATGCGGAGGACGTTGACGGCGCCCTTGATTGTCACCCCGATCTGGTGGTCCACATGACCCACGCGACCGATGCCCAGCTCCGACGCTGCGCCACAGAGGAGATCCCGATCGCGGTCTGTCCGCGGTCGAACTGGTCGCTCGGTGTCACCCGCGGACCGAATCATCCCCCCCTCGCGAAGATGCTCTCGTTCGGGTGCCGGGTCCTGCTCGGGACCGACAATGCGATGTTCGTCGCGCCGGACATGGCTGCGGAACTGATGTTCGCCTCGGTCGTCTACGGTCTCGATGCCGGCGATCTCCTCCGGGCCGCGATCGACGGGGCGGCCGTGGCGGGCGCCTCCACCTGGATCGAACCGGGCGCGGGCGCCGCGTTCATGGTGCTGAATCCGGGGAGTGGAGGGCTCTCATTCAGCCGCGATCCGGTCGTATCCCTTGTCCGGAGGCTTGATTCGTGCATGATAGAAACAAGTGTTTTTAACCTGCGAGACGAATCTATAAAGACTATTTTCTGAGGTGTGTATGTTCCGGAAGGTACTGGTGGCGATCGACGGCTCCAGTCAGAGCCAGTTGGCCCTGAGAACGGCGATCGACGTGGCGAAGGTATGGGGAGCCGAGGTACATGCGGCCTATGTGATCGAGATCGGACTCTTCTCTTCCCTGCCTGTCGATAATACGTGGGAGGTCATGTACAGCCTCCTCGATAAGGAAGGCAAGGAGATCCTCGACAGCGCGAACACGGCGGGAGAGAAAGCCGGCGTCCCTCTGTCGACACATCTCAGACAGGGGCATGCGGGCCAGGAACTCCTGAATCTCGCCGACGAGATCGGGGCCGACCTGATCGTGCTCGGATCGCTTGGGAAGAGTGGGATCGAGCGGCTTCTGCTCGGCTCGGTCAGCTCGTTCGTGGTGACAAACAGCCCCGTGACGACGATGGTGGTGAGAGAATAAGCCAGCAGCTCGTGCGCGATTACATGACCCAGGACGTGGTCTCGGTCGAGATCCCCGGAAATCGGGATGACGTCCTGAAGATCCTGAAGCGCACCGGGATCAGCGGCGTCCCCGTGATCAAGGACGGGATGCTCGTCGGGATCATCACCAGGAAGGACCTGCTTCGCAACCCGGACGAGACCCAGCTCGGCCTCCTGATGACACCGGACCCGCTCACGATCGGCCCGGACGCGACGATCGCGGAGGCGGCGCGGACCCTTGTCAGCCACTGCATCCGCCGTCTGCCGGTGGTCGAGAACGGGAAGCTCGTCGGCCTCCTCTCGGTCTCGGACCTGGTCCTGGCGATCGCACAGATGAAGTGCTCGGTCCCGATTCGCGGGACCTACACGAGCCAGACCTTCGCCGTCTGGGAGGAGACCCCGCTCACCGTCGTCGGCAAGGTCATGGAGATCTCGGGCTTCGACGCGATCCCGATCCTGGACGCGGACAACACGCTCCGCGGGATCATCTCCGAGCGGGATCTGATCCGGAACTCCGTGATCGAGGATTCTATCGGGGTCTCGGACTTCTCGAACGGGACCGACGACGACGAGTGGACCTGGGAGAGCATTCGCGACAACCATACGCTCTCATATTCGGTCTCAAAGGTCCAACTGCCGAAGAAACCGGTCAAGAACGCGATGATCAAGAACGTGATCGCGGTCCCGCTGAACGCGGAGGTGAGCGACTGCGCACTCAAGATGAAGCGGGCACGGGTCGACCAGCTGCCCGTGATCAACGGCGACAAGCGCCTGGTCGCGATGCTCTTCGATCGGGACCTGATCCGAGTGCTCTGCACGGCGGATCCGGTATAACAACTTATAAATTGTATCGCGGTGTTGTATATCCTGGACAGCACTTTTATAGTGATTCTCCCTATTCACAGACTTTTTGAGGTACTCTGATGCCAGAGGCAGAGATGATGAAGGGGACCACGACGATCGGTATCGTCTTTAAAGATGGTGTGGTCCTCGCAACTGAGAAGCGCGCGACCATGGGCTTCATGATCGCGTCGAAGCGTGCGAAGAAGGTCTACCAGATCGCTGACCGGATCGGGATGACGACAGCGGGCGGCGTCGGTGATGCACAGCAGCTTGCCCGGATCATGACCGTCGAGTGCCGGCTCTTCCAGATCCGGCGGGCCAAGCCGATCACGGTCGGTGCAGCCTCGACACTCCTCTCGAACTACCTGAATCAGAACAGGTACTTCCCCTACTATGTCCAGCTCCTGGTCGGCGGGATCGACAGGACGGGGCCGTCGGTCTATTCGGTCGACGCGATGGGCGGTGCCACGCGCGAGGACGACATCGTGTCAACGGGCTCTGGCTCGCCGATGGCGTACGGCGTGCTCGAGGACCGGTATCGGCCGGGCATGGACGAGAACGAGGCGATCCAGCTCGCGGTGCGGGGCCTCCGCGCCGCGATGCGCCGTGATGCCGGGTCGGGGGAGGGTGTACACGTGGTCGTGATCACCCGCGACCGGTACGAAGAGCTCTCGGAAGAGACTGTTCAGAAGATAGAAGCCGCCAAGGCGGCGTGAAAACTCTTTTTTTTTAGGACGATTATATGGGAATTGAAGAGCGACTCAAGGATCTCAAAGATAAGATCAACGATAAAGTGCCCCACGGCATCTCGGTCTCGGAGGTCGAGTTCGAGGGGCCCGAGCTCGTCATCTATACGGATGACCCGAAGCGGTTTGCCGACGAGCCCGACCTGATCAAGACGCTGGCACGCGACCTCCGCAAGCGGATCGTGGTCCGCCCGACCGTGCTCGAGGACCCCGAACGCGCTGCGACCGAGATCCGCGCCGTGGTCCCCGAGAATGCAGGGATCACCGACTTCTTCTTCGATCCCGATACGGGCGAGGTGCTGATCGAGGCCGAGAAGCCCGGCGTGGTGATCGGGAAGAACGGAGCGACCCTCCGCGAGATCACGAAGCAGATCGGGTGGACGCCGAAGGTCGTGCGGACCCCGCCGATCGAGAGCCAGACGATCAAGCAAGTCCGGCAGTACCTCCGGTCGGTGAACGAGGAGCGAAAGGAATTTCTCAGGACGATCGGCCGGCGCATCCACCGCGAGGTCACGAACCGAGACCAGTGGGTCAGGATGACGACCCTCGGGTGCTGTCGCGAGGTGGGACGTGCCGCGTTCCTCCTCTCGACCCCCGAGTCCAAAGTCCTGATCGACTGCGGGGAGAAGCCCGACAATACGAACGGGACGCCGTACCTCTACGTGCCCGAGATCCATCCGCTCTCCCAGCTCGATGCGGTCGTGCTGACTCATGCGCACCTCGACCACTGCGCCCTCGTGCCCCTCCTCTATAAGTATGGCTACGAGGGGCCGGTCTACAGCACGCCGGCGACCCGCGACCTGGCATCCATGCTTCAGCTCGACTACCTCGAGGTGATCCGCAAGGAGGACCGGAAGATCCCGTACACCTCGAGCGACGTGCGGAGTTACCTGAAGCACTCGATCGTCCTGAACTACGGCTCGGTCACGGACATCGCACCCGACATCAAGCTGACCTTCCATAACGCTGGCCATATCCTAGGGTCGGCGATCGCCCACTTCCACCTCGGAGACGGGCTCTACAATATCGCCTTCACGGGTGACTTCAACTACGGTAAGAGCCGGCTCTTCAACCCTGCGGTCGCCCAGTTCCCGCGCCTCGAGGCGCTGGTGATGGAGTCGACCTACGGCGGCTCGAACGACATGCAGCCGGCCCGGCGGGATGCGGAGGAGAAGCTCTACGATACGATCAAGACCGTCGTGGGGCGCGGCGGCAAGGTGATCATTCCAGCCTTCGCGGTCGGGAGATCGCAGGAGGTCATGCTCGCGATCGAGGAGGGGATACGCCTTGGGAAGATCCCGAAGGTCAAGGTCTACCTCGACGGGATGATCAAAGAGGCGACCGCGATCCATACGGCATATCCCGAGTACCTGAACAGCGAGCTGCGGAACCAGATCTTCAAGGAAGGGCTGAACCCGTTCCTTGCAGAGTGCTTCTGCCAGGTCGATTCGCCGGATATGCGCGAGAAGGTGATGGCCGGCGATCCGTGCGTGGTGATCACCACGAGCGGGATGCTGAACGGCGGACCGGTCTTCGACTACCTGAACCACCTGGCTGCGAACGAGAAGAACGCGCTCGTCTTCGTGGGATACCAGGCGGACGGGACACTCGGGCGGCGAATCCAGAAGGGATGGCGCGAGGTCCCGCTCGGACGGCGCGAATCGATCGTGATCAACCTCGAGGTGATCACCGTCGACGGGTTCTCGGGCCACTCGGACCGGCGGCAGCTGATGAACTACGTGGGCCACGTCTCACCCCATCCCGAGAAGATCTTCACGATCCACGGGGACGAGAAGGCGACCCTCGACCTCGCCTCGTCGATCTATAAGCGTTATCGGATCGAGACCCATGCACCCATGAACCTCGAGACCTACCGGATGGTCTGAAGGCTCTCTTTTTATGCATCGCCGGGTGGCCGTCTGTAGCGGGATCTTCCTGCTGATGGCCCTCTCGAACGCCGTCGTGCCGGTGCTTGATATCTTTGCCGAGGGGCCGGCGGCGCAGGGGCTGGTCTTCTCGGCGTACTTCTTCGGCGCGATGCTGACGGTGCTGCCGGCCGGGATCGCGTCCGAGCGTTTCGGGCGGGCCCGCCTGATGCAGGCGGGGCTCGGCATCTCCCTTGGAGGGGGGCTGGCGATCGCGCTGGCGCCGTCCGTCCCCGTGCTCATCGCCGCGCGCCTGGTGGAGGGTGTGGCGACCGGGGTCTTTGTCTCAGCCGCTCTCGCGTATGTCAACAGTCAGCCCGACGGCGGGCGGGGCAGCGGGGCGTTCATGGCCTCGTTGAATGCAGGCCTTTTTTTAGGCCTGATCGTAACGGGCGTGCTGGTCGAACAGACTGGTCTTCGATCCGCAGGCGTGATCGCGTTCTCATGCCTGACGGCGATCCCTCTCATACTCGCCTTCACGCTGAAGAACGGACCGTCCACCGTCCAGACGGCGCCACTCGCCCGCCTGGGGCCCGTACTCTCCCAGTACCGATGGATCCTCTACGCCACGGTGATCATGTTCGGAGCGGGCGGAGCCGTGACCGGCCTCTACCCCGAGTTCAGCACGGTCGACCCAGGTCTGCTCGGTCTCCAGATTGCCCTTCAGAACATCACCACGATCGTCGCGGTCATCGTTGTCTCGCGCCTGGCGCTCGAGCCGATCCCGCTCATCAAGGGAAGCGCATGTCTGATGGCGCTGGCGGTGGGAGTATCGTTCCTCTCGCCCTACGGTTTTGTCCTGATAGGCGCTGCGGCAGGAGCCGTCCAGATCGCCGCGCTCGTCTTTTTTGCGCAGACGCAGGAGCCCCAGGGCGTCGCAGTCGGACTCTTCAACACGGCCTCGTATGCTGGGATGACCGTATTACCGGCGCTGGCTGGCGCGTGCGCCCGCTGGTTCGGGTATCCCGTGGCGTTCGGCCTGGTCGTACTCTTTGCGATCAGCGTTGCCCTGACAATCCAGCGCTGCTCCAGATGCCGACTCCCGCGTTCCATGATACCGCGTCGCGGGTGAGAATAACCGATCATTACCTTTCCCTTCGATTTGGAACGACAGTCCCGATCGACTGATTCTCAGAACCGACACCAGGGGATTCGAGGTGATTCTCATTATCAATCTCAGGATTCCATCCGGGATCCGCAGTGCAGGGCATTCTCTTCTATTTAAACGACCGGTCCATCGTGCCACCCCGAGAATGGTATCAGCTCGAAGGGACGGAGTAGTGGAGGTCACACTCTTCAGAAGGGGTTCCAGAATGAGGGTCCAGCTTGCGGAAGGGAAGATCGACTCACGCTGACCTTCTCAGGTTTCGGAGGAACTCATCAACTCCGGGGAGGACGTGACACGAAATCGGCATTCGTGGGAGAGCGCGTGCTGTGCTTTGGATGTGCGGGCAGTGGGATACAGAGAGCGTCCCGGTCATGCAGAGGATAACAATCTGTCGTTACAGACGAAACAGAGACTGGGTGTGCGGTCTCGGGCACCAATCGATGTATAGACTCTGCGACGGTTGTAGCGATCGGACATAGACCATAGGAAGTGAAATCCAGTTCCATATTTCCCCGATCGGGGTCTGAAAAGAAATGCCGCGATGGGCAAAGATCGAGTTCCGGTTGGGGAGTTGCACCCGCCGTCATCTCTTGATAGATGACCGGATTGCAGTAACTGTTTGCGACACCTATCGGTATCGAAGTAACATTGAAAGAACAGATTCTGTTTAATGAAGAAGGATAATAGCAGCGCACCATAGTTCCCGAGGACTCGCGTACCTCAGTACCGTATGATACGTTAACCGGCTTAACTTCTGGGTTCGGAATGAGTCCAGGTGTTTCCCGATTGCTATGGCCGCTATTACCCAAGCCAAGGTCCGGACTTGAACCGGAGTGTAGCTGATCTGCAGTCAGCCGCGTGGCCGCTCCGCCACCTTGGCAGGCCGTGTGCCAGTATAGATTAACCTATACAGGCATAAAGGTTAGCACTCTGGATTTCGTCTGGGTTCAACAGTAATAAGCACTGGAATTTGGGCGTTAGTGCTCGCGGACTGAACACGTCGTTGCCTTCGTGCGTACATCCCGAGTCTATCAAACGGATCTTATATCCATGCCCTTAACGGAGTCTCGTTTTAGGTCGGGTTTCAAGCTTAGATGCTTTCAGCTTTTATCCCTTATCGCGTAGCCGCTCGGCAATGCCCTGTCGGACAACCGATCAACCAGTGGCGACGACCGAAAGTTCCTCTCGTACTATTTCGATCTTACCTTCAGACTCCGAACACTCCTAATAGATAGTAACCGACCTGTCTCACGACGGTCTAAACCCAGCTCACGATCCCCTTTAATAGGCGAACAACCTCACCCTTGGCTGCTGCTGCACAGCCAGGATGGAAAGAACCGACATCGAGGTAGCAAGCCGCCGGGTCGATATGTGCTCTTGCCGGCGACGACTCTGTTATCCCCGGGGTAGCTTTTCTGTCGTCAATAGCCCTCATCAACAGGGCGTATTGGTTCGTTAGACCCGAGTTTCCTCTCGCGATCACTTGCTTTGCGTGATCGCGTCAGGCCAACTTTTGCTCTTGACACTCTTCTGTGAGTTTCTGACTCACATGAGTTGACCATAGGGCACCCTTGATATTTTTTCGAGGGTGTGGCGCCCCACCCAAACTGCCTATCTATCGATGTCCCCTTAACGGGTTAGAGTTACAGCATAACAAAGATGGTGTCTCATCGACGGCTCCCCGTCCCCCAGAAGGAACGGATCGACACCTCCCATCTACACTGCGCAAGTAATACCGTAACCCAACGACAGACTGCAGTAAAGCTCCACGGGGTCTTCACTTCCCATTAGGAGTCCCTAGTCTCTGCACTAGGACAAAAAGTTCAACGGACTTGTGTTAGGGACAGTAGAGCTCTCATTAATCCATTCATGCAAGTCGCCAATTAAGCGACAAGGTACTACGCTACCTTAAGAGGGTCATAGTTACCCCCGCCGTTTACAAGTCCTTCGTCCGGTTGAACCCGGGATTCAGATACTTGCACTGGGCAGGAATCACAGACTATACTAGTCCTTTCGGAGTTGCAGTCTGCTATGTTGTTATTAGACAGTTAGAGCTCCCTGGTCACTGCGACCTGCCTGATCTCCAGGCAGGCACCCCTTATACCGAAGATACGGGGCGAATTTGCCGAGTTCCCTTAACACAATTAGTCCGACACGCCTTCGCCTTTTCAGCGAGGGGCACCTGTGTCGGTTCTCGGTACGGACATTTGACTCCCTTTTCACGGGCTCCAGGAATTTGCCAAGTTTCCCCATTACACATTCATCCGCTTCTCACCATTACGGTACTCCACGGACTTCGGTGCTTAGACGGAGCGACAGCTCCGCAAGGCATATCCCAAAGCGTCAGGGCGATAAACGCTACAGTCAAATGGTACAGGAATATTAACCTGTTTCCCTTTCGATGTACTCGAGTTACGGTACACCTTAGGACCGACTAACCCTTGGCTGACGAACATTGCCAAGGAACCCTAGCCCCTGCGGCGGTTGGGATTCTCACCCAACTATGCTTCTACTATTGCCGGAATTCTCAATACTGCACGGTCCACTGGAACTTACGCCCCAGCTTCCGCCCATGCAGAACGCCCCCCTACGAGATCACCTTTCGGTGCTCCGTGGTCTCTGTAGTAGGCTTTAGCCCCGTCCATTTTCTGTGCCCTAAACCTTGACTGGTAAGCTGTTACGCACTTTTTAAAGGATAGCTGCTTCTGAGCTCACCTTCCAGTTGTCTTTGGCCTAGGACCCCATTCAGTGTTGACACTTAGCCTACATTGAGGGACATTAACCACGGTCTGGGTTGTCTCCCTTACGGACTACAAGCTTACCCCGTAGCCCGGACTACCGGCCTTCTACGATGATAGGGAGTTTGGAGTTTGACAGGGAGGTGAGGGCGTTAGCCCCCAGCTCTCCCAATCAGTGCTCTACCTCACTATCGATCTCCAGCCAGGTCATGCTGCGACATGTTTCGGGGGGAACCAGCGGATGCCGGGTTCGATGAATCTTTCACTCCTATACGCAGGTCACGCGAATGATTTGCATATCAAAACCGCCTGCGGTCCTCCACGCAACTTTCGTCACGCTTCAACCTGCCCACGCATAGATCACCCGGCTTCGGGTCTTATCCTGTTGACTACGCGCACTTTTAATACGCCGTCCCACGCAAAAGCTACGGACTTGTTGGTTTCCCTTCGGCTCCCCTTGCGGTTAACCTTGCCAACAGAATAAACTCTCCGGCCCGTTCTTCAAAACGTACGTTATGACATCGGCAATTACGCCCGTACTACCGCCTCGCGACGGGTTCCTTCACGCAACAGATCCTTTCATGCCATAACCCACCGTCACCTATCAATTTCAGGCTCTTTTAACCACCTTTCTGGGGTTACTTTTCAGCCTTCGCTCACGCTACTAGTGCGCTATCGGTTTCGAGGAGTATTTAGTTTTGGAGGTTGATGACCCCCGGATTCCCGCGAGAATTCCAACCCACGGTACTCAAGACACTGCCAGATGCTTTCGGCGGACACCTACGGGACTGTCACCCTCTATGATACCCCTTTCCAGGGGACTTCGGTTTAGCCTAGGCATCGAACGGCAGGCTTACAACACCACATCTCCCTTGCGGGATTCGGTTTGAACTCCGTCGCCTTCGATCGCCTCTACTGACGACATCTCGGTTGATTTCTTCTCCTGCCCCTACTAAGATGTTTCAATTCGGGGCGTTCCCGATCCATCGGATCGACACATAGTGTCAGGATGTCCTATTAGGGTATCTGCGGATCACAGGCTCCCTGCGCCTTCCCGCAGCTTATCGCAGCTTGGCACGCCCCTCATCGGCTCTCGAACCGAGCCATCCACTGATAGGCTGAAGCTCCGGTGCTTTGTTGAACCCATTTAACGTCCAGAGTGCTAACCCTGTACACGGCGTCGTCAGGTCGTTGACCTTCCGCCCTTCCCTGGCAATTCGCATTCCCAGGTGCATTGAACGCACCAGATGGTGCGTCCCACAGGAGAAACTCCTGCGGGAGTGGACTCAATGGGAGTTGAACCCATGGCCTCCGCCTCGCAAAGGCGGCGCTCTTCCAACTGAGCTATGAGCCCTCTGCTCTATTGGTACTGGCAACTTTACGGTCTACAAATCAACTGCTGCTTCGATGTTAGGAGGTGATCCAGCCGCAGATTCCCCTACGGCTACCTTGTTACGACTTAACCCCCCTTGCGGAACCTAGATTCGACCACGGCATAAACCGCAGCCTCATCAAGACCCCACTCGGGTGGTTTGACGGGCGGTGTGTGCAAGGAGCAGGGACATATTCACCGCGCCATTTTGAGACGCGATTACTACAGATTCCAGCTTCATGCGGGCGAGTTGCAACCCGCAATCCGAACTTAGGACAGGTTTAGGAGATTGCCTTCACCTTTCGGTGTCGATACCCATTGTCCTGCCCATTGTAGCCCGCGTGTAGCCCGGGTAATTCGGGGCATGCTGACCTACCGTTGCCCATTCCTTCCTCCTCTTTAGCAGAGGCGGTCCCAACAGTGTCCCCATCATCCCGGAGGACATGCTGGCAACTGTTGGCGTGGGTCTCGCTCGTTGCCTGACTTAACAGGATGCTTCACAGTACGAACTGACGACGGCCATGCACCTCCTCTCAGCTAGTCAAGTAGAGTCTTCAGCCCGACTATCATTCAGCTGTCTTACCCGGTGAGATTTCCGGCGTTGAGTCCGATTAAACCGCAGGCTCCACCTGTTGTGGTGCTCCCCCGCCAATTCCTTTAAGTTTCAGCCTTGCGACCGTACTTCCCAGGCGGCACGTTTCACGGTTTCCCTTCGGCACCTCGATGACTCGTGGTCATCGATACACCTAACGTGCATCGTTTACGGCTGGGACTACCCGGGTATCTAATCCGGTTTGCTCCCCCAGCTTTCGTCCCTCACTGTCGGAGCCGTTCTGGTGAGGCGCCTTCGCCACAGGTGGTCCCCCAGGGATTACAGGATTTCACTCCTACCCCTGAAGTACCCCTCACCTCTCCCGGTCCCTAGATCGCCAGTATCCCCTGGACGCCTATCGGTTAAGCCGATAGATTTCCCAAGAGACTTAACAACCAAGCTACGAACGCTTTAAGCCCAGTAATAGTGGCCACCACTCGAGCCGCCGGTATTACCGCGGCGGCTGGCACCGGTCTTGCCCGGCCCTTTCTTCGCATGCTTTTTAAACATACGGACAGTCCGAATTTACGGACACTCGGAGTTCCCTTATCACGGTTTCCCGCATTGTAAAGTTTTCGCGCCTGCTGCGCCCCGTAGGGCCTGGATTCGTGTCTCAGAATCCATCTCCGGGCTCTTGCTCCCACAACCCGTACCGATCAAAGGCTTGTTGGGCCTTTACCCCAACAACTACCTAATCGGCCGCAGACCCATCCTGTGGCGATAAATCTTTGGACTACAGAACATTCCAGTATCCGTAATCTATGGGACATTATCCCCAGTTTCCCGGGGTTATTTCCCACCGCAGGGCAGGTTATCCACGTGTTACTGAGCAGTACGCCGAGGGCTTTCCCCTCTCGACTCGCATGGCTTAATCGAACTCCGATAGCAGTGGCCTCTGGCAGGATCAACCAGAATCAAGTCTAAGCACACTTAATAGGAAGTTGGCAGTTGATTTGCAGATTTCCGCATTGCCAGTACCAATGTCAGAATCAACTCCGGACTCGCCGGTCGCGTCGATTCTCCATCACAGAGGGAAATAATGTAGGTGTTACCACCATATTAAGGTTTTCATCATGCTCCGTCTTGCGAATTGAATTCGCGTGACAGGTGCGCATAACGATCGCATTGCATTGCAGTGCGAGATGATTATGTTGCACGTTAGAGCACTTAAACCTTTTTGTCGCGCACATCCTTTCGAAGGTGCGCCCATCAGAGCCGACGACAGTAATCGTCAACTCTCGCACCCATGGTGCGAGGTAATAATGTATGTCGGTCGGACATATAAAGGTTCCTGCAAGCCCCCCATTGGGGGGGCCAAGGCCCCATCATGGGGCCTATGGCCGCGATCTTGCAGAAACACCTTGTGTCGCAGAAGTTCTGTGAGAACATCTGACCATCCGACGATGCATGCATCATCACTCGCACCCATGGTGCGAGGTAATAATGTATGCCGCCCGAACACATAAAGGTTCCTGCAAGCCCCGTTGAACCGATGCCACAAGGGCACCGGGCGAGGGCGTTGCAAAGACCTCTGCGTCGCAAGCATCCCGTTAGGATGCCTGCCCATCTGACGATGCACGCATCATCACTCGCACCGTGGTGCGAGGTAATAATGTATGTCGCCCTGACATATAAACATTGTTCCGGGATTTCCGCCTATTACGGCCATTGGCCGCACAGAACCCATGAACACTGCTCATCCGCATCTCAGCGGATGCGGATATACCCATTGGCCGATCAAACATATAAACGTTGTTGCAAATGCCATCGATCCGAGCAGAGACTCTACCGGTTCAGGCTCTTCGGGCCTAGCGCGCAGATTATCCTCTGCGGGAAACTGGCACTGCGAGGGCTGCCAGCAGAGTATCGCAGCAGAATCGAAAAGAGAGAAAGAGGAGGGTAACCCGGTACCTATGTATCGAGAACTGCCTACCTGGCGATCACGAAACGGCGGTTTGCCTCCAGCGACTCCATGGCAATCACGCTGACCTGCTCCACCATCTTCGCAATCTCGTCGATCGCCACAGAGCTCTCCTCGGTCGTGGCCGCGGCATCTCCGGCCTCCTTGGCCGTCTCTTCCACCAGGCGCGTCACCTCATGAATCGAGGCGCTGATCTCCTCGACCGTTGCCGCCTGCTCCTGGGACGCGCTGGCCACCTCCTCGGTGGAGCGTGCAATCTTGCCGATGGACTCCGCAATCTGCGTGAATGCGGCAAGGGTCTCACCGATCACCTCGATCCCTACGCCGACCGTTCGGCCCGAGTCGTCGATTGCGCTCGAGGCCTGCCGCGTCCTCTCCCGCAGGGCCCCGATCATCTCCTCGATGCTCTCTGCCGAGTTCCGGGACTCCTGCGCAAGCGATTTGACCTCGGCCGCGACGACCGCGAACCCGCGCCCGGCATCGCCGGCGCGCGCCGCCTCGATCGCGGCATTCAGGGCGAGCAGGTTTGTCTGGTTTGCCAGGTCGCGGATCAGCCCGACGATCTTGCCGATCTCGTTCATCTGCCCGCCGATCTCGTTGACCATCTGCTGGACCTTCGACGACGAGGTCTCGATCTCGCCCATGCTCCGATCCGCCTTACCAGCCAGATCGGTGCCACGCTTCGAGAGCTCGTTCGTCTCGCGCGCGAGATGGGAGACCGACTCCATGGACGACGTCACCTCCTCGACAGCGGCCGACATGTCCTCCATCGCCCTGAGCACCTGCGAAATACTCATGCTGACCTGCTCTGAGTTCGTAGAGACATGGTTGACCGCTCGCGCCACGGCCTGTGACCCCCCGGAGACCTCCTCGAGACTGGCGTTCGTCTCCTGAGCTGAGGCGGTCAGTTCCTCCATCTTATGTGTGATGTCGCCCACGGTCCTCGAGATGGACTGGCTGACCTCGTTGAGCGCCGACTTCAAGGTCTCGAACTCTCCGTCCACACTGAGCCGGACATCCCACTGTGCGGAGAAGTCGGCCCGGACAAAGCTGTTGGCGATCCGGACCGTCTCGGCGATAGGATGCTCTATCCCCTCCATCACGCCGTTCAACCCCTCGATCACCTCGCGGTAGACACCCTGGTGCTTTGAGAGATCGGCTCGCTGCCCGAGGTCCCCCTTCATCGCCCCGGTTGCGAGGAGTCCCGCATCGGCCACCAGTCCGCTGATCGCCCCCTGAACGCTCTCGAGGTTCGCGTTGATGCCTTCAAACACACTTCGAGTCTCCCCCGTGTGCCGGTTCGCGGCGGCGATCGCAAGGTCGAATCCGAGCTCGCCGCGTGCAAGCAGAGCCAGGTTTGCCGAGAGGGTGTCGATGTAGGCCCCCCGATACCCGGCGAGGACCTTCTCGGGCGTCAGGTCCATATAGATGTAGTAATTGACGTCGATCTCGCCCTGAGCGTCAAAGACCGGCACCTGGAAGAGCGTCAGGTACGACCGTTCACCGGCCCCCCAGCTCACCTCCATGTCGGTCCGAGCCATCCGCTTCTCTGCAAACGAGGCGTAGAAGTCGTCGCCGCCCGTGATGGTGATGTCGAAGTCGTAGAGCTTCTTCCGCATCAGTTCGTCGTAGTTCCCGCGCCAGACCTTCTGATACTCATCGTTCAGGTCGAGGCGGGACTTGTCCTTCGCCAGCACCGCGATCGCGAGGGGGTTGTATCGGATGAAGTTCCCTGCCCGCTTCATCAGCACGGACGCCTCGACCTCACGCCGCCGCTGCTCGGTCTCGTCCACGTAGACCATCAGAAGATTGTCGACATCCCCCTGCTGGTTGACGAACGGAAGCGTGAACCGCCTGAGGATCTTTGTCCCGCTCGGGAACTGGATCTCGACCTCCCCCTCGACCCTTCTCTTCGTCTGGAAACACTCCTGGGCCGACTCGCCCTCCACTCGAAGGACCCTGAGATCGTTGAAGTTCATCCGCTCGATCTGCTCCTTCGCGTACCCCGAGAGGTCAAGGAAGGCCTGATTCGCACTCTTGATCGCGAGCACGTGGTTCAGGAACAGCATCGGGATCGGATTCTCCAGGAGCGACCTCTTGTAGTTGTCCGAGGCCACCTTCCGTGCCTTCAGATCGGCTTCCAACTTCTCGATCTCGCGATCCTTCTGATCCAGGACCGAGTTCAGCATCGCGATGAGGGGCAGCTCGTCCTTCTCCACCGACTTCTCATCGAAACGAGCCGTGATGTCGCCAGCCATGACCCGCTGCATGATCGATTCGATCTCGTTTTTTGCTATCATGATCGTATTCACCCGGATTCCCACCGGAAGAGGCTGAATCGACCCCAGAGAAGTGACAGATATGAGTTCTGTTCCGGGCACCGATTGTCTCAGTACCGGAATCTTCTCCGTTATCGATCGAGAGCATTGCTAATTTTATTCTTCCAGGGTATCAATTTTTTTAATTTTGCATCTCGAGATAACGTTCGGAGAAAAAAGAGATCTTAAATAGTATTATCTGAAGCACGGGATACCGCTTATCCCGCGTTACGGAGTGCGGGATGAACCTCGATCTCACCGAAGAACTCCTCCTGCACGAGATCCACGGTTCCGTCGAGCATGAGAAAGAGAAGCGGAATGTACAGGTCGATGATGGCCCATCCGCTGATCAGCGCTAACGACGAGAGCGTGACCCGCACCCCGGCGGCAAAGCCGGCCATGCACCACCCGAGGACCTGACGGGCCGCATCCCGATAGCCCTCCTCGTGGGCGATCCCGATCACCTCGGCCGGATCGATCGAGATCGGCGGAGCACGGACGCAGCGGCGGCGACGCTGCTCGTCCCGCTCCATGTACCGGAGCACCGTGATCAGGTCGAAGAGCGTCTCGGGCCGTTTTCGAAGTCGTTTCCGTTCGAGCCGGCGATGGATCTCGGCCTCGAGCCGCGCTATCGGCTCGCCCATGACGGGCTCGTCAGTGGCATCCCAGTCGCCGGACTCCTCGTCCCCCAGATCGAACTCCGCCTCCTCTTCGTCCTCGAGCGGATCGAGCAGGTATTCGGACTTCATCCGGAGCAGAAGGGAGGCAAAGAAGAGGGTACGGCCCGAGATACGGAGGTCGAGAGTCTTCTGCCGTTCGAGCTCCGAGAGGAAACGATCGGTCACCTCGACGATATCGATCCGCCACGGATCGATCTCTCCCCGCTCGGCCATGCCGACCAGGATCGCAACCGGTTCCTCAATCACCTGTACGCACGCCCGTTACCAGTGTGGATTTGTCAGGCCGGACCGTCACACCCACGACCCGGTCGGCCGAGTCGATCATCGGCTTCCTGAGAGAGACGATGACAAACTGGGACTCGGACGCGATCGTCCGGACCATCGAGGCGATCCGCTCGACGTTCGAACCGTCGAGCGACATATCGACCTCGTCGAAGGCGTAGAACGGGGCCGGCATATACTGCTGGATCGAGAAGATGAACGCAAGGGTGGTCAGCGACTTCTCGCCCCCCGAGAGGGAGTTGAGGAGATGGACCGCCTTGTCGCGCGGCTGTACGGCGAAGGTCAGTCCACCCTCGAACGGGTCCGTCTCGGAGTCGAGCACGAGCCGGCCGTTGCCGCTCGTCAGCGTCGCGAAGATCCGAGAAAAGTTCTCGTTGATCGCGGTGTAGGCCTGGAGAAAGGCCTCGAGTTTCTGGGCCTCGAAATGGGCGATCCGCTCGAGCAGGATCCCCCGCTCGCGTGACAGGACCTCAACCATCTCGGCCCTTCCGGCGACTCGTTCGGCCACGCGGTCGTACTCCTCGACCGCAAGCATGTTGACCGCTCCGAGGCGGCGGAGGGCGAGCTCGGTCGTCGCGATCCCCTCGTTGATCTCGGCGAGGGAGAGGGTGGTTGTCCTGTCGCCCGCCCGCTCCCTCAGGACGGCGCACTCCGCAACCAGGCTCTGCTCGCGCCCGATGCAGACCTCGATCTGGAACCGGATCCGTTCCAGCCGGGTTTCGAGCTCGAGCAGGGCCCGTTCGAGCCGCTGGATGCCCTCCTGCATAGCCACCCGGCGGCGCCTGAGATCCTCGAGTTCGGCCGAGAAGGTCTGCTGTCGCGCCTCAAGAGTCCGGATCTCTTCCTGCGACGCGACGATCTGTGCCTCGAGCTGGGTTGTCTCCCCCTCGAGGTGCCGGTTCTTGGCCTCGAGGCGCGTCCGCTCCTCCCCGAGCTCCTCGATCCGCTTCGTAAAGTAGACCCGCTCCCGCTGGGCGTCGGCGATATCCGACTCCTTGTTCCGAAGCCGTCGTTCCACCTCCTCCAGCTCGGCCCGCGTCCGTTCGCGCTGATCGGTCAGGGCCGGGATCTCGGTCTCTTCGAGGTCTTTCCGGATCGCAGCCACGCGCCGATTCGTCTTCAGGATCTCGTCCTGAAGGGCGTTGAGGGATTGCTCGATCCCCGCGCGCTCGATCACGCCGCTCTGCCCCTCCTCGCCCAGCTCCTGTTCGGCGCGCGCGATCTCCTCGCGTTCGGCCGTGAAGGCCTGCAGGCGCCGTTCGTACTCCTCGACCAGGACACCGCACCGGGCCGCCTCCTGGTCGGCCCGCGAACGCGCTTCGCGCAATGTCTCGGACTCTCCCGAGAGGCGGCGCACATTCGTCTCGATCAGGGCTCCTTCCTGCTCCTGTCCGGCAAGGGCGGCGAGCAGGCGACGGACCTCATCCTCGACCGAGGCGGCGAACCCGCGCATGGACCGCTTCTGGTACCCCCCGGTCATCGCCCCGGTCTTCTCGAGCAGCTCGCCCTCGAGGGTGACCATCCTGTGCTGGCCCAGCAACCGGCGTGCCTGGGCGAGGGTCTCCATGACGGTGGTTCCGCCGAAGACCAGGCCGAACGCGCGCTCGTACTCGGGGTCGAACCGGATCAGGTTGACCGCATAATCGATGATCCCGTCGCCCTGCACAGGAGGTCGCGGGATCTCGCGGAGCCGGTTCAGGGGAAGGAACGTGAGCCGGCCCGACCGGGTCTCCTTGAGGTAGGCGATCGCCTGGCTCGCCACCCGATCGTCGTCGACCACCACGTTGTTGAGCCGGGAGCCGGCCGCGGTGTTCAGGGCCTCCATGAACTCGGGCGGCACGCGGCCGAGCGAGGAGATGGTCCCGTGAACGCCGTCCATCCCGAGTACGGCCTCGAGCGCGCGGCCCCCGGCATCGCCCTGGACCTGCTGCTGTGCCTCGCACCGCATCAGGGCCTGTTCGTTCGCCCGCTGGGACTGGCGGAGCTGGTCGAGCCTCGACCGCTGCTCCATCAGGCTCCGCTCGACTCCCGAGAGAGCGGCCTCGGTCCGGCGCCGCTCCTCGCCATGGGCGGCACGCAGGGCCTGTGTCTCCGCGAGCGCGGCGCCGTCCGAGAGCACCGTCGCCTCGAGCTCTGCGAGCCTTGCCCCGAGTCGCTCACGCTCGCGGCTTCGGGCCCGGCTCTGCTCGATCAGCTGGTCCTGCCGGCGGAGAAGCTCGGCGCGGCGGGTCGTCTGCTCCTCGAGGGAGGCGAGACGGCTGAAGAGCTCGGCCTGAGCCCCGGCCGTCTCGGCCTGACCGGCCGAGAGCCGCCCCTCGATCGCTTTGAGGCGGCCCTGCACGGAGGCTTGCTCCATCGCCAGGTTCGTCCGGTCGATCGAGAGGTTTCGGACGAGGGCCTGTGCCGTCGCGATCTTCTCTTCCGTGCGGCGGGTGTCCGCGTAGGCCCGGTTGACCGCCTGCAGGTTCTCCTCCCGCTCGCGCCGGTGGGTCTCGATCGAGAGCTGGGCCGTGCGGATGACCCCCTTCGCCTCCTCGAGCTGGCTCAGGAGTTTCAGGTACTCGGCCCCGCTCCGCCGGTGGATCTCCTCGTCCAGGGCGACCAGGTCCCCCTGGAGGTACGAGAGCTCGTGGGCCTCGTGGGAGCGATCCTCATCGAGCCGGGCTATCTCGAGGCGGTGCTCGGCCACGAGGGAGAGGAGGACCGCGCGCTCCTTCTCCTTCTCGGCGAGTTCCGCCGCCGCGCGGCAGTCCTCGTATCCGGCCAGCTCCTGCGTCAGCTGCTGGTGGACCAGGGCCTGCTCCCGCTCGACCTGGAGCTCCTCGAGCCGGCGCGCGGCTTCGCGAAGCAGGAGTTCCTCCCGTTCGATCCGTTCCTTGACCACCTCGAGCTCGGCGAAGGCCTGGTTCCGCCGGAGATCGAACTCGGCCACGCCGGCGATCTCGTCGATCACGCGCCGGCGGTCCAGATCGCTCATCTCGATGATCCGTGTGATGTCTCCCTGCATCACCACGTTGTACCCGTGCGGGCGGACCCCGAGTCTCCCGAGATAGTCGGCGACCTCGCTCTGCTTCGAGAGCCGGTCGTTCATGTAGAAGTAGCTGTAATAGCCGTTCTCGGTCCGCTTGATGCGGCGGCGGATCCGGGTGCCGTCCGAGAAGCGGAGGGCGACCTCGGCCGTAGAGCGGTGGCTCGAGATATTGATCAGGTCAGTCAGTTTCTCCGCCCGCAGCGAATGGGACGAGGAGAGCCCGAGCACGAAGAGGATCGCGTCGATGATGTTCGACTTTCCTGATCCGTTCGGGCCGGAGATGACCGTGAAGCCCTGGGAAAAGGGTATCCGGGTCTTCCCTGAGAATGACTTGAAGTTGTCGATCTCCAGCTCGCTGATAAACAAAGATGCGGGCCCCTAACGCTTCTTGGGAGGGCGGGGGAGTTCCTTCTCCTCCGCGAAGATCACGGCGTCCACGTGCCGCCCGGAGTGATCTCCGGGAGACTTCCGGTCCTGCCGTTTGTTCTGGAATCCGTTCGGCGCGATGATGTACTCGTTCCGCAGACGCACCTCGGGCCGAATGGTCCCGTCCGGCTGCATGATCATGTCCATCTCTTCGGGGGAGACGGCCGGAGCCGACTCGGCAACCGCCGGCGTGCGGGCCGATACGGGTGTGGCGGAGGGAGAGAGTTTCTCTGCGTTCCGCGGCCGGATCATGACCGTCGGGGCGGCCGCAGGAGGTTCAGCCATGCGGGCCGGGGGAGTCCGTCTGGGGGGCGGGGGCTCCTGCTGCTCAAGCGTCTTGGCCATCTTGAGCATGAGCGCCTTCAGGTCGAGGAACTCCTCGGTCAGGCCCTTCACCATCGCCTCGAGCTCGCGAACCCGGCGTTCGAGCGTGCTGACGCGGCCATCGTCGCCACCACTTGCCGGACGGTCTACCTCCCGTCGGTCGACATCGCGGAGCAGGTCGAGCGCCCGTTCCTTCTCCTCGAGCTCGTGCTCAAGGTATTTTATCTTCGCATCCTTCATGGCCATGCGTGCCCTCCGCTGGAAGTGTGCGACCTGGGAGGTTATATTCCTTACAATCCGTATCAGCCCAGTACGCCCGAAGA
The DNA here is from genome assembly GCA_004332335.1 of Methanoregulaceae archaeon UXB-2016. GTDB lineage: Archaea > Halobacteriota > Methanomicrobia > Methanomicrobiales > Methanospirillaceae > UBA288. The sequence continues at coordinate 25,693 of SISS01000002.1, read as the reverse complement.
AACACTCATACATGCCGGAGTCCAAAGTTGTTTATATGTCGCATCTCGCCGATGTGGATCCTGAGCTCGCACGAATTATCGAGTGCGAGCGGCTCCGCCAGGTGAACGGGCTCGAGCTGATCGCCTCCGAGAACCTGGTGAGCCGCGCCGTGCTCGAGGCCATGGGCTCGATCATGACGAACAAGTACGCCGAGGGCTACCCGGGCAAACGCTACTACGGCGGGTGTGAGTTCCACGACGAGGCCGAGAACCTCGCGCGGGACCGGGTCAAGCAGCTCTTCGGGGCCGAGCATGCCAACGTGCAGCCCCACTCGGGCACGCAGGCGAATATGGCCGTCTACTTCTCGGTCATGGAGTGCGGGGTCGACCGGATGATGTCCATGTCGCTCACCCAGGGCGGGCACCTCTCGCACGGCTCGCCCGTCTCGTTCAGCGGCAAGATGTACGAGGTCCACCAGTACGGCGTCGACCTCGCCACCGAGACACTCGACTACGGCGTGATCGCGGAGCAGGCAAAGAAGGTGAAGCCGAAGGTGATCGTCTGCGGGGCCTCGGCCTATCCGCGCGAGATCGACTTCAAGGCCTTCCAGGAGATCGCGGACGAAGTCGACGCCTACTGCATGGCCGACATCGCCCACATCGCCGGGCTCTGCGCCGCCGGGATTCACCCGAACCCGACGGGGGTCGTGGACTTCGTCACCTCGACCACGCACAAGACCCTGCGGGGCCCGCGCGGCGGGTTCATCCTCTGCGGGGCAGATCGCGCGCAGTCGATCGACAAGGCGATCTTCCCGGGGATGCAGGGCGGCCCCCTGATGCACACGATCGCGGCCAAGGCGGTCTGCTTCAAGGAGGCCCTCGAACCGTCGTACAAGACGTACGCGCGCCAGGTCGTGAAGAACGCGCAGGCGATGGCCGCGGTCCTCGACGAGGCCGGGCTCCGGCTCGTCTCGGGCGGAACGGACAACCACCTGATCCTGATCGACCTCTCCAACCGCGGGATCACCGGGCTCGAGGCCGAGAACGCACTCGGGAAGGCCGGGATCACGGTCAACAAGAACACGATCCCGAACGAAAACCGCTCCCCGTTCGTGACGAGCGGCCTCCGGATCGGCACGCCCGCGGTCACGTCGCGGGGCATGAAGGAGGAGGAGATGCGCGTGGTCGGGGCATGGATCACGCGCGTGCTCGCCGACATCACGAACGAGAAGGTGATTCGCGAGGTCGGTCTCGAGGTCCTGGCGATGGCCTCACAGTACCCGCTTCACCCGGCGTAAGCGAGATATAGAAGGGAACGGAAGGGAACAGCATGGCAGTGATCCTCGACGGCAAGGCGGTCTCGGAGAGGCGGCTCGAGCTCCTGCGCGAGGCGATCGACGAGTCGGGGCTCTCTCCCCGGCTCGCGACCGTGCTCGTCGGAGACGACCCGGCCTCGGCGCTGTACGTACGGATGAAGCACCAGGCCTGCGAACGGGTCCATATCGGCTCGATCAACGTGACCCTGCCGGCGGATGCGACGACCGCACGGGTCGTGGAGACGGTCCGGCGCCTGAACGCCGACCCCGAGATCAACGGGATCCTGGTCCAGCTCCCCCTGCCGGCCGGGGTCGACGAGGAGGCCGTGATCGAGGCGGTCTCGCCTGCAAAGGACGTCGACGGCTTTCACCCCTGCAACCTGGGGCGCCTCTTCTCGGGCCGGCCGCGTTATACCCCCTGCACCCCGGCCGGGATCATGACCCTGCTCGCCGAGTACGGGATCGACCTCGCAGGCCGACGCGCTGTGGTGGTGGGCCGGTCGATCGATGTCGGCCGGCCCATAGCCGCGCTCCTGCTGAACGCCGACGCCACGGTCACGATCTGCCATAGCCGGACAAAGGACCTTGCGAGCGTGACCCGGGAAGCGGATATCGTGGTGGCGGCGGTCGGAAAGCCCCGCTTCATCACGGCTGAGATGATCGGGGAGGGCGCGGTCGTGGTCGATGTCGGGACCAACCGGGTCGAGGGACGCCTGCTCGGAGACGTGGACTTCGACTCCGTGCGGGAACGGGCTGCGGCGATCACGCCCGTCCCGGGCGGCGTCGGCCCCATGACGATCGCGACCCTGATGGAGAACACCTTCGCGGCCGCGAGACGCCAGGCATGCGGACCTGCACCGTAGGCGGCGTCCGGATCGGCCCGGGCGAGCCCCCCCGCCTGATGGCCGTGCTCAACGGCAGCCCCGAGTCCTTCTTTTCAGGCTCTTTCTTCTCGCCCGAGGCCGTGCGAGGCGCGGCGGACAGGAATATCGACGCAGGCGCTGCGATCCTCGACCTCGGCGCGCGCTCCACGGCCCCGGGAAGCCCTCCCATCCCCGTGCACGAGGAGGTCGGACGGATGGATGCCCTCCTCGCCGAGCTCGACGGCTCCGGGTACGTGCTCTCCGTCGACACGATGCACAGCGAGGTCCTCGAGACCTGCCTCAGGCACGATATTCATATGCTCAACGATATCAACGGGTTTCGGAACCCGATACTCGCCAGGCGCGCGGCCGAGGCCGGACTCGCTGCCTGCGGCATGGCCTCCTTCGAGACCCCCGGCGATCCCCTCGGCGTCGAGGCGACCCTGCAGGCGCTCGCGCTCGTCGCCGAGCGGGCCGGCGCCGCGGGCCTGGAAGAGCTGGTCCTGGACCCGGGCGTCGGCCTCTGGACGCCAGAGCGGACGGTCGACCACGACTGGGTGCTCTGCTGCGCCTTCGATCGGTTTGCGGCCCTGGGCCATCCGATCCTCGCCGCGGTCTCGCGCAAGACCTTTCTCGGTCGCCTGACCGGCCGGCCGGCCGAAGCACGCCTCGCCGCGTCGCTCGCGATCACGGGGGCTCTCCTCGACCGGGGAGCCCATCTGGTCCGGACGCACGATGTCGCCGAGACCGCGGACCTGCTCCGGGTCCGGCACCGGCTGGAGGCCTGCCCATGACCCGGACCTTCTCGGTCCATGCGTTGGGCACCCGGATCCTGGTCCCGGGCGACGAACTCGTCGGGATCCTCCTCGACGCGGTCGCCCGGAGCGATGCGGGTGCGCTCCGCGACGGGGATGTGATCGTGGTCGCCGAGACCGCGATCGCGACGGTCGAGGGGGCCGTGATCGCGCTCGATCGGGTCGAGCCCTCGCCCGAGGCCGTTGCGCTGGGGCACCGTCACGCCCTCGATCCCCGTGTCGCCCAGGTCGTCCTCGACGAATCGGACCAGGTCGTCGGAGGGATCGACGGCTTTCTCCTCTGTCTCAAGAACGGGACCCTCCTCCCGAACGCCGGGGTCGACGCGTCGAACGCGCCACCCGGGCATGTCACCCCCCTGCCCCGGGACTCTGATGCGAGTGCCCGGTGGCTTCGCGCCGGGCTCGAGGAGCGCGCGGGGGTCCACCTCGGCGTGCTGATCGCCGACTCGAGGACCCATGCGATGCGGCTCGGCAGCTCCGGGGTCGCGATCGGCTGCGCGGGGATCCCGTCCGTGATCGATGAGCGGGGCCGGACCGATCTCTACGGTCGGGTGCTCCAGGTGACCAAGCGCGCGATCGCCGACAGCATCGTCTCGGCCGCCGAGCTCGTGATGGGCGAGGCCGACGAGGCCGTGCCCGCCGCGCTGGTCCGGGGGCTGGACCTCCCGATCGGCGACTGGAGCGGAGTCGAGGGGATCGCCGCCGAAGAGTGCCTCTTCATGGGCGCCCTCCGCTCCGGTCTCCGGGAGGAGTGAGACGTGACCATGGTCGGCGCGATCCCGCGGATCGTGATCGGCGCCGCTACGAGCAGCGCCGGCAAGACCACGATCACGACCGGCCTGATGGCCGCGCTCCGCGCACGCGGACTGGCGGTTCAGCCATTCAAGGTCGGACCGGACTTCATCGACCCGACGCATCACACGCGCTGTTGCGGCCGGACCTGCAGGAACCTGGATCCGTTCATGATGGGCGAGGACGGGGTCCGGGAGACCTTCGCGCGCGCCTGCCAGGGAGCCGAGATCGCCGTGATCGAGGGCGTGATGGGGCTCCACGACGGCGTGGACGGGACCGCCTTCGGGTCGACGGCCCACGTGGCCCGGCTCCTCGAAGCCCCCGTCCTGCTCGCGGTCGACGCGAAGGGGGCCTCGCGCACGGTCCACGCGATCGTGCGTGGCATCGCCGGGTATGACCCCGAAGTCCGGGTTGGCGGCGTCGTCTTCAACCGGATCGGAAGCCCGCGCCACCGAGAGCTGATCGAACGCGGGCGCGAGCTTCCCGTGCTGGGCTGGATCCCCCGCGACGACGGACTTGCCATCCCGAGCCGGCACCTCGGGCTCTCACTCGCCCACGAGCTCGAGGCGACCGATGCCTTCGGCGCGATCGTGGGGAGCCACATGGACCTCGACGGGGTGCTCGAGCTCGCCCGCACGGCTCCTCCGCTCCCCGCTTCCCTGGAACTGTCGACCGAAGAGAACGGAGTCGCGATCGGGGTGGCACAGGACCCCGCCTTCTGCTTCTACTATGCCGACAACCTGGATCGGCTCCGCGCCCGGGGTGCACGCCTCGTCTTCTTCTCCCCCATGGCCGATCCTCTCCCCGCAGTCGACGCGCTCTACCTCGGGGGCGGGTATCCGGAGCTCCACGCCGCCGCGCTCGTGTCCGCACCGGCACGGCATGCAATCGCAAAGGCGGCCGATGACGGCCTGCCGATCTGGGGAGAGTGCGGCGGCCTCGTCTATCTCTGCCGCTCCCTCGAGACCGACGGGCAGTCGTTTCCGATGTGCGGAATCCTGCCGGCCGATGCGGGCATGACCGGGGGCATCCGCGGGCTCGGCTATGTCGACGGGGTCTGCACGGGCGGCCCGTTCTCCGGGCTCTACGGCGCCGGGATTCGCGGCCACGAGTTCCACTACTCCGCCTGCACGCCGGATGCGGACGCCCGGTTCGCCCTGGAGCTCTCACGCGGGCGGGGCATCAGCGAGGGGCGGGACGGCCTCTGTGAGCATGCGACCGTCGCTGGGTATACGCACGCCTACTTCTCGGATCGGTTCGCGTCCGCACTCGTCCGCGCTGGGGAGCAGCGTGCGCGTCGTTGACTGAGAGCATCCCGATAAATACCCGCTTCGCCAATCATCTACCTGAGGAACAGACGTTCATGGGCACAGAGTTTGCGATCTCCTCGTTCTGCCTGCACGACCGGCCGCTCGCCGAGGCGCTTGATCGGCTCGCGAACCTCACGGGCTGTGTCGAGGTCATGGACGAGGGGTGTCACCGCCTTCATGACACCCAGGTCCTCGAGACCTTCGACCTTCACTACGTCATCCATGCCCCGTCGCGGGGCGTCAACCTGGCGAGTCTCCTGGAGCCCGTCCGCCGGGCGAGCGTTGAGGTGACCACCGGGTGCTTCGAGCTGGCCGCGGCGGTCGGGGCCGAGGTGGTCGTCCATCCCGGATATTTCGCCTGGCCCCAGGAACGCGCGCCGGCCGAGCGGCAGTTCCGCCAGTCGCTGCAGGAGCTCCTCGACCGCGCGGACGACCTCTCGGTCGCGTTCTTCGTCGAGAACATGGGTGACTGGGATTACTTCCTGCTCAAGACTCCCGAGGAGCTGCCCCTGATCGAGGGGGCAAAGTTCGCGCTCGACGTCGGGCATGCCCACCAGAACCACGCCCTCCCCGAATTTCTCGAGACCCCGATCGACCACTTCCATCTCCACGACAACGACGGGACGACCGACGCTCATGCCGCGGTGGGCGACGGGAGCATCGACTTTCGGACCGTGATGGCCGCAGTTCGCCGGAGCGGCGCCCGGCCCGTGATCGAGGTCGGATCGTTCGAGGGCGTGCTCAAGAGCATCAGAATGCTCGAGATGCTCTGATACCGTCGGAACCTTTTTTACCAAACGGAACCCATTTTGTTGATACGTCTCGCCTCAGTGGCTTAGTGGCATAGCGCGTCCTTGGTAAGGACGAGGTCGCGAGTTCAAATCTCGCCTGAGGCTTCCAGGATAGAATATATTTAATCCCAAATTAAAAGAAGGCCAATTTGAATTCTAAATTGGCCTTTAATTTTGGGTATAGTGACAAACTAGCCACCAACCTCCTTCTCTAATAACTCAAGGATACGCTTCATTTTTAATTTGTCGCTCTCCTTTCTGTGATTATATCGCCAGACGTACTCACCTAAATACAGGAATAATTTTTCTCGTCGAATACCTCCTTTTGCCGCAAGTTTTCGTTTCAGATATCCCCAGAATCCCTCCAGTCCATTGATGTGATTTCCCTTTCCATCACTATACTCTCGATCTCCATGATTTACGAGCCGATGGACAAATCCACGCGATGCAATGCCTGTATACGCCCTCCACATATCCGAACAGACAATCGATCCCGTCTTCACCTTGCTGGAAATCAACGGCTGGAGCGTTTCCACCTCAACATTCTCAACGATCTCTGCCCAGACCTCTCCATTTCGGCACAAAATCCCGAAGACCGGTTGTTTCTTTGTTCCTCTCCCTCGTTTGGTGCCTTTGGCCCGAATTGACTTTCTTTTGTTCTTCCAGTGGCCCCCGACGTACGTTTCATCCACTTCGACGGTCCCGGAAAAGATCTCCGGGACATCCTTGGCGAGAGCCCGCCGTATCCACGTGAGAGCTCGTAATACCCGTTTTCGGTCAAACCTGGCCCTAATTGCAATATTCTGGCTGCTCTGTTCGAGCAGGAACCAGGTGATGATCTCTTTCCATTGATCCCGTGACAGGTACAGGGGAAGTCGGTGAGGCCTGAAGTCATAGCGACACTGCGAACAGCGACGTTTCCCCGTGCCCAGTCGATACACCTTCGTGCAGTGACATCGAGGGCAGCTGATCTTGGCCATGAACTCCTCCTAAATGGTAGGAGTTGGTGGTTAAAATGACACTATACCCTTAATAATATATATGATGGGCACAACAGAGGAGCGTGTGAAGCGTCATGGTCGGAGCACCGAGCAGACCTGAGAGAACCGGAATCTGGGGCCAGGAGCGGCTGATCCTGATCACGGTTCTGGTTGTGGCGGTCATCGCCTACCTGGTTGTCATCCTCACGGTCATCGCCCCGTCACAGGGGGGGACGATCTCGTCGACCGAGCTGATGAAGGAGAACCTGACGAATACGGACCCCCGATTCACGGAGGCGCTCCCGTTGCAGGACGTGGGCCTCGGGGCGTCAGGCCGTTCGATCTTCATCGCGTTCGTGATGGAGACGCACGTGCTCTTCGCGAACCTGCAGCTCGGGGGGTCGATCATCATCGTGGCGACCCTGATCTTCTTCCTCCGGAACGGGATGAAACGGTACCAGAATCTCGCTCGGTCACTGACTCTCTTCAATCTGATCCTCTTCTCGACCGGCGCGACCTTTGCCGGAGCCGGAGTCTTCTTCTTCATCTCCCTCTTCCCGACCTTTGCCTCGAATGCGTTCCATGCCTACTGGTGGCCGCTCCTGGCCGAGGCGATCCTCTTCGGGCTCGAGATCTTCGTGCTTTACGCCTTCTGGTTCGCCTGGACCCGGATCAAGACCGGCTGGCATCTCGCCCTCGGGTTCGCCTACATCCTGGTCGTCTTCTTCCAGACCCTGATGATCGACATGCTCGCGGCGGGCATGCTGACGCCGGGGGTGGAGACGCTCACCTTCACCGGGCCGGGACTCCTGACCATGCCTTCGGCCGAGACCCTGCAGCTCTGGTTCAACCCGACCCTCTGGCAGTTGCAGTTCCACCGCATGGGCGCCGCCCTCGCTTTTGTAGGATTCTTGACCACGGCCCTTGCGGTGCTCCACTACCGCAATCGAAAGGGGGCCGACGACCGGCGGCAGTGGGACTGGGTCGCGGCCTACGGCCTGGTCTGGGGGATCATCGGGCTGGTGATGCAGTCGATGCTCGGGCAGGTCTACATGCTCAAGATCATGGACAGCCAGCCGGCCGCGTTCGAGATGATCATGCACGGGGCCCGGGCCTGGGAGATGCTCTTCATGGTCACCCTCTACTCGGCCCTCGCCCTTACCGTGATCATCTACTTCACCACGCGGCGTGACCAGCTCCTCTCGCAGCGCACGACCGGGGTCATGCGCAATATCTTCTGGGGATTTTTGATCATCGCCGCGGTCCTCGCGTTCATCTTTGTTCAACCGGCCTGGCTCGGGGCCAACTCGGTCATGGATCCGAACGCCTGGATCAACCCGCTCGGCAAGATGGACTACAAGTACATCGCGCTCTACGGGATCGCGTTCATGGGCGCGGCCATCGTGATGCTCGACACGATCCTGCTCACGAGCGAGGAGAAGGAGGGGGCCTGGGGGTACCTGACCAAGGGCTCCTGGATCTCGGGCCTGGTGGCGGGCCTGCTCGGGACGGCGATCGTCAATGTGATGGGATTCGTGCGTGAGGCCGGGCGCGCGCCCTGGACGCTCTACAACATCATCCCGGTCTCGCACAACACCCCGACACCGATCCCGCCCCTCCTGATCGCCCTGGTCTGGATCATCTCGATCGGGATCGCCTGGATCATCTTCTGGAACGTCTCCAAGGTCACGGCCTACCACCCCGAGACCGAGGAGCGGGTGGAGATCGAACACCGGATTCAGACGGAGGGGTCGAGCTGAGCATCTCCCCGGGGTATAGGCGGATCCTGGTCGGCGTGGATGGCTCAATCGACTCCCGCCTCGCCGAGACCGCGGCCCTCTCGCTCGCCGCGACCTCGACAGAGTGCCGCTTCGTCGGCTGCCATGTATACGCGGCCCGGCTTCACCGGACTCGGTTCGAACAGATGGAGCCCGGGCTTCCGGCCCAGTACCAGGAGGAGGCGCGGCTCGACGAACTCCGCGAGACCCACGACGACCTGATCGGAGACGGGATGCAGCTGATCTCGGACGCCTACCTCCGTCCCCTCAGAGCCGAGGCCGAGGCACGGGGCATCGCCTTCGAGGGGCTCACCCCCGAGGGGATGAACCACGCGGAGCTGATCCGGGCGGCGCGCACACTTCCGGCCGATCTGGTCGTGGTCGGGGCTCAGGGCCACGGCGCCGTCGAGGCGAGCCTCCTCGGCTCGGTGACCGAGCGCCTGCTGCTCGCTTCGATTCCGGGCGATCTCCTGGTGGTGCGGGCCCCCTGGCTCCCGAGCAAGCGGCCCGTGGTCGTGGGGATGGACGGGAGCCCCGAGGGCCTTGCGGCCCTGGAACGGGGGATCGAGATCGCGCAGGCCTTCGACCTGCCCCTGGTCGCGGCCGCGGTCTACGATCCGTTCTTCCACAACGGGGTCTTCCGCACCATCGCCGACGCCCTCCCCGAGGAGGAGCAGCGACGCTTCAACTTCTCGGCACAGGAGAAGCTCCACGACACGATCATCGATCAGGGGCTCGAAGAGGTCTACCGCGAGGGCCTCGAACGCGGAGCGACCTTTGCCGGGGAGCGCGGCATGGCGATCGAGACGGTGGTCCTGAAGGGAAAGGTCTACCCCGAGCTCCAGCGCTATGCCGCCGAGCAGGAGGCCGCCCTCCTGGTGATGGGGCGCTGGGGGCTCCATCGCGGGGGCGAGACCCTGATCGGCGCGAATGCGCTCAATGCGGCCCGTTGTGCCCGGGGCAACGTGCTGATCGTCGCCCCCCCCGCCGAGCCCCTCTCGCTCCCGGCACGGGTTCCCGCCCCTGAGACGGCACGCTGGACGCCCGAGGCCGAGGCCGAGCTCGAGGGCGTGCCCGCCTTCGCCCGCCCCATGGCCCGACGCCTGGTCGAGCGGCACGCGGCCGAACAGGGGCGGGACCGGATCACGCCCCGCGAGGTCGACGAGGCGGCCTCGCAGTTCGGCATGAGGGGCCGGGCCACGCCCCGGGGCCCGGCCGAGGCCGAGGCCGTCGTGCTGAAGAAGCGGACGCGGCTCGCCCCGGGGTTCCACCGCCATATCGCCCGGAGCCGACTCCTTGGCACGACCGTGCAGCGAGGCGACTCGGTGCTCGTCTACGAGGTGGCCGAGACCGTGCCCGAGGGCCCGGTCCGCGTGACCGAAGAGACCCGGCTGGACTTCCGATGAGGGCCGAGGCCGTCCTCGCCCTGAACGAGCTCTGCCTGTCGTTCGGCTCGATCGCCGCACTCCAGGGCGTGACCCTCGAGGCCGGCGAGGGGGAGGTGATCGGCCTCCTCGGCGGGAACGGCTCGGGCAAGTCGACCCTGCTTCGGGTCATGGCCGGGCTCCTCGTGCCGGACCGGGGTACGATCGCGTGGTGGGGGCAGGGCCCGCTTGCCCGGCGCTCGCTCTCCCGGATCGGGGTGCTCTTCGATCACGCCGGCCACTGGGAGCCCCTGACCGGGTACGAGAACGCCCGGTTCTTTGCCCGGGCCTATGGGCTCGCTCCCGCTCAGGCCCGGGAGCGGCTCGATGCGCTCTTCGATCGATTCGATCTCCGGGAGCGGCAGGACGATCCTGTGGCGACCTACTCCTATGGCATGCGGCGCAAGCTCGGGCTGATCGAGGCCCTGGTCCATGCCCCGCACCTTCTGCTCCTCGACGAGCCGTCGATGGGGATCGACTATCATGCGCGTCTCGCCCTCTATACGCTCGTCCAGGAGACGGCCGAGGCCGGAACGACCGTGGTCTTCGCTTCGAACGACATGCACGAGGCCACGGCCCTGGCCACCCGCGTCGTCCTGTTGAGGCACGGGGAGGTGATCGCCACGGGGGCGCCCTCGGTGCTCATGCGTTCCCTCGATCGGGCCGTGCGGATCGAGATCCGCCTCTCCGCCCCCGTCCCTCTCGACGGGCTTCGGGGGATGCCGGGGATCGAGGGTGTGGGTGAGGAGACGGACGACGAGGGCCTGCCGCGCCTGCAGGTGCTGGCCCGGGAGGCGGCGGGTGACAGAGAGAGCTCGGCCCTGCTCGCACGGGTCGTCACGGAGGTGGTCGAGGAAGGGGGCCAGATCCGGGGCATCGAGATCGAACGGCCGAGCCTCGGAGATCTCTTTATGCGCACGCGCGAGGAGGGGGGCTGATCCTGTTCGGCGGATTCGCGCAGAAGGAGCTGTTGGAGGCGATGCGAGGAAGGCGCGCGTTTCTCCTCAAGTTTCTGCTCCCCCTGCTCCTCCTTGCACCACTCGCGCTCGCCACGGTTCCGGATTCGATGAAGGCCTTTGGCTTCTCGGCCGCAGTGCTCTTTATCGGAGTCTTCGGCTCCTCGGTCCGATTGATCCATCTCCGGGAGAGCCGGATGCTCGAGCGCATGGCCGTCCTTCCTATCCCGCCCCAGCGGGTGGCCGCCGAGTATGTCCTCGCGAGCGCGTTCCAGGATGGAATGCAGCTCCTCCTGCCGCTCGTGCTATTGCTCGCGCTCGGGGGCTCTTCGCTCCTCGCCACGGCCCTGGTCCTGCTCATCTATCCGGCCGCGCTCCTCGGGGCCAACGCCCTCGGGGTCCTGGTGGCCTCGCTCTCGGCCTCGGCCGCCGAGGGGCATCTCTTTGCCATCCTCTCGGTCCTCGGCGCCGCGCTCCTCTCGGGGTTCACCATGTCAGCGTCGGGCGGAGGGGGGCTCCTTCCTTTCGGGCCGCTCGCCACGGCCCTTCAACCGACCCTGGCACCGGCTCCGGGGGGCGTGGTGCTCGCCTGGGTTTCGGCCGCCGTGCTCCTGGGGCTCGGCCTGGCCGTCTCGCCCCGGCTCTTCTCGGCCCGGTAGCCGGGGTCCCACCAGATTGATATACCTGCGCATCCAGTCCGAGATGATCCCGATGACGACTCCCCGAAGTGAGGTCCGTGTGGCCCGGCTGCTGATCCTGCTCTCGATCATTTTGAACAGCCTCCTGGTCCTCATGGCGCTCATCGCCCTGACGGCCATGCTGCTGGGCCGGATGCCCATGGCCGGGGCATGGCCGGGAGGCGCCCTGCTCTTTCTGCTCCTGAGCGGGGCCGGGATCGGGGCTGGGCTCTGGGCCCTTCCGGCCCTGAGCCGGGGAGAGGTCGCCGAGGCGACGCGCCTCGCTCTCGTGGCCGTGCTTCTGCCGCCCCCGAACCTGGTCATGCTCCTGGCCGGGGGGCTGCTCTACTTCGAGAACCGCCGAGCAAGAGAGGGGCTCTCCTCATCGGAGCTCGCGGACCGCAGAGGGAGCTGACTCCCTCAGGATCAGATTCCCGGAATCGGGCGCGGCGGCGGGACGACCAGGCCGGAGAGGTCGATCATTCCGAGTGACTGCGGGTGCACATCGACCACATTGGCGAGATCGGTTCGGATCGCGATCCGGTTGTCCTTCATCGCATAGCCCCGGGCCCGGTACCGCTCGAGCTCCGCCACGTGCTCTGGCTCATCGAGAATGGGTACTCGGATGTCCTGGCCGAGAAGGTCCGCGCCATTCGGCCGCCACCCATCGACCACAACACGACTGCACTCGAGGCCCTCCTCTCGGCCGAGGAGATCAAGCGACTGCTGACCGGGTGCCGGTCCGTCCGGGACCGGGCTATCGTCGCCGTGCTGTACGAGACCGGGGCGCGAGTCGGTGAGGTCGCCCGGCTCCGATGGCGTGAGATGGCGTCGCGACCGGCGGGGCGGGGTAATCCACGCCTACCCGGCCACGAGCATCATCGACGTGGCCCTCTGCGGCATGTCCGCGTGCGGACCGTTCTACAATGAATACCCGCCACCACCGGCACCGCTCGCGCACCTGCGCCACTGCCGGCGCTGCCTGTCGGCGCTGCGGAGGAGTCCATGAGGGCCGTGGTCGGGACCGCCGGGCGGGCCGACAACTCGGACGAGATCGAGATCCGGATCACGGCCGGCACGCCACGCCGGTACCGGGTCCTGGCCGAGGACGCGTCGCGCGTCCTCGGCGGGTACTCGGCGGTTCTCTACAGCGAGGAGGGCGAGCCCATCGGCGACATCGCCACCTCGGCCAGCGGCCAGATGCTCCTCGGCGCGTCCCGTGCCGGGCTCGGGTTCGTCCCGGACGGTGAGGTCTTCCCGGTCGAGGTTGCCGCGTGGATGTTCTCGCGCGATCACCTGCGGGCTCACTATTACCAGCACGATGGACCGGTCGAGGTTCTGGGCGGGGGTGCGTGATGCTGTTCTGCTGCCGGGCCTGCGCCGACGATCCGTGCGAGCTCCGGATCCCGGCCGGGATCGATCCCTTCCTTCCGGACTGCTGCCCGTTCGGGCTGGTCGACGAGCCCCGGTGGCGTGAGGTGCCGTCCGGACAATCGCCAGCAGCGAAGCCCGGTGCGGACCTGATCCCCGGTCCGTTCTGCGAGATTCCGGCAACCGCGAGTCCCGGCCGGTACACCATCGAGATCGGCGGGGTTGACCGTCTGGAGATCCCGGTATCGCGTACCGCGTTTAACGAGGCGGTCCGCGCGATGGGAGACGCCGATGCCCTTCGTTGACCCGCTCCGCTGCTCGCGGTGCCGGCAGGAGATCGGGCCGGCAGAGCTGCGATACTCCCTCCGCACCTATCACCGGCCGCTCTGCGTCCGGTGCATCGAGGAGATCCAGTCATGGAGGGGTGCGGAGTGACCCGGGTCTTCGAGTGAGCGATGTGCATACCGGGCTGCGGGCTCGAGACCGACGAGGACGACATCGACATGCCGACCGACTGCCCCTGGCGGGCGGCGGTCAACGCGCCGAAGTGGCAGGCGGGGGAGCCGTGACCCTGGCCGCGTTCGGCCAAGCCCTGACTGCGGCCGGCACGCTCGGCGTGCTCGCGGTCGTGCTGGCGCTCGAATGGAGGTCGGAGCGATGAGTGCCCCCGCCGTCTCGCGGTCTCCCCGACCCGGTCACGGGCTCGCGGTCGATGAGGACGAGATGCGCCGGTGGCTCGTCCGGCTCATGGAGCGCGGCTACAGCGAGCACACGGCAAGAGTCTGGATCTCTCGGATCCGTATCGCCTACGCCCACGGCGTCAGGGATGATGGAGCGGTCGATGCCGTGCTCGTGAGCTATGCGAACACGACCCGGAGCAGCATCCGGCAGGCCCTCCGGGCGCTGGCCGAGTTCCGGGAGGTGGCCCGATGAGATGGAAGTTCGTCAGCCTCGAGAGCGGCGGGGACATCCAGATCGTGACGACCGAGAGCGAGCGGGATCGGTTTATGCGGCACTGCAACCATGAGCGCATCCGCTGCGGCCTGATCCGCGTGGAAGAGACCGGGATCGTCATCGAGCATCCGGTGATCGAGGTCGATTGATTGCCGCCCTCTCTCTCTCTCTCTCTCTCTCTCTCTCTCTCTCTAGTACTGTGTACTGTGTACACAGTGTACACAGTTACTGTGTACACTGTGTACACAGTTAGCCGGCGGGGTGATCGATGAGAGTTGATAGGGATGGCCGGCTGCTTCGACAGGTAACCGTCTGGCTCCCGGTCGAGGTCACGGACATGATCGCCGCCGACCAGCTCAACCTCTCGGGATTCTTGCGGCAACAGCTTGAGATCCTCTACGGTTCGGAACCACTGACCGAGGATCGCCGGGCTCAACTTGTCCAGGCTGCTCGCGAGAGTCTCGCCCGCCGCCGGGAGGAGGACGCCGCCGCCGAAGAGGACCGCGACCGGGCGCGGGGAGTCGTGCGGCAGATGCGAACCGACCGGGACGCCGCCCAGGTCCGGCAGGACGGGATAGCCGGCGCCCTGGCTGCGATCGTCGGCAACGATGCAACCGGCCGGTATTGTCGGATGCTCCCGGAGAACGACCCGGCCGGCGATTGGATCGGGGATTGGGAGGCGCTAGTATCGGGCATATCCCGCCGATGTGGCGCTCCTGTCGATTCGGCAGAGGTCGCGTCCGGGCTGCGGGCGCTCGTCGCGACAAAACCATAACCTTTTTTGTGGGGTAGTGGATTGATGGATCTCGGTCGGCATCGCGGCGTACTCCTGGCTCCGCCGGCACTGATATCCATTTATTCAACCCATATCACATCACCCTGCCCTTGCTCCAGACTACGAGAGATCACACATGAACTCACTCGCCGGCCTTGTCGTCGGCACAATCGCCGCCTCCACGGGAGGCGGCGTCACCATCATCGCCGAGGGCTGGCTGCAGGTCGCCCTCTTCGTGCTGTCTGTCGGGGCCGCGTTCGGCCTCGGGACCTGGAACGCCGATAACCGGATCTCGGCCCTCCTCGCGCTCGTCCGCTCGTTCTGCGAGGAGATCGTAGCCTACCGCGTGGCCCGCACGGATGGGGAGATCACGGACGCGGAAGCCCAGGAGATCGCCGGCCGTGTCGGTCGGTTCGTGACCGACCTGGAGGCCCTGGCCCTGGTGCTCTGCAAGCCGAAGGACCCGCCGCCATGAGCCTGATCGTGATCGCGGCCCGGGACGCGAGCCCGATCGATAAAGCCGGCGCGGATGTCGTCTGCGACGGAAAGACCGATGTCGCCGTGCTCGCGAAGGCCCTGGCCGTGCCCGACCGCGAGGTCCTGCTGCTGGCCGGGACCTTCGATGCCAACGCCGGGTTCAACGCTGCCGGGAACCGGTATCTCCGGCCGGCGGAGGGGGTGACCGTCCGGGGCGCCGGGCCGGGCCTCACCCGGCTGATCGCGGAGCGAGAACCGTGCCGGATCGCGGTCGACGCGCCGGGCGTGACGCTCGCGAACCTCGGTGGGTTCGGCTACGTGGGCATCCAGGACGCGGCCGACTCGTTCACCTGCGAGGACGTCTACCTCACCCACTCGCTCGACGGTCGGAGCTACCTGCCGTTCGGGCAGAAGGGCGGGTGCACGGCCGCGTTCATGGTCTGGGGAAAGAGAGGAAAGACTGTGCGGAACCTGACGTTCCGGCGTTGCACCTCGGACAAGAGCTACCATCACAGCTTCTCGCTGAACCTCGCCGGCGCGCAGGAGGGCGGCGGCTTTGCCGATGTCCTCTTCGACCAGTGCCACGCGGTCGGCGCCGGCTCGGGCCTGGAAGGGAAGGACGGCGTGCCCGGGGTCCGCGACTGGTCCTGCGGCTTCGACATCCCGGACGCCGGGGACATCGAGCGCATGACCGTTCGGGACTGCCAGGCGATCGACTGCTGGCAGGACGGATTCCACCTGGATGGATCGTGGGACAAACACCGGCAGACTGTGAAAGATGTGCGCTTCGAGCGGTGCGTCGCGGTCGACTGCGGCCGGCGCTCGGGGACTGTGCCGACCGAACTCTATCAGTCCGGGTTCTACGTCCAGTCCGCAACCCTCGTCGACTGCCGCACCGAGCGGTGCCGGAAGGCCGGCTTCCTCTGCAAGAACCAGGAGGCCGGCGGGCTCGTGCTCGAAGGCTGCCAGGACACGGGCTCGGGCTACGGCCTGGTGATCGAGTACGGCGGTGAGCGGGCGAAGGTGGAGGGGTTCGTTTCCACTGGAGCCACCCGCCGGGCGCTCCAGATGATCGGGAACAACGCGGAGGTCGAGGTCGAGATCCGGAACTTCGCCGGCAACGGCCGGCCCGTGCTGCTTGGGATCACCGAGCGGCTCGAGTACGTCGATGCGCCGGAGCACGTGGAGGACCTGAAGCGGTACCAGGCCCATGGCTACGCGATGGCCGGCAACCGGATCCGGATTGTGACGGCCCGGCCGATGGAGACCGTTGAGGTGCACCCGCCTTCAGTTAACAGCGTTAACATGGCCCGGGTGACGGTGGAATATTACCCGCTGCAGCCGCTTCCCTGAGCTGATACGGGTGCCGGAGCGGCCTCCGTTCCCGACTTTCGGCGTGCTACGAAATATTTCTACGAAAGATTTAACAGCTCAGAAATGTATTTGTGATAATCGCGCGTGGAGTGACAGCCCCTCTTTGACGGCCGATGGGTCGGGCGCCTCGCCATCCCTCCGCGCGGGAGTAATCTCGCGAATGCACAGTTGTCGTTTCGTAGCGAAGCGATTGGAGAAAGAGCATGAATCATTCCGTATTCCATCGGGGGCGCCTCGGCGCCCTGGCGCCGGCAGCCCTGCTGCTGCTCGCGCTCTGCTTGCTCGCCGCCGGCGCGCAGGCTGTGGATGCCCCGCGCTACGTCGCCGGCGACATCCTGGAGATCACCGCGTCGAACCTGACCAGCCAGATCGTGATCGCGAAGGTGGATACCACGAGCCTTCCGACCCCGTACTACACCGCGTTCGACGCCGTCCAGAACGCGGGACGATGGCAGATCCCGCGCTACTGGCACGGGAACCTGGAGTACACCGAGCAGGCCCTCGTCGAGAACCTGCACGCGCAACGCGTCGGCCACATCGACCCGGTCCTGGTGATCGTCACGGATCACACCATCACCGGCGGCGACATGCTCTACTACGGCCTCTCGCTCGCAGAGGTCAATGCCGGCGCGATCTACCCGTTTGAGCCCGCGCCGGGTGACTCGGGCCTGTCGCCGATCTACATCGCCGGCGACATCCTGGGCAACGTCTCCGACCCGACCCGGGGGGAGATCGTCTCGAGGGTGTTCGAGCGGGACAACGAGACATGGTACAACGTCTACCTCGACACCGTCCAGCCCGGCGACCGCTGGATGATCGAGACGTTCTACAACGGCGACTTCCGATACCCCGAGAGCGTGCTGATCCGGAGCGACATGCGCCGCGTCGCCCACGCGGACCCGCACATCGTGACCGTCAACGACTCCACGACCAGCACGGGCGAGATGGGCTGGTACCGCCTCTCGCTCGCCGAGGTGCTCGCGGGCAAGAGCTACGATCATATGGGGGCCTGGCACTTCGAGACGGGCGACATCCTCGGCAACGCGACCAGCCCGACCCGATACATCGTCGGCAATGCGACGTTGTCCGACTCCGGCCCCTCACACTACACGCTCTACGAGGTCGTGCGCTCCGGCGACGGCTGGGAGATCCCCGCCTACGTGAACGCCGGCCTCCCCTTCGAGGGGCCGCTGGGAGCGCAGCTCGGTGACCTCGCGCTCACCCTCGCCGACCACACTGACCCGCACTTCGCGGTCGTGACGGACCCATCAGTCGAGAACGGCGTCACCTACGACGGCCTCTCGCTCGGCGAGATCCTCGAGGGCACGCCCGGATACCCGCCCGAGACCTCTCCGCCGATCGGCGGTGACACGGGCTACTTCCTGGTCTCGACCACGCCCGCGGGCGCCGCGATCTACCTCGAGGACATCTCGGGGACGCGGTATCTCGAGGGCAACACGACGAGCGGCCCGCTCAACGTCACGATCATGCTCACGGCCACGCCCATGCGGTCGATCGTCGCGAACCTCTCGGGGTACCGTGACGCGGTCTACACCATCACGCAGTACCCGGCAAAGGGCCAGACCGTCCCGGTCTCCCTGACGCTCGAGCCGGTCGGCCCGCAGCCGTACAAGCCCCTCCCGGTCCCCGGCCGGATCCAGGCGGAGGACTATGACCTCGGCGGTGAGGGTGTCGCGTATCACGACACCACCGCCGGCAACAGCGGCGGCGCGTACCGGCACGACGACGTCGACATCGAGACCGCCGGTGGCATCACCAATGTCGGCTGGATCCGCGACGGCGAACGGCTGCGGTACACGGTGAGCGTCACCCAACCCGGGAACTACCTGGTCTCGCTCCGGGTCGCGAGCCCGAACAGCGACCGGTCCGTGGAGGTCTCGGCCGACGGGAGACAGCCGATCTGGTACCGGATCCCGAACACCGGGTCGTTCGGGATGTGGGCGACCGCCACCCTCGGCTCCACCTTCGACGTGTCCCCCTATTACTCCCCCGGGGTCACGATGACCCCAGCGCCGACCGCCACGGGGATCGAGAACCGGAGGATCCCGATCCAGCTCTCGGCCGGGACGCACGTGATCGCGCTCTCGTTCCACGGTGACGGCCAGAACTTCGACTGGCTCGAGATCGCGCCCGACGGCACGGCACCGCCGCCCGACGGCCCGGACGGCCAACCGTACCCGGCGTCGCACGTCGTGCCCGGCCGGATCGAATCCGAGGACTACGACACCGGCGGCTTTTCCGACACCACCGTGGCCAACGAGGGCGGGGCGTACCGCCAGGACGCGGTCGACATCGAGCGCGGGGGCTCGAACTACAACGTCGGCTGGATCCGCGCGGGCGAGTACCTCGAGTACTCGGCCGACACGAGCTACCAGAACAATTACAATATCGGCTTCCGGGTCGCGAACCCCGGACCGGCAAAGACCGTGACCGTCCGCGTCAACGGCGCCGCGAAGACCCTGCAGATCCCGTCGACCGGTTCGTTTGCCACCTGGAAGACGGTCACACTCTGGGCAGGTTGGCTCCACATGGGCCGGAACACGGTCCGGGTCGAGACGGGGACGGCCTCCTCGTTCAACCTCGACTACATGGATTTCGCGATGGCCGAGGGAGGCCCGCCCCCGACCACGCCGATCACGACGACACCGACGACGCCGGTGCAGTCCGGCGAGGCCTCGTTCACGGCTCTCCCGGCGACCGTTCCCCGCGGCAGCGCCGTGAAGTTCGTGGTGACGCCGGCGGCCGGGAAGACGATCAAATCGGCCTGGTGGTCGTTCGACGCGCCGAACCACCTGAACACCTGGAACTCGCGGGCGACGAACCCGACGTTCTTCTACCCGGCAAAGGGCACGTTCAACCCGCTCGTGAAACTCACCTACACGGACGGCTCGACTGAGACGATCCAGCGGACCGGGTACATCCGGGCCACCTGATTCCCTTTTTTTCGGCAAAGGCATCGGAGCCGGCGCCTGCAGGCGATGGCACGAAAGCAGGTGTATCCCTGACACTGCCGGCTCGCTCCCGCTCCGCTGCTCGCCGGGACGGGGGAGGACTCGCGCCGCACCCTCCGCCGCGCTTGAGCGCGGCCCCTCCCCTGCGATGATAGGCGATGCCGCCGTCGAATAGGTGGACAGCGCCGGGCCGGCAATCAGCCGCGGCACCGTCACGAACGGCAACAGTAGGATCGACTTCGCGGACGTCGCCCGGCTTTTCACCCACCTCTGATCGGCGGCACCCGTTCCCCGTTCCGTCGCGTGCACCGGCGTGCCGAACCCCCGATCCCCCCGGCGTGCGCGAGATCCTGTCGGAAGATTCATCGTCTCGCCGCGAAATATGTGATAATCGCACACGGGTGACAGGCCCTCTTTGATGGCCTCCGGGCCGGGCGCCAGCCAATCCTCCATGCGTGAAGGAACTCGAGAGTGCCGCTCCCTGGCGGAGCGATCGAGGGAGAACATGCATCCCACACGTACCCCATCGAAGCGCCCCTCTGGGGGGGGGACCGGCGGCGGTCCTGCTGCTGGCGCTCTGCCTGCTCGCCGCCGGCGCCCAGGCCCTGGTCGTCCCGATGGACGACGCCGCGCTCGCGACGGGCGCGGACGAGATCGTCCGCGGTGAGATCACCGATGTCTCGAGCCAGTGGAACGCCGGCCACACACAGATCACGACCACGGCCCGCGTCGCGGTGACGGGCCGGGCCAAGGGCCACGGTGCCGAAACGCTCGACCTCACGCTCCCCGGCGGGACCGTGGACCGCGTCACCCAGTGGGTCGAGGACGAGTCCTCCCTCGCGACCGGCACCGAGGCCTTCGTCTTCGTCAAACACGGCCCGAAGGGCAACCGGGTCTACGGCGGGCAGCAGGGCGTCGTCCCGGTCGAACAGGGCCGGGTCCGCGGCAACGGGAAGACGAAGGGTGCCGGGGTCCCGACCGACGCGTACGGGCAGTACCTCGGCGCGCTCGCCACGGGCAGTGCAGCCACGCCGCCAGCCCCCGAGCCCGCTCCACGTGCCGCCACCGGAGCGACCCCCGTCATCACGGGCGTCTCGCCCGCGATCGCGTCAGCCGGCACCGGGACGGCGATCACCATCACGGGCACGGGTTTCGGCACCCGGCAGTCGCGCGATTCCTACGCCGACGTCGGGTTCGTCTACCGCTACGACGGGTCCACGGTCACGCCGATCTGGGCGTCGGGCTATCCCACCATCGCCGGTCACATCAACAACATCGTCTCGTGGTCTGATACCGAGATCGTGGTCCAGGTCCCGGCAGGGTATACACCGGATGGGTACGGCGGTTCGGCGAGCAGCGGCTACCTCTGGGTGCTTAACGCCGAGAATACGACGAGCACGCCGCACCCGTTCACGGTCACGTTCGGGTACGGCGGGGCGAGGTGGCCCCAATCGCCCGTGCCGCATTACATCAATCCGAACGGAATGAGTCCCGAGCTGGTCGCGGCGATCCGGAACGCGAGCGAGCTCTGGAACAGTGCCGTCCCCGACACCGCCTTCCGGTACGAGTACGCCGGGTCGACCACCTCCACGTTCATCGACGGGAACCTCATCCGCATGGGCTGTCCTGCAGACTTCCCTTCGGGGGAATTGGGGACCGCCTACGTGAACTGATGGATGGGCAACCTCTCGACAGGCACCATTGTATTCAACCCGGGTTACAACTGGACCACCGGGACTTCAAGCCCGGGGCAGGTCCTCATCCAGCCGATTGCCCTCCACGAACTCGGTCACTGGTTGACCCTGAAGGATCTCTACGGGTCTGTGGGAGGATACCCCTCCGATACGGACAAGGTGATGTTCGGGTTCGGCGGCTTACGGAAATATGAGCAGGCCCTCGCCCCCGACAACGTCGCGGGGATCCGGTGGATCTACGCGAACGGCACGCCGCCGCCCACGCCGACGCCGGTCGTTCCGCACCCGTACCCAGGCCCGCACGTCGTGCCGGGGGGCGTCGAGGCCGAGGACTACGACGCGGGCGGCGAGGGCGTCGCGTACCACGACACCGAGCCCGCGAACCTCGGCGGCGCGTACCGGCCGAGCGAAGGCGTGGACATCGAGACCGCGAACGGCCTCACGGACATCGGCTGGACCCGCGCGGGCGAGTGGCTCGTGTACACGGTGACCGCGACCACGCCGCAGGACGTCGTCATCCGCCTCCGTGTGTCGAACCCGGACGCGTCGATGAAAGAGATTCCCGTCCTGGTGAACGGGGAGTATGTCGCCGCCGTCTGGGTACCGTCAACCGGGTCCTTCGGAGACTTCACGACCGTCGATTCGGGGCCGTTCTCGCTGCCGGCGGGCGATTCGACGGTCCGGCTCGTCTTCGAACAGGTCGGGCGGGTCGACCTGGACTCCATCGAGTTCGCGCCGTGGGTCCCGCCGCCCCCGATCCTCCCGGTGCCCGGCGGGGCGGACAATCCCTTCGATCTGGACGGCGACGGCCTGCACGAGGACGTGAACGCCAACATGCGACAGGACTTCGCGGACGTGGTCTGGCTCTTCGCCCACCTCTGAGCGACAGCTCGAGTCCCCTTTTCATTTCAGGGACTTTCGCCGGCCCGTGCTGCTCGGCATCACCAAGCGGCTCGAGTTCGTCGACGCGCCCTCGCATGTCGAGGACCTGAACCGGTACCAGGCGCGGGGTTACGCGATGGCCGGCAACCGGGTCCGGCTCGTTACGGACCGGTCGCAGTCGGTGCTCGAAGTGCATCCGCCTTCAGCGAACAATGTGAACATGGCCGGCTTGACGGTCGAGTAGTACCCGCCACCTCCAGCCGGCGGCGTGAGCGGGCTGGGGACAACGCCGCGCCGGGGACGGAGCTCACCGCGACTTTATCACGTCGAAGAATGGATGATTCGGTCGACGATGGAGATCCAGTATGTCTACGATGCCAATGGCCGCAGGACCGGCGTCATCGTTCCGATCGACCTGTGGGGGCGGACCGCCGGGTCCCTCGAGCCGCGCCGCAGGTGCAGGCTCGACGATTTCTACGGCATCTACTGCGACCTCATCCGCGACCCCGATGCGATCGCCTCGGACCTCCGGGACGAATGGGAGCGGGGATGAACGACTACCTGGTGGACACGACTATCCTCATCCACGTGCTCGCCGGCGATCTCCCCCCGGAGCCCGAGCCGCCGTCGAACGCACCTTTACGGCAGGCTTCTCCGTCTCCGTCATCACGCGCATCGAATTCCTGGGATGGCGGGGGGGGCACACTGCGGAAGGGTACGAGGCCGCACGAACGCTCATCGAGTGCACACGACAGCACCTGCTGACGGCGCCGATCGCCGACAGGGCCGTTGCCCTCAGGCGCTCCTGCGGCATCTCGCTGCCGGACGCGGTGATTGCGCCCACGGCCCTCGAGTCCGACAGCATCCTCGTCACGCGGAACGTCCGCGACTTTCGCGGGGTCGACGGACTGCAGGTGTTCAACCCCTTTGACGAACAGGAGACTGACACGCCCCGTGCCATTCCGAGCCATCCCGGGGGACGGTAGGGCCGGCCCGTGCTCCTCGCTGAAACAACCGACCGAATCGGCACCCGAGATCGTGTACGCGCCGGCCATGGACGAGGGGTACGACTGGTGGTGCTCGAGTACAGCCAGCACGCCGTGGCGGCCGGAGTCGGGACCGGGCAGGTGCGGCCGATCCGGTCCTTTCGGTCGGCACATGCACGTAGTCCCGTCGGTCGGGATGGTCACGGTGCCGCTCCGGTCCGTCCGGTAGCCGGTTGCTCCGACACTTCCGAGCCGTTTTGCGGGACCCCGGCGGTCGGCTGGCCGTACGGGTTGCCGGCACCGACGGAGATGTGCACGACCTCCGATCGCTCCCAATCCACCAGAACGACGATCTCGCCGGGTGGATTCTCATGCGCTGCGACCGTCGAGTACTCTCTATCGGAAAAAGAGGTCCCGAACGTCTTCGAACAAAGAGAGTGAGTGAACGGGCAGATCGAGGGGCGCTCCCATACCATGCTCTCCTCACCAGCCGGTTCCCGACAGCACGGTCGGCCCTGCAGTCCACCGACATCGAGAACTCTACCACGGCGTTCTCGTGGATGGCACGAATCGAAAAGGGGGTTCGTGGGGGGATGCAGCGCACCCGCCCTCTTCCGGTCACTCTTTTTTTGCTTCAGATGAGGCCTGGTGCGCTTTGATCTTCGCGTCAGAGCTGGCTTTGTGGGCTCCGATCTTGATATCATCAACGACGTTGCTCACCGCGACTTTCGCATCGTCAACCATTCCATGAGCAGCCACATTGGCGTCGTCAACGGCCTTGTTCGCCTTGACACGGGAACTGTCCTCGAGTACCATGGAGGTCTGATCCCCTGTATGAGTATTTAATCTCTTCGTAAAAGCGATGAGGTAACGGGCGGATGAATCGCCGTGGAGGAGATGATCGGTTCCACGGTGAGAGGTTCAGGGCGACCCAATCAGAGGAGCGGCACCCAGCATCCCGACCACTTCTTCAGGAAGATCCCCGTTCTTCCTCGCAGGATTTTGATTCCCCCCCGCCCGTAATTGACCTTTTTGGGGATTGGGCTGATCGATGAAGATCAGAAACTGTTGCTTCTCATCGCTGCGATCTTCATCGTCTCCATCATCGCGTTCTGGCCGCTCATGACCGTGTTCGTCTGGGCGGTCGCTCTTGCGATTGCGCTCATGCCGCTTCACAAACGATTGTCCCGCAGGGTGAAGCCGACGATATCCGCCACGCTGGTCACCTTCGGCGTGCTCCTCGTGATCATGCTCGTCGTGTCGGCTGCGACGTACGTGATCTACAACGACATCGACTATACCGGAGTCATGGTCGCCACCCTGGTCAAGGGGTTTGCCCAGACCGGCTTTGCCGCCTTCCTGCCCACGTTCTCCGCAGCACAATTCGCCAATATGCCCCTGACGCTCATTCAGATAGTGCTGAATACCCTTCTCTCATTAACCGCGAATCCGGCTCTCCTCCTTCTCCAGATCATCATCCTCTTCCTCTCGCTCTCGATGTTGCTCTATTTAGGCGAGGAGATGTGGAATGTGGCGACATTCAACCTCTCCCCCAAACTGTCGGCCGCCGTGGGAAGATTGTCGGAGATCACGGGAAACACGATCTACTCCCTGATCGCGATCCAGATCTCCGCAGCGTTTCTCTGTTTTCTCCTCGCCATCCCGTTCTTTTACCTGCTGGGCTACGGGCACGAGCTGCTGTTTGCCACGATGATCGGGTTCGCGATGCTGATCCCGCTCATCGGCGCCCAGCTGTTCCTGCTCTTTTTTGCGGCGTACATGCTCTCCCTCGGAGATATCAAGAGTGCGCTCATCACCCTGTTCATCGGATACCCGCTCCTGAGCGGCTGGATCGATTTCTACTACCGCCCGGTGATGATGAGACGACGGGTTGCGGTGCACCCCGTGTTCATGATCATCGGCATCTTCGCCGGGGTTCCGTTCATGGGCATTGTCGGGTTTATTCTCGGTCCGGCACTCATGGCGCTCGCGTTGACCGGGTACGAGATCTATTCCGAACAGATGGGTGCGAAAGAAGGCCCCGAACCTTCCTGACGTTCTTCGTCGATTCGGTGTTTCTCCAAGGATGAATGCTGGCGGTTCCATCGGCTCCATCTCCGAACACCATCGCGACGAGGGGAGATTATCCATGGTGGGGACTTCCCACCGTCACCTACCCTTCCAATCTGATCACCATCCCCTCCGCCGCATTCGTCTCCGACACCCTGACTGACACCTCTTTCGAAAGCGACGGGCCGACCGTTTCCAGGTCGCTGGGATTGGGGGCGCTCAAGGCCGGGCGGGCGATATAGCTCGTGTCGGAGCCGGCGCCGGCGATGCCAACGGGGCCGTGATGGACCGGCGGCGACGATCACCGGTCCCAGTAGTTCGCTAATTTTGAAAAGGTGTTGACGCGGTTCAGATGGCTGATTTGAGAAGAGAATCGGCAGATCTCAATAGGATGCAGTCTGCCCCGTATGGTCCCACCCACCCGAGGCAACACCTGCACTCACGAGTTCTCCGTTCA
>SISS01000001.1 GCA_004332335.1 Methanoregulaceae archaeon UXB-2016 | reverse complement strand
TTTATATTGGCAGGAGGACGTGCAGAGGGCACTCTGCTGGGCCTGGCCGTCGGTGACGCGCTGGGCGCCCCGTACGAAGGGTTTCGGCGCCCCGATCGCTGGTGCCGGCGGATGGAGCCCGACGGCCGGTGCCGGCGACGAGCCGGAGCGGTGACGGACGATACGCTTCAGACGATCGCAGTCGCCGAGTCTCTGATCACCTGCCGCGGGTTCTCCGGCCCCGATCTGGCGGGCCGGCTCCTTGCAGGCTATCACGCACATCCGGAGTACTACGGCCCGACCTCCAGCGCGGTCTTCTCCCTGATCGAGGCGGGCGTCCCGCCCCACGAGGCGGCGCGACGGGTCCACGAGCAGCAGCACGGAAGCCGTACAAACGGCCCCGTCATGCGCGGGCCGCCGATCGGGATCGTGTACACGGGCCGCATGGTCGAAGAGGTCTCGATGGCCGCGGCCAGGCTCACGCACCACGAGCCGGTCGCGGGCGCGGCCTCGGGGTTCGTGAACCGGATGGTGAGCGAGCTCTGCCGGGGACGAAGCCGGACGGCGGCCTTTGCCGCGGCCCTCTCAGGATGCGCCGAGCCCGAGGTGATCGAGGTCCTCGGCGACTGGCGGAGCCGCTCTCCCGCGGCCTCCCTCGACTCGCTCGAACTCGCGCATGCGGCCATCACGGTCGCGATGACCTCGACCTCGTTCGTCGGCGCCGTCGAGCAGGCCGTGAACATGGGTGGCGACAGCGACACCCTGGGCGCGGTCGTGGGGGCGATCACGGGCGCCGAGTACGGCCCCGAAGCCATCCCGGCCGCCTGGCTGGCCCCGCTCGCCGAGCGAAGGCAGCTGCTCGGCCTCGCCGCCGGACTTGTTCGGATCGCCCGATCGTCCTAAGGGATCGGGCGGAGCTCGACGACCTTCAGGGCCCGGCCCCGCTCGCAGGGGGTCGGTGCGTTCCCCAGGACCTCGCCCACGAGGTACCGATCCCCCTCGCTCAGCCCCTCCGGCCGGCAGAGGTCGTACGCCTTGCAGTCGGTGCGGGTGCAGGCGCACTCGAAGAGAATGCGCGAGTTGACGATCGCCATGTCCGATCCGATCAGGGCGGTCACGGGGGCTTCGACGCACTCGACGGCGCAGGCCCCGTTGTGATGGACGGGGCAGTCGTGCTGCGTATTCCGGACCGAGAGGATGCGGTATTTGCGCCCCACCCGGAGGTTGTTGCAGGCCTTGCGGACCTTGCACTGGTCACAGGCCGCAAGGGGCCCCTGGTAGATGAACTCGAGGCCGGGACGGGCAAGGTCCGTACCGATCAGGGTGATCTTCGATCTCTCTCCAACCATGCCGCATCTACTCCTGATAGAGCATTCCCACAAGAGCGTGGGCGGACTCGTGTGTCAGCCCGCCGTCAAGTATTGTAAAGCGCTCGGGACGAATAGTCTTTGCCATTTGCAGGGCCTCGACCACCACCTCGTCGTCGATACCGAGCTCCTTTGGAGTCGTCGGGGCCCCGATCTGCCGGAGGGCGTCCCGGATCGACCGCCAGTCCCCTCCGTGAAGGTACATGCAGACGATCGTGCCGAGCCCGCAGGCCTCCCCGTGGAGGGCCTGGCCCGGCGCGAGCCGCTCGAGCGCATGGGCGAACTTGTGCTCTCCGCCCGATCCGGGGCGCGACGAGCCAGCGATGGCCATCGCGACCCCCGAGGAGACGAGGGCCTTGATCACCATCCAGGCCGACGCCTCCTGATGCGGCCGAATGGCATGTGCGTTCGCCATCAGGATCTCGGCCGTCATCAGCGCGAGGGTGACCGCGTACTCGCTGATCGGTTCCGAGCGGAGACGGTGCGAGAGCTGCCAGTCCAGGACCGCGGTCGAGTTCGCGATGATGTCGGCGCAGCCGGCCGCGAGCAGCCGGTGCGGGGCAGCCGCGATCAGACCGGTGTCGGCGACGACCGCGATCGGCGGATGGGCCTGAAGCGAGGCGGCGCCGCCGGGCTCGGCGATCGAGGCCCGGGACGAGGCGATCCCGTCGTGCGAGGCGGCGGTCGGGACCGAGATGAACTGCCGGTCGAGGTTGTAGCTCGCGATCTTGGCCGTGTCGATCACACGCCCCCCGCCGACCGCGATCAGCAGGTCGGCCCCTGCCGCTCGGGCCGCCTCCTCGGTCCGGCGGCACTCGTCGGGGGTACAGGCCTCGACCAGGTGGACCGAGACGTCGTACCTGGGTGCGAGCAGCTCGCGGACACGGGTGCCGGCCACCTCCATCGTCCGGTGGCCCGAGACGAGCAGGACGCGACGCCCGAGCCCGAGATCGGCGCAGACGGCCGGGAGCTGGTCGAGAGCGCAGTGGCCGATCACCACGTCCCGCGGGAGCTGCATCCACTTCGATTTGTCGAAGCCCCCGTTTTTGAGTATGTTTATTTCGTCTGCGCTCATTACGATCATGGATGATTAGGGAGTTCATATACAAATATTACATTGATCCCATCCAGAGCGGAGGGTCGTATACGCTCGTCGACACCCTCACCTACGCCCTCATCCTGATCATCGCCGTCTTTCTGATCCACCGCTGGATGCAGCGGTCGGGTCTTCCGTTCGACCGCAACCTGCTCTTTGCAACCCTCCCCTGGGTCGTCCTGGGCGGTCTCCTTCGCGTGGTGGAGGATACGGGCATGCTCTCTGTCCCCTGGCGGTACCTCCTGATCACGCCCCTGATCTTCTTCGTGATCTTCTTCTTTGCCGTGGTCGTGCTCTACCTCTGCCACCGTCTCCTCGGCGAGCCCGGGGTGCGGATCTACGGTGCGATCGGCGCCGCCTCGTCCGTGGTCGCGCTCGCCGCGCTCGTCTGGTACGGGCTCACCGTGAGCCGGCTCGCGCTCGAGGTGCCCGCAGCGATTCTCGGGATCGCCGCCCTGACGAGCCTCGCGCTCTGGGCCCTGCTCCGCTACGGATTTGGGTGGGAGTACATGAGCGACCGGGTCTACCAGGTGCTGATCGCGGGGCACCTCCTCGATGCCTCGGCCACCTCCTACGGGATCGACCTCCATCCGCTTGGGTACGTCGAGCAGCATGTGGTCGGATCGGGCCTGATCGCCGCGACCGGGACCGGGTTCGCGATGTTCCCGCTCAAGCTCGTGGTCCTGATCCCCGGGATCTACATCCTCGAACTCTATCGCCGGGAGGGGACGGCCACGTCGTTCTGGCATCTGATCGTGCTCGCGATGATCGTGGTCGGCCTCGCCCCGGGGATCCGGGACATGGTCCGGATGATGCTCTATGTTTGACCGGCGTCTCTCGCGCGCGGCCCTCTTCTCGACCGCGCTCTTTGCCCTCGCCCTCGCGGGCGGCATCCTGGCCGTCCGGCAGGACCCGACCTTCGGGCAGGAGCTCCTGGCCGGGTTCCGCGACCAGGTCGCGGGGCAGGTCCTCTCGGACCATGCCGTCGTGCTCTTTCTGAAGATCTTCCTGAACAACCTGGTCGCCTGCCTCGCCCTCTTCCTCGGCGGTGCGACCTTCGGGCTCGTGCCGCTCCTGGTCCTCGCATCGAACGGGCTCGTGATCGGCGGGATCATCGAGGTGGTGCGTGGGGAGAAGGGGACCGGGTTCATCCTGGCCGCAATCCTGCCCCACGGCGTCCTCGAGATCCCGGCCTTCCTCATCTCGGCCGGCCTCGGGTTTCTGCTCGCCGAGGCCCTCGCCCGCGAGCTCGTCCGGGGGGAGGGGGATACGGCCGACGAGGCCTTCGGCTACGGCCGGCTCTTCCTCCAGTACGTCCTGCCCTTTGTCACGGCAGCGGCCGCTGTCGAGGCGTTTATTACACCGCATATCATACAGCTGATCTCATAGAGGATCGAAGAGATGGACGACGATACCGGGGCTCTTCCGAGCCGAACCGACTTCTCAAGCTGGTACAACGAGATCCTCTGGCGCGCCGAGATCATGGACGTCCGCTACCCGGTCAAGGGGGTCTACGTCTGGTACCCCTTCGGGTTCGGGATCCGCAAGCGAACCTACGGGCTGCTCCGCGAGCTCCTCGACCGTGACCACGAGGAGACGCTCTTCCCCCTCCTGATCCCGGAGAACGAGTTCATGAAGGAGGCCGAGCACATCAAGGGCTTCGAGGACGAGGTCTACTGGGTCACCCACGGCGGGCTCACGCCCCTCGACGTCAAGCTCGCGCTCCGGCCGACGAGCGAGACCGCGATCTACCCGATGTACGCGCTCTGGGTCCGGTCCCACGCGGACCTGCCCCTGAAGTACTACCAGGTCGTGAACACCTTCCGGTACGAGACGAAGCACACGCGGCCCCTGATCCGGCTGCGCGAGATCACTTCGTTCAAGGAGGCCCACACGGTCCACGCGACCTGGGAGGAGGCGGCAGCCCAGGTCGAGGACGCGGTCGCCCGGTACTGCGAGTTCTACGACCGGCTCGGCATCCCCGTGCTGGTCTCGAAGCGCCCGAGCTGGGACAAGTTCCCCGGGGCCGACTACACGATCGCGGTCGACTGCGTGATGCCCGACGGCCGGACCCTCCAGATCGGGACGGTTCACCACCTCGGCGATCACTTCTCAAAGACCTTCTCGATCACCTACGAGGACCGCGACGGCGAACAGAAGCTGGCGTTCCAGACCTGCTACGGGATCTCGGAGCGGTCGATCGCGGCCCTGATCAGCCTCCACGGAGACGACCGGGGGCTCGTCCTCCCACCCGAGGTCGCCCCGACCCAGGTGGTCGTGGTCCCGATCATCGTCGGCAAGCGCGGAGAGGAGGTCCTGGCCGCGGCACGGCACCTGACCGAGACCCTGGCCGG
Organism: Methanoregulaceae archaeon UXB-2016; assembly: GCA_004332335.1. Lineage (GTDB taxonomy): Archaea > Halobacteriota > Methanomicrobia > Methanomicrobiales > Methanospirillaceae > UBA288. The sequence continues at coordinate 14,938 of SISS01000001.1, read as the reverse complement.
GGCCGGCATCCGCGTTCGGCTCGACGACCGCGACCTCCGGCCCGGCGCGAAGTATTACCACTGGGAGATGCGGGGCGTCCCGGTCCGGCTCGAACTCGGGCCGAGGGACCTCGATGCGGGCGTCGCGACCGCCGTGCTCCGGACCGGAGGAAAGAGCGCCGTGCCGCTCGACGGGGTGGCCGACGGCGTGCGCGGGCTGCTCGAGACGGCCATGGCGACCCTGCGGGAGACCGCGGCAGAGCACCTGGCCGGCCAGGTCCGCACCGCGGGCTCGATCGACGAGCTCGCCAAGGCGCTCGAGGGCGGGGTCGCCGTCGTGAACTGGTGCGGCGAGAAGGCCTGCGCCGACCGGGTCGAGGAGGATACGGGGGGTGCGGTCCTCGGGGTCGAGGTCCGGAGCGCCCTCGTCACGACCGCGGAGGGGACCTGCGTCGCCTGCGGACGAAAAGGTACGACCGCCCTGATCGGGCGGAGTTACTGATCTCCCCCTCTTTTAGCGTCCCCATTGACGAGATAGCCGAAGCGGAGGCCGATCTGCTCGGCCTCGGCCGCTTCGATCGGCCGACCCAGCGCCTCGAGGGCGAGGCTCTTGGCGTGCCAGACGAACGCGTTGAGCATGTTCGGCTGGAGCGCCCGGTCGTAACAGGCAAGCGCCTCCTGGTGTCGCCCGAGGGCGGCGAGGCAGAGCCCGCGGCTCGTCAGGGCCTTGACATGGTCCGGGTTGATCCTGAGCACCTCGTCGTAGGCGGCAATCGCCTCCGGGCAACGGCCGAGCGCCTGGAGACTGTACCCCCGGTTCGAGTGAATCGCCTCGGTGTTGACCGGGTCGAGCACCATCTCGCGGTCGAATGACGCCAGGGCCTCCTCGAACCGGCCGAGCCGCCTGAGCCCGAAGCCCCGGTGGTGCCAGGCGCCGGCATTCTCAGGGTCGACAGTGAGCACCAGGTCATAGAGACGCAGTGCTTCGGCATACTGCGCTCCCCCGAGCAGACGGTCCGCCTTGCGCATCAGCGCGTCGATATCCTCACCCGTCATCGCGATCACCTTTCCCAAAGTTACCAGTCGGTTCCACCGGTATTAAGGAGTGCTATTCCATTCCCCGCTCGAACAATCATATACGTGCACGGCGCCAACCTGATCCCCGTGACGACCGTGATCCTCGGGGCGGGCCTGACCGGCTGCACGCTCGCCCGCCTGCTCGCCGAGGCCGGGGAGGAGGTGACCGTCCTCGAGGCGGAAGCCCGCCCCGGAGGCCTCTGCCGATCGGTCACTGCAGATGGGTTCACCTTCGACCTCGGCGGCTCGCATATCGTCTTCTCGCGCGATCTCGAGGTCCTCGCCTGGATGCAGGAGCAGCTCGACGCGAACCGCGAGGAGCGGCACCGCGAGACCAAGTGCTGGTACCGGGGGGCATACGTGCACTACCCGTTCGAGAACGGCCTCTTCGATCTTCCGCCCGAGGACCGTTTCCGATGCCTGGACGGGTTCGTCCGGGCCGTGCTCGCGTCCAACCTCGCCGCGGCCGAGGGCGACGTGACCCCGCCGCACGATTTCCTGGACTGGATCCGCCAGACCTTCGGGGACGGGATCGCGGACTGTTACCTCGTCCCGTACAACGAGAAGATCTGGAAGTACCCGCTCGACCGGATGTCGGCCCACTGGGTCGACGGGCGCGTGCCCCGGCCGCCGCTCGAGGACGTACTCAGCGCAGCCTGCGGCCTTCAGACCGAGGGGTACGCGCACCAGGCCGTCTTCTCCTACCCGGCCTTGGGCGGGATCGAGGCCCTGGTCCAGGCGATCGCGGCCCCTGTCCGGGACCGGATCCGCTGCGGCTTCCGGGTCGCTTCGGTACGCCGCGAGGGCAACGGTTTCCTCGTCTCGGATGGAGAGACGACCGTCGCGGCCGACCGGTGCATCTCGACGATTCCGGTCCAGGCGCTGCTCGGGGCTCTCGTCGCGGTCCCGGTCGGAGTCCTCGATGCAGGAGAGCGGCTGGTGCACAACTCTGTCGCCTGCGTCTTCATCGGCCTTCGGGGCCCGGTGCCGCCCTACTCGTGGGTCTATCTGGCGGCGCCCGAGCTCGGGTTCGCCAACCGTATCTCCTTCCCATCGAACTACAGCACGGGCACGGCCCCGCCGGGCTGCGGCTCGGTCCTGGCCGAGTGCACCTACCGGCCCGGCGACCCCCCGGCCACGATGGACGACCAGGCCCTGATCGACCATGTCGTCGACCATCTCGAGGAGATGGGCATCCTCCGCCGGGAGGATGTGATCTACACCGGGTGCGCTCGTCAACCCTATGCCTACGTGGTCTACGACCTCGACTACCTCGAGTCGATCCGGTCCGTCCGGGACCATGTCGAGGGGCGCGGCATCGAGCTCGTGGGCCGCTTTGCCGAGTTCGAGTACCTGAACATGGACGGGTGCATCCGGCATGCGCTCGACCACGTCCGGGGGCGCGAACCGTGCACGTGACCTTCTATGTCGAGGACCAGTTCTTCTTTCGCTATATCGGTTGCGCCACGGCGGCACGCTCGCTGTACCGCTCCCTTGTGTCCGGGGGAGAGCTCGACCTCAGCTGGAAAAGTGGGGCGGTCGATGCGGACCTGGTCCACTATCACACCTTCGGCCCCCTCGCCCTGACCACCCTGCAACGCTCCCGGGGCATCTCGGTCCTGACCGCTCACTCCACCCCTCGGATCAACCGGGGCAACATCGCTCTTGCCGACGGGATCAACCGGCTCTACCCGGCGATCTATCGGCAGTTCGATCACGTGATCACGGTCTCGGCACCCTGCCACCGGGAGATCACCGAGATGGTCCCCGACACCCCGGTCACCCTGATCCCGAACGGTGTCGACCGCAAGCGGTTCCAGCCCGATGGTGAACGCCGGGCACGGTTCCGCGAGGAGCACGGGATCGGCGAGGAGGAGCGGGTCGTCCTCTCGGTCGCACAGATCACGCCGAGAAAGGGGATCTACGACTTCCTGCGCCTGGCCGCCCTCCACCCCGAGTTCCGGTTCGTCTGGGTCGGGGGGCTCCCGTACGGCGTCCTCTCCAAGGATTACACGCGGATTCGGGATCTGCGCGAAGAGGCCGGGTCGAACGTGCTCTTCACCGGGTATGTCGACGATATCACCGCGCCGTACGCGGCGGCCGACCTCTTCTTCATGGGCTCCCACGCCGAGACATTCGGCCTCGTGATCCTCGAGGCCCTCGCATCGGGACTCCCTGTGATCGCGCGAGGCATCCCCGAGTTCCGCGAGATCTTCGGACCTTCTGTCCTCTATTTCTCGGACCTTGCCGAGGCGTCGGCCCTGCTCATGGACGATGGCGCGATCGACCGGTGCCGGGCCGATGCCCGCGAAGCGACCGTTCCGTTCGACATCCGCGGAATTGCGGCGCGTCACGCGGACCTCTACCGGTCGCTCGCAGGCTGATCGGATCGTTTTTCTCCAAGGACGCCGAGAGAGCTGGCGATGCGGTGGTGGCGGACCCAGGATCTGATCTTTGCGGTGGTCCTGGTCTCGATCTCGCTCTTCATCTACTTCGAACAGCTCTCCATCTTCCAGGACCCGAAATCGACGGGCTTCTACATCCTCCAGGACTTCGCGTTCCTGCCGATCTCGATCCTGGTCGTCACCCTCGTGCTCGAGCGGCTCCTGGAACTGCGCGAACGGAACCAGCGGCTCGAGAAGCTCCGGATGCTAATCGGGACCTTCTTCTCCTGGACCGGGTATCACCTGCTCGACCGGCTCGCCGAACTCGACCGGCACCTTCCCGAGTACGCGCCCGCGCTTCTCGCCGAGCCCGACTGGACCGATGCGGACTTCGCCCGGATCCGGGCTCTGATGGCCTCGCGCCACCTCGGGCTGACCGTGACTCCCGGGACGCTTGCCGGGCTCCGCCTCTTCCTGCACGAGCGTGCCGAGTTCATGATCCGCCTCCTCGAGAACCCGATGATCCTCGAACACGAGACTTTCACCGAGCTCCTCCGGGCGGCCTTTCACCTGATCGAGGAGCTCGAGTTTCGGCAGGACCTCGAGGCCCTGCCCGAGAGCGATCTCGCCCATCTCACGGCCGACTGTGAGCGGATCTATCGCCTGCTGGTGATCGAGTGGATCGACCATCTGCAGTACCTCGGGCGCAACTACCCGTACCTCTACTCGCTCGCCGTCCGCATGAACCCGTTCAACCCGGATGCCGATGCGGTCGTTAGGGAGGCTTCGTAGGTCCCGACCGTCACCCCTACCCTTGATGAGATACCTTTTAGCGCATCTCCCGCAGGTAGATAGATCTCCTCCGAAGGATACTTCGAAGAGGCCGAGAGCAGGCAGCCGGTCTGTCCATCGATCGTGGCCGTATAGAGCACCCCGCTTTCCGGGATGGAGGCCGAGACCATGATCGCATCGTTCGTGGCATAGGCATTGCCGTAGAACTGGTTCACCGGGTACGGACTCCGTCCGGCAAGCTGGTAGAGTGACGGGAAGAAGGCCAGCGGGTTGGCCGGCGGAGCGTAGAGCGGCAGCTGGTCCAGGGCCTGGAGGTTCGGGCAGGTCCAGTAGTACGTCTGAGACGGCATCCCGGCGTACTCGGCGTTCGAGACGGTCACGGTCGCAGTGTAGATCGTGCCCTGGATCCCCGTGATCTCGGTAGTCCAGAGCGAATGGGCTCCGTTCGAGTACTGGTCGGCTTTGCGGAATGCAGAGCCACAGTCGTAGACGAGCACGGTCCCCGGCCGCATCCAGGACGCCCTCACGGGGGCGGGGTTGTTCAGGTTCGGGTTTTCAACCGCTGCCGGGGCCGGCACCTGGGCATTCGGGTTGACGTCGCCGGGCGCCGTGGGACCAGTCGCCGTCTCCGTGCAGCCGGAAGTACAGAGGGCCAGGGCCATAAGAAAAAGCACGGCGAAAGAGAGGTACGATCACATCAAACGGAGGTGGACGTTTGAATCTGATAACGCTGTCGAATTGCGGCGTCGAAAAAGATGGTGGGATCAGGACTTCGGGCTCCTCTTGAACGAGAGGACGTCCCCGAGCGTGGTCGAGATCCGCTGCTGTTCATTTCGCTGTCGGACGATCTGATCCTCGGGGACGTCCAGGAGCCGGATATCGAGGATCTTCTCGATCTTGGTCCGGACCTCGTCCTCGGGCACGAGCTCCCCCTTCTCGATCTTCTTCAGCAGGAGCTCCTTCTCCTTGATCCCGAGGGCAAGGTCCTTGGTGGACATCCCCTTCGCCACCCTGGCGGCGCGGATCCGCTCGCCGTAATCCTCGACAAGCTCCCCAACGAGCTGATCGAACAGGTCACGCCGCCGCCGGATGGGGGCGGGGGCTGCAGCGGCGGGTGAGGACGAGGGATACCGTCGGGGCGCCTGCCGGGGCTGCTGGATCTCTGTTCCGTATCGTGCGCAGGCCATGCAGACCTGGAGATCGGCTCCCTCGATCCGGACCTTTTTTCCAGGTCCCGCTACGCTCGCGCCGCATAACTCGCACTGCATAGTCACTCGCAAACATCTTTATAGTCTTTACCCTATATACCTATGTGGGGCCCTCCATGTCCGACAGCCTCAAGAATTTTCCTGAACCCCAAAAAGGCGAGGACCTCTATCGGTATCTGCTCGAACGTGTAACGACGCTCGAGGATCGGAATACCGAGATCCGTGAGCAGCTGCGCCAGCTCGAGGCCGATAAGCGCTACCTCGAGACACAGAAGGTGCGGTACGAGCGCGAGGTCCGGAAGCTCAAGTCAGAGATCGAGCAGATGAAGAGCCCGCCGCTCGTGATCGGAACGGTCACGGACGTGATCGACGCATCGCGGGTGGTCATCCGCTCGTCGGCCGGCCCGCGCTTCCTTGTCGGGCTGTCACAGAATGTCGATATCGAACAGATCAAGCCCGGCGCCCGCTGCACCCTGAACCAGCAGTCCCTTGCCATCGTCGAGATCCTGCCGTCGAACTTCGACGCACAGGTCTACGGGATGGAGGTTGTCGACGCCCCGACCGAGCGGTACGACGATATCGGCGGTCTCGAGCGTCAGGTGCTCGAGATTCAGGAGTCGGTCGAGCTCCCCCTGAAGAAGCCGGAGCTCTTCAAGCGGATCGGGATCGAGCCGCCCAAGGGCGTGCTCCTCTACGGTCCGCCGGGCACGGGCAAGACCCTCCTTGCCAAGGCCGTCGCCCACGAGACCGAGGCGCACTTTCTGCGCGTGGTCGGCTCGGAGCTCGTCCAGAAGTATATCGGCGAGGGCGCACGGCTTGTCCGCGAGCTCTTCGAACTCGCAAAGAAGAAGAGCCCCTCGATCATCTTCATCGACGAGATCGATGCGATCGGGGCCTCGCGGACCGAATCGAACACCTCGGGCGACCGGGAGGTCCACCGGACCCTGATGCAGCTCCTGGCCGAGATGGACGGGTTCGGCAACCGCGGCGACGTCCGCATCATCGGAGCGACGAACCGGATCGACATCCTCGACAAGGCCCTGCTCCGCCCGGGGCGATTCGACCGCATCATCGAGATCCCCCTTCCCGACGTGGAGGGGCGGCTCTCGATCCTGAAGATCCACACGGGTGGGATGCACCTAGACCCCTCGATCGACCTCCGCGAGATCGCGCAGAAGACCGAGGGCCGGAACGGGGCCGACCTTCGCGCAATCACCATGGAGGCCGGCATGTTCGCCATCCGCTCGGACCACGAAACGGTCACGCGCGACGATCTCCTGAAGGCGATCGAGAAGTTCTCTGGCGAGCTCGAGCGCGGCACGTTCTCGGGCGCGGCCGGCGCAATGTTCGCCTGACCAGAAAGGGAATTGCTGCCGGGCTCATGCCCGGTCCACTCTTTTACGGGCACCCATTCTCACAGCAGGGGCGTAAGCAGCCGAGAGACCGACTCCCTGAAGCGGATGATCCGGCCGCGTGCTGCATACCGTTCCTGGGTCAACTCCGAGGAGTACTCGATGTCCCGCTCGAAGGCCTGGCGGACCTCGCCGCTCAGGTGCCGGTCGTAGACGAATGCGTTCGTCTCGAAGTTGAGCTTGAACGAGCGGATGTCCCAGTTCGCGGTCCCGACCGTGCAGACGCTGCCGTCGATGACGCAGGTCTTGGCGTGCAGGAACCCCGGGTCGTAGGTATAGGCCCGGACGCCGGCGTCGAGAAGGGAGCCGATGTAGCTGAGCGTCGTCCAGTAGACGAACATATGGTCGGGCTTCGACGGGATCAGGATCCGGACCTGGACCCCCGAGATGGCGGCGATCCGCAGCGCATCCAGGACGGGATCATCCGGGACGAAGTACGGCGTCGTGATCTCGATCGTCCGTTCGGCCGACATCAGCATCCTGAGGAATCCCTCCTTGATCGTCATCTTCGGCGTATCCGGCCCGGAGGAGGCGATCTGGCAGGCGACGGTCCCAGCCTCCTGCGGTTCGGGGAAGAGGACGTCGTCGAGCCCGAGTTCGGCATGCGCCGCGTGGTTCCAGTCCATCAGGAACCGCGCCTGCAGCGACTGGACGGCATCGCCCTCGATCCTGAGGTGCGCGTCGCGCCAGTGGCCGAGCGGCCCCTCGCCCAGGTACTCCACCCCGATATTGAACCCGCCGATGAACCCTACCCGACCGTCGACGACCAGGATCTTCCGGTGGTTCCGGTAGTTGATCCGGAAGTTGAAGACGCCAAGGAAGCCCGGGTAGAACGGGACCGCCTCGCCCCCGGCCTCGGTGAGGGGGCGGAAGAAGTGTCGGCCGACCCGGAGACAGCCGACCGCGTCGTAGACCAGGCGGACGTGCACGCCCTCGCGGGCCTTGTCGGCGAGGGCGGAGATGAACTGCCGTCCGAGGTCGTCGTTCCGGATGATGTAGTACTCCATGTGCACATGGTGCCGCGCCGAGCGGATCGCCTCGAGCATGGCCCTGAAGTGCGCCTCACCCCGATCCTCGTACTCGACCCGGCTCCGGGTCCAGATCACGGCCCGGTCCTCGGCCAGGAGGAGGCGCATCAGCGGCCGAAACCGTTCGGCTGCCGGGTCTGCGAACTCGATCCGCCGTTCGTTGAGCGCCCGCCGCTGCCGGCTGACCCGGGAGCGGACCCGCTGGTCATCGCGTCCCTTGAGGCTGAACCGCCGCTCGGCATAGAGGTGCCGGCCGAAGAGGAGGTAGAGGACGAAACCGGCGTAGGGCAGAAGCAGGAGCACGGCGACCCAGGCCAGCGCGGCCGTCGGATTCCGCCGCTCGACAAAGACGATCGCGATCACTGCGGAGAGGTTGAAGAGCAGGAGCACGAGCTCGGCAAAATCGAGGGAGAAGCTCAGCAGCTCGCCGATCAGCTCTGGAAGGATGACGGCCACGGATTGCTCCCGCTGTACTTCTCGTCCGTCGGCCAGAAAGCGGTTCCGATCTTCATCGTGCCGGTCGATAGGGCACGGACTCGCCGAACGCAACAAGCCGGCCCTGTTCGAGCACCGAGACTGCGCCGTGGCCGCCAGCCACGACACAGCGCCGGCCCGAGGGGGCGAGCCTGGCATCGGTCTCGGCCACGAGCCGGAGCAGGGCCTGCCGCTCGTCGCGAGCCCGATCGCTGTCGACGTTGACCGAGGTGACGAGGTAGACGGCGATCGAGGCGTAGGACCGCCGCTCTTCAGAGAGGCTCTCGAAGTTGATCAGGGCGTCGGCCGGGAAGAGGAGGCCGTGGTCGGGTTCGTACAGGTAGCACTGCCCGTGCATGTGCCCGCCGTGCCCCTCCAGGACCTCGAAGACGAGGTCCCCGACCGCAAGGTGGTCGAGGACGGCGAATCCCTCTCGCTCGCCGAGCGTCTCAATCGGAAAGGTCATGACCCGGGTGGCCGGCGTGTACTCGGAGAAGAGGTTGATGAGCGTCGTGTACACGGCCTCGAGCACGGACCCCTCGGAGCGAGAGCCGTAGGCCCGCGAGAGATCGCGCCCGATCTGCAGGGTCACGGGGTGCATCAGGGACGTAGCCAAGAAGAGGCCCGCACCGCCCGAGTGGTCGGCATCGGCATGTGAGACAACGACCCGCGAGAGGCGGGAGAGGTCGGGGATGCCCTGCGCCTGGACCATCCGGACGATCTCGTCGTGGTAACAGCCGAAGCCGGTATCCACGAGCACGAGGTCGTCGCCCGCGTCGAGGAGGTAGGTGTTGCCCCCGGCCGGGAGCTGGAAGCACCAGAGCTGGACCCGGTCCGAGACCTGGATTCGCTGGATGTCGGCATAGAACCCGTCGTCCTGCGTCTCCCGCAGGCGCCGGCCGGCCGCAAGGCAGGTCCCGAAGGTCTCGGCCGGATCGCGTCCCCGGTGATTGAGCTCCTGGACCACGTGGTTGATGTCCTGAAGGAGGCAGAGCAGGAACCGGTCGTCGGCGTCGCCGATCAGCTCCCGGATCTGCTCGGCGAGTCGGACGTAGTAGATCGTGTCGTCGAGCCGGTGCGAGGTTGGGTCGTACTCCACGACCTCGAGCCGGTACCGGGCCTTCAACCGATCGAGCAGGGCCTCGATCGCCGTCGACTCGGAGAGGTTCAGGGTCAGCTCGACCCGTTCGGGCGAGACGCCCCGGTCGTCGAAGTCGATCGCGACGATGTTGGCGCGGGCGTCCGTGACCTCCTGGAGGAACTCAAAGAGCCCCCCGGGGCGGTGGGGGAGCCAGATGTACAGGGTCAGCAGGCGGAGCGACGGGAGGCGCGTCTGGAGGTAGCCGATCCGGTCGAGTTCCTTGACCACCCGGGCGTACCCTTCGGGCGAGCCGGTCACCTCGAAGAAGACCGTGTTCCGGTCGATACGGTGATCGTACTGGATCCGGTTGAGATTGACCGCGTGCTCCTTCAGGAGCTCAGCGACCCGGTGGAGGGTGCCGGGCTCGTCAGGAACGCGGGCGATGAACGAGTACCGGCCGGTCATGGCAATCGCGTAATCCGTTGGCCGGGATGAGTAAAGGATGCGTCGTTCCTCCCCAGCGGCTCCTGCTGGCTGATGCAGTGGATCGCGCCGAGCCCGGCGACGAGAGCGCAGCAGTCGATCCCGCGCACGGCGCGGCCGGGAAAGGCCCCGCGGATGATGGCGAGGGCCCGCTCGTCGTTCGGGTCGCCGAAGACCGGGACGAGCACGATCCCGTTGCCGATGTAGAAGTTCGCGTAGCTCGCGGGCAACCGGTTACCTTCATCGTCCAGCACTGCCCCCGGCATCGGAAGCAGGCACACGCGGAAGGGGTTGCCGTCCTGGTCGACCGCGGACGAGAGGCGGCGGAGATTCTCCTGCAGGACGTCGTAGTTCGGATCGGCCGGATCCTCCTCCACCACCAGAAGCACGGTCCGTTCGTCCGCGAAGCGAGCGATATCGTCGATATGCCCGTCGGTATCGTCGCCGGCGATACCCCGTCCGAGCCAGCAAACGTGCCGGATCCCGAGGTAGTCCCGAAGGTAGCGCTCGATCTCCTGGCGCGAAAGCCCGGGGTTCCGGTTTGGGTTCAGGAGGCACTCCTCGGTCGTGAGGAGCGTTCCTACGCCGTTCGTCTCGATCGATCCGCCCTCAAGGGTGATCCCAGGCCTGACCATGGGAAGCCCGGTGAGCGATTGAAGATGGGCCGGCACGGCGGCATCGGCCATCAGGGCTTCGTACTTCCCGCCGCAGGCGTCGAAGTGCCAGCCGACGAGCATTCGCCGGCGGCCATCGCGGTGGAGGAGCACGGTCGGACCATGGTCGCGGAACCAGACGTCGGCGTAGGAGAACCGGTGCAGGAGAACACAGGTCATGTCGACCCCTGCCTGGAGGAGCAGGGCCCGCACCCTTGCCTCCATGGTCGCATCCGTAACCAGGAGCTCGATCGTCTCGTGACCGTGCAGGCCCAGGATGATCTCGACGTAGCAGCGTTCCGACGCGGCCAGATCGGGAAAGGTGAACGGGTCGTGCGGCCAGGCGAGCCAGCAGGCCGCGTGCGGCTCCCATTCGGCCGGCATCCGGTACCCGAGCGCCGCCGGCACAGCCTGGCCGGGGTCTCCGTGCCCCCCGGCAAGCAGGATACCGTACCTGTCGGGCCTCCGGTTCGCCATGAACCCCCAGCCCTCGCGGACGCAGGCGTTCATGGCAAGGTCGACCTCGACCACGAGGATCTCCTCGCCACAGCCCGCACGTGCCAGGACGTTTCCGAACGCGTCCGCGACAAACGACCCGCCCCAGAAATGGAGCTCCCCCTCGACACCGACCCGGTTGACGGCCGCGACGTGGACGCTGTTCGCAATCGCATGACCCCGCTGGACGGTCTCCCATGCGTCCTGCCAATCCCCCTCGTGCGGGCCCTCCTCACCGATACGGCCGATGGCAGTCGGGTAGACCAGGAGCTCCGCCCCCTGGAGCGCGGCCGCCCGGGCGGCCTCGGGGAACCACTGATCGTAGCAGATCAGGACCGCCAGCCGGCAGAAGGGGGTGTCGTGGACCACGAACCGATCCCCGGGCGCGAAGTAGTTCTGCTCCCAGAAGAGCGGGTCGTGCGGGACATGGACCTTCCGGTAGACCGGGGTGAGGAGGCCCTTCGGGCCAACCACGGCCGCAGAGTTGTACCGACGTCCGTCCTCGCCGGCCTCGAACACGGGAACGACGATCACGGCGCCATACTCCTCTGCCAGCGCACCGAGGGCCACGGTCGAAGGGCCTGGCAACGGCTCGAGATAACGGGCCGGGTCGATGTCCGGTTCACGGGGAAGGTAGGGGATACGGAAGAGCTCCTGCAGGCAGACGATCTGTGCACCCCGATCGAGTGCCGAACGGACGAGCTCGAGGGTCCTGGAGAGGTTCTCTTCCAGGTCATCGCTGACCGGGGTCTGGACCAGGCCCATGAGGAGACGACGGGCAGGCATGTATGCCTGATAAGTGGGATTTTCAAGCTGATGAGGCTGTGGAAGGATAGGAGCTCGTTCTGACCGGGGCTGTCGATCCGAGGGGGCCTATAGTGATAAAATGGGACGTATTCGGAATATAAACGCTATATTAATATATCATGAGCCGATAGGGGAAGACAGGTGACCACTATGGTAGATATTATTGCCAGCCTTCAGCAGATGATCAACGAGGTAATCACGTTCCTGCCCGACCTGCTCGCAGCGATCGTGATCCTGGTGATCGGATGGATCGTCGGAAGACTCGTGGGCAAGGCCGTCGCGGCCGTGCTGGATCGGGTCGGTGTCGATGACGCGCTTGCCAAGACCTCGATCGGCAAGGCGATCGAACGTCAGTACGGCGGAGCAGGCAATCGCGGGATCGTCGCGTTCTTTGACCTGATCGTCCGCTGGTTCATCTATCTGATCGCGATTCTGGCGGCCGCCAACGTGCTCCAGCTCGCATTCCTGACCGGGCTCGTCCAGAGCATCATCGCGTTCCTGCCGAATGTCGCGGTGTTTGTGATCATCCTGATCGTCGGCTTCATCGTGATCGACTACCTTGCCGACTTCCTCAGGCATCTCGGGGCGACCCGGAGGATCTCCATGATGGGCCCCCTGATCACCGCCCTCCAGGCGTTCCTCTACTTTGTACTCGTAATGCTCGCGCTCCAGCAGCTGAGGATAGACCTGACGATCATCTACATCTTCATCACACCGATCGCATGGGGCATCGGGCTCGGTCTCGGCGCGGCGATCGCGATCATCGTCGGGTTCGGCCTGCGGGACCGCGCCCCGGAGATGATGGACGAGGCGATGGGTAAGATCAAGGAAGAGTCCGCTGCTGCGTCGGTTCCGAAGGACCCGCTCACGGGAAAACCGATCCGGGAGTGAGGATGACCGGAAGGGAACCGCTCTGAATAGGCGGCCCCCAACCCGGACCTCTCGCCATCTCATTTATTAATTGGGCCAGGCAGCAGGTGGTCAGGATGAAGAGGATATCACTCGTTTTTTCGACGGCAACGTATTCTGCCCATGGATCGAGTACCCTCCCGGTCTCCTGCCATTCTCAAAGTCAAACGATGTAGAAGGACTCCCTGTGCCTGGTTGCAGGACGCTCTCTCCCCCGCATCGGGACCGGTCAGGACCGATCGGAATCGACCAGCGGCAGAGTGGTCTCATCGGCCGTGGCCGGATCGACCGGGCGGAGGAGACAGTGGATCCCGAGGAGACGGCCGTCCGGGCTCGAGGAGACCTCTCCCGTGATCTCGATCTCGACAGCGGATAGGTTCCCGCGGACGAGCCGGAGCCGGTATGTGCTGAGACTCCCCGTGGACCGCAGCTCCGGAAGGAACGCGGAGAGATGGGAGCGATCGTTCGGACTGACAAACTGCATGAACGGTCGGTCGATGACCTGCGCCGCCGCCCTTCCCAGCAGTTCGGTTGAGGCCCGGTTCAGCTCGAGCACCCGACCATCCGAGTCCAGCGAGAGGTATGCGAGGGGGCTGTTATCCGCCAGCAGCCAGAACCGAAGCTGCCAGTCGGCCAGGGCGTCCTGCAGGCGGGCCTGATCCGAGGCCCGATCAAGCCTCTCGAGGGCGACGGAGATCTCTGAGGCGACCCGGCCCAGGAGGCTGAACTCCTCGTCCGGGAAGAGGACGGAGCCGTTCAAGCCGACCACAAAAACCCCCGCGCTCCGGCCGTCCACGATGAGCGGAAAGGCACCGGCGCAGGACTGGGACGCGGCACAACAGACCTGGGGAGTCCCCGTGGCGCATGCGCAACGGCAGGTTGCGAGCAGCCCGGCCTCCTCCCGAATCATTCCGAGAGACCGGTCCAGATCGACGAGATCATCGGACGCAAGGGCCACTGGAATGACGGCGCCGGAGTCATCCTCAACTCTGCCGATCCAGGCAAGGCGGAATTTCCCGATCTCAACAGCGACGCGACAGCATTCCAGGAAGAGGTCATCGCGTGTCCGGGCCTTGAGGGACACGGTGTTGATCCGCGAGAGAAGGGCGTAGAGCCGATCAAGGGAGCAGGCCTGTTGCACTGCCCGTCGACGGGTTACGGCCTGACGTATCGTGAAGTCGAGCTCGACGAACTGCGAGCGGGGGTCGCCCCCCTTCTGAAGATAGAAATCGGCACCCGAGTTCAGGGCCTCGATGACAACCTCCTCCCGTCCGCGACCGGTGAAAAGGATGAACGGGAGATCGCCATACTGTGACCGGACCTCCTTCAAAAAGGTGATCCCGTCCATATCCGGCATCTGATAGTCCGAGAGGACCAGGTCGACCGGGGACAGACGGAGGCGATCCAGGGCCTCGCCTGCCGATTGGGCAGACTCTACCCGGTACGGACCGAGTCGCTCAAGGAACCGGCGACCGATAGTGAGGAGGTCCGGATCGTCGTCGACATAGAGGATGGTGAGGGAGGGAGAGTCCCCGGCCCACTCCGGCACCCCGTCCAGTCCCATTGTCAGACCGGAGACGGAGTCAGCGAGCATCCGCATCCAGGCAGGCTAGCGGACTGCCAGCGCATCTCGAATCCGCTGGATCCGGCATAGGTGATCGTAACCGGTCCGTCCCGCTCGACGACCCCGTAGAAGTGTCCCTCCGTGCGGGTCCGCCTGCGACGCCCGCCGGCATCATGTTCGAGGTCGAGTGAGAAGCGCCCGATCCGGACCTCACGCCCCTCCAGGACTGCACACTCGAGTACGATCGTCCGAAGGTCATGAACGACGACGCCGTAGGCAGCCAGAAGATCCCGCTGCTGGGGCTGGAGTTCCGCCTCGCTCCCGACCGATGGCAACAAGGCCATCGCCACGAGCTGTGTCTGGAGCACGACATCCGCCGTTCTCGCCTTAGAGACCTCCTCTCTCCTCGGTACTGTCATCGTCAACATCTCGTTCACCGAATCGATTCACTCATGCGTGCCGGGTTAAGATTATCTGATCTGAGCGGTTGCAATCGCATTCTGTACCCCCTCACCGGGTGAGTAAACGATCGCTTCACACAGATACATTACCCATCGACTCATTTATTTATCACGACCTTTCGAGTTCATCA
>SISS01000045.1 GCA_004332335.1 Methanoregulaceae archaeon UXB-2016 | reverse complement strand
GTCCGGGACATCTGCGACCGGCTCGCCCTCATGCGCGGCGGCAAGATCATCCGGATCGGCCCGACCGCCGAGGTCCTCGAGGTCCTCACCGAGGAGGAACGGCGCGATCAGTCCCCAGGGGCCTGACCCGTCCTCCCTTTCTTTTCGTTCTCCTGGCCGGCGACGTTCGCAGGATATCCTCTTCTGCAGGCAGGCACGTATCCAGAGCTCGTCGCGGGCAAAGGGCTTTATTTTTAAGGTGCTTAATCATATGTGGCGCATCCAGGCGGGGGCGCGGGGGATTGATGACAAGCCACTCGGAGATACTGAAGATATCGGAGTCCTGGATCCGGATTCTCAACAAGATGGATGCCGATCAGAAGTGCCCCCGGGACTTCGGCTCCGGGGACCTGCTGCACTGCTCCGAGATCCACACCATCATGGCGGTCGGGAAGAACCCGGACAGCACCCTTACACGCCTCTCGCGGGTGCTCGGGATCTCCAAAAGCGCTGTATCCCAGATGATCAGCCGGCTTACACGCAAGAACCTGGTGGAGAAACACCGCGACCCGGACAACGACAAGGAGATCCTGATCCGCCTGTCGCCCCGCGGCACCATTGCCCATCTCGGCCACGAACAGCACCACGCAAGGATCTACGCCCGCATGCACCAGAGGCTGGGCGACCTTACGGACGAGCAGTTCGCGGTGATCCTCCGGTTTCTCTCGGCCATCGAAGAGACCATCGACGAGTCCGGGCAGGACGTCGGATAAATTTTTTTCAACCCATGTATTGTTAACGAACTTAACAAAAAGAGAGACCTATGGGAACAGCCCAATCAGAGAAGAGGCCGGCAGGAGATCTCTGCCGGTATTCGCGTCTGCACGTACTGCTGCTCGACAACGGGTTCCGGAGGTTCTTTCAGAACCCGGAGAAGATCCTCGGCGCGTACATCCGGCCGGGGATGACCGTCATCGATCTCGGGTGCGGGCCCGGCGCATTCACCCGTGCGATGGCCGAGATGGTCGGCGCGGAAGGGACCGTCATCGCCGCCGATGTCCAGAGCGAGATGCTTGAGTGCGCACGGAAGAGGTGCGACCGGCACGGCCCGGGCTCCCGGATCTGCTGGCACCGGAACTCGCCCGATTCGCTGGGGATAGACCGGCCAGCAGACTTCGTCCTGTCGTTCCACATGGTGCACGAGGTGCCGGACCAGGACCGGCTTCTCCAGGAGGTGTTCGCGACTCTCAAACCCGGCGGACGGTATCTCGTGGCCGAACCGGTCTTCCACGTCTCGGAACCGGCGTTCGACCGGATGCTCGAAGCCGCCTTCCGTGCAGGGTTCAGGATAGAAGGACGACCGGAGATCTCCATGAGCCGCGCGGTGCTGCTGAAAAAGTGACGCAGGACCCGGAGGCATCATGCCGGGGACTGACGATTGCCTCCTACCGTCTCAATCTCCGGAGAGGTGTGGATCGCCTCATACCAAAAATGAAGAGGATCGGCCCATCCCCGTGGCCGATCCAGGGCGGCATCCGTGTAATCACCATAATAACGTCCGGTCATCTCCCCTGTTGCTCGTGTCCTGTGTCGTCGAGGAAGGCCGACGAGCCGGGTTGGCCCGCGTCCGCTCGTGGTCACGGACGTGCTGGGGGCGAACGAGGTCCGGCACGGCCCGCCCGGCAGGCCTGCGCCGTCTATCCTGCCTGATCCGCTTGCTCCGCTGCCGGCCCGACGAGCGCACAGTCCCGACACTCGGTGCACTCGAACTCCAGGGTGGAGTGGAGCACCCCGTGCCGGGCCAGCCGCGCTTTGATCTCCTGTTTCATCACCTCGGACCGCTCCACGTCGCGCTCGCAGGAGTAGACGTGGGCGTCGAGCACGTTGATCTCGGAGCTGAGGCTCCAGAGGTGGACGTGGTGCACCCCCTCCACGCCCGGCACGTCCGTCATCGCCCGGACGACCTCGTCGAAGTCCACCGACGGCGGTGTGAACTGGAGCAGGATCACGACCGTCTCCCGGAGTATCCGGGTGGCGGAGATCGCGATCACGACCGCGAGCACCCCGGACAAGACCGGGTCGACGGTCACCTGCCCGGTCAGCGCGATCCATGCGCCCGCCGCCAGCACGGCCACCGAGGAGGCCGTGTCCCCGGCCACGTGCAGAAAGGCGCTGCGCACGTTCAGGTTGCGGCTTCCGTGGAGGAGGCGCATGACCCCCAGGTTCGCTCCGAGGCCGATGGCGGCCACTACGATCATATCACCCCCCGCCCTGTACCGGGGTCGGGTGGAGGGCCCGCTGGTACGCCTCCCAGAGGATCCCGGCGCTCACGGCGATCAGCAGCAGGGAGTTGACGAACGCCGCGAAGATCTCGGCCCGCCGATAGCCGTATGTTCGCTCCTTGGTCGGGAGCCGGAGGGCGAGAGTCATGGCCCCGAGCGAGAGGACCAGGGCGAGGAGGTCGCTGAACATGTGCCCCGCATCGCTGAGCAGTGCGAGCGAGCCCGAGACCAGCCCCCCGACGACCTCCACAAGAAGAAAGACGGTGGTGATGGCGAGTGCGCGCTGCATGGCGCGGCGGTCGTCCCGGGGGGGCTCGGGGATCATGATCTCCTCGCATGGCATATGCCGTCCGCGCGTTAAACCTTCCTCCCCGCGATCCGTCCCCCCGATCGGCGGGCACCTGCTGCGGTACTGCGCCGGCAGAGGTTGCGGGAGCGATCTGAGAACGGCACCTTCATGCCGGCTCCTTGCATAACCGACTGCAGGAGTCTGCGGATGAGGCGATGGTGCGACAGGCCGGGACCCGCCGTGCGGGGTGGCGAGCGATGAACGAAGACCCGCCCGCCATCTGCCGCACCCCGCCCCTGCCTCCGACCAGGTCCGAGATACGGATCGTCCTCGGCATCGCGCTCCTCGCCGGTTTCCTCACGCCCTTCGACGGCTCGGCCGTGAACATCGCCCTGCCCGCGATCGCCGCGGAGTTCCACATGGACGCGGTGACGCTCTCCTGGATCGCGACCGCGTACCTCCTGGCCTCGGCGCTCTTCATCGTCCCCTTCGGTCGGCTCGCCGACATCCACGGCCGTAAACGTGTCTTCCTCATCGGGATCGCGATCTTCACCCTCGCGTCCCTGGCCCAGACCCTGGTCCCGTCCACGGCCGCGATGATCGCGGTCCGAATGGTCCAGGGGACCGGGAGCGCCATGATCTTCGGGACGTCCGTCGCGATCCTGACCTCGGTCGTCCCGAAGGAGGAGCGAGGGCGCTCGCTCGGCATCTACGTCACGGCCGTCTATCTGGGGCTCATGGCCGGCCCGCTCTTCGGGGGGCTGCTGACCCAGCACCTGGGGTGGCGGTCCATCTTCTGGATCAACATCCCCCTCGGGGTCGCGGTCATCCTGCTCGTGCTCCTGAGGCTGAAGGGGGAGTGGGCCGAGTGCCGGGGGGAGCGGTTCGACCTCGTCGGCTCGGTCCTCTATGCGCTCGGACTCGTGGGGGTCATGTACGGCCTCTCCGAGCTCCCGAGCATCGCGGGGGCCGTCCCCATCGTCGCCGGGCTCGCGATCCTGGCGGTCTTCGTCTGGTACGAGCTCCGGACCCCGTCCCCCGTGCTGAACATGGACCTCTTCATCAGGAGCCGGGCGTTCCTCTTCTCGAACCTCGCGGCCCTGATCAACTACAGCGCGACCTTTGCCGTGACCTTCCTCCTGAGCCTCGACCTCCAGTACACGAAGGGCTTCTCGCCCCAGGCGGCCGGGCTCGTCCTGATCGCCCAGGCCGTCGTCCAGGTGGTCGTCTCGCCGTACGCCGGCCGCCTCTCCGACCGGATGGATCCCCGGAGCGTGGCCTCGATCGGCATGGGCCTGACGGCCGTGGGCCTCGGCCTCCTCGCCCTTCTGACCGAGACCACCCCGATCTGGTACATCGTCGCGTGCCTGGTCGTCCTCGGCCTCGGGTTCGGCCTCTTCTCGTCCCCCAACACCAACGCGATCATGAGCGCCGTGGACCGGCGGTACTACGGCGTCGCGTCGGGCATGAACGGGACCATGCGCCTGCTCGGCCAGATGCTCTCGATGGGGCTGGCCATGATGGTCTTCTCGATCATGATCGGCCGGGTCGAGATCACGCCGCCGTACTACCCTGCATTCGTGAGCAGCATCCGGGTCGCGTTCGCCCTCTTCATGCTCCTCTGCCTCGCGGGGATCGGGGCCTCGCTCAGCCGCGGACGGATCCGCTGAGCGGCCGGCGCGGGGCCGGGGACCTCGCGGCGCCCGTGCCGGCCCGTGCTCGCATCGTCTCCTCCTGCCCTCCCTTCGGCCGGGGTAGCTCTCCGAGCCGGCCGCCGGAAAAAGAATTATATCTCCTTCCCCCCCACCATCTTTTCATAGAGCCTCTGTCGTTCGCATCGGGACCAGTGCAGTGGTGCGACGGCCTCTCCGCAATCGCGGGAGAGCCGTCACGACAGGTGGTGACCGGAGCCCCCGCGAGCTCATGGAGATCGGAGTTCGGCCCGTCAGCGGCATGACGGAGACCGCACCGTTCCTCCCGCGGACTCCAAGGACGCCGCACCAGATCGACCGGCCGCACGAGAGGACCACGGCTGAGAAGAACGCCTCTGTTCCGCCGATGCGTGAACGCAGGCGACAACTGCGCCGCAGCCACTTCGGCTGCGGTGCCCGGTATCGGCGTTATGAGCACCGTCAGGTGGTTAGAGGAACGAGCCAATCGACGATCGACGCCGCTCTTCCGCGAGGATCCGGGCAGAGAGGGGAAGGGCTACCTCTCTCTCCCGGACGGGAAGTCTCCCGGGAGTGCGCCGTCCGACCGATGTACGCAGTACGACCAGGTCCCCGGCTCCTCGCGGACGGACCGGGGTCCGGGCATGGAGATGCAGACGGGGCCTCGCCGGCGGTCCTGCCTCCCGCTCCCCGGGGAGCTGGGGTGACCATGGGCATCCTGTCACGTGAGGAGTACCACCGGTATCTCGAGGCCGATCGCCGTGCCCTCGGCATCACCCGGTCGCGGCCACGGCTCTCGGGGGACGAGGTCTGGAAGTTCCAGCGCCTGCTCCGCGCCGTCGAGTACAACGAGAACTGTCACCGGTCCTGGTACCACCGCCCGGGCCGCAGCCTGCTGTTCGTGCGGTTTCACCTCACGTCGATCCGGCTGGGCTTCACGATCCCGCCGCACGTCTTCGGCCCCGGCCTCGCGATCGCGGACCGCGGCACGATCGTGGTGAACTCCTCGGCGCGTGTCGGCGCGAACTGCCGGATCGACGTCTGCGTCAACATCGGCACGACCGCGGGGACGGATACGGAGGCGCCGACGATCGGAGACGATGTCCGGATCAGCCCGGGGGCGATGATCTTCGGGCCCATCACCATCGCCCGCAACATCACCATCGGTCCGAACGCCGTGGTGAACCGGTCCTTTGCCAAGCCCGGCATCACGATCGCCGGGGCGCCGGCACGAGAGGTGCCGGCGGAGGGGACGATCGAGCCTTCGGACCCGGGCGCCTCCGTCCCGTCCGGGAGAGGCCTGGCCTGAGGCCGGGCTACCGCTTCTTCTTCCGGGCCCGGAGCTTGGCGATCTCCTCCGGCCCCCGGGCCCGGAGCAGGAACGTGCCCCGGCAGGGCTTCGTGTACGGAAAGATCATGTCCTCGCCCTCGACCCCGAGCACGACCGGCGGGACGCCGATCAGGTACGAGTCGAAGAGCCGGTACCCGGGCTCGACCTCGTACCACTCCGAGAAGTGCTTCTTGATGTACTCGCCGCTCTCCTTGAACGAGGCCCCCTGGAGGAGGATCTCGTACTCGAGCTGCTCGATGCAGCTCATGGCAGGACCCTCCCGAGCTTGACCACGACCGGCATCGGGTTGTGGGTTGCCTTGGCCACGACCGTCTCGCACGGGAACGTGATCGTGGCAGCCGTCTCCTCCGCGTGCTCGCCGTAGACGATCCCGACGAGGCGGGCCTTCGAGATCGCCGAGAGCGTGCCTGCGTAGCTGACGCCTCCGTCGTTGTGGATGAAGACGAAGGCGTGGTCGAAGTCGCGCTGCTTCCCTGCGATCGCGTCGATGCAGGCGTCGAGGTCGAGGACCTCGCCGATGTAGCGGCGCTTGGGGTCGGCGACCTCGATCAGCTTTCGCGCGGCCCCGGTGCCCGCGATGACCGGCGTGATCCCGCGTTCGCGGAGCTGGTCGCAGAGGTGGATCGCGACGCTGGTCTGGACCGGCACCTGCGGGCAGCCGAGCAGCAGGAGTGCGGTTGGAGATTCCATCGTATCGGTGGCCATCGTACGGTTCCGTCCTGAAGAGACTTCTGCTGCGCGTGATAAAAAGCGTGCCGTCACCCCGCCGTCCTCGGGCTCCCTCGTCCGGGGCGATGCGATGTTTGATATACTGGCACGTATCTCCTTCGCGCACAGAGGGGTGTATGTACGTCAATGTATTCTGCTATGTGGCATAGTGCCTGCTTCGTGCTCGCGATCGCCCTGCTCTTCGCAGGTGGTTCAGCAGCCGTTCCGGATGATGAGCGGGGATGCGAACGCCCCGGGCAGAGGACCCACGATGGGCCGGGCCGGGGAGTGCCCTCGACGACGCGACCCACGAAGAGATGGAGGCACTGATGGAGCAGTGGACGGACGGCCCCGTCACCCCGGCCGAGGAGGGCTGGTCCGCCGAGCTGATGGACGAGCGCTCCGGGCCGTCGCGGATGCTCTTCCCACACCTCGCCCGCGATAGAGACGGACAGGCCGGGTGGGGCCTGGAGCACACGACGGGCCAGGCCGACGGCATGAGCACGAGCAGGTTCCTCCTCATGATAGGCGGCATCCTCCTCCTCGGCTTCGCCTGGGTGCTGGTCGGCCTGATCGCGCTCCTCTGGCTCCTGCGGTAGCCGGGCCGGGGCATGACCGTGCCGACCAGGAGCTTCCATGGACCGCAGGTTCTCCTCGGAGATGGCCCCCGACATCGCCTCCCTCCTCACCCGAGCTCAGGAACCGAGCAGGGTCGATCTCCGGGCCGGATCTGCCGTCGGATCGGGCGATGTTTTATATGCCGGCGGGTGGTTCCTCAGCGTACAGAGAGGTCCATGTATGTCGAAGTATCTCTATGGAGGACGAACGGTCTGCCTCTTCCTCATGATTGCCCTGCTCTTCACCGGCGTCTCGGCAGCTGTTCCGAATGACGGACAGACCCCGAGCACCTCGGGGATGGGGCCGGGGATGATGGGCCGCGCCGAGGAGCGCGCCCTGGACAACGCGACGCACGAGGAGATGGAGGAGCTGATGGAGAGGTGGATGGACGGGACCATCACACCGGCCGAAGAGGAACGGCTCCTCGAGCTGATGGACAAGCATCCCGGGCCGTCGCAGATGATGTTCCAGCGCCTCGACCGCGACGGACGGACCGGGTGGGGGCCCGGCATGATGGGCTGGGACGACGGCGTGAGCACGGGCGTACTCCTTCTCATGATGGGCGGCGCCGCCCTCCTCGGCCTCGTCTGGCTGCTGGTCGGCCTGCTCGCGATCCTCTGGCTCCTGCGGCAGCTGCGGGCCCCGGCCTGACAGGCGCCTGACAGGCTGAGCCCAAATCACGTCTGGATGCCCCAAGGTCAGCGCAGCAGCCGGGCGTTGATCGCGACGATCACGGTCGAGACGCTCATCAGCACGGCCCCCATCGCCGGCGTCAGCACGATCCCCACCCCCGAGAGCACGCCGGCCGCGAGCGGGATCGCGACCACGTTGTACCCGGTCGCCCAGAGGAGGTTCTGGGCCATCTTCCGGTAGGTCCGCTTCGAGAGGCGCATCAGGTTCGCGACGTCCCGCGGGTCCGAGCGGACCAGGACGATGTCGGCCGACTCGACCGCGACGTCCGTGCCGGCGCCGATCGCGATCCCGACATCTGCCTGGACCAGGGCGGGCGCGTCGTTCACCCCGTCCCCGACCATCGCCACCCGGGACTGCCGTTGCACCTCCCGGACCCGCTCGGCCTTCTCGTGGGGCAGCACCTCCGCGTAGTAGTCGTCGAGGGCGAGGTCCGCCGCGACGGCCGCCGCGACCGTCCGGCTGTCGCCGGTCAGCATCATGCACTGGTAGCCCATCGACCGCAGCTCGGCCACGGCCTCCCGGGCCTCGGGCCGGATCACGTCCGCGAGCGAGAACGCGGCGAGGACCCGGTCGCCCTCGACGAGGAAGACCACGGTCTCGCCCCGGGCCTCGGCCTGCGACACCCGCGTGTCGGCGACCTTGAGCCCCTGCTCCTCGAGCGCGCCGGGGCTCACCACGCGGAGGAGCCGGCCCTCCACGTCCCCCTCGACCCCCCGCCCGGGCAGGGCCCGGAAGCCCGTCACTGCGGGGATCGCGAGCCCGCGGCGCCGGGCCCCGTCCACGATCCCCCGGGCGATCGGGTGTTCGCTCAGGCCTTCGAGCGCGGCCGCCTGCGCGAGGGCCGTCTCTTCGGGCATGTCGGCGAGCGGGATCGCGGCTGTCACCCCGAACCGGCCCTCGGTGAGGGTGCCGGTCTTGTCGAAGATCACGACGTCGAGGTCCCGGGCCGCCTCGAACGCCTGCCGGTCGCGGATGAGGAGCCCCGTGCGGGCCGCGAGCGAGGTCGAGACCGCGACCACGAGCGGGACGGCCAGCCCGAGCGCGTGGGGGCAGGAGATCACCATGACCGTCACGGCCCGTTCGACCGCGAACGCGAGCGCCTGCCCGAGGAGGAGCCATCCCCCGAGCGTGACCGCGCCGACGGTCACGGCCGTGACGGTCAGGACGAACGCGGCCGTGTTGGCAAGATCCTGGGTCCGCGACTTCGACTCCTGCGCCTGCCGGACGAGCTCGATCACCTGGGCGAGGTAGGTCTCTTTGCCGGTCGCGGTCACCCGGACCGTCAGTGCCCCCTCGCCGTTGATCGCGCCGCCGATCACCCGGTCGCCGGGGCTGCGGCGGACCGGCCTCGACTCGCCGGTCAGCATGGCCTCGTTCAGGCTCGAGGCGCCCCCGGTCACCTCGCCGTCGACGGGCACCTTCTCCCCAGGCCGGACCTGGACCATGTCCCCGACGACCAGGTCCCCTACGGGCACGTCGACGGCTTCGCCGTCGCGGAGCAGGTGGGCCTCGGACGGCATGATCCGGACCAGGGCCTCGAGGGCGCGGGAGGCCCCCATCACCGAGCGCATCTCGATGTAATGGCCGAGGAGCATGATGTCGATCAGGGTCGCGAGCTCCCAGAAGAAGCCCATGCCCGGCGTGAGCCCGAGCACGACCGCCGCGGAGTAGGCGTAGGCGACCGTGATCGCGAGGGCGATGAGGGTCATCATGCCGATGGAGCGGAGCCGGAGCTCCTGTGCGAACCCGGCGAGGAAGGGCCAGCCCCCGTAGAGGTAGACGACGGTCGCGAGGAGGAAGACCGCATACTCCCGGCCGGGGAACGCGAACTCGACGCCGGCAAGGGCCTGCACCTCGGGGGTCAGCGCCAGGATCGGTATGGTCAGGACCAGCGAAACGAGGAACCGTCGCCAGTAGTCGGTCAGCATGCCCGCGTGGTCGTGGCCCCCGGGGGCCGGCGCCGCGCCGCCTCCGGCATGCGCCCCTGCGGCATGCTCCCCGGAAGGCTCTCCCCCCGCAGCAGATGTATAGTGGTGGTCGGGCATGGCTTGGAGAGCAGATCCTCGTGCCCCCTCTTCTGCCTTGCGGTGGGACGGCGGCCCCCGTCGGGATATTCCGGTACGGCCCCACCGATGGCGCGGTGGGGAACCTTTCTCAGGTCGGAGAGAGAGTATTTTCCATGACCTCGGCCATCGCTCCCCGGACCACGCAGCTGCTCCTGATCGCGGTGCTCCTGCTCCTGCTCGGTCTCGGGGTCCGGATGGCGACCGATCTGGCCACGATCCTCGTGGTCTCGCTCATCCTGACCCTGCTCGGCCTGCCGGCCGTCGACCTGCTCCGCCGGCACAGGATCCCCCATGCCCTCGCAGTCACCCTCGTCTCGCTCACGGCGTTCCTGCTCCTGCTGGGGCTGGTGGGCCTGCTGGCCTACGCGGTCAACCTCCTGGTCACGGACCTCGGGTCGTTCCAGGCCGAGCTCAACCAGAGGATCGCGGCCCTCCTCTTCTTCCTCGAGGGGTTCGGCATCGAGCTCCCCGCGCTCTCGCCCTCGTCGATCAGCCTCGGGGCCGTGGCCGGCACCGCGGCCGGCTGGGTCTCGGACCTCGGCGGGATGATGATGACCATCTTCTTCGTGATGATCACGACCTTCTTCCTCCTCCTCGAGGCCCCGCACCTGCCGGCCCGGGCCGCCCGCGTCCTGGGCCCGGACCCGGCCAGCCTCGGCCAGGTGGCGCGCATGAGCCAGTTCGCGATCGAGTTCATGGTGGTCCGGACCAAGACGAACCTGGTCCATGGCGTGGTCTTCGGCGGCGTCCTCATGGCCATGGGCGTGCACGCGGCCGTGCTCTGGGGGATCATGACCTTCCTGCTCGGGTACATCCCCTACCTCGGCCTGCTCGCCGCGGCCCTCCCCGCGATCTTCTTCGCCTGGCTCCAGTTCGGGTTCATGGGCGCCCTGGCCGTGGTCGTGGTCACGGCCCTCCTGAACCTGATCGTCGAGAACCCGGTCTTCTCCTACTTCGCCTCGCGGGCTTTCGAGGTGCCGGCCGTCCTCGTGGTGCTGGCCGTGATCATCTTCGGCTGGCTCCTCGGCGTCGTGGGGATGCTCTTTGCCGTGCCGCTCCTGCTCCTGGTCCTGATCCTCCTCCAGGCGAGCGACGAGACCCGCTGGATCAACGTCCTGCTCGGGGTCGACCGGCTCTTCGAGCCCGTGGACGGCCGGCCCTGACCGGGCTCAGGGCCGAAGACCGGTCAGGCGTTCGGGGTGCGTGTAGACCGTGAACCGGTCGCCACGCGAGAAGCAGACGAGCGTGACCCCGGCGGCACCGGCGGTCGTGATCCCCTGGTCGGTCGAGGCCGCACGGGAGACCAGGATGGGGACGCCAGCG
Source organism: Methanoregulaceae archaeon UXB-2016 (assembly GCA_004332335.1). Classification (GTDB taxonomy): domain Archaea; phylum Halobacteriota; class Methanomicrobia; order Methanomicrobiales; family Methanospirillaceae; genus UBA288. Next base: position 24,696 of record SISS01000045.1, on the reverse strand, counting down.
TTCGCAACCTTCTTCACCATCCCCGAGGGCTGCCGGCCCGTGCAGCCGAGCACGCAGCGGGACCGGTCGAGGCCCGCGAGCACGGCCGCCCCGATCACCTTGTCGACCGTGTTGTGCCGGCCCACGTCGCAGGATTTGGCCACGAGCCGCCCGTCGTGAAAGAGGACCGAGCAGTGGAGCGCTCCGGTCTGCTGCCAGTCGTCCGAGAAGATCGCCTCGGTGACCTCGATCACCTCGGCGGGCGTGATCGCGAGATCGGATCGGACGTGCCGCACGCCGCACCGGTAGGAGGTCCCGCCCGACGACCCGGTCTCGGTCAGGGCGGCACAGAGGCGCGGCGCCGTCACCAGGATTGCGGTCCCCCTGACCGTGACTGAGTCGACGGTGTCGGCGAGCCCCTCGTTGATCACGAACCCGGCCCCGAGGGCCTCGAGCTGCTCATCGGTCGCGACCTGGGCCGCGACCTGCTCGCCGTTCAGGAGGATCCGGAAGGTGGTCTCGAGCACGATGACGTCCTCGACCTCGCCGACCTCGCCTGCACGGTACTGGAGGCCCTTATGGGTCGTGTGTCTCACGACCGTCCCTCCCCCGCGTTCGCGGCAGTGCCCGCACGGAGCGCCGCTCGCATCTCGTCCGTCATGCACACTCCTCTTCGTCTGCGGGTTTATACCCGGATCGTCGGCACGTCCGAGCGGCACGGTCGGTGAGCCCCCATGGTCACGCCTCTCTCGACTGTCCGGGTCCGGCCGGCGTTCTGCCGGATGCTCCTGGTCCGGCTCCGGACACGATCGGGCCGGTGAAGGTAACGGGCATCTCCTCTCTCAAGCTCGGACCATGTCGCCCTGGGTGCCTAGGTTCCGGCGATCGCACCGGCGCGAATCTCGCGATGGCCGATCAGAAAATGGTTCCGTCCGTCGACGAGCCGGACCGAGAGCGGCCCCGGAAGCAATGGGGAGAGGCCGGTTGCGGGCAGGTCTGCGGCCGCATGGTACGTCGTGCCGTCCCACCAGATGCTGAGCGCATCGCCGGGCCGGAAGTTCGCCCTCGTGCTCCCCGGATCGAGCGCATGTGAGCCTGATGCGTCATCCACGACAAGCTCGAGCACGAGCTCCTCGGGGCCTCCACCGAAGATCAGGGCGTCGCCGCCGAGCGAGACGAGCCGGATGCCGCCCGAAGGCGTCTCCTCTGCGTAAAACGCGACGTTGGGGATCTGCTCCATTCCCCGGGCCATCGTCAGGGCCCCCATGAAGACCATGCCCGACAGGCCCATCCCGATCGCGACCAGCAGCAGCACTGCGGCGACATCGCTCACCCCTTGCCCGTGACGCCTCATATCGATCCTCCTCAGTGGTAGAAGGAGCGTCGCTCATTAATACCATTAGCTTGGGGCCGCGGCACCGGCCTACTCGGCGGTCTCGGCCGTGAGCCACTCGAGGTACGGGCCGGACCCGGCCTCGATCGGGAGCACGACCGCCTCGGGCACCTCGTAGGTGTGGAGCTCCCGGATCCGGGCGATCACCCGATCGGCGAGCGAGCGCCGGGTCTTGATGATCAGCAGCTCCTCGGGCTCGTCCTCGATCCGGCCCTCCCAGCGGTAGAACGACCGGATCCCGGCGAGCTGGACGCATGCCGCAAGGCGGTCGGCCACGAGCCGGCGGGCGAGGGCGGGCGCCCGGTCGGGCGGGGCCGTGGAGAGGATCACGACGGCGTCGGTGGACATCACCAGGTGATCGCCGGCGCCGCGAGATAAAGGTATGCGGCCGTCAGGGGGGCGGAGGCCGGCACCGCTCGCCGGGCAGGGCGATCTCGAACCGGGCGCCTACGCCGGGCTCGCCGCTCTCGCCGATCGTCATGCCCATGCTCTCGAGGGCCTCGCGCACGAAGAAGAGCCCGTACCCGGTGTTCCGGCCGTAGGCCTGGCTGAAGATCCGGCCCTTCTCGTCGACCGGGATCCCGGCGCCGTCGTCCTCGACCAGGATCAGGAACCACGCCCCCTGGACGCGGGCCGAGAGGCGGACGCGGCCCGTGCCCCTGCCGTGCCGGAGGGCGTTCTCGATCAGGTTGGCGATCGCCTTCTCGATCAGGGGTGCGGCCAGGATCTCGACGCGGGGCAGGCAGTTCTCCACAACGACCTCGGGCGGCGCCGCCCCCTCGATCGCCCGCTCGGCCGTGGCGCGCAGGTCGAGCCAGACCGGCGGCAGAGCGCCGATCGCCTGGTAGTCCCGCATGAACCCCACGACCGTCCGGACCCGCTCCACGGCCTGGGCGAGCCCCTCGAGCAGGCGGGCGGCCCGGGGGGTTGACTCCTCGGCGCCGAGATGCCGGAGATACCCCTCGACCGAGAGGAGCTCGTTCCCGATGTCGTGCCGGGTGACGGCCGAGATCAGGGCGAGCCGCCGGTAGGCCGCCTCGAGCTCGGCCGTGCGCTCGCGGAGGAGTTCCTCGGCCTCTTTCAGGGCCGAGATGTCCGAGAACATCGCGATCGAGCCCGTGAAGATACCGCCCTCGATGATCGGGACCGCGTTGTAGGCGATCCAGAGGGGGCTGCCGTCCCGCTTCCGGACCCGGATCTGGTGAAAGTGATAGGCCTCGCCCTGCTCGTGGCGCGGGATCTCTTCGGCCAGCTGGGGCATGTCCTCGGTCACGATGTAGTCGGAGGGGATCTCGCCCAGGAGCTCCTCGGGCGTGTACCCGAGCATGGCCGCGGCGTGGGGGTTGACGTAGGTGACCCGGTTGTCCCGGTCGATGACCCGGATCCCCTCGTTGACAGCATCGACGATCCGGCGGTGCTGCGCCTCGCTCTCACGGAGGGCGGCGAGGTTCCGGACGCCTGCGACCAGCTCGCGCACGGCGCGGGCGAGGGTGAAGAGCGGGGCCGCCTCGAATGGGTCCGCGGCGTAGGCCACGATCTGCCATCCGGGGAGCGCCTCCTCCGCGGACGCGACCGGAGTGTAGAGGACGAGGGTCGGTCCGGCCGGCGGAGGGTCCCCGCCGGCGGCGTCGCGGTGCAGGACCAGGGCGTCGACCGTGTGGCCTTCGATGTGGTGACGGGCCGTCTCGAGGTCCGGGGCCGACGTCGCGTCGAGCCCGCGGCGGCGGAGGTGCTCGGCAAGCGCATCCCCCGAGGGAGACACGACCAGGACGGCGAGCGAGTGCATCACGTTGTGTGGATGGGGGAGCGGGTGCCTTAAATGGTGGCACGAGCCCTCGCGCGGTCACGCTCGGGGGCCCGACTGAGGGCAGTTCCCGGGCCTGATCCGGGCGGACCTCCGTCGTGAGCGAAAGGGCTATGCCCGTTGCTCACGTTATTCCACCACAATGAAGGGCGGGAAAGAGACGGATGCGCACCGTCCGTCCGGGGCCGGATCGCTTGAGGAGCGGTCGGCCCGCTTCGAGTACGACCAGAGCGTACCCTTTGATCTTGAAGAACAGGAGGCGACGGATCGGGGCACGGTCTCGGTCCAGGACCTCAGCTACGCCGGCCTGGACGGCAGGCGGATCCCGGCCTACTGGATCGCCCCGACGGGCCGGGACCGCTTTGCGGCCCTGCTCTTTGTCCATCCCGCGCCGGGCAACCGCTCGAGCTTCTTCAACGAGGGCCTCCGGCTCGGGGGCATGGGGATCGCCTCCCTGCTCATCGACGCCCCGTGGGCCGCCGGCGAGGAATGGATCCGGACCCTCGGAACCCCCGAGCAGAACCGCGAGATCTTCACCGAGATCGTCCGTGACCTCCGCCGGGCCCTGGACCTCGTCGTCGCACGGAAGGGGGTCGACGCGGGGCAGGTCGCCTATGTCGGCCACAGCTTCGGGGCGCTCTGCGGCGGCGTGCTCGCCGGGGTCGATCACCGGTGCCGGGCCTGCGTGCTGATGGCCGGCGCCCCGAGCTTCACGGACGTGGCCGTGGCGAACCTGCCCTCGCTCACGGGGGACGAGCTGGAGCACTACCGCGAGGTGATGGCTCCGATCGACCCGGCGACCTTCATCGGGCATGCTGCGCCGGCGAAGCTCCTCCTCCAGTTCGGAGAGCGGGACCAGGTCTTCTCCCGCGAACGATCCCAGGCGTTCGCCGACGCGGCGAGCGACCCGAAGCTCGTGCGGTGGTACGACACGGACCACGCCTTCGAGAGCGAGGAGGCGAAACGGGACCGGGTCGAGTGGCTCCACATGCAGCTCGGGACCGGGTACCGGCGGATGAAGGGGAAGACCGGGCGGCCCCCGGCCCGCCGGCGCTGAGCGGTCCCGCCTCGACGGGTATCGGCCGCGGTCCGCCGAGACCCCGGGGTCTGCCGCCTCTGTTCTGCGCCGTCGGCGACGCATCCGGCGGCGCGCAGCTCTCACTGGACAGGCATCCGACACGGGCGGGGATGACGATGACGGACACGACGGGGCACTAGATGGAGACCTTTCCGGCCACGCTCCGGTTTCCGCAGGTCCTAGCTCTCTACATCGGGTCCGTGCTCGGCTCCGGGATCCTGATCCTGCCCGGCCTTGCGGCCGAGGCCGCAGGCCCGGCCTCGCTCGTGGCGTGGGGCATGATGAGCGTGCTCGTGATCCCCATGGCCCTGACCATGGGTCTCCTCTCGGTCCGGTACCCGAGCGCGGGCGGGGTCTCGCACTTCGTCACCCGCGCCTTCGGCCCCGGCCCGGGCTCCCTGATCGGCTGGCTCTTCCTCCTCTCGGTCGTGGTCGGGGCCCCGGTCCTGGCCCTGACCGGAGCGGGGTACGTCTGTGCGGCCTTCGGGCTCGGCAGCCCGTCCCGGCTGGCCATCGCGGCCGTCATCCTCCTCACGGGCCTCGTCTCGAACTATCTGGGCATGCGCACGACCGGCCGGCTCCAGGTCGCGGTCGTGGTCACGACGATCGTGATCCTCGCGGCCGCCCTCGCCGGGAGCGCGACCGCGGTCGACCCGGGCAACTTCGCGCCCTTCCTCCCCCACGGGTGGGGGAGCGTGGGCCATGCGATGACCCTGATCTTCTGGTGCTTCATCGGCTGGGAGGCGGTCTCGCACCTCACGGCCGAGTTCGAGAACCCCGGGCGCGACGTGGTCCGGGGCACCCTCGCGGCCGCGGTCGTCGTCAGCCTCGTCTACCTCGCCACGGCCGTCGCCGTCATCGGGACGAGGAGCTACGGCCCCGGCGTCTCGGACGTCTCCCTGGTCCACCTGATCCGGCTCTCCTCGGGCGCGTGGGGGGGCTACCTCTCGGGCGGAGCCGCGCTCTTTATCTGCGTCGCCCCGGCGATCGCCTACACCGGCGCCGCCTCGCGGCTCGCCTACTCCCTCTCGGCCACGGGGTACGCCCCGGTCGCCCTATCCCGCGTCTCGGAGCGGTACCGGACACCGGCGGGCGGGCTCGGGTTCCTGGGGCTCGCCTTCGGCCTCGTCCTGCTCGGCTTCTCGTCCGGGCTCGTCTCGCTCCCGACCCTGATCCAGCTCCCGAACGCCGCGTTCATCCTGACCTATCTCGGGGGATGCGGGGCAGGGCTCGTGCTCCTCCGGGGCGTGCGCGCCGGCCGGTTCGTCAGCGCGGTCTCGCTTGCGCTCACGGGCGTTATCCTCCTCTTCGCCGGCTGGTCCGTGCTCTATCCGGCCCTGATCGCGCTGGCCTGGGCGGGCTTCATGCTCCACCGGCGGCACGCCGGGCGACGGTCGGAAGTGGAACCCGGCCCAGCATCCTGATGCCGTCTCCCGGCCAAGGGTGGTGGTGATCTCTATCGCGCTCCTCCTCCCGCTCGCCGCGGTCTATCTCGCCGTCAACCTCGTGGTCATGCTCCTCTACGGCGACGACAAGCGACGTGCCCGTCGCCGGGAGCGCCGGACCCCCGAACGGACCCTCCTGCTCGCGGCACTCCCCGGGCCGTTCGGCGCCCTGGCCGGCATGAGCCTCTTCCGGCACAAGACCCGGAAGCCGCGGTTCGTGGTCGCCATCCCGCTCTTCGCGGCCCTGCACTGTGCGGCCGTCGCCCTCCTTATCCCGGGTCTCTGATCGGCCGCCGCCTCCCGGCCCGGAGCAGAAAACGTTTATCGCGTGCCCGCCCGATGGGGGCTCATGGGCCCTGAGATAGTCCTCCTCCTCATCGTCGCGACCTGCGCCGCCCTGGTCGGGTGCGCGGGCAACCCGGGCGACGTGCCGCCCGCCTCTCCGTCGCCGGAGGGGAGCGCCTCTCCCGTGACCGCGACGACCGGTTCGCGGGCGGACCTGACCAACCAGGCCTCCCCCCAGGCGGCCACGTTCCGGGACGGGCAGTCGTTCACGCCGCTCGCGGCCCCGCCGATCACGGTCGGGCTCGAGCGGGTCGCGACCGGCCTCTGCGCCCCGATTGCGTTCGTCGAACCGAGCGACGGGAGCGGGCGACGCTTCGTCGTCGACCAGATCGGCGTCGTGCGTATCGTCCTGCCCGACGAACGGCTCCTGGACGAGCCGTTTCTCGACCTCCGGAGCCGGATGGTCGGGCTGAACCCGCGGTACGACGAGCGCGGCCTCCTCGCGATCGACAAGCCGGCCCAGAACCACAACGGCGGCCCGGTCCTCTTCGGGCCCGACGGCTACCTCTACCTCGCCCTCGGCGACGGAGGCGGGGCCGACGACGAGGGGACGGGCCACACGCCCGGGACCGGGAATGCCCAGGACGGGGCCTCGCTCCTCGGCAAGCTCCTCCGCATCGATGTCGACCGGCCGGGCGAGGGCGGCAGGGCGTACGCGATCCCGGCCGACAACCCGTTCGTGACCACGGCGGGCATCCTCCCCGAGATCTTCGCGACGGGCCTCCGGAACCCGGCGTACCTCTCGTTCGATGCGGAGACCGGCCGCCCGGTCACGGCCTCGGCCGGCCAGGCCCTCTTCGAGTCGGTCCACGTCGTGGCAAAGGGGGGCAACTACGGCTGGCGAATCCGCGAGGGGACGCACTGCTTCGATCCCGACGACAGCTCCCGGCCTCCGGCCGGGACGTGCCCGGCCGTCGGGGCACGGGGCGAGCCCCTGATCGGGCCGATCGTCGAGCTCGGGCACGACATGGGCACGACGGTCGTGGGTGGGTTCGTCTACCGCGGGAAGGCGGTGCCGGCGCTCGCGGGGAAGTACGTCTTCGGCGACTGGAGCGGCCGGGCCGGCTCGGGCGGCGGCGGCCGGCTCCTGGCCGCGACCCCGCCGGCCGGCTTCGACCTCGGCCAGTACCCGCTCGAGGCGGCCGAGGTCACGGCCGAGCAGAACCGGATGTGGACCACGCAGGAGCTCGGGATCGCGAACACGACGGACGGCAATCCGAACGCCTACGTCCGGGGCTTCGGTGAGGACCGGGCCCGCGAGGTCTACGTCCTGGTCAACACCGTGATGGGCCCGGACCCGGCCACGACGACGGGAGAGGTGCTGAAGCTCGTGGCGGGCTGAGAGGACGACAGGTCACGCTATACGGTCGGGCCAGGTCTTTCCGGTCCCGGCCTGCTCGATCCTCAGCAGGACCACCTGCCCCTCTCTTCGCGTGGAGATGCAGAGATCGAGCTGGCTTTCTGATACCGCGCAGCCGCCGGGTGAGCACGGCCGGCCGGCGGTCGACTGGGGCGCCCGTGCGGTGGGTCTCCATGACCGTGTTCCGGATCGCGCAGCCCGAGCACTGGACCGTCTGGCCGCAGCCCCCGGGGAGGCCAGCGTTCTCGCATGCGAAGACATTCCCGCAGAGCCGGGGGTTCGAGTCCGTGCCGGCGGGGATCTCGAAGAGCCCCCGGGCCAGGTGGTTCGCGCTCAGGATCCGGGCCTCCTCGTCGACCAGCACGACGGGGGCGTCGAGCAGGTCCAGGTAGCGGGCGATGTTGACCCCGAGGAGGGAGAGGAAGCGCGTATGACAGGTCTCGCAGATCCCGTGGTTGACGGGCTCGTCGGGCTCGCTCGCGGGGCGGAGGATCGTGTTGCAGTAGGCGCAGACGGTGACCATGGCGGATCGAACCTGGGAGCTGAGAGCTCTGCTCACGGCGGGAAAAAGGGATCGATGCGCGGGGGCGAGCGTTCGGGCCGTCTCTTTGCGACGGCGGCCACACCCTCCATGTCGGGTTCGCCGACCGACAGTGGTGCGACGATGACCGCCGCGACGAACCGGGAGTGCCCCCAGACCGATTCAGACAAACCGGTAAAACTCGTCGATCTCCACCTGTGCGAGTCGGAGGACTCCTCTGAGCGTACCGGTCTTCAACTCGTCGTGGTCCGGCACGACGGTTCCCACCCTGCCGCTGTCCGTCATTTTTGAACGTCGTACGTGACTTCCGGCCCGACCGGAGATGGAGAACCCGAACCGGTTGCAGAGGATGCGTATGGCTTGATCGCCCGAGACCGGCTTATGATGAGGCAACCGACGACACCTCGAAGGTGGTCAGGATCGCCCGTCTCTCTTCGGTCTGCGGGAACTCTTCCAGGTAGAGTATCGTCGCCTCTTTGAGGTCGCTCACGGCCTCCTCGACGGTCCCTCCCTGGCTGACCGTGCCGACCTCCGTGCATTCGGCCACGTACAGGTCATCCTCTTTGTGCAACACGGCGGTAAACGTCGACATGCGATCTCCTGGCTCCCGTTGGATCAGGGACTGTAATATATCTGCTCCAGGATCGTCTCCGATCCCAATCGAGGAGCATCACGTCACACCTTCGCCAGCGAGCGCCGCACCGCCGTTTGAAGACCCTGGCCACGTCCTTCAGCGACCGCCTTGAGGCGAGCGGGTTCGTCGGCCGGCAGCGGTGGCCCGAGCTCCGTAGCCGGCTCGAGGCCGGGCACGCCGACCGCGAGAGACCGGCGCCGGCGGTCGCCGGAGAGAGACCACCAAAGACGCCCCCGGCCGCCGCGAACGAGAGCGCCCCGCTCCCCGAGGAAGAGGAGGCGACGACGGCGAAGGAGGTCCTCGAGCACGGCGACCCGGTCCGGTACTTCCTCGACGCCTTCGAGGCGGAGCACGTCGGCGACACCACCCTCGCCCACTGCCTCGTGATGTCCATCGCGAGCCAGGCCGTCCGCAACGTGAAGGGCCTGCACGTCTACGTAACGGGCGAGTCGGGCAAGGGCAAGTCCAGCGGCATGACCGCCATGCTCCGGCAGGTACCCGAGGAGTGCCGGCTCGCCGAGCGGATGAGCAACAAGGCCCTCTACTACTCCGACGATATCAACCCCGGAACCGTCCTCCTCCTCGACGACATCGCGCTCTCCGAGGAACTCCAGGAGATCCTCAAGGAGGCGACGTCCAAGTTCACCGAGCCCGTGCGCATGAGGACCGTCGACACCGACCGGAAGGTCCGCCGCTACACGGTCCCCGAACGCTGCGCCTGGTGGCTCGCGAACGTCTCGGCCCTCTACGACGATCAGGTCCTGAACCGGATGCTCGTCTGCTGGGTCGACGACTCCGAGGTCCAGGACCGCGAGGTCTTCGCCCGCAGGATGAACGCCGTCGCCGCGGGCGACGACGACAGTGCCGCCGACCGCTTCGACCTCGCCGTCTGCCGCGAGTGCTGGCGCCTGCTCCGATCGGACGGCCCCGTTACCGTTCGCATCCCGTTCGCCGGGCGCATCCGCATGGCCTCGGTCCGAAACCGCCGCAACCACGAGGTCCTCCTCGACCTGGTCCGGGCCCACGCGCTCGTCTTCCGCTTCCAGCGCGGGCATCTGCCGCTGGAGGACGGCGGGCTCGCCGTCGTCGCGACCGAGGAGGACTTCGACTACGCCCGCCGCCTCTTCGCCGACCTCCACGGGTCCGGCGGCTCGCTCGGGTCCAGGTTCGACCGGAACGAGGAGCACATCCTCTCGATCGCGTCCCGCAACCACGCCGGGCAGTTCACGATCGGCGACCTCCAGCAGTGGACCGGGTGGACCTACCAGAAGGCGCGGCGGTTGCTCGTCGGCCGCGACGACAAGGGGAGGCATTATCCGGGCCTGCTCGATAAGTCGCCGGCCCTGACCCTGATCGACCGGACCACCGCATCGGTCGACGATGATGGGCGGGACGTGCGGCAGCGGCAGCTCGTCTTCGCCTTCGACGAGGAGGTGAACCGCGAAACGCGGGCGTCGGGCCTGGTCTGGCTCGAGGACGAGCCGTCCTTGTGCCACACGCCCTGTCGTGGCACTACCGTGGCAACACCCGTGGCAACATGCGACGAATGCCGTACCGTGCCGGATTCGAAGAATGCGCGCGAAGGCGAAGAGATCGATCCGGCATGTTGCCACAACCTGGATCATACAGGGACAGCGTGCGCATCGGAGGAGTCCTCCCCCGAGGACTCTGCTTCCGGGTCTGTGGCAACATCATTTCACGATATCTCTTATTATAAGGTAAAAGGCGGATCGGACGGCGAAACGCGGCGTTTCGATGTTGCCACAGATGTTGCCACAGCCGTGCCACAACGGGATTGTGGCAACACGATCGACCCTCACGCGTTCGTCGCGACCGACGGGCCGGAGTGGGAGAAATGTTCCGTCTGCGGCAGGAAGCCGTCGCACTACCGGGAGCGGTCGTCCGCCGGCTCGGCCGATCCACGCCGGCTCTGCAGACGGTGTTACGGCAGGGCCGTCGGGCGGGAGCGGGCGAAGGTCGCGCCCCTTGCCGGCACGGTCGACCTGTCGGCGATGCAACGGGTCGGGGCGGCGGTCGGGCGGTGCTCGCACTGTGACCTTGCGCCGGCCGCATGGGCCGGCGGTGGCGTGCGGCTCTGCGAGGGGTGCTACGAGCGGGAGGTGCGGAGGACCGTCGAGGCGGGTATCGATGTCATGGCCTCATCGCATGGTTGAGAACGGTCGATGGGGCCGTTCCAGACGGAGCACGCGGGAGAGGCGAGGTGCTATCTTCCAGCCCTGGGCGGCGTGCCCGGCATCCCGACGACCGGCAGGCGATCGGCCTCGCGCGGCCGGAAAAAGGTTAACCTGGTTGATGGTTAACGGACTGTGAGATGATCGTCCAGTACATCACCGCGGCGCTCGCTCGCGCCCGGTTCGAGGAGATCGAGGACGAGGAGCCCTGGTACGGCGAGATACCCGAGCTGCAGGGCGTCTGGGCCTCCGGGCGAACCGAGGAGGAGTGCCGGTCCCGGCTCGCGGAGGCGCTCGACGGCTGGCTCCTCGTCCGGCTCCGTTGCGGCCTTGCGATCCTGCCCGTGGGCGGCATCCGGCTCGACCCGGCCGAGTGCATGGACGCGGGTGCCAGTGGCTGATCGGCTGCATCCGGTCTCGTGGCCGGAGATGGTCCGACGGTTCCGGGCGCTCGACACCCCTACATGGTACGAGGCGACCTGGTGCTCACCCTGCCCAATCCCCACCGACAGGAGATCGGTGTCGACCTCCTGATCCGGGTCCTGCGCCAAGCCGGCGTGGCTCGGGAAGAGTGGCTCTCGGTCCAGGTATCGATCGAGCGATCGAGGTCCGTGCCCCGGCCGGTGAGGACCTCTTCATCGGCCTCCTCTGCTCCGGCGCCGCGGTCGATCGCGAGGCTGAGGTGCTCGGAGGCCGACCGGGGGCGTGACCGCCCGGGGTGCCGGCCCGGGTTACGTCCTCAGTGTCGCCGTGGCCGAACCGTACCGGATCGCGGGCGAGGATGGCGAGGCGGCTCCCGCACGGGATCGGGCATCCGCGAACTCACGGGGACGGCTCCTCCCCGAGAACCCCGTCCGGTCAGTCCCTGCGCATGGAACAGAACTTCTCCCCGGAGCCGGGTACGGCCATCACTTTCACGACCTCGAACCCCCAGTGCTCGTACGTGCGGACGTTCTCCATCGTCTGGGTGATCAGGGTGCAGGGAAGCCCCTCTTCGGCAGCCCGGGCCAGCACGGGCCTGATCAGGCCCGAGGCGTATCCGCGGCCGAAGAACTGCGGGCGGACGGCCACCAGGTGCAGATACCACTGAGGTTCCATGCCGAGGTTCTCGGTCAGCGCATCGATCACGCCGTTCACCGCCTCCATCCTCTCCAGCGTTCCGGGGTCCGCGAGCTCCTCCGGGGTAAAGGGGTCCGGATCGTCGTCCTCCGAGTGGTCCATACCTGGCGGGAACCAGATGCTCACCGCCTCGAGACCCGGCGACGTCCCCAGGCTGACGGCCCTGGGGGGGCAGGAGGTCACCAGGGAACGATAGAATCTCCTCTTCAGGTCGAGGTGTTCCGGCTCGTTCTGGAACATGAATGCCCCGACAGGGCAGGAGGCGCCGATGAACGCGTCTGCTGCGACGTCGGCCGCTTCATCCATCCGGGCCCGTGGTATTTCGTACAGCATTATCGCAACCCTTCCGTCCTTTTGTTGTGGTTTTCAAACTTAAAGAATAACAATCGGGTGGTGTGTGAGAAGCGATGCATATGCCCGCCGGTCGGCCGGAGGCCTCTACGACGGTGCGTGGTGGTCGTCGGTACGGGGTTCGAGGCGTTCCCGGTGTGGATGTAGACCTGTCGGAGATCGGACGATCTCTCTACCCGATCCGAATCGAGACTGTATGGCACCCCCCCCTCTCCCGACAACTCTCTTTTCAGGGAGAGAACCACCATGAGAGAGTCCATGGACGCCGGCGCAGTCGCCGTCACGGCGAACGGCGGCGTCGGTATCGTGGCAGACAGCTGGCCCGAGGCCGTGCTCGGGTCGCGGCTCACGGTCCTCCTCCTGGTCGCGCGATCTCATGCAGCGTCTCGATCGCCTTCGCGGATCCCGTCTTCCACGCTTGGCGGTGCCTGCCGCCTCCCGCGCAGGTTCTTAAGATGTCTCGCCAAAATCTGATACGGTTTTCCTGATGGCCCCGGTTATTGAAATGCTGGTCGTCCTGATCCTCATCGCCTGTGTCATCGTCGCCTTCGCGCTGATCGTCACCTCCTCCCACTTGCTCCGCGATTCACTGTTCGGCAGGGGCACGTGGAAGACCACCCTCGTCATCGCCGTCCTCTTCGGCCTGCTCTCCATCTTCGGCACCTACTCCGGGGTCGACGTGCTCGGCGCGAAGATCAACGTGCGGGACCTCGGGCCCATGATCGCCGGCCTGATCGCCGGGCCGTTCGCGGGCGTCGGCGCCGGCCTGATCGGCGGCCTGCACCGGCTGACGCTCGGCGGGGCCTCCGCGGTCCCCTGCTCGATCGCAACCGTCCTCGCCGGCCTCTTCGGGGGCGCGATCTACCTCAGGTGCAACCGCCGTTTCGCGAGCGTGACGGTCGCCGTCGTCTTCGCCGTCCTGATGGAATGCTTCCACATGCTCCTCGTGCTCCTCCTCGTCCGGCCGTTCTCCGTCGCCGTGGAGATCGTCGCCGCGTCGGCAGGACCCATGATCATCGCCAACGCCCTCGGCATGGCCGGGTTCGCGCTCGTCATCTCCGGCTTTCTCCGCAAGCAGCAGGCGGAGCGGGTACCGGGCGAAGAATGAGGGGGCCGGGGCGCCGGACCTTCAGAGCGACCGGAGGTCCTGCGTCGCTCGATAATAGAACTCGGCGGTCAGCGCGTCCTCCAGGCCGTGCTCCCGATACACGCGGTCGGCATAGTGGTAGTTCATGCGGTCGAGGAGCACGTAGTCGACCTTTCCCCTCAGCAGGTCCGCCAGCCCTTCCGCGCCGGGGAGGACCGGGGCGATCATGGCATAGGTCCGGACGCCGGCCCGGTGCAGTTCGTCCAGGGCCCTGATCCGCTCGGCGATCGGGGGTGCGCAGGGCTCGAAGAGTTCCCTGATCGAGTCGTCCGCGGTCGTGATGGAGAGGCCCACCTCGACGTCCCGTGCATCCCGGAGGATGTCGAGGTCGCGCAGGACGAGGGGCGAGCGGGTCTGGACGACGACCGGCCAGCGGTTCTCGACAAGGATCTCCAGGCACTGCCGGGTCAGCCGGTAGTGCGCTTCGAGGGGCTGGTAGGGGTCGCAGACGCCGCTGACCCAGACCGTCGCCCGCCGCTTCTTCCTGACCTCCGCACGCAGGAGCGACGGGGCGTTGACCTTGACGTCGACGAACTCGCCCCAGGGCTCGGGGTGACTGCTGAACCGTTTCATGAACCGGGCGTAGCAGTAGGTGCAGGCGTGCTCGCACCCGGTGTAGGGGTTGACGACCCAGGGGTAGATCTTCGATTTGGAGAGGACGCTCTTTGCCTGGACTTCGCGTACGGTCGGTGTCATTTTGTCTCCCTGCCGCGATCTCTTCGGCCTGGCGTTCACCCGCGCGTGATCTCCCCAGGTATCGCCGATGGGAAAGAGGTTGCGGGAGATGATTCCTTCTGGGTCTTCCTGACGGATCGCACGATCTTCTCGCCCGGCTCTGAACGAAACAGTCCCTGCCGGTGCCCGAGCGCGGGGCATCTCTGATTCGGAGCGACGGGCCCAACCTTGGGCCGGCCCTTCGAGGCGGTGCTCACGCCGCCGCCCGTAAAAAAGCATCGTCAGCCAATCCCAGGCCGCAGAGAGACCCAGACAAGTATCGCCCCGATCGCGAACGTGACCGCGCCCGCGACCTCCCAGACCTGCGACCCGCCCTCGACGCATTCGCAATCGGCGAAACAGAGCGCGGGACAGAGGCGAAGAAGCCCCGTTCCCTGCAGAAACCACAGCAGGCCCGGCATCGCGAGGACGATCCCGACGAGGGCTCCGACGACATGTTTCAGGTTCATGCTTCTCCTCCGGAACGGGCATACCTGAGCCTGCTCCTGCCCCCCGAACCCGCCGGCCGGACGAGATGCACAGTCGTCGCCTCGCCCGTTCGGAGAGCGATCTCGCGCGATCGATAGCAGGCCATCGGCCGGACCCGGTCGTTGGTGAGGATCGCCGGATGGGCAGGGCTGTCCCCCGACCGAATCGATCCCTAACCCTCCCTGACCTCCCCGATCGCGAAAAGTTCGTCCAATCCCAAATTATAAGTAGGCCCGGGAGCGTAGTCAATTCGAAATGCGTCGATCTGCAGCGTGCCTGTCATGGCTCCTCGCCGCCCTCTGCCTCTTCGTCCTGTTCGTCGGGCCCGTCCTCGCCGCTGCAGCGGACCCCTCCATCATCGTCGCAGACTATGTCGTCAGCCCCGCCGTCCTCCAGCCCGGCGACCTCGGGACCATCACGGCCACCATCCGGAACACCGCCTCCACCGCGAGCATCACCGAGACCGAGAAGCTGGCCGACCCCGAGGGCGGCACCGTCGCGAGCACCCGGAGCTCGGACATCACCGTCAACATCGAACGCGTCCGGCTCAGCGGCGGGTCCCTCGAGGTCCTCTCCGGCGACACCACCCGCGTCGGCGCCATCGGCCCCGGTGAGTCCGTCCCCGTCACCTTCCTCTTCCGCGCCCCCGCCGCCGACGGCGTCTACCTCCCCGAGCTCTGGATCGAGGTCACCGACGGACGAAGCGTCCGCAGGTCCGTCCCCGTCAACGTCAACACCCAGCTCGCCCTGCTCAAGAAGCCCGGGCTGACCGTCGAGAAGACCGTCCCCGACAACGTCAACCCCGGCGACGATATCCCCGTCCGCGTGGGGATCCGGAACGACGGCCTCGCCCGTGCCGACCAGGTCACGGTAACGGTCAACGCCTCCTCCGCCTCCATCGCGCCCAAGACGCCGAGCACGTACCACCTCGGCACCCTCCTCCGCGGCCGGAACGCGACCCTCGACATGCTCTTCTCCTCCGACCGTCGCGCCCCGCTCGGCCTCAACCCCCTCTTCCTGACCGTCACCTACGCCAGCGCCGACGGCACGACCCTCTCGCAGACTGAGACGATCGGCGCCCGGCTCCGGGGGCGGGCCGACCTCGGCATCGCCTCCCTCTCGACCGACCCGGCCCGGATCGCGGCCGGCGACCCCATCTCCCTCGTGGTCCGGCTCGAGAACACGGGGACCGACACGGCCAACTCGGTAAAGGCCTCGATCAACCTCCCCTTCTCGGGTAGCACCGACGCCTTCGTCGGGCGGATCGAGCCGGACAGCGACGCTCCCGCCGTCTTCGTCCTCGAGGCCGCCGACCCCGGGACCTACGCCTACAACCTCTCCGTGCAGTACGAGGACGACTACGGCGTCCACACCTACGAAGAGACCCTGCGCATGACCGTCCAGGAGGGGAGCTCGCCAGCCCCGCTCCTGGCCGTACTCGTCCTCGTGGTCGCCGCTGTCGGCGTCATCTGGTACCTCCGGCGGAAGCGGGCGGGTCGGGCCGATGCTCGAGGATGAACAGGTCGCCCTCTTCCTCGCCGCGCGGCTGATCGCCCGGGGTAACAAGGGCACGCTCCTTTTGACCATCATGATCCTCGCGATGGTCTTCGTCAACCTCATCTTCCTCCCCTCCATCATCGCCGGGGTCGTGGTCCTCTTCAACCAGCAGACCATCGATTACAGCTTCGGCAACCTCATCGTCGAACCCAAGGAGGGCGAGCTTCGGATCGCCGCCCCGGTCCAGCTGGTCCAGAAGATCAACGGGATCCCCGGCGTGGTCGCCTCGACCCCGCGGTACACGACCGGCGGGACCGTCGTCTACAGGGGAGAGTCGACCTCGCCGCTCGTCACGGCCATCGACCCAGCGCGCGAGCAGGAGGTGTTGCGGATCCATACGAAGGTCCGGAGCGGCGACTACCTGAGCCCGGCCGACACCGGCGAGATCCTGATCGGGGAGACCCTCGCCGGGACCAGCAGGTCCGGGGGGGACAGCACCCCGACCCTCGGCGGCGTGGCCGTGGGAAGGATCGTCGACCTCACCCTCCCGAACGGGGTCACGCGCCAGTTCCGTGTGAAGGGGATCCTCAAGGCCGGCACGTCGAGCGTCGATAACGCCGTCTTCATCACGCGCCGGGACGCCGCGTCCATGCTCGGCGAGGCCGATCCGGCGAACGCGATCCTGGTCCGGACGAAGACGACGGGCAACGACGACGCGATGCGCCTGGTCCTGATGCAGTACGGCGTCCAGGAGAAGATCTGGACCTGGGAGGACAAGTCCGCGGACTTCCTCGAGTCGATCGTGGGATCGTTCGGGATCATCAACGCCATCAGTACGGGAGTAAGCCTCGTGATCGCCGTCGTGGTCATCTTCATCGTAATCTTCATCGGGATCGTCTACCGCAGAAAGCAGATCGGGATCCTCCGGGCGATCGGGATCGGCCGCTCGATCATCATCAAGTCGTACCTCTTCCAGGCGCTCTTCATCTGCACCTGCGGCACGCTCGCCGGCGGCGCCTTGCTGCTGGCGGTGCTCCAGTTCCTGGCGGGGAACCCGATCGTCTTCCCCGGGGGGCCGGTGGCGCCGTTCCTCGAGCCGCGGCTGGTGGTGCAGTCGGTGGCCAGCCTGTACGCCGCCTCGCTGATCGCGGGCTACCTGCCCTCGTGGCTGACGACGCGCGAGGAGATCCTCGACGCGATACGGGGGTAGGATGATCCGCGGAGAGCACCTGACCAAGGTCTACGGGGTGGGGAGTGTGGAGGTCCGCGCGCTCGACGGCGTGGACATCGAGATCGCGAAGGGCGAGTTCGTGGGGGTGATGGGCGCGAGCGGGAGCGGGAAGTCGACCCTGCTCCACATGCTCGGGCTGCTCGACCGGCCGACGGACGGCGCGCTGGCGATCGACGGGGTGGACGTGACGCGTCTGTCGGAGGGCGAGCGGGAGCTCTTCCGCCTGCAACGGCTCGGGTACGTCTTCCAGGATTACGCCCTGGTGCCCGAGCTGACGGCCCAGGAGAACGTCTACCTCCCGTCCAAGGTGCGCGGCATGACGGCGAAGGAGTGCACCGTGGCCTGCCGGGGGATCCTGGACCAGGTGGGCCTAAAGGACCGGGCCGGGTTCCTGCCGGGAGAGCTCTCGGGGGGGGAGCAGCAGCGTGTCGCGATCGCCCGGGCGCTGGTGAACCGGCCGGCGCTGCTGCTCGCGGACGAGCCCTGCGCGAACCTGGACTCGAGGAACTCGGTCCTGATCCTGGACCTGATCCGGAAGCTGAACCGCGAGCTGCGGCAGACGGTGGTGATGGTCTCGCACGAGGACTGGCACCGGCGGTACTTTGACCGGGTGCTCTTTCTGCGGGACGGGCGGATCGTCGAGGACGAGTACGGCGGGGACGCGCCTGGGACGGCCTGAGCGGTCGCGGCCTCCCGGGCTGCGAACGAGCCGGTCGATTGTACGCGGTGGAGGTGGAGGTCGCTCTGCCCGGCCTCCACCGTCCGTTGCGACTCCCGCTGGCTGCACGCCTCGCGGGTCGGGACTCCTCCTCGAGCGATGCTGCCGTTCGGCGTCGTGCCCGGGCGGCTGCGGCCGAAAAAGAGGGAGGGGTTCAGGTCGCCCGGAGGTAGTTCATCCGCTGGACGGTCTCGCTCGAGCCGTCCGTGTACGTGATCTTCACGAGCGGCGAGAAGGTGCCGGCCGCGGGGTAGTAGAACGTCGGGTTCGTCGCCCGCGAGTTCCACGAGTTAAGGTGCGCCGGCGCGTCGAACGACCACCAGGCGGACGCGACCGTCTTACCGGCCGCGGGGGAGAGCGTGAACTTCACGGCCGACCCCTTCGGCGGCGCGGAGAGCGGCGCGGCCGTGAACGAGCCCACGCCCGCCACCGGCGTCGGCGTGGGTGTCGTAACCGAGGGCGTGGGCGTGGGAGTCCCCGTGCCGGCCGGCGCGAACGCGATCCAGTCGATGTTCTGGCTGTCGCCGGCGAAGGTGAGCTTCAGGGCGTGGTACCCCGACGTCAGGGTGACGGGGACCGAGACCGTCCTGTACGTCGAGAACGACCCGGTGTTCGGCACCGCGAATGTCACGGGCGCCTCGGGACCCGACACCGCGATCGTCCGCCCGCTGTTCAGGCTCGCGACGCGGGCGGTCATAACGTAGGCCCCGCCCTGCCGGACGAGCACCTCGTAGGTCAGGGACTCGCCCGTGCGGATCCAGCCGACGTCGTAGCCGGACGCGCCGGCCTCGATGTCCACGTCGTCCTGGCGGTACGCGCCGCCCTGGTTGCCAGGCGTGGTGTCGACGTACCCGCCGGCATCGTAGTCCTCGGCCTGGATCGTGCCGGGGAGCTCGAACGGCGCGGGGCCCGGCTGCTGCGGGGCGAACGTGATCCAGTCGAGGTTCTCGCCGTCGCCCTCGAAGGTCAGCCGCAGGATGTCGGTCCCGGCCGGCAGGTAGACGTCGTTTCCGACGGCCGTCGTATACCTCGAGAAGGACCCGGTGTTCGTGAAGCGAATACTGTACATCCGCTCCGAGTTGACCGAGACCGACGCCGCCCGCCCGTCGTTCGGGGTCGCGGCGCGGGCCGTCATGGTGTAGAACCCGGCTTGCGAGACGTTCAGCGTGTAGAGGAGGTACTCGCCGTCCCGGATCCAGCCGACATTCGTGATGCCGCTCGCGGTCTCGATGTCGACGTCGTCGTGGCGGTACGCGCCGCCGGTGTTGCCGGGCGTGGTGTCGTGGTACGCGACGTTCTCGCCACCGACGTCGTAGTCCTCGGCCTGGATCCGGCCGGGGACCGGGTGCTGTTTGTAGGGCGTCGGCTCGACCACGGGTGTACCGGGCGACGGCGCGAGCGGCAGGTAGTCGGTCGCGTCCTCCATGACGAAGGGCACATCGCAGATGCCGTCGTGGTTCGCGTCCGGGCGAGTCTGGGAGAAGCCCGTGCCGTTCGGGTTCGCCCAGAAGTTGCCGCCGAGGTACGGGCCGCCCACGATGTTTCGGCCGGCCGTCTTCTCGTAGTTCAGCAGCCCGGCCGTGGACGCGCCGAAGTACCCGTTGTCCGTGTTGTTCAGGTAGTTGTTCCGGACACGGGACGACCAGTCGCCGCCGACGACGACGCCCTGGCCGTTGCCCGTGATCCAGTTGCCGTGGATGTCGGAGTTGCCCCGGTCGGAGGACTGCACGCCCGTGCCGGCGTTCTTCTCGACGTGGCAGCCCACGACCTCGGCGCCGCCGTGCTCGACGTAGATGCCGTCGTTGCCGTTCTCGGCTACGGTGCAGTTCCGGATCTCGAGGCCGGTCTCCTGAACCGAGATGCCGTCTGCCCGGTTGCCCGAGACCGTCGAGTCGACGACGCGGTTATTCGTGCGCTCGCTCGACCTGAGGAGGTCGGTCTCGATCCCCTCGCCGTTGCCTGTGATCGAGCACCGCTCGATCGCTACGCCCTGGGCCGGGTAGCCGGCGGAGATCCCGACGCGGCTGTTCTCGCGGAAGACGGAGTCGTGGACGAGGTGGTCGTCGGTGGTGCCGCCCGCGCCGATGTCGAGCCCGACGACGTTCTGCTCGGCGACGACGTCCTCGACCGCGGAGCCCGAGACGTCGCCGATATGGATCCCGTTGCCGCAGCTGCGGACCGTGAGGTTCCGGACCGTGACGTTCGTGATGAGGCCCGACGACGTCCCGGTCCGAACCCCGGAGGCGAAGACGCCCGTCGAGTTCGTGGTGGTGCCCTCGATGGTGTGGCCCATGCCGTCGAAGACGACGTCGGAGCTGGTGATCTCGACGCCGATCCAGTCGGCCGCGAGGTCGCGGTCGAGGGTGTGGAGGCCGGGCGTGTCGACGAGGAGCTCGGGTGCGCTCGTGACGAGTGCGGCCGTATCTACGGGATTCGTTGCGGCCTGCACGCCGATGACGAGCAGGCAGAGGGCCAGCAGCAGGATGGCCGCCGGCGCGAGGGGGGTGCGCCCCCGGAAGTGTGCGATCTGGAGCATGCTTTTCCCTCCGGCCGCTCCGCTACGGAGCGGCGATGGTGCGTCGGTGAATGTTTGCCCCGCGCGGAGGGTCGGCATGGCGCCTGGCCCTGAAGGCCATGAAAGAGGGTCTGTCACTCCACGCGCGATTATCACAGATACGGTCCTGATACAATAAATATTTCGAAATGATCCCGGGGGAGGGGATGAGGAGCGCCGTCCGAATGGGGATCGGGGAGCGATGCGGCAGACGCAGACGGCCCGAGCATGGCTCTCGGATCCGATCGAAGAGCCGGCGTCGGAGAGGTCGATCCGGCGTTACTTCGTCGCCACGAGCACCTTGAACCAGTCGTACCCCGGCACCGGGTGCACGGCCACGTCCCGGAACCCGGCGCCCCTGCAGAGTTCCTCCCACTGGCGCATCGAGATGCAGTATTCGCCGTCGTTCAGGATGTGCTTCTTCCCGTTGTCGTACATCCGTTCGAACGCCTGCACGCCCCCTTCCCGCATGGCGAGTTCCAGTTCGCTCGTCAGGTACTGCAGGATCCGCGAGAGGCGCTCGGGGTCGTCCTGACTCCCCGTGGTGTCCATGTCGATCTCCCCGAGCACGAACCGTCCGCCGTCCTTCAACGAGTCGCGGATCGTTCCGATGACTGGCGCCTTCTCCCTCACGTGGTGCAGGGCGACCGTCGCCGCGACGATCTCGAACCGGCCGGGGCCGAAGTCCATCTCCTCCGCCGATAGCTGCTGGCACCGGACCCTCTCGGCGAGGCCGTACTGCTCGATCTTCTCCTGGAAGAGCGCGAGCATCTCGGCCGAGCTGTCGATCGCCGTGATCCTGCAGTCGGCCGCAGCGAGAAACCTCAGCGACAGCAGACCCGTCCCGCACCCGATATCGAGGACCTCGTCGCCTCGTCCCACTCCCGAGACCGTCACAGCCAGATCGAGCATGATCTGATGCCTCGACACCTTTCCGAGCGTCGCGTCGTACTCGTTCGCCCAGTCCTGGAACCAGGCGCGGTTGTCCGGAATGTCCTGCCTCATCGTCGTCTCCTCCACCGTACCGATTCACTCCCCGATGGCATCTCTCCTTCGATCGCCCTCCTGCTTCACCGTTCACACTTTTGTGCGTCATAAATCTCCCGAGATACAATGTATGATCGGTGCATTGCACCAGGAGAAGAGAGAGATGGGAGATTTCGTTCAGAGATCGGTGACCCGGTCGGCGGCCCGCGTGCTCGCGGCCCCGATCGAAGACGCGGCGACGTTCGACACGATCGTCGCGGGGGTGGTCTCAGTAGTTCGCTAATTTTGTAAAAGTCCAGATGGTGCTCTGATCGCTGATTTGAGGTCAGAATAGGAAGATCTCTATACTTCGCAGGCTGCCCCGTATGGTCTCACGAACCGAGGGCAGATCCTGCACTCATGAGAACTACGTTCAACCGCACGAATGCTGTGCTCTGGCTGTTGCTGCCCTTGACCGTCACGTACGCATTCCGATTCAGGGATCCCTGACGCAGACAACCGTCTTCCGTACGCTCGTGGGGATGGCGGCGATGCAGCAGTCAGTCCATTCCATTGCTCGGTTGCTGGAGAGGAGTCCGCGTGAAACCTCACTGCGGTACCATCTCCGGAAGATCCGAATGGATGATCTCGAACGTGTGAATACCGAGATCCTGGCGTATGCGCTCTCCTCCGTCCTGACGCCAGGAAGAGCGTACACGTTTGCCATCGATTTCACCCACGACCCGTACTACGGGACGGTTGTCGCGGACAACGAGGGGTACATCATCCGGAGTCGACTCAAGAAATCGACCAACGACTTCTCCACGTATGTCACCGTCTACGCGATCACCCGAGACCGCCAGGTGACCCTGGCGGTCTATCCCGTGACGAAGGGTACCTCCAGGGTCGCGTACATCGCCCGATGCCTGGACGCAATCGCGACGGCCGGACTGACGATCCAGGCACTCTGCCTGGATCGGGAGTTCTCCGCACGCAAGGTCATCGCGTTCCTGACAACCGTACAGGTTCCGTTCATCCTCCCGGTCAGGAGACACAGTCGTGCGATGAAACAGCTCCTGAATGGGACACAATCACGATTCGGAGAGTACACCATGCGTGGAAAACCAGCACTTCATCTCACGATAGCGGTGGCGGTGCTGTACGCGAAAGGAAAACGGGGGAAGCACGGCGTTGAGAACCTCGGCTATGTCGTACACGGCGTACCCTGGGGCCCTCGACGGATCCACGAGACGTACCGATCGCGGTTCGCGATCGAGTCGTCGTACCGGATGCGCAACCAGGTTAAACCCAGGACTTCAACCCGGAATCCGGTGATCCGCTATCTCTTCGCCATCATATCGTTTCTCCTGAAGAACATCTGGATGGCCGACCTGTGGACACGGTTCGTGCCGGTGAAACGAGATCCCCAGATCATCGAGATGTGCGCGTTCCGGTTTGGTCAATTCCGACTGTTTATCTGGGAAGCGGTGCGATCGACCTTGAAGATCGTGCGCACCATTCCTGCACTCAGAAAACCGGGATAGCCAAAGGGAACGGGGAGCACTCACGAATGAAAGATGACAGGGAGAGAAATTAGCGAAGTAATGAACCCCCTGCGTAACCATCGATCTGGTCCCCGTCTGGGGCGATCGAATGAATAAGAAGAACTGCGGGCTTTAATTGACGAACTATCAGATGTGGAGATATGGTCATGGTGTTGAAAGAGTTCGAGCAGAACGGGGAGAAACTCCTTCCGACACGGGATTTTTTTCTCCGCCTCGTTAAGTTTGCGCTGCTCTCGTTGGCGCTCGTCCTGTTCTCGTTGGGGATAGGAGTTCTGGGCTATATGACGCTCGAGGGCATGGGACCCATCGACGCGTTCCTCAATGCGGCGATGCTCATGGGAGGTATGGGGCCCGTCAACATCCTCGCTACAGATGGAGGAAAGATATTCGCGGGACTGTATGCGATGTACTGCGGTTTCGTGCTGCTCGTCTCGGTGGCGGTATTCGTTACGCCGATATTTCATCGCGTTCTCCATCACTTCCATCTCGAGGGAAGAACGCCGTGAGGAGAGAATCCGTGCCTCCACATCGGCGGCTCCTTCGTGCTTGCCGTACGACTGGTGGCCGACCCGCTCGCGGCATCTTCCAATGACTGGAGAAACCCAGTGCATCCCCAAATCGACACCACGTACGGCAGAGTGCGGATCGGGACCGTTTTGAGGGGATCCTTCCGCCCTCCCCTCCCGGTTCGTTGCGGCGACGCATGCGTAGAGTGGCGGTTGCAAGTGCCATCCTGATCCTTGAATGAACAGCCCGAATACTTGGGCGGAGAAGAGATTGCCGGTACGTAAAAGAAGACGGGACGAGACCGGCTTCCATTCTCAGTAGTTCGCTAATTTTGTAAAGGCTCAGATGATGCACTGCTCGCTGAATTGAGGACAGTAGCGGCAGATCTATATAGTTGCAGGCTGCCCCGTATGGTCTTACGAACCGAGGGCAGATCCTGCACTGATAAGAACTACGTTCACCCGCAAGAATGCTGCGCTCTGTCTGTTGCCGCCCTTGCCCGCCACGTGCGCATTCCGATTCAGGGGTCCCTGACCCCGACAACGGTCTCCGTACGCTGTGGGTATGGCGGCGATGCAGCAGTCCGTCCATTCCATTGCTCGGTTGCTGGAGAGGTGTCCGTGTGAAACCTCACTGTGGTACCATCTCCGGAAGCTCCGCATGGACGACCTCGAAGCCGTGAATACGGCAATTCTGGGTCACGCGCTCTTCTCCGTCCTCACACCGGGAAGAGCGTACACCTTTGCCATCGATTTCACGCACGACCCGTGCTACGGGTCGGTTGTCGCGGACAACGAGGGATACGTCATCCGGAGTCGACTCAAGAAATCGACCAACGACTTTTACTCGTATGTCACCGTCTCCGCGATCACGCGCGACCGCCAGGTGACCCTGGCGGTCTATCCCGTGACGAAGGGAACCTCCAGGGTCGCGTATATCGCACGGTGTCTGGACGCGATCGTGACGGTTGGCCTGAAGATCCAGGCACTCTGCCTGGATCGGGAGTTCTACGCGCGAAAGGTCATCGCGTTCCTGACAACCGTACAGGTTCCGTTCATCCTCCCCGT
>SISS01000044.1 GCA_004332335.1 Methanoregulaceae archaeon UXB-2016 | reverse complement strand
GCGAGGCCGAGGAGCCGGCGCCGCTCGATCAGGACCGAGCGGCTGTACCGGCGGTAGCGGATGCCGTCCAGGTAGTCCACGATGGTCGTGCCGGGGCTCATGGCCGGGCCTCCCGGCACGGACCGCACCGCCTGCGACGGCCGACGGCGATCCGTGTACCTGGTTCCCGTCCCTCGTTCGTGTAGTGGAAGGCAGTTCGAGGGTGGGGGCCTCCGTTCGTGTTCGACAGTCGTTCTTCTCCCGGTCTCCGCCGGGCCCTTGTCGACCGATGACTGGTGTTCATCTGTTCTCTCCGGCGATCGGCGGATGCCCGCTCGATCGTTGAAGAGAGGTCGTGGTCGACCTACTTATGATGCTGTATCGGGCCCCGAAAGTGAAGGTGGTCTTCCGAACGCGGCGTGAAAGTGAACGGGGGCGCCGCCGTCAGTCCCGAAACGGTCCCGATCCGCCGGGGGGACCGGCTCGGCACGCGCTGCCGGCACCGCGGGGCATGGACCTGCCGAAGAAAAAAAGGGAGTACGATCACTTACTAAAAACGACGTAAATCGTATGGATGGCGGTCACACCGGTGAACTTGTATGTGTACGGGGAGGGTGGGTTCTTGATGACTTCGACTCCATCATCGATGGACACCGACACGATCTTGGATTTCGCATTCATCGTGAACGAACAGTTCCCGCCGTAGTTGACGGTCTGGACTGTGTCCGGTGATATCGAATCATGATTGTGGGAGTATGACCACGAAGGCGTGATCGTGTACGTGTTGATCGCGAACGATGCGGCAATCGTGTGGTTCGCAGTCACGTTCGTGAACGGATAACTGGCGATCGCGCCCTGGCTGACACCGTCGACTGTGACGTTCGCGATATGATACCCAGTCGCCGGCGCGATCGTGAATGTGGAGTTTCCGCCGTAGTTGACGGTCTGGACCGTGCTCGGCGTGATCGTTCCCATGCCCAGATTGTTGTTCGTCGGCGTGATGGTGTACGTGTTGATCGCAAAGGACGCGACGATCGTGTGGTTCGTGATCACGTTCGGGAATGTGTAACTGGTGATCGCGCCCTGGCTGGCACCGTCGACCGTGACGTTCGCGATATGATAGCCCGTTGCCGGCGCGATCGTGAAGGTGGAACTCCCGCCGTAGTTGACGGTCTGGACCGTGCTCGGCGTGATCGTTCCCATGCCCGGATTGTTGTTCGTCGGCGTGATGGTGTACGTGTTGATCGCAAAGGACGCGACGATCGTGTGGTTCGCTGTCACGTTCGTGAACTGATACGATGTGATCGCACCCTGATCGATACCGTCGACCAGGACCGTAGCTATGTGGTAGCCTGTCGTTGGCGTGATCGTGAAGGTGGAGTTCCCGCCGTAATTGACGGTCTGAACCGTACTCGGCGTGATTGTTCCCATGC
The DNA here is from genome assembly GCA_004332335.1 of Methanoregulaceae archaeon UXB-2016. GTDB lineage: Archaea > Halobacteriota > Methanomicrobia > Methanomicrobiales > Methanospirillaceae > UBA288. The sequence continues at coordinate 50,898 of SISS01000044.1, read as the reverse complement.
CCGGGTTGTTGTTCGTCGGCGTGATCGTGAACGTCTCGATCGCGAACGATGCGGCAATCGTGTGGTTCGCAGTCACGTTCGTGAAACTGTACGTGGAGATCGCGCCCTGACTGACGCCGTCGACCGTGACGTTCGCGACATGATACCCGGTCGCCGGCGTGATGTTGAACGAGCAGTTCCCGCCCCAGGGGACGCTGACCAGGCCGGCGGGGGAGATGCTGCCGCCCAGACCCGCGGTGGCATTGATCACCGCCATCGCCGCGATCGTCCTGTTGATGCTCCGCTCGGTCTCGAACCAGCACGAAACCGACCGGACCTTCAGCGTGGCCGTGTAGTTGCCGGGCACGATGTAGACGTGGACCGGGTTCGTCTCGGTGGAGTTCGTACCGTCGTCGAAGTCCCAGAGATGCGAGGCGACGATGCCCGTGGAGGTGTCGTTGAACTGTACCGCGAGCGGGGCCGCACCTATGGTCACGTTCGTGTCGAAGGCCGGCACGGCCGTGGGATAGGTGACGGAGTCGGTATAGGAGACGTTCCTCCCACCGTCGACGTACGGCGACGAGACCAGGACCGTGACTTGGCCGGGAACGGGCGAGCCGAATTGCTGATCGAGGACGAGAAGGGTTCCTGCGTTGGTCTGGTTCAGAGTTTTTTTGACTGGTGGGAGCCCTTCCGGGAGGAGCCAGTAGCAGACCGTGGGATTGAACCCCTGCGGCTCGGCGGTCAGGCGGTAGGTGTAGTTCGGGAAGCCGCAGACCGGGTCGGCCGTGAAGGTCACGCCGGCAGGGCTCGATCCGACGTTGATGTAGACGACCTTCGTCGACGAGAGGCCCCATTCGTAGTTGCGGATGTGCAGCGTGGCGGAGTAGTTCCCGGGGGCCGTGTAGTGAATGGGCTCTTCGGGTTGCCGCAGTGTGGAGGTGTTGCCGTCGCCGAACGTCCAGAAGTACTCGTCGATCGTGATCGGGAGGCTCTCGAACACTCCGTCCACCGTCCGGTTCACGGTCCCTTTGACAGACGTGTCGAGTACCGTGAGCGGCTGGTCCACCTGGGCGTTGACAACCGGAGCCTCATCGCCGTTGACCGAAAAGTTCGCGATGAACGTCCAGTTCGAGGACCAGTTCGTGGTCGGCGTCGGCACGGGCGGCTGGGTCCGGACCGTGTAGACCGGTCCCGGCGTGTGGTCGCCATCGATCGGCGCTTGCGTGAGCGGACCGAGGCCGTCGCCGAACGCGGAGAGGACCACACTTCCGTCGTTCCCGGTCCAGACGAGGGCCGCGCCAGCGATCTCGTTGCCTGCCGTTGAACTTGCGCTGAACTCATCGCCATTCTGAAAGGGGCCGGAGCCGGGACTGCTGCGACCGAGGGAACCAACAACCTCGCTATCCCTGAACTGATCGTATGGCACAACCGTTGGTGTTGGACCACCTCTGAAGGCAATCCGGACCGAAAGCTGGTCAAGCGGGAGCGGGTCTCCGCCTTCGTGCTGAACCAGAACGCGGTCGCTCCCGTTCGTGATCTCGATCGAGGCGGCCGGTACCTTCACCGGCTGCGGCGACGAGAGGGTAGTGGCCGAGATGATGCCGGCCGTGATGGCGAAGATGCCGATCAGTATCACGACGCCGAGGATCTCCGCGTTTCCGTCCTGATCGAACATGGTGGATGGTGTGGGAAAAGGAAATTGTTCAGGCCGTACTCTGCCAGACGCCTATGTTGGCCTGACAAAGCAGGTAATTCGAGGTCTCACCCAGCGCGATGAGGCAGACATTGTTGCCTTCGTGGTACCGGTTGTCGTGGATGATGTGGATATTGGAGACAGTCATTGGCTGGCTGTTCTGTCCCTCGATCCGGTTCACACCGTTGATATCCAGGTGAGTGTAGGCGCCGGCACTGTCGAGCTGATAGGTCAGGGTCGAATCGGGGTTGTACTTGTTCTTGTTGATGTTGTTGACGAAGATCTCGGTCACCATTCCTTGATCGACCAGCTGATTGTCCACATAAACCTTGACCCTGAACGAGAACTCAATCAGGTCGAGTTTCGTGGTGACCATCTGGCCCACGTACTGGTCGCCGTCGATCACGAGTTTGACCACGGCCGTATTATGGGGGATGGTGACCGTTCGACCATCAACCTTGATCACGTCCTTGTTCTTGTTCGCCTCGAACGTGTAGTAGGTTCCGTCAAGGAGTCGGCCCCTGCCTCCGATCTGCTTGTCGAGCTCGATGACAACGCCGTTCTCGGTGATTGCCGGGGTCGAGGTCGTTGTCGGAGTGGCCGTGGTTGCCGTCGCCGTGGTCGTCTGCGTGACCGTCGACGTTGCGGTTGTGGGGGCCGTGGTGGTGGGGACCGTAGTGGGCGAGAGCCGCTGATTGCCGAAGTTCTTGCCCGTTGCGTCCTTATCCTTCAGTTTGATCTTGTCCGGCTGCCCCTGCGTCTGTCTCCAGCCGGATTTCATGACCTCCTTTACAAGATACTGGTTGCTCGCCCCGAGTTCCAGACCTCCGATGTGGTAGAACCCGTTCCCGTCCGTGATATCCGTGCCAAGGAGCGGCCCGTCGTCATCCTTACGATCGTAGACCTGGATGACCCAGCCAGAAAGATAGGGCTCGTTCGAATCACGGGAACTATCCCCATCCGTATCCTCGTACTTCTGGCCCTCGATTGCACCTTTACCGGGTGGGTCCTCCGGCTCCGTTCCTATCGGAGCATTGCCGAAGTCGACGTTCTCCTGCACCAGGTCGCCCTTGCCCTCGTCGAAGATGATGTCGTTCGGATCGATCGTGGTCTGGTACCATCCATCCTGTTGCACCTCGCGCACGCGGTAGATACCAGCCGGAAGACTGTCGAACGAGTACAGACCGCCCGGGCTTGACCCAGACGATGTGCTGCGCAAGAGCGTGCCGTTTGCTGCGGCGTAGAGCTCGACTGTCCAGCCGCCAAGACCGGGTTCACCACTGCTGCTGCCGTCCAGATTGACATCATTGAAGACACGGCCCATGATCCGTCCGCGTGTCACGGGGATCGAGGACAAGTTCTGATTGCCGAAGTCGATGCCGGAGACCGGGGAACTGGTCTCGGTGATCGTGATGTCTGCCGGCATCTCGGAGGTCTGGTGCCAGTTCGTGAGATGAGCATCTTCGCGGATCCGGTATATCCCCGGCGAGATATTGCTGAACTCATAGGCGCCGTTCGCATTGGTCCTTGTGCTATTGACGACACTTCCGTCCTTCATCAACACAAAGGGCCAGTCCCGGATGAAGGGCTCGTCGTTGTCCAGATTCCCGTCGCCGTTCTTGTCTTCGTACTTGGCGCCGGCGATCCGGCCCGAATAGGCAACAGGGGTCTGGGTGGGGTCCGGCTGGAGGCCGAAGTTCAGGTTGGGGATGACCTGGCCATTCGTCTCGATGCTCCTCGTATAGCCGGCGTTGCCGGCTGGGAAGACCTGGAAGAAGTCGGCGCGGGTCTTCGGAGAGACCGTGTAGGTGCCGGCCGGGAGGTTCGCGAACGAGTAGTTGCCGTATCCGGAGGTGGTGGTCTGGAGCACGCTCCCGTTCGGGCACGAGAGGTTGACCACGAACTCGTTGAGCACGACCTCACCGGGGGAGGTGAAGAGGCCATCGGCGTTGCTGTCCAGCCAGAGGTAGCCGGAGAGCGTGCCTGTGATCGCTGCGGGGATCTGCCGGTCCGTGAAGTTCAGGCTCGTGAACGACGGGTTCGACGGGTTGATGGTCCGGGTATAGACGCCGTTATCAGGGGGCGTGAGCTGCGAGTATCCGTCGGGCGGTATCTGGCTGACCGTGTAGTCGCCGGCCGGTAGCGTGGCGAAGAGATAGGCGCCCGTCTGGTTGATCGTCACCGGCGGCCGGACCAGCGTGCCATTGGTATACGAGAGTTGGACGATGGCCCCCGTCGCCCCGGCATCACCGGGAGTGATGAGGGCGAAGCCGGAGAGGGTGCCGCTTATTTGGGACGCTGTATTGTGGTTGCCGAAGTTTATTCCAGGGTGTTCCTGGTTTCCAGCGCCGTTGCTAATCTCGATTTCATTATCATTGCCATGAGTTTGTCGCCAACCCGTTTGGAGCGTCTCATTAACGAAATACTTACCATGGGAGAGATTATCGAAACGGTACGACCCATCGGGATCAGTGACCGTGCTCTTGAGGAAGACGCGACTATGTCCACTCGCATCATAGAGATTGATTGTCCAATTCCCAAGACCCGGTTCTCCGACATCATCCCAAACGCCATTTTCACTAAGATCATTCCACTTTGATCCGCTGATGACACCAGGATAAAGCGGGGGAACGGAAGGTTGGTACTCATTGGTAAAGTTATTTCTAACTGAGGCATTGGCTCCATCGGTCAATGTGATCACAGAGGGGGAGGCCTTCTGTACCCAGAGAGGCTTTAAGATCTCCTCGACCTGATAATCTCCGTTTGCTAAGGCGTCGAAGTGGTAATATCCTGTGGCATCGGTAACGGTTGTGGGTCCATCGATCCAGTTGTTCCCCTGTTTTGATTGGAGTTTGATAGTCCACTCATCAAGGCCCATCTCATCTGAAGCATTCAGTTTATATCCTGATATTGAGCCGATTGGGGCTTCAGGAGATACAGGCTCATAGTGTGGCTTACCGTCCTCGGTGTAGACGACTTTCCGGAGAATCGTCTCGCCTGACCCGCTCCCGACGAAGGTCAGAACGACCGTGCCGGGCGTATTGTGGATCCCTTCGATCGTCAGCGGCTGGTTGAACGACCATGACCGGTTCCTGTGATCCGGTTTGACATCGGTCGTATTGTCGTTACCATCCACATACACCTTGAATTCATCCCACGCAAGCGTGTCGCCACCCGTATGGTAGAGCGTCAGATCCCCGCTCTCGTTTTTATGGTCCACGCTGAAGCTCAGGTGCGGCATCCCCTTCGGCTGGGCCTGGGAGAAGTAGACCATGCCGGCCACCGCTCCGCCGACAACGACGAGACCGACGAGCAGCACGGCACCGATCACCTCCGAGACAGCCCAGTCATCTCTCGTTGTCAGTTTCATTGTCAATTCCTCCTATTCGATCATCGTCGGTACGTTCGAGAGGCGCATCGCGTAGTCGGCGACCAGCAGGTCGACCGAGACATCGCCCCCGCCGGCGGCGGGCGGGCCGGTCACATCGATCCGGGCGTCGTTGCCTGCCAACGTCGTGTTGCACCAGGATTCGGGACCGGCATTCATCCGGAGACCGTTTCGCCGTGCGGCGCCTGCAAAGACCCGCTCCCAGGCCCTGGCCGTCTCGGGGTCCCGGGCGTGGAAGGTGATGCTGACGTTGTCGTAGCGCTGGCCCGTTGTCGACCCGTCCGGGCTCTCGACCGTCGGCTCATGCTGGAGCCCGGACTCGACCCGTACCGGGGACGAGGAGCCGATCCCCGAAACCACCACGTCCGAGAGGTTCACGACCGTCAGAGTCACCCGGGCACGGCTCACGCCGAGGGTGGCGGGCTCGGTATAGGGGTGAATCGAGAGCGGGGGCGCGGTCACCGCACTCACGTTCCGGCCTTCCGGGCCATCCCACTGCTGGAGAAAGACGCCGCCTAGCTGGTACGAGTACTCCTGCTGGAGCCAGTAGTTGTTGTGAGATGTGTAGACGAGAGCTCGGGCTGGAATCGGTTGGAGAGAATAGTGTGTGGCCCCGCGTGCCGCCTCGATGGTCAGGGTCTCCCCGAGATCGGTCACCGAGATCATTCCCGATGACTTGATCGGCGAGAGCATGGGCAGGTATCGACGCAGGAAACCCGGTGCCTTCGCCGTGCCGGGGTCGAGGGTCTTGACGAGTGTAACATCTCCGACGGTCGTGTTGAAGGCCATGAACTCGTCCGGATCGGATGAAAGGCCCGGGCTGGTCATCCAGAGCCGATCGAGCCCAGTCTTGTAGTCGACGAACCAGCCGCGCACCACATCCATCTCCTTGATCTCGTCCTCGCGTCCCTGTACGGGGACGCCGTAGGCGAGGTAGATCGAGAGGCCGGTTACGAGCAATGCGAGGATGAATACGAAGCCGACGACCTCGGAGATCCCGTCCTCTCCCTGGCGGTCTCCCATGATGATGTACGTAGCATTATCGCATTCGCATATATATCTATTGTGATCGGAATAATTCGATGACTGATGGAGTTTCCAGAAACCAGAGAAGGTCTGACACTGACACTCCGCATTTCGGAAGTGCTGATCAAAATGGTGCCGATTCGTCCCAGTAGAGTGATCTCGAGTTGATCAGACATAATAGCTCAGGCTGAAGGTGTTGCCCGAGCCGACCTGATTGAGGATCGGTATCACGGTGCGCGGATTGGCTGTGATCGCGAACGACGATTCGGTGACAGGCCGCTGGTACTTCGCCTCGTCCTTATACCAACCGAGGATCGACTGGTAGCCGCGGTATCCGGCAACATTGTCTGTGCGAAATCCGGTCACTGCGATCTCCTTCGAGAACGAGATCCAGAGCGCCCAGCGCAGGTTGTTCTTCGACAGACAGTTGTTGATGTTGATGTTCCTGCTGTCCTTGCAGATCTTCCAGCCATAGGTGCTGCCGACATCCCGACAGTTGATGAAGTCGCTGTTCTCTCCCGCGTGTACGTAGAATCCGGCATTCGCGTTTCCAGACGAAGTACAGTTGTCGAGGGTAGTGTTGCGCGAAAGATAGTACCCGGACATGAAGAAGTGACTGGTGTAGTTGCTCACCCCATTCCCCTGACTCGTGCAGTTCTGAAACTCGATCCCGACCGAAACGGTCCGGGGCCCGATATTGCCGCCGTCGCTGCCGTACCGAGCCCCCGGTTCGAGGTGGAATCCGGACTCCCAGTTTTTGAGGGCCGTACAGTTGAGCACCTTGACGTAGTAGAGGTCCTGCCATTCGTGGAGATCGAAGCCCGTGATCCATTCCGACCGCGATCCCGCCGGCTCGCCGTATCCGCATTCGGTCGCATTGCAGGCCACGAGCCGGACGTTCGAGATGGCCCGGGGAACCCCGTCCCACTTCTGATTCATGTTCCAGCCGTGGGTATGGCACTTCTCGGCCTTGCAGCCCCAGAACTCGACGTTGTCGATGTCCCGACCGTCGGCCCAGACGAAAAACATGCCGTTGCCAGAAGCGGGATAGAGCTGGCCGTCCAGGCCGAGGCTCGTGGCCGTGACATTCCGGACTCGGACGTTGCTCGCCGTCACCATCACGAAGCCGTTCGCCATCAACGAGAAGCCATCGATGTTCACGTTCTCCTCGCGGAGGGCGACGGGGAGATATCCGCTTCCACCCGGAGTGGACGGCTTCACCTCGACGATCGTGATGCCCGGCCCCTGTCCCTTCAGAAGCGTGTTCGAGTGCGGTGTAATGCGTCCCGTGCAGCGGAAGTGACCATCGAGCAGCACGACCACGCCTCCCTGCGCGATCGCGAGGGCGTCGTTGATCTCCTGCTCGTCGTTCGAGCCGTCGCAGACGAAGAGCGGGGGCTTCTCGGGAACGATGGTACTGTCGGAGGCCTTGACGTAGTAGACCCTGTTCATGTCGATCTCCCCGCAGTACGCAGAGGGGGCGATGTCCGTCGTCACCGTGTCGGGGAACGGACCGTAGGGGCCGGCCGTGGGGAGGGGAGAAGGAAGGTCTACGGTTTCATTAGGGTCACGCGAAGGAAAGACGTAGAACCCGTTGGGAGCCGTCATCGATCGGAGGGCGGTCTCGCCCGAACCGGCCGTGTAGATGAGAGTGACGCTCCGGGCCCCGGCGCTATTCGGTAGATGAACATAGGTGCCGATCTTCCAGCTCCCGGCCGAGGAGATCGTATACTTCGGGCTCCCGACTGCATCGAACCGCTCCAAACCGTTGATCAGGACCGAGAACGTGCCGGCGGCGAGTTCCTCCCCGCCCTCGTGGATCAGGAGCAGGTCGCCGGACGAGCCGTTTCGGACGCTGAACTGGACCTTCGGCACCTTCTCGGGGAGCGGGCTGGACATCACGTAGGATGCGACGATCGTAAAGCCGATCACAACGAGCGCGATGAGCAGCACGCCCGCGATCACCTCCGAGACCGCGTCAGAGGTCCGCATACTGGAACGTCACCTGGTAGTCTGCCCGCGTCAGGTCGAGGAAGAGATCCCTGGATTCTTGCGGATTGAGACCGGTCTCCATCGTCCGGTTCCGTATCTGCAGCTCGGCGACAGTGGAGACAAAGTCGGGGTCCTCGATTGATGTCGGAATATAAAACCACGCACCGCCGCACTTTTCAGGATCGGGATCGTATTCGGTGTCGTCGTCGCTCGAGAGCGGGCTGCGCCGGGTCGTCTCGACGAAGACCTGCCGCCAGGCCTCGGCCCAGGGTTCGCCCCGGGCGTCGATGCGGATCGTCGCGTTGTGGAACGGTTGGTTCCGGACCGTGTCGTTCAGGGTCTCCATCAGGCGCGTCTCGACCCGGAGCGGCCCGGTCCCGCCGATGGTCGCGGCGCCGTCGAGATTCAGGAGCGCGAGGCTCAGCTTCGTCGCGTTCCTCGTCCCGTTGACCACGCGATAGGTCGAGATGTCGGGCATCACCTTGACCGAGACCCCCTCACCCTTCTGCTCGAGGAAGACCCCGCCCATCTCGTACGAGTAGACCTGCTGGATCCAGTAGTAGTTCTCGGTCGTGTAGTTGAGGGCGGAGAGGTCGACGCTGTTCACGTTCGGTTCGGCCACATTGTCGAGGAACAGCGTCAACCGGTCTCCGGTCGTGTTCACGCTCATCCGCGCCGCGGTCCCGATCGGCCGCATGAACGAGAGGAAGATCCCCGAGGACTGCGTGTTGCCGCCCCCGGTCCCGAGGTCGAACGAGGTCGACAGGGTCGTGCCCCGCGCTCCCGTCGAGTAGATCCCGGTCAGCGACCGCAGCCAGAGCGCATCCAGCGTCTCCTTGTAGCTCACGAACCGGTCCTTCACCAGGTTCATGTGCTCGATCTCGTCCTCGCGCCCCTCGGCCGGCACTACGTACATCAGGTAGAGTGTCGACGCGACCACGATCAGCGCGAGGATCAGCACGAACCCGACGATCTCGGAGAGGGCGTCCTCGCGATCCGGACCGATAAACAGGGGCACCGAGATGATCATTGGCGTGACCTTCACATAAACATGAGGATAGAAACCCCACCGTATCCCCGGCGGCAATGAAAAAACTGTCACCGTACCTTCCGACAATACCGCGCGGTCGGTCGACGCGGCCGTGCCAGGGGACATCGAGGACTATCGGAGCCCCGTGCGCACACAATGGATTGAAGTTTTCATCCGATCAACCTGGAAAAGAGAGGTTCCACCACGATACCATCCGTCGCCTCGATCGCCCGTCGGCTGCCGCGCCCGGCCCTCGCCGGAGCCCTGGCCGTCGCCCTCGCCCTCCTCGCGCAGGGAGCCGGCACCGAGTCGGGCCTCCCCTTCGCGGGCCTGCTCCTCACGTGCCTCGGCCGGCCCGGGGGCGCCGGCACGGCGGCGAGCGGCGGAGCCGGGGACGACGGCTTCGAGGCCCTGGTCGAGGCCTTACCCTCGCCGATCGTGGTGACGCGCCCCGCGACCGGCGAGATGGTGTACGCGAACCGCCATGCGCTCGAGCTCATGGGCGTCGAACGGGGCGCGCTGGAGGGGACGAACGCCTGGGATTGGTATATCGACCCCCTGGACCGAGCCCGCCTGCTCGCGCAACTCGAGGCGGAGGGGACGGTCTCGAACTTCGAGGCGCGAATGCAGCTCGCCGGCGACCGGGAATGCTGGAGCTCGCTCGCGGCCGGCCGGATCAGCTTCAGGGGCGAGCCGGCGATCGTGGTCTCGTTCTCCGACGTCACCGGGCACCGGTCGACCGAGGCCGCCCTGTGCCTGAGCCGGGGGCAGCTCGCCCGGATCATGGACTCAGTCCCGGTCATGATGGCCTGCCTCGACGCGGGCGAGCACTACATCGTCGTGAACCAGGCCTATGCCGATTGGCTCGGCCGGCCGATCCCGGCCCTGCTCGGCCGGTGGGCCGCGGAGTCCCTCGGCCCCGCGGAGTACGAGCGGATCGCCCCCCACTACGCCCGTGCGCTCGCCGGCGAGGAGATCCGGCTCGAGGACCGCGCCCTCGATCGGCAGGGGCGCGAGCGGTACCTGCACACGACCCTCCTGCCGCACCGCGATCCCGCCGGCGACGTCTCCTCCTTCTTCGTCGTGCTCTGCGACATCACCACGCGCCGGCGGCACGAGGAGGCCCTCCGGCAGGCGAACGCCCGCCTTAACCTCCTCTCGACGGTCACGCGCCACGACATCCGGAACCAGCTGACCGCGCTCTTCGGCCGGCTCGACCTTGCGGGGGAGACCGGGGACCACAAGGAGCAGGCGCGCGAGCTCGACCGGGTCCGGGCCCATGCCGAGGCGATCTGGACCATGATCGAGTTCGCGCACGATTATGAACACGTCGGGATGGACGGGCCGGCCTGGTTCGCGATCGAAGAGACCGTGGAGGAGGCGGCCCGCCAGCTCGGGGAGGAGCGGATCGCGATCGAGGCCGCGCTCGGAGGGCTCGAGTGCTACGCGGACCCGCTCTTCCCCAAGGTCGTGTACAACCTGGTCGAGAACGCGGCCCGGTACGGCGCGGCCACGGTCCGGCTCGAGGGCGTGGAGACCGGGGACGGCCGGCTCGCCCTGGTCGTCGAGGACGACGGCTGCGGCGTGCCGGCCGCAGAAAAGGCGCGGATCTTCGAGCAGGGCTACGGCAAGAACACGGGCCTCGGGCTCTACCTCGCCCGCGAGATCCTCGGGATCACGGGCTGCACGATCGTCGAGGACGGGGCCCCCGGGGCCGGAGCGCGCTTCGCCCTCCTCTTTTCCCCCGGGACCTGGCGCCGGGGTTAGACGCCCTCGTCGACCAGCGCGAACTCCTCGTTCACGCCCGCTCCCGTGCAGCTCCGGTACCCCGTGGCCGCGCAGGCGAGGAGCTGCGGGTAATACCGGTCCACGTACTCCTTGACCATGCGCCTCGCCGAGAACTGCGGCGCGCACGAGCGGATCGACTCCTTCATCAGCCGGACCCAGCCCCCCGGCACCCCGTCGAGCCCGGTCTCGTAGTAGAGCGGTGCGACCACCTCCTCGAGCAGGCGGTAGACCGCGTCCGCGTCGGGCCCGGTCCGGTCCCCGCCGGGCACGTCCGTGCCGAAGGCCCAGCCGTTCCGGCCGTTGTAGCCCTCGAGCCACCAGCCGTCCAGGATCGAGCAGTTCACGACCCCGTTCATGGCGGCCTTCATCCCGCTCGTGCCCGAGGCCTCGAGCGGCGGCATGGGGTTGTTGAGCCAGACATCGACGCCGTGGACCAGGTACTGCGCGGTCTGCTCGCCGTAGTCCTCCATGAACGCGATCCGGCCCTCGAACTCGGGCCGGCGGGCGAAGCCGTAGATCCGCTGGAGGATCCGTTTCCCCTCCTCGTCGTCCGGGTGGGCCTTGCCCGCGAAGATCAGCTGGACCGGCCGCGTCGGGTGGGTCAGGATCCGCCGGAGCCGCTCGGGGTCCGAGAAGACCAGGTCCGCCCGCTTGTACGTCGAGAACCGGCGGGCGAAGCCGATCGTCAGCACGGACGGGTCCATCAGCACCCCCTCGGCCACGAACTTCGCCGGGTCCTCGGCCCCGGTCGCGAACGCGCGCCGCCGGCGCTCGCGCAGGCGGTTCAGGAGCTTGGTCTTGAGCCCGAGGTGGAGCTGCCAGAGCTCGGCGTCGGGGATCCCGTCGACCAGCGCCCAGATCGCCTCGACGTCGTGCTCCTCGAGCCAGTTCGGGCTCGTCCCGAAGAAGTGGCGGTCGTAGAGCGAGGCCATCCGGGGGTTGAGCCAGGTCGGCAGGTGGACCCCGTTCGTGATCGCGCCGAGGGGCACCTGCTCGGCCGGCACCTCGGGCCAGAGCGCAGCGAAGAGCTCGCGCGAGACCGCCCCGTGCCGCTCCGAGACCGCGTTCGCGTGGCCGCAGAGCCGGAGCGCGAGCATGGCCATGTTGAACCCGGCCCCCGGGGCGTCGGGGTGGCGGCCGAGGGCGAGGAACTGCTCCCTCGAGAGCCCCAGGGCGTCGCGGTACCGGCCGAACGCCCGCTCCATCAGCTCGTCGGAGAAGACGTCGAACCCGGCCGGCACGGGCGTGTGGGTCGTGAAGATCGAGGTCCCGCGGACCTCGCGCACGGCCTCCTCGTACGGCACCCCGGCCTCGATCCGCTCGCGCAGGAGCTCGAGCAGGGCGAACGCCGAGTGCCCCTCGTTCAGGTGGACCGCGGCGAACTCGACTCCCAGGGCGGCGAGCATCCGCCGGCCGCCGATCCCGAGCACGATCTCCTGCTGCAGGCGGAGCTCGCGGTCGCCCGAGTAGAGCCGGCTCGAGATCGCCCGGCACGCGGGCGGGTTCTCGGGGTGGTCCGTGTCCAGGAGGTAGAGCGGGACCCGGCCCACGTCGACCCGCCAGACGTAGGCGGCGATCGGCGGGTCCATCAGGGGCACCCGGACCACGAGCGGCTCGCCGTCCTCCCCGGTCACCCGCGTGATCGGCGCGGCCTCGCGGTCGAGCCGCTCGGTGATGTTCTCCTGGTACCCGTCGGCCGAGAGGTGCTGGTGGAGGTAGCCCTCCGAGTACATGAACCCGACCGCGACCACGGGCACGTGCAGGTCCGAGCACTCCTTGAGGTGGTCCCCCGCGAGGAACCCGAGGCCCCCCGCGTAGAAGGGGAGCGAGTGGTGCAGGCCGTACTCCGCCGAGAAGTAGGCGATCGTCAGGCCCGGGCCCGTGCCGTAGGCCTCCTGGAACCAGCCGTTCGGCGCGGTCATGTACCGGCGGAACCGGTGCATGATGATGTCGTAGCGGTGGAGGTAGTCGGGGTCCGCGGCCGCGGCCGCAAAGACCTCGGGGGGGAGGCGCCGGAGAAGCCGGACCGGGTTGTGGATGCACTCCTTCCAGAGCGGGGACGAGAGGTGCTTGAAGAGGACCCGCGCCTCGGGGTGCCAGGACCACCAGAGGTTGTAGGCGAGGTCGACGAGCCCCGAGAGCCGCTCGGGGACGTGGGGAAAGTCGGGGTGTCGGTCCATGGAGGTCACGTCCGGGCGAAGCCGTGGCCGGCGAGGGGCGTGGCGCGGGGCGGCGCCTCGCGGCCGTAGGTCGTGGTGAGCTCGGCGAGGCGGCCGGCGAGCGCGTCCGAGAGCTCCCCGGCCGTGCAGCGCCACTCCCAGTTCCCGGCCGGGGTCCCGGGGGTGTTCATCCGGGCCTCGCGCCCGAGGCCGAGCAGGTCCTGGAGCGCGACCATGAGCGTGGTCGAGACCGACTGCATGCAGAGCCGGACCATCGCGTCGGCCACGGTCGCCGGCTCCGCGGGCCGGCCGAGGTACCGGGCGAGGCGGGCCCGCTCCTCGTCGCTCGCGGCCTCGAGCCAGCCGCGCGCGGTCGGGGTGTCGTGCGTCCCGAGGTAGAGCACGGACGGGCGGTCGTGGTGATGCGGGATGTGCCGGCTTGAGGCCATGTCCTGGCCCAGGCCGAGCAGGAGGACGCGCATCCCCGGGATCTCGAAGGTGTCGAGCAGGGTCGTCGCCTCGGCGACCACGTGGCCGAGGTCCTCGGCGATCAGGACGAGGTCGGGGTGGGCCCCGTACACGTGGGCGAAGAGGTCTTCGCCCGGGCCCGGCTGCCAGGCGCCGCGGATCGCGGTCGGCTCGTCCGCCGGGATCTCCCAGTACGCGGCGAAGCCGCAGAAGTGGTCGATCCGGACGATGTCGTAGAGCCGCGCGAGGTGCCCGAAGCGCTCGACCCACCAGGCGTAGCCGTCGTGCCGGTGGGCGGCCCAGCGGTACACCGGGTTGCCCCAGCGCTGCCCCTCGGCCGTGAAGCAGTCGGGGGGAACGCCCGCGACCACCTCGGGCCGGCGGTCGCCGTCGAGCTTGAAGAGCTCGGGGCGGGCCCAGAGGTCGGCCGAGTCGTAGGTGACGTAGATCGGCAGGTCGCCGATCAGCCGGACCCCCTGCTCGGCGCAGTAGCTCCGGAGCCGCTGCCACTGGTCGAAGAACAGGTACTGGAGGGCCCGTTCCCGGTCGTAGCGGGCGCGGAGGAGGCGCCGGGCCGCGTCGAGCTCGTCGGGCATGCGGGCCCGGAGCTCGTCGGGCCAGTCGTTCCAGGCGAGGCCTCGGTAGTGCTCCTTGCATGCGACGAAGAGGCAGTAGTCGTCGAGCCAGCTCCTCTCGCGCACCGAGAAGGCCTCGAAGTCGGCGGGCGGCGCCTCGAGGAAGCGCCGGGAGGCCAGGGCGAGGAGCGGGGCCCGGTAGGCCTCGACGGCCGGAAAGTCGACCCGGTGCTCGGGGAAGGCCGGCAGGGGCCCGAGCTCGTCCTCGAGCAGGTATCCGTCGTCGACGAGCAGCTCGAGGCTGATGAGGAGCGTGCTCCCGGCGAACGCGGAGGGGCTCGAGTACGGCGAGTTTCCGAGCCCGGGCTCGGTGGGCGAGAGCGGCAGGACCTGCCAGTAGGCCTGGCTCCCCTCGGCCAGCAGGTCTGCGAACCGGTGGGCCGAGGGTCCCAGGTCGCCGCAGCCGAAGGGGGAGGGGAGCGAGGTGACGTGGCAGAGCACGCCGCTCGCCCGCTGCCGGAGGAGCGGGGCCGGGGCTGCGGCGACGGCGAGCCCGTGGGTCTCGCCGTGGAGCGAGGGGCCGGACCAGGTCACGGGAGGCGCACCCCGAGGTACCCGGCAAGTGAGGAGAAGCGGACGGCCCAGGCATGTCCCTGGGCGTCCGGCGATGTTCCAATCCGACCCTGTGAAGCCATATCTATCAAGTACTGCTGCGCGGCGGCCATGTAAAGGTTCTGGAGATGCCAGGGATCGGGGTGTAGCGACAACGGCTCCATTGCGGCGAGAATCTCGGAAAATTCGACCAGCGCAGCCGTATCGGGATAGTCCGATTTTGCCTGAAGCAGGGCCCGGAGCAGGGCCGCCTCGAGCGCGCGAACGAGCCAGGGTGCGTCGTAGAGCCCGGGGAGGAGGGCGAGGTCCCGGGCGGCCGCAGCGAGCCGCTCGGTCGGGCAGGGAACGGCGGCCAGGAGGTCGACGACCTCAGCCTCGAGCGCGAGCGCGACCGGCGCGGCAAAGCCCGGGACGGGCGGGAGGCCGAGCCGGGCCAGGGCCGGGAGGAGCGGACGGCGGTCCCGCGCGATGGCCGCGGCGTCTCGGGCCGCCTCGTCCACGGCCACGCGTTCGAGGCGGGCATAGAGCGCCCGCCGCTCGCGGAGCGAGAGCGCCTCGGGGAGATAGAGGTGCTCGGGGAAGGCCTCGGCCAGCCCGGCGGAGGTCGGGCAGGCCCGGGCCGGCCCGGGCGCGATCCCGACCCGGACCGCGCCGTCCGGGCCGATCAGGACGCCGAACGAGCAGGTGCGCGACTCGAGGGTCCGGGCCGCGGAGAGGGTCAGGCTCCCGGCTGCAAACCGGTGGTCCCCCTCGGACGAGCGGTCGCACCGATCGCAGACGACCGTGTACTGCCCGTCCTCGACCACGCACGGCCCCTCGGCCCAGAGCGTGTCGACCGCGAAGTGGGCCGCGAGCCGCGGCCAGTCGAGCACGGCCGGCCGGACCTGCGCCTCCCAGACCGCGGCGCCGTCGGGGCCGGCGGGCGTGTTGCCCCGGGCGCCCCGGAGCGCTTCGACCAGGGCCGGCTCGGGGTCGGGCAGGGCGAGGTCTCGCGCGAGCTGGCAGGCGCGGGCCGCGTACCGGAGGACCTGGACCGGCTCGAGCCCGCCGATGTCGTCGAAGAACCAGCCGCACGAGGTGAAGCACATCTGGAGGTGACGCTGGAGCTCGAGCAGGCCGAGCATGCGTCGCTGCTCGGCCACGGAGAGGGAGCGGAGGGCGTGATCGCCGAAGAACGCCTCGCGGGCGGCCTCGGAAGGGTTTCGGACGAGGTCGATGTAGGCGTTCCGGGCCGCCCACGGATCGCTGAGGAGATGCCTCCCCTCGGCCTCGAAGGCAGGCCGGAGCCGGTCGCGGAGGGCCTCGAGAGCCCCGCGCAGCGGGCCCCGCCAGGCCTGGGACCAGCCCGGGTGCATCCCCGAGGCGCAGCCGCAGTCGCTCCGCCACCGCTCGACCCCGTGGGCGCAGGACCACGAGGTCCGTTCCCGGACCTCGACCTCCCGGTCCGGGGGGTGGTCCGCGAGGAACGCGGCAAAGACCGTGACCCGGAGGTCGGGCCGGGCTTCGAGGTCGCGGAGGGCCCGGGCCAGGGCCATCTCCCCGAACGTCCGGTGGTGGCCGAAGGTCTCGCCGTCGATCGCGACCGAGACGAGCTGGGCCCGGTCGTCGGGTACGAGGCAGGACTGGAGGCGGTCCGCAAACCGGTCCCCGTTCGAGAGGAGGTCGCCGAAGGCCAGCTCGTGCGCGACCCCGCCGTTGTAGAAGAAGAGCGCGATCGATCGCCCCGACGGGAGGGGGCAGGAGTACACCCGCGTCAGGTCGAGCGAGAGCGGGTCGACCTCGCGCCAGTCGCCCCCGATCTCCCGGACCCGGGCCGCCTGGTGGGGCGCGAGGACCGTGAACCGGATGCCGTGGGCCGCGAGAACCTCGAGGGTCGGGACGTCGACCCCGAGTTCGGGGAGCCAGAAGCCCTCGGGGGGGCGGCCGAACCGGGCCTCGAAGTCGGAGACGGCCCAGGCCACCTCGGTCTCGCGGTCGCGCGGGTCGGCGAGCGGCAGGATCGCGTGGTGGTATCCCTGGGCCATCGCGGCCCCGTGGCCGTACCGGGAGAGGCTCTCGGCGTCGGCCGCGAGGACCGCGGCGTAGACGTCGGGCGCGTTCCGTTCGAGCCAGGCGAGCAGGGTCGGGCCGAGATTGAACGAGACCCGCGAGAAGAGGTTGACGATCGCCTCGATCCGGCCGTCGGGCGCGAGCAGGCGCGCGGCCGTGCAGGGGCGGTAGCACTCGGCCGTGATCCGCTCGTTCCAGTCGAGGTGCGGCGCGGCCGAGGACTGGAGCTCGATCTCCTCGAGCCAGGGGTCCTCGCGCGGCGGCTGATAGAAGTGGCCGTGGATGCAGATCGCACGGTCGGTCACGGCTCCTCCGGCGTGAGGACGAGACAGGCGAGCGGGGGCAGGGTCAGGAGGAGGGACTGTTCGAACCCGTGGGCCGGCACGGGCTCGGTCCGGCGCCCCCCGTGGTTCCCGATCCCCGAGCCGCCGTACGCGGCTCCGTCGCTGTTCAACCGCTCCCGCCACCGGCCCCCGCACGGCACGCCGACCCGGTAGCGGGACCGGACCACGGGGGTGGCGTTCAGGACCACGAGGGCCCGCTCGCCCGGTGCGGGCCCGGAGCGGAGATAGGCGAGCACCGACTGCTCGTTATCCCCGACCACGACCCAGGAAAACCCCGCAGGGTCGTGGTCCCGGGCGTGGAGCGCGGGCAGGTCGCGGTAGAGCCAGGCGAGGTCGCGGGTGAACCGGAGCAGGCCCTCGTGCCGCTCGTCCCCGAGCAGGTGCCAGTCGAGGGAACGATCGTGGTCCCACTCGGCCTCCTGGCCGAACTCGCCGCCCATGAAGAGGAGCTTCTTTCCGGGATGGGTGAACTGGTACGCGAGCAGGAGCCGGAGGTTCGCGCGCCGCTGCCAGTCGTCGCCGGGCATCCGGCCCAGGAGCGAACCCTTCAGGTGGACCACCTCGTCGTGCGAGAGCGGGAGGAGATAGTCCTCGCTCCAGGCGTACATGATCGAGAAGGTCATCTCGTCGTGGTGGTACTGCCGGTGGATCGAGTCGCGTGAGAAGTACTGGAGGGTGTCGTGCATCCAGCCCATGTTCCATTTGAGGGAGAAGCCGAGCCCGCCCGCAGACGGGGGCCGGGTCACGAGGGGCCAGGCCGTCGACTCCTCGGCGCAGATGAGCACACCAGGGTGCCGGGCCAGGGCGGCCGTGTTCAGGTCCCGGAGGAACGCGACCGCCGCCAGGTTCTCCCGGCCGCCGTGGGCGTTCGGAATCCACTCGCCCGGCTTCCGGCCGTAGTCGAGGTAGAGCATCGAGGCGACCGCGTCGACCCGGAGGCCGTCCGCGTGGTAGTGCTCGAGCCAGAAGAGGGCCGAGGAGCCGAGGAAGGCCCGGACCTCGTTCCGGCCCAGGTTGAAGACGGCCGAACCCCACTCGGGGTGGAGCCTCTGGAGCGGGTGGGCGTGCTCGTACAGGTGCGTGCCGTCGAAGAAGGCGAGCCCGTGCCCGTCGACGGGGAAGTGGGACGGGACCCAGTCCAGGAGCACCCCGAGCCCGGCCCGGTGGAGCGCGTCCACGAACCCCATCAGGTCCTGCGGGCTCCCGTAGCGGGCCGAGGGCGCGAAGTACCCGAGGCCCTGGTACCCCCAGGAGCCGTAGAACGGGTGCTCCATCACGGGCAGGAGCTCGACATGGGTGAAGCCGAGGTCCGTGACGTGGTCGACCAGGGGGCCGGCGAGCTCGGACCAGGAGAGGAGCCGGCCCGGGTCGGCCGGGTCCCGGCGCCACGAGCCCGCATGGATCTCGTACACCGAGACCGGGGCGTCGCGGGCCTGCCTCTGGGCCCGTTCCGCGAGCCAGGCCCCGTCGGACCAGGCATGGGCGAGGTCGGCGATCCGCGAGGCCGTGCCCGGCGGGCGCTCGGTCGCGAACGCGACCGGGTCCGCCCGGTCCGAGACGTAGCCCCCGGCCCGCGAGACGACCCGGTACTTGTACCGCTCGCCCGGACCGATGCCCGGCACGAACCCCGCATGGACCCCGGTCCCGTCGTCGGCCGGGAAGAGGGGATGGGCCGCGCCGTCCCAGGCGTTGACCTCGCCGATCACGGAGACCCGGTCCGCGTTCGGCGCCCACACGCGGAACGCGGTCCCGTCCCGCCCGTCCCGGCGGCCGGGGTGGGCCCCGAGCACCGCCCCGAGCGAGAAGTGGGTGCCCTCGGAGAAGAGGTGCCGGTCGTACTCGGAGAGGGGTTCGATCGGGAGGACCGTGTCCGGAGCCATCACGTCCCCTGGAGGATCTTCAACGCCTTAGCCCTGTCGTAGACCTCGAGGGCCGCGTCGGTCACGAGCGCCCAGTCGAACCGCGCGAGCACCTTCTTCCGCCCGGCCCTCCCGAGCGCACGGATGAACTGGGGATCGTCGATCACATAGTTGACGCCCCAGGCGATCGACTCGGGCTGGACCGGGACCGGGATCCCGTCCACGAACGGCTCGATGTTCTCGCCGAGGCCGCCCACATCGGTCGCGACCACGCACCGGCCTGCGGACCAGGCCTCGGTCAGGACCAGGCCGAACGGCTCGTTCCGGCTCGGGATCACGACGACGTCGGCCGCGTTCAGCAGGTCGAGATGGGCCTCGCCCAAGATGTACCCGAGGAACTGGACAGGAAGGCCGCGGGCCTGTTCGCGGAGCTCGGCCTCCATCTGCCCGGTCCCGCCCACGATGAACTGGACGTCCCAGCGTTTCTGGAGGATACGGGGCACGGCCTCGATCAGGAGGTCGGGGCCCTTCTGGTAGACGAGACGGCCCACGTAGAGGACGAGCGGGGCGAGGGGATGGATCCCGTAGTGCCTCTTGACCGCACCGGGGTCGACCGCCTTCCGGAACCGCTCGGGCCGGACACCGTTCGGCACGACCGTGCACTTCCACTCGGGCACGTTGTAGAGCCACATCAGCTCGGTACGGATCTGGTGCGAGACGGTCATCACCAGGGTCGAGATGTATCCGCCGTGCCACTCCTTGCCCGAGATCTCGCCGAACTCCCACCAGTCGCCGAAGTTCCCACCGTTTCGGCCGTACTCGGTCGAATGGTACGAGAAGACCGTGACCCGGTCCTGGAGGAGGTGCATCGCCTCGACCGGATGCCAGTCGTGGAAGTGGAGCACGTCGAAGGGCGGGTCGTCGACGGCCCGGAAGGCCTCGACCATCTCTTCGGACATCACGCGGCAGTACTCGACGATGTTCTCGCCATCGGGCCGGCAGAAGTGATAGTGGACCCCGTCGATCAGGGCCGAATCGCCAACCGTCGCCGGGGCGGCCCGGGTGAAGTAGTGGACCTCGTGGCCGCGCGAGGCCAGGCTCTCGGCGAGCTCGGTCGCAGCGGGGGCCAGGCCCCCGACCCTCACGGCGTGGAGGGACTCCCAGCAGAAGAAGGCGATCTTCTGCGGCACACCAGTTCGTCGATCCGTTCCTGCATCGTCTCCTGTAACTCGTTGCGGTTCCGGCACCGTATCACCTTCTCGGCAAGGACCTGGTCGTCGAGCGCGTCGCGGCACCAGTGGACAAAGTCCTGGCGGGCGAGGTGGTCGGCTACGACCCGGTCGGATGTGAATGCGAGCTGTTCGAGGCACTCGGCCAGGCTGTGGGCCGCGTACCCGGCCGCGTGCCCGTCGCGCGAGAAGCCGAAGGCCTGCTCGGGCGGGAGCGTCCGGAGGGTCAGGGCCGCCTTGCGGGACCGGACCTGGGCGGCCGATCGCTCCTCGAGGGCCGAGAGCGCCCGCATGAACCGGCCGAAGGCCTCGACCGTCGCCTCGTGGCCGACCGCGGCCGGCCGCCGCCCGCACCCGCCCGAGCGCATGGCCATCGCCCTGAAATGGTCGGTCGAGGAGAGGTGGCGCCAGACCTCCCGATCGGGGAGCCAGGTCGAAGCCCGGGAAAGCGCGCTCGCGGCCGAGTGCTGGAGGATCGTCTCGAGCCAGGACTCGCCCTCGTCGGGGGCGGTCCAGCCGAGCTCCCGCTCCGGGCCGAGCGCCCCGACAGGATGGGCCGCGAGGACCGCGGACGGGGTCGCCGTCACGACCCCGGACTCCTCGAGCGCGGCCGGCAGGGCCTCGACGAGCTCGAGGAGGCCCCCGCCGTCGCCGAGCCGGTCGAGGTCCAGCCCGACCAGCACGCACTCGCCCGGGGTCCGGGCGAGCCAGCCGGCATAGGTCTCGGCATAGAGCGGGTACCGGTCCCACTCGGGGGTGAAGAACCGGGTCGCGAGGTCGTCCGAGAGGCGGCAGTGGCGGAGCAGGACCGCGCTCGAGCCCGAGCGGTAGACGAGGGTCGGGTCCAGCTCCCGAGGCAGGCACCAGCGGGGCTCGGTCAGCAGGGCCGTGCACCCGGTCGCGGGGAGCGCCTCGGCCATCGGCCGGGTCATGCAGAGCTCGGGCGGCGAGAAGACCGTCGGGCTCGCGCCGAAGACCACCTGCATCCGCTCCCGGTGGCGGAGCACCTCGGCCAGGAACTCGTCCCGGTCCGGGAGGAGCGCGGCGAGGCCGTGATGATAGGGGACGCTCAGCACCTCGGACCCGGGGTGGCGCGCGACCCGGCCGAGGGCGGCGAGGGCGTCGGGGGCGTGCCGTTCGAGGAGGTCCGTGAGCGTGCCCGAGACCGAGAGCGCGCAGGCGAAGCCCTGGTCGAGGCCCCGGAGGAGGGCATCCGCCGCCGGCAGGAGCGACCGGTCCGCGAGGTCGCGGATCGTCCGGCCGACATCCGTCTCGAAGTAGAGCTCGAGCGGGTCCCGTCGCGAGCGGGGCCGGAGCGGGGCCGCCCTGAGGTGAAGGCCCCCGTGGAGATCGAAGACAAAACAGACCTGCTTCTCCGGCCCGTCGGCGGTCCTCATCAGCAGAGGCATGGGCCCGCCCGGCACATCAATCTACCCGCGGCGGGTCTCGATCTCGTAGCGGTTGCCCGAGCCGTCGCGCGTGATCGGCGAGAGGGCCGTGGAGCCGACCGCGGTGATCCCGAAGAACGAGTCCGTGACCGGCCGGCCGTACCGGCCTTCGTCCTTGTACCACCCGAGGATCGACTGGACGCCCCGCGCCCCGCCCGCGTCGGTCTGGGTGAAGTTCGTGACCTCGAGCCGGCTCGTGTACGCGGCCCAGAGCGCCCAGACCCGGGCGTCGCGCGAGCTGCAGTTCTCGAGCTCGATCCCCTGGCTCGACTTACCGATCCGCCAGCCGTAGGTCGAGCCCACGTCCGAGCAGCGGTCATAGCGGAGGGCCGAGCCTCCCTGGACGTAGAACCCGGCGTTCCGGTTGTGGACCGAGCGGCAGTCCTGAAGCACAGCGTTGCGGTGGACATAGAACCCGGACATGAAGAATCGCGCCGGGTCCGTGTTCCGCCAGCCGTTGTTCTTCGCGATGCAGTTCTTGAAGACGAGCCCCTCGCACCGGGTGCGCGGCCCGATCTCGCGCATGGCCGCGTCGAGCCGCGTGCCGGGCTCGGCGTGGAACCCGGACTCCCAGTTCGATTCGGCGATGCAGTTGACCACCTGGCAGTCGACGAGGTCCTGGCCCTCCTGGAGGTCGAAGCCCGTGATCCAGGGCGAACGCGAGCCGCCGGCCGTCCCGTAGCCGCAGAGGGCCGCGTAGCAGTTGACAAAGCGGATCTCGCGGGTCGTGCGGGGCACCCGGTCCGAGAAGTCCTGGTTCATGTTGAAGCCGTGGGTGCTGCAGTCGTAGGCCGTGCAGGCGTAGAACTCGACGTCCTCGACGTCGGCCCGGTCGGCCCAGACAAAGAACATCCCGTTCCCGCCCGAGGGGAGGAGGCGGCCGTCCTTCGTCCGGCTGGT
This sequence comes from Methanoregulaceae archaeon UXB-2016, assembly GCA_004332335.1. GTDB lineage: Archaea > Halobacteriota > Methanomicrobia > Methanomicrobiales > Methanospirillaceae > UBA288. The sequence goes on along the minus strand of SISS01000044.1, from coordinate 28,356 downwards.
CGCGACCACGTCGCGGATGCGGACGTGGCTCGCCGAGATCCGGATGAAGCCCTGGCCCTGGAGCCGGAGGTCGCGGACGACCACGAAGGGCTGCGCGACCTCGATCGGCTGGTACGGGTCGGCCGTGTTCTCGAACTCGAGCACGGTCCGGGTCCGGCCCTGGCCCGTCAGGGCCGTGTGGTCCGGGAGCGTGAGCCTGCGCGAGAGGTGGAAGGTCCCCTCGAGGAGCTCGACCGTGCCGGCCCGGCGGAGGGCCTCGGTGATCTCGACCTCGTCGTTCTTCCCGTCACAGCGCAGGACCTCGCCGGACCGGGGCGGGGCCGAGTCGGCCGCGGCCACGTACACATGGCCGGCTCGGGGCTCCTCGGCGAGCGGCTGGGGAGCAGGGCCCGGGGGATACGTGTACTCCCTCGGCGGGACCTCGGCTCCCCGCGGGGTCGCGGTCGCGGACGGCGGGAACGGCATGGCCCAGGGATCGTCCCGTCCCGTCGGGACGAACTCCTCGGCGTAGCGCTCGGCGATCACGACATGGCCGCCCTGATCGCCCTCGTACTGGACCCTGACCCCTTGGACGGGTGCCGGGGCCGGGAGGGCGAGGGTCGTGCCGGCCGAGAAGTTCACGCCCACGGAGGAGTTCTCGAGGCGGGCGTCCCGGGTCCGGTCCTTCCCGTCGACGAGGACGCGGAAGTCGCCGGGCGGCAGCTCGATCCCGCCCCCGTGGTGGATCCGGAGCGTGCTCCCGTCGTACCCGACCTCGATCGAGAGGGCCGGGCCGTGCCCGGCCAGGAGCTGGAGAAAGAGCAGCCCGGCACCGATCGCGACCGCGATCACGACCAGGAAGACCACGAGGAAGGCGAGGGCGGTCGGGGAGAGGTGGGGCTCATCGTCCCCCGAGGGGACGGGCTTCCGGTGCTTTCGTCCGTAATCTCCCAATGCCATGCAGCGTGAAGGATTGGAGACGAGGAGTTATGACGCTACCGATACGGGACGCATACCCTGATAATCTCGGCCGTCGATCGTACGGAACGATGGAGGACGCCGAGCACCGCTATGTCGCCCCCGGGTGCACGCTCTGCCGCGAGGGGGCCAAGCTCGTCCTCTTCGTGACCGGCCGCTGCGACCGGGACTGCTGGTACTGCCCGCTCTCGGCCGAGCGAAAGGGGGTCGACCGGGTCTTTGCAAACGACCGCGAGGTGCGGACCGACGAGGACCTGCTGGCCGAGGCCCGGGTCATGTCCGCGCTCGGGACCGGGGTGACCGGGGGAGACCCCCTGCTCGCCCCCGAACGGGTGGCCCGCTACTGCCGGCTCCTCAAGGAGGCCTTCGGCCCGGACCACCAGGTCCACCTCTACACGGGTCGCGCCCCGACGCGGGCCGAACTCCTGCCGCTCGTCGGGCTCGTGGACGAGCTCCGGCTCCACCCGCCGCACGAGGACTGGGCGCGGATCCTCGAGACCGCATACCCCGAAGCGATCCGCGAGGCGCGCGCGCTCGGCTTTGCGATCGGAGTCGAGGTGCCGGCCCTGCCCGGGGTCGAGGGGCTCGCCCCGCTCCTGCCGCTCGTCGACTTCTTCAACATCAACGAGCTCGAGTGGGGCGAGGCGAACGCGGACGGCATGCGCGAGCGCGGCCTCACCCTCGCGGACCGGGTCGGGAACGCGATCGCGGGCGCCCGGGATTGGGCCGCGCCCCTGCTCGACTTCGAGCGGGTCCGGTTCTGCTCGTCCGTGTTCAAGGACGCGGTCCAGCTCCGCGGGCGCATGCTCCGGATCGCCCGGAACACGGCCCGGCCATTCGACGAGTGCACGGACGACGGGACCGTGGTCTACGGCCGGCTTCGACCGGCCGGCGGGGTCGAGCCCGCAATCGCCGCCCTTGAGCTCGAGGAGGACGAGTACGAGGTCGCGGACGACGGGCTGGAGCTCGCCTGGTGGCGCCTGGCCGAGGGCCGGGACACCGTCGAGGGGGAGAAGGCGGTCGTCGAACGCTACCCGAACCGGGGCATGATCGTCGAGGTGACGCCCCTGTGACCGGACGGCTCCGGCGCCTGGTCGAGCCCCTGTACGAACGCTACATCGCACTCCAGTGCCGGTCGATCCCCCGGCACATCGCGATCATCCAGGACGGCAACCGGCGGTACGCCCGCGAGCTCGGGGCCGACACCTCGGTCGGCCACCGGGCGGGGGCGGACACGACCGAACGGCTGCTCGGCTGGGCCTGCGACCTCGGGGTCGAGCACATCACCCTCTACTCCTTCTCGACCGAGAACTTCCACCGCGACGCGAGCGAGCTCGAGGAGCTCTTCGCCCTCTTCCGCGAAAAGTTCCTCGCGATCGTCTCAGACGAGCGGGTCCACCGCTACGGGATCCGGGTCCGGATGGTCGGAGACCGCTCCCTCCTTCCGCCCGACCTGCTCGAGGCGATCGAGACGGCCGAGGCCTCGACGGCCGGGTACTCGCGCTTCCACCTCAACATCGCGCTCGCCTATGGCGGCCGGAACGAGATCGTGAACGCGGCCCGCCGGATCCTCGCGGACGCGGCTGCGGGACGCGTCTCGGCCGACGAGATCACGCCCGCCCTGGTCGAGGAGAGCCTGGCCGAAGGGGGCGACCTCCCGCCGGTCGATCTGATCATCCGGACCGGGAACGAATGCCGGACCTCGAACTTCCTGCCCTGGCAGGCGAACGGGAACGAGTGCGCGGTCTATTTCTGTGCGCCCTACTGGCCGCAGTTCAGAAAGATCGACCTGCTCCGGGCCATCCGGGTCTATCGGCAGCGGGCCGGGTCGACCTAGGGGCAACAGGCCCGATTCGGCACGGTTATTACGGGGATAGCGCAGAATAGTAGTACACGGACATGTTCTGCCATCAGTGCGGCGCGGCGATCGAAGGCCCGGACGACCGGTTCTGCTCCCGCTGCGGGGCCCAGCTCCACCGCGAGGACGAGAGTGGGAGCGAAACCCGGTCGCCGCCTGCAGAGGCGCCGGTCACCGAGGCCGAACGACACCGCCCCCCGATCTCGGCGTGGCCGAACCGTCCGCGCGAGCGGATCCAGCTCCCCCTGACCGAACTCCGGCAGCGTCGGGCCCGTGAGACAGGCGAGGCGATCCCGCTTCCATTCCAGGGGAGTCCCCTCTCCCCGGAGCCGCCGATCCCCGCACCGGTCCCTTCTCCGGCCCCGGTCGAGGAGACGGTGCCGGAGCCGGTCGAGGAGCTCGAGCTGCTGGAGCCGGGGGACGAGACCGAGGAGCTCTCGACCTCCCGGTCCCGCGCCGAGGCCGCGCTCCTTCGCATGGTTCCGCCGAAGGAGTTCTGGGCGACCGAGAATCAGCCCGGGCCGGCCGAGCGCGGTCGGGTTCGGGACGAGTGGCCGGCGAAGACGGCCCCGGTCGAGACAAAAGGGGAGGAGATCCTGCCGGCCGAGGCCCCGCCGGCGCCTGCTCAGGCCGAGGCCCCGCTCGTCGAGGACTCGATCATCCCCTGGCTCGAGTCCCCGGTGCTGCCCGCGGAGCCCCCGCGCCCGGCACCGCCCTCGCGCGAGGCCCGGGCCGAGGAGGGGCCGATCATCGTGCCCCGCGACTACGACGAGAACGCGATCAAGGGACGGAAGGGGCGACGGCGCGCCCCGGCAAAGGCGCGGGGGCCGCTCTTCGACCCGGCCGCGCTCGGCCGGTCGATCAAGCCCTCGTGGATCCTCGCCATCGCAGGCGTGATCCTGCTGACCCTGATCGTCTTCGCGATGTTCCCGCCCGGCGGCGGTAGCGGAGGGAACGAGACGGGAACCGACCGGATCAACAAGTTCACGGGGATGCCCGTCCACACGGTCTCGACCCCGGTCCGGCCGACGGGCGGAGCGGGCAACGAGACGATCGGGGTCTCGCCGGTCCGGACCGTCGGGACGCCCGCCCGGGGCGTCCCGGCGGTCCGGGCCTGGGCCACGACCACCCCGCGCCCCTCATCGATACCCGTGCCCGGCGTGACGAACGCACCGACATCGACCGTTACGGGTCCGGCCGTCAGCACGACCACGACGGTCGTCTCCGGGGCCCCGGGGATCCAGGTCGTGATCGCCTCGACGGGCGGCTGGTCCGGCACGATCGGGCAGCAGGGCGAGACCTATACCGAGACCCCGGTCGCGGGGCGAGGGACCCAGACCAGGGCCATCACGGGTCCGGCCCGGATGGTCACGGTGAACCTCCAGAAGCTCGAGGCGACCACGGACTCGCTCGAGGTCCGGGTCGAGCGGGACGGGACCGTGCTCAAGCAGGGCTCGACGACCGATCCGAGCGGGATCGTCGCGCTCTCGGTCGAGGTCTGACCCACTCTTTTCACAGAGGAACGGAACGGATCCCGCCGTGAACCGCGGGGCCGTTCACTTGCCGAACCGCCGCACGCGCGACTGGTAGTCGCGGAGCGCCCGGAGCAGGTCGAGCCGTCGGAAGAGCGGCCAGTTCACGTCCGAGAAGAAGAGCTCGCTGTAGACCGACTGCCAGATCAGAAAGTCGGCCAGGTGGTCGCCGCCGGTCTTGATCACGAGGTCGGGGGTGTAGGGAAAGGTCAGATAGGCCTCGATCGTGTGTTCGTCGACCCCGGCCGGATCGACCCCGTCCTCGGCCATCCGGCGGATGCAGTCGGCGATCTCCTCGCGCCCGCTCTTGCCGATCGCGACCGTCACGTCCATCCCCTCGCCCGCGGACTCGGTCAGATCGCCGCAGTGGAGGGTCAGGTGGGCCCCGAGGGCGATCTCCCGGATCGCCGGGATGAAGGGCTCGAGGGAGGCGGGGTCCGCGGTCGAGATATGGAAGATCACGCCGGCGATCCTGGCGTCCCGGCACCACTCGACGCACTCACCGAGCCGGGCCGGGGCCGCCCTCATGTCCTGATCTGAGAGGAGGACGCAGATCCGGTCGGGGAGCTCCACGAGCTGGGATGCGATGTGGCGCTCGTACAGCCGGCGGATCACGAGGCCCACTCCAGGAGCCGGTCGAGCGGCATGCAGTTCAGGAGGTCGGCCGGCCCGCACCAGCCCCGCCGTGCGGTCGCCAGGCCGTGCCGGAGCTGATCGAGCTCGTCGGGACGGTGGGCGTCGGTCCCGATCGAGAGGCGGACGCCCCGGTCGCGGGCGGTCCGGACCGCGACGTCCTCGAGGTCGAGCCGGTACGGCGAGGCGTTGATCTCGAGCGCGGTCCCATGCTCGGCCGCGGCCTCGATCACGCGGGCGAGGTCGAGCGCGGCCGGTTCGCGCCGGCCGATCAGCCGGCCCGTCGGATGGCCGATGATGTCCACGTGCTCGTTCTCGCACGCGGCGATCACCCGGCGGGTCACCAGGTCCTGCTCCTGGCGGAGGCCGCCGTGGAGCGAGGCGATCACGAGCTCGAGGTCGGCGAGGGCCCGGTCCGGGAGGCCGAGGGTCCCGTCCGTGAGGATGTCGACCTCGACCCCGGCGATCAGCCGGCAGGGCGAGTCGCGGTTGATCATCTCGATCGTGTGCCCCTGCTCGGCGAGCTCGCGCGCCGAGAGGCCGTGGGCGACCTTGAGCGTCTCCGAGTGGTCCGAGACGATCAGGTACTCGTGCCCCCGGCGCGCCCCCTCGGCTGCGAGCTCGGCGAGGGAGAGGGTCCCGTCCGACCAGTTCGAGTGGACGTGGAGGTCGCCGCGAAGATCGGCGGCGGTCACGAGGATCGGGAGGGTTCCGTGCTCGGCCGCCTCGATCTCGCCGCGGTCCTCGCGGAGCTCGGGCGGGATGTACGGCAGACCGAGCTCGGCGAACATGGCCGCCTCGTCCGGAAAGGTCGTGAGGTTCCCGCCGCCCCGGCCCGCGATCCCGTACTCGTTGATCCGGAGGCCCTCGAGCAGGGCCCTATCCCGGAGCTTGATGTTGAAGGCCTTCGAGCCGGTCAGGTAGAGGAGCATCGGCCCGAGCTCGGCCGGGGTTGTGAACCGGATGTCGACCCGTTCGCCCCGGTACCGGATCGAGGTCCGGCGATCGCCCTCCTCGATCACCTCGTCCGCGAGCAGGCGGAGGCGCGGGTTCACCTCGGACGGGGGCTCGCAGCTGACCAGGTCGATGTCTCCGATCGTCGCCGTGCCGCGGCGGTAGGAGCCCGCGACCGTGTACCGGCCCGGCGTCAGCACCGTGGCAAGACCCGCGATCAGGGTGTCGGCGGCCGCGCGGGTCATCCGCCGGTCGCTCCCCGCGTACCGCTCGGCCCCCCGGAGGAGCTCGGCCTCTCGTTTCGGCCCGAACCCCTTCAGCCGCCGGATCCGCCCCTCCTCCGCGGCCTCCTTCAGCCCGGCGACCGAGGTGACATCGAGCTCGCGCCAGAGCCGGCCCGCCGTCTTCGGCCCGACCCCCTCGACCCGGAGGAGCTCGAGGAGGTCGGCCGGCACCTCGGCCCGGAGCGCCTCGAGCTCGGCGCTGGACCCGGTCTCGCAGATCTCCCGGACCACGGCCGCGAGGTGCTCGCCGACTCCGCCGAGGGCCATCAGCTCGTCGACCGTGAGCCCGGAGACCCGCCGGGAGAGGTGCTCGATCGCGTCGGCCCCGTTCATGAACGCCCGGACCCGGAACGGGCTGCCGCCCCGGACCTCATGGAGCTGGCCGATCAGCCGGAGCGTCTCGGCGACCTGACGGTTCGTGCAGTCCACGTGATCACACCTTTGAGTGTACGACGTCATTCCTCCATATCAGTCTTCGTGATGGACGTCCACAAGCCATAACCGTCGGCGCGTGGAACAGCATGATCATGACCGAGCCGGCCACCGATCGCGAGGAGGACCTGCTGGAGGCCCTCCTCGAGGCCCCCGGGATCGACCGGGCCGCCCTCGCCGCCCGGCTCGAGCTCGAACCGGAGGCCCTGGCCAGGCTCGAGGACAGAGCCGTGGTCCACGGCCGGCTCGAACGTGACGGCAGGGGGGAGTTCCGGCTGAGCCCCGAGGGGCACCGGATCGCCCGCCGGATCGCCCGCCACCACCGGACCCTCGCCTGCTTCTTCGAGCAGCTCGGCATGGCCCGCGAGGCCGCGAACCGCGAGGCCTGCACGCTCGAGCACGGGGTCTCGGACGAGGCGATCGCGCGCCTCGCCGACCACCTCCACTGCCCGGCCCCCTGCGAACGCCCCTGCGAGGGGAGCGGGGAGGAGGCGGAGGGGCACCCCCTGCTGGACTACGGCGAGGGCGAGCGGGTCTGCATCACGGCCGTGCGCCCCTGCGGCCGGTACCGACGGCTCATGGACATGGGGGTCGTGCCGGGCGAGGAGGTCGTCGTCCGCCGCCGGCTCTCGAACCATGCGGTCGTGATCGAGGTCAAGGGCTGTGAGATCGGGCTCTCACCCGAGTGCGCGGCCACGGTGCTCGCGACCCCATGCCCCTGAAGATCGCGCTCGTCGGGAACCCCGGCGTGGGCAAGTCCCTGATCTTCAACCACCTGACCGGGGTCGGGGTCGAGATCGGCAACTACCCCGGCTCCTCGGTCGACCTCCTCTCGGGCCGCTCCTGCTTTCAGCGCGAGCGGATCGAGGTCCTCGACCTCCCCGGGGTCTACTCGCTCGAGGACGGGGCCGAGACCGAGGCGCTGGTCCGGCGGGTGATCGACGACGATGCGGTCACGGCGCTCGTGGCGGTCCTGGACGCGACCCGGCTCGAACGGAACCTCTACCTCCTCCTCCAGGTCGCCGAGTACGGCCGGCCCATGACAGCGGTCGTCAACATGGTCGACGAGGCCGCCCGCCGCGGGATCGCGGTCGACACGGAGCGGCTCGCGGCCCTCCTCGGCATCCCCGTGCTCGCGACCTCCGCCGCGACCGGGCAGGGGATCGACCGGATCCTCCCGACGGCCGTGCTCGAGGCCCGGGCCGCCACGGTCGAGGTCCCGTACGACCATCATGTCGAGGCCGCGGTCCACTCGCTCGCGCGGACCTTCGGGGTGGACCGGCGGATCGCCCTCCAGGCCCTCCAGGGGCTCGGGGACGATCCGGATCTCCTCGATGCGGCCGGCGCGGTCGGCGAGGAGATCGGGCGCCGGCACCGGATGTCGGCCGGGCAGATCATCACCACGAACCGGCACAACCATGCCGGGACTATCGCAGACGAGGTCGTCCGCTCGGCGGGGGTCGGCGTGGGGGCGGCCCTCGACCGCCTCCTCACCCGGACCGTGCCGGGCGTCCCGATCCTGGTCGGGGTGCTCATGGCCATGCTCCTCGTGGTCTTCCTCGTGGGCGGCGTGCTCGAGGAGTACATCGTCCGGGCCTTCGAGTTCGGCCTGCTCAACCCGATCGCAGCCCTCGACCTCCACCCGCTGGCAAAGGAGGTCCTGCGGGCCGTCGGGCTCGCCCTCCAGTCGGGCTTCGGGATCGCGTTCCCGTACATCTTCACGTTCTATGTCCTCCTCGCGCTCCTCGAGGACTCGGGGTACATGTCGCGGGCCGCGTTCCTCGCCGACCGGGCCATGCACCGGATGGGCCTCCACGGCGAGGCGATCATCCCGCTCGTGATCGGGTTCGGCTGCAACGTCCCGGCGCTCATGGGCACCCGCCTCCTCGCGACCCGGCGCGAACGGATCATCGCGGCCTTCCTGATCACGATGGTCCCCTGCTCGGCCCGGACGGTCGTGATCTCGGGGATCGTGGCCTCGTTCGTCTCCCTTGCGGCCGCCTTCTCGATCTACCTCGTGGTGCTCGTGCTGATCGTCCTGACGGGCCTGATCCTCAGCCGGGTCGCGCCGGGGCCCCAGTTCGGCATGGTCCTCGAGATGCCGCAGCTCCGCCGCCCGCGCCCGGACATGGTCCTGCTCAAGTCCTGGCTCCGGATCAAGGAGTTCCTGTACATCGCGATGCCGCTCCTGCTCGTGAGCAGCGTCGTGCTCGGCCTGCTCGGGTACTACGGGGCGATCGCCGCGTTCCAGGCCGCCTTCGCCCCAGTCTCGGAGGGCCTCCTGGGCCTGCCGGACTACGCCTCGACCGCGCTCCTCTTCGGGATCCTCCGAAAGGAGATGGCCTTCGAGACCCTGGTCGTGCTCGCGGGCACGGCATCCCTCGACACGGTCATGACCGGGATCCAGCTCTACATCTTCGCGATCGTCTCGACCCTCTTCGTCCCGTGCATCTCGACGGTCGCGGTCCTCCGGCGCGAGCTCGGCAGCCGGGTCGCGGCCCTGATCACGCTCTACACGGTCGGGCTCGGGCTCGGCATCGGGGCCCTGATCCACTTCGTGGCCGGGTGACGGCGCCACCAAAGCCCTTATGACCGCCGGCTCCAAGAGCTTCGGCGAATGAACACCAACCGGATCGCCCTATGCCCCGCGGGGGGGGCCTGAATGCTCTGGTTCGTCGGGCTCGGGCTCTGGGACCTCGAGGACGTCTCGCTCCGGGGCCGTCGCGTGATCGAGGAGGCGGACCGGGTCTTTCTCGAGGGCTACACCTCGGTCCTGATGGGGGCCGACCCGGCCGCGATGGGAGCGGCCTGGGGGCGGGAGGTCACGGTCCTCGGGCGCGAGGACGTCGAGAACCGGCCGGACGCGGTCCTCGAGGCCGCGCGGGACGGGACGGCCGCGTTCTGCGTCCCGGGCGACCCGATGGTCTCGACCACGCACATCGACCTCCGGCTCCGGGCCCACGCCCTGGGCATCCCGACCGGGATCGTCCACGGGGCCTCGATCGCGACCGCGGTCGCGGGCCTGGCCGGCCTCCAGAACTACCGCTTCGGCCGCTCCTGCTCGCTCCCGTTTCCGCACGGGAACTGGCGCCCGACCACGCCCGCCGTGGTGGTGCGGCAGAACCTGGCCGACGGCCTCCACACGCTCGTCTACCTCGACATCCAGCCGAACCGGTTCATGCGGATCGCCGAGGCGGTCGGCCTCCTCGAGGAGCAGGCCCCGGCCCTCGGCTTCGCGATCGAGCGGTACATCGGGGTCGCCCGGGCCGGCTCGCCCGCGCCCGTGGTTGCGGCCGGCACGGCCGACGAGCTCCGCGCAGTCGAGTTCGGCGGCCCGCTCCACATCCTGGTCGTGCCCGGCCCCCTCCACCCGATGGAGGAGGAGTACCTCGCCGTCTTCGCCCGGCTATGACCTTCGAGGCCGTCTTCGGGGCCCTCGACCGCAGGCTGGCCGCGACCTCCCCCTGCCCGCCCGCGGGCGCGCTCCTCCGGCCTGTGGCCGAGGACTGCCTGGGGATGGTCCGGGCCTACCGTGCCGACGCCGCGACCTTTGCCGGGCGGAGCGACCCGGTGAACGCGCTCGCGGCCGTCACGTACGCGCTGGGCTGGCTCGACGCGGCCGTGGCGCTCGGCCTCGCGGGGGGGAGAGGGCCCGACTGTCCGCCCCCGACGGGCGTGGTCCCGGCCGATCGGGCCGGGCAGCTCGACGAGAAGAGCCGGCGGTACGCGGCCATGCTCGAGGGCGCGGTCGCCGCGGCCCGGCCCGCGCCCGATCCGGCCAGCCCGGCCCGGGGGGCCGCCGAGGCCGTCCTCCGGGTCGCCCGGTGCTGCTCGGTCCTCGGCGGAGCCCGGCTCGACTCGGACCAGGAGGCCGCGCTCGCCCTCCTCTCGTACGGCTACGGGTGGCTCGACGCCGGGGTCCGGGCCGGGCTCGTCGGAATCGCCGGGGACCGATCCCTCTTCGCGGTGTAGGATGCGGCAGCGCGGCTGGCTTTTCGTCTCGGTCTCGCTCTCGGCCCTCGTGCTCGGGATCGTGCTCGCCCTGACCGTGGACGAGGCGACCTTCGCGGCCCTCGGCCGGCTCGACTGGCGCTGGATCGGGGTCGCGCTCCTCTCGCACGGGGCCGCCCTCCTCTGCTGGACGGGCCGGCTCCGGCTCCTCTCGGCCGGGCTCGGGTACCGGGTGCCGCTCCGCGCCTGCGGTTCGATCGTGCTCGCGAACATCCTTGCAGCCGCGGTCACCCCCTCCTCGGCCGGGGGCGAGCCCGTCCGGGTCCACGAGCTCTACCGGGCCGGCCTCCGCGCCGGGGACGCGACCGCCGTGGTCGTGACCGAGCGGCTCCTCGACTTCCTCCTGCTCCTCGCGGCCGTCTCGCTCGCGGTCGTCCTGCTCGGGGGGCAGCTCGCCTCCCTCGGGGTCGACGGCGGGCCTCTCGTGCCCGCGATCGGGCTCCTCGTCCTCGCCTTCTTCGGCCTCTTCCTCCTCGCGGTCCGGTCGCCGGACAGGCTCAAGCGCGCCGTCCGGACGATCGGCGGCGCCCTCTGCCGGGCCCTCCCGAGCCGGTTCGCCTGCCGGCTCGCGGGGCTCGAGGACCGGCTCGACCGTGAGGTCGACCACTTCCACGCCGCGGTCCGCCGGTTCGCGGGCCAGGGCCGGCTCCACCTCGCCCTCGCCCTTCTCTGCTCGGCCGGGTACTGGGTCCTCGACTTCCTGGTCGCCTCGTTCGTGCTCCTCGCGCTCGGCCTGCCGCCGCACTGGCTCCTCTCGCTCCTCTGCCAGATGCTCGTCAACGTGATCGCGCTCCTGCCGTTCACGCCGGGCGGGGCCGGGATCGCCGAGGCCTCGGCCGCCTCGCTCTACGGGCTCTTCGTCCCGTCCTCGGCCCTCGGGGTCCTGATCGTCCTCTGGCGCCTGATCGTCTACCACCTGAACATCCTCCTCGGGCTCGGAGCGGGGCTCGCGATCGTCCGGCGCGAGGCCGCCCGCCGCACGCATCTCCGCGAACCTTAACCTCCGCCGGGGCCAACGAAGATCCATGCACTGCATCATCCTCGCCGGCGGCTCGGGGACCCGGCTCTGGCCGCTCTCACGGGAGCAGTACCCGAAGCAGTTCCTCCCGGTCGGGGACCGGTCGCTCTTTCAGCGAACCTGGGTACGAGCCCGGGCCCTCGCCGGCAACGAGGGCGTCTGGGTGGTCACGAACGAGGCCCACCGCTACCTGATCCGCGACCAGGTCGAGGCGCTCAGAGGCCGGTGCGACGACGCCCACCTCCTGGCCGAGCCCGAGGGCCGGAACACCCTGCCCGCGATCGCGTGGGCCATGGCCACTATCCGCGAGGCGAATGGCGAGGCGACCGCGGCGGTCTTTCCGAGCGACCACCTCCTCGAGGAGACGGCGCTCGAGGCGATCCGCGGGGCCGAGCCGCTCGCCCGGGAGAGGCTCGTGACCTTCGGGATCGCCCCCGACACGCCCCACACCGGGTACGGCTACATCCGGCCGGGCGCGCCGCTCCCGGGCGGCTTTGCCGTCGACGCATTCGTCGAGAAGCCCGACCGCGCGACGGCCGAGCAGTACCTCCGCGACGGGTACCTCTGGAACTCGGGGATGTTCCTCCTCTCGACCGGGGTCTTCTTCGAGGAGCTCGCCCGTTACCAGCCCGAGGTGGCGGCCGGGGTCTCGACCCTGCCCCCCGACTATGCGGCCATGCCCTCGGTCTCGATCGACTACGGCCTGCTCGAGCACTCGGACCGCGTCGCGGTCGTGCCCCTCCACGCCGAGTGGTCCGACCTCGGGGACTTCGCCGCGCTCGCCGGGGCCGAGCCCCACGTGGACCAGGACGGGAACGCGGGCGAGGCCCTCTACCTCGACGCGCACAACAACTTCGTCCGGGCCGGCAACAAACGGGTCGGCCTGATCGGGGTCGACGACCTGGTCGTGGTCGACACGGACGACGCGCTCCTGGTCGCGGCCAAGCCCGAGACGGGCCGGGTCCGCGAACTCGTGGCCATGCTCAAGGCGGCCGGCGATCCCGTGGTCGTGCACCACCGCGAAGAGCACCGCCCCTGGGGCTCGTACAAGGTCCTCGAGGAGAACAGGGCCTACAAGATCAAGCGGGTCACGGTCCGGCCCGAGCGGCGCCTCTCGCTCCAGCTCCACCACCACCGCTCCGAGCACTGGATCGTGGTCTCGGGGACGGCCGAGGTCGAGCTCGACGGCGAGGTCCGGCTGCTCGCGAAGGGCGAGTCGACCTTCGTCAAGACCGGCCAGCGCCACCGCCTCGGCAACCCGGGCCGGATCCCGCTCGAGGTGATCGAGGTCCAGATCGGCGAGTACCTCGAGGAGGACGACATCGTCCGGTTCGAGGACGAGTTCGGCCGGGTCTAAACCGGCTCACCCTTCCCCTTTTTTTTCGCCCGATTCTTCCTCAGATCTCGACTCGATCTCTGTTCGACCGAGCAATTCATACATTTGTAAATATTTCATCCACTCAGTAATACAAATTGAAAAGTTTATAACACTGAAGACAACATATTTTCTTTTTGGTTGTGACACCGGAGTTCATTCGTCTCTGACGCATGCTTCACCGATCGTTCTCTCAACGACAACGGGGCACCGTGCCGAACCACGTTCCCCCGTTCGACACAGAATTGGCAGAGTGAGCCGGTATGATGAACAATGATAGCGAGATCAAGGACGCGGTCCGGAAGAGCTGGGACCACTCGTCTGAAACATACGACAGCAGCCCGGGCCATGCAATCGAAACCCGGGAGGAGAAAGACGCATGGAAACAGGAGCTGAGCCGGGACCTGCCGGCATCCCCGCTTTCCGTACTCGACATCGGGTGCGGCACGGGAGCCATGGGGCTCCTGTTCGCCGAGCTGGGACACCGAGTCACCGGCGTCGACCTCTCGGAAGCCATGATGGCACATGCCCGGCGAAAGGCAACGGCACAGGGGCTCGCCATCGATCTCCGGACAGGCGACGCCGAGGCCATTCCGTTCGAGGACGGGTCCTTCGACCTCGTCGTCAACCGCCACCTGCTCTGGACCCTGCCGAACCCCGGGATCGCCCTGAAAGAGTGGCACCGGGTCCTGAAGACGGGAGGAAGGCTCCTGATCATCGACGGCATCTGGGACGACAAACAGTTTTCGACACAGATCAGGCGGTCCCTGGGAAACGGATTGACCCGACTCATGGAGCGGGGCGATACCCATCACCGTTCCTACGATAGCGACCTCCGGAGCCAACTCCCCCACGACGGGGGCGTACCGAAAGAGGCCGCCCTCGCCTATCTCAGGGACGCAGGTTTCTCCGGGATGAAATTCCAGGACCTGATGTATATCCGCGACATGCAGCGGCAGCGCCAGGCCTGGTACCGGCGGATCGCGCCGAGCAAGAGCTACTACCTCCTCACAGGCAAGAGGACGACAACAGGATGATCTTCATGACCACACGAACCCACTTCACCTGTTTACTGCTGTTCCTGCTGATTGCGGGAACCGTCATCGCCGGTTGCACGAATACCGGCACACAGGCCGGCACGGCGGTACAGAACCGCACGACAACGACCCAGGCGGCCCTGGCGGGAGAGGAGCAGCCCCTAAAGTTCGGCGAACTCTGGCTGATCACGGGCTTCGATCCGATGAACAGCGGCGTCTTCATCACCGAGAAGGCGATCGTAACCGAGGCGTTGATCGGGGCGGACCAGGACTTCAAGCTGATCCCGAACCTGGCGACCACCTGGAGACGGACATCGCCCGTCACCTGGGAGATCGCGCTCCGTGAGAACGTGTCGTTCCATAACGGCCAGCCGATGACCGCCAGCGAGGTGAAGTTCTCGCTCGACCGCGCCGCCAGGCTGAACGCCCAGAACCGGCAGTTCATGGACTACGACTCGAGCCGGGTGATCGATGCCCATACGATCGAGATCACGACCAGCAAGCCGAATCCGATCCTGCCCGAGGCCCTCCACTACCCCAATATGGCGATCATTCACCCCGACTCGCTCGACGCTGCGGGCAACTTCACCACGCCGATCGGGACCGGGCCGATGGTCTTCGACTCGTTCGACCAGCAGACACGCACCTTCACGGTGAAGAGGAACCCGCACTGGTGGGGCGGCCCCGTACAGCTTCCGGGAATGGTGATGACCGGGATCCCGGACTCGAATGCGCGTGCGCTCGCGATCGAGAAGGGTGAGGTCGACTTCACGGTCGACGTCCCGATGAACGAGGTACAGCGACTCAACGACCTCCCGGGGGTCACGGTCGACACCTACCTGACACCGCGGGTGTACCGGATGGTCGTGAACTTCCAGCGCCCGGCCCTCCAGGACAAGCGGGTCCGGCAGGCGATCTCGCTCGCGATCAATCGCGACGACATCGTCGACCACGTTCTGTACAACGTCGGTGCCCCGGCCCGGGGCCTCTATATCCCGTCGATGGCCTGGTTCAACACCTCGATGCAGGCCCTGCCGTACGACCCTGAGAAGGCGAAGGCCCTGCTCGCCGAGGCCGGATATCGGGACACGAACGGCGACGGGATCGTCGAGAAGGACGGAAGGCCGTTCACCATCGACCTGGTCTCGGCCCAGGAGCGCCCGGGACTGCCGCCGATGTCGGAGGCGATCGGCCAGTACCTCAAGGAGATCGGGATCGATGCCAGGGTGGAGATCATGGCGAGTGCCGCCTCCACCGACCGGCAGAAGGCCATGAACTACGACCTGCTCATGGTCCCTGCAAACATCGCCATGATCCCCGACCCGGGGTATATCATCGACACGTGGTTCAGGACGGACGGGTACGCCAACAGCGGCAAGTACAGCAATCCGACGCTCGACGCCCGGATCGACGATGCCAAGCAGACCGACGATCTCAAGGAGCGGTATGCGAAGTTCAACAAGATCGAAGCAGACATCTACGATGAGATGATCTCCATCCCCCTTGCGGATTACGGTGTGACCATCGCGCACAAAGATACGGTCACCGGATACCGGTTCGACCCGACCGCCCACGATCTCCGGATGGACGCGAACATGACGCTGACGGGATAGGGAACCCCGGCAGCCCCCATCTCCTCCATCCCATCTTCGGGAGTGCACATGCACCACTACCTTATCAAGCGCCTCGCCTTCCTGGTCCTGACCATCGTTGCGGCCTCGGCCCTCGCGTTCGTGCTGCTGCATGCCGTGCCGGGGGGTTCGGCCGAGACGATCGCCCGCCACACCCTGGTGGGCCTGGAGGATGAGGTCTCCGAGCAGATGATCACCGAGGTCTCGGACCAGTACGACCTCGTGGATCCCCTCTGGCAGCAGTACCTGAACTGGGTCTATCGAGCGGTCCGGTATGGCGACCTCGGCACCTCGTTCGTCTATCACGAGCCGGTCACGCGCCTGCTCACGCTCGCCCTGCCGCCGACCCTCATCCTCGCCGCCACGAGCATGCTGATCGTGATCGTCGCGGGCATCTCGCTGGGGATCTACTCGGCCGTTCGTGAGAACAGGGCCGGCGACCTGATCGTCCGGTGTGCCACCGTCTTCAGCATCTCCTTTCCCTCGTTCTGGATCGCGCTGATGCTGATGCTCGTCTTCTCCCTGACCCTGAACTGGCTTCCCGTGACCGGGTACGGTACGCCGGCCCACCTCGTCCTGCCCGCTCTCGCCCTGGCCCTTCATCCGACCGCGGTCGTGGTGCGGATCGTCAGGACGAGCATGCTCGAGACCCTCGGTCAGCCGTACATCACCTTCGCCGTCGCAAAAGGCCTCTCGTTCGGGCAGATCGTCTGGAACCATGCCGTCAAGAACGCGCTCATCCCGGTGACGACCGTACTCGGCGTGTACTTCGGGCACCTGCTTGCCGGGGCGGTCATCATCGAGAACATCTTCGCCTGGCCCGGCATCGGCCACCTGCTCGTGGACGGGGTCTTCTCGCACGACATCCCGATCGTGACCTCCTGCATCGTCGTGATCGTCACGATGTTTCTGGTCGTAAACCTCTCTGTCGACCTGCTCTACCGAATCATCGACCCGAGGATCAGTTATGAGTGAACCACTGACAACCATCCCGCCGGTGTGGAAGCCGAAGGCGGAGCAGACCGCAGAGACATCGTCCGGACGATGGAGACGGGAGATACGGAGACGTCCCGGGTTCCAGATCGGCCTGGTCCTCCTGGGACTCCTCGTGGCTGCCGCAATCTGCGCTCCGCTGATCGCACCGTACAATCCCGGCACCACCAATCTCAAGGAGAAGAACCAGGGACCGTCCTCGGCCCATCCCTGGGGGACGGACTACCTCGGCCGGGACCTCTTCAGCAGGACACTGTACGGTGCGCAGACCTCGCTCCTGATCGCGTTCATGACGGTGGGGATCGCCTTTGCCGTCGGGACGACGGTGGGGTGCATGGCCGCGTACTACGGGGGGATAGTCGACGAGGGGCTCTCCCGCTGTGTCGATCTCTTCCTCGCGTTCCCCGGCATCATCTTCTCGCTCGCCCTCCTCGGGCTGATCGGGGCCGGCGTGCTCAACATGGTCCTGGCCCTCGCCCTCTCCCAGTGGGCGACCTATGCCCGGCTCATGCGGGGACAGGTGCTCTCGGTGAAGAATATGGACTACGTGTTGTCCGCCCGCACCGGCGGGCTCCCCGACCGTCTCATCATGGTTCGGCACCTGGTGCCCAACGCGATCATGCCGGTCCTGATCCTGGCGACCCTCGATATCGGCCACGTGATCCTCGCGACCGCGGGCCTGAGCTTCCTCGGTCTCGGCATCCCTCCGGGTATACCTGAGTGGGGAGCGATGATCGGGGCCGGCAAGGAGTTCATCCGCATGGCGCCGCTGAACGTGATCGTGCCCGGGCTCGCGATAACCGGCGTCGTCCTCCTCTTCAATATCCTGGGCGAAGGGCTGCGGGAGATCCTCGACACCCGCGAGGAGCAGGTGATCCCCCTATGACCCTGCTGGACGTGCAGTCGCTCAACGTCCACTTTCCGACCCGTCAGGGCGCCGTCCACGCCTCGCGCGATATCTCGTTCCGCCTGGAGGCCGGCGAGGTGCTGGGGCTCGTCGGGGAGACCGGCTCCGGCAAGTCCGTGATCGGCCAGGCGATCATCCGGCTGCTCCCGTCCGGCACCCGGATCGCCGGCCGGATCATCTTCTCCGGCCAGGACCTCACCGCCCTCTCCGAGTCGGCCATCCATGCCCTGAGAGGGTCCTCCATCTCCCTGATCCCGCAGAACCCATCCGGAGCCCTGAACCCGGTCATGGCCAGCGGGCGACAGATCGCGGAGTTCTTCGAGTCACAGGGCCGGTCGAGAACCGCAGCCCGGGTGAGAGCGCGAGAGCTGCTCGCGGCAGTCGGACTGGTCCCGGTGGATCGGATCGAGCGGGAGTACCCGCATCAGCTCTCGGGGGGCATGCGACAGCGTCTTGCGACGAGCATCGCGCTTGGAGGAGATCCCGGGTTGATCATCGCGGACGAGCCGACCAAGGGGCTCGACTATCGCGCCCGGGAGACCACGGCGCGGCTGTTGCGGGAGATTCATACGACGGGGCAGGCGGCCCTGCTGCTGATCACCCACGACCTGGACCTCGCGGAGCGGATCTGCGACAGGATCGCGGTCCTCTATGCAGGAGAGATCGTAGAGATCGGGACGGCCGCACAGGTCTTCTCGGCTCCCCGCCACCCCTATACCCGCGCCCTGATCCGGGCGATCCCGAAGAACGGGCTCGCCCCGCTCCCAGGACAGAGCCCGAGCCTCACGGCACTGCCGAAGGGATGTGCCTTTGCGGACCGGTGCTCCTGCGGCACCGACAGGTGCGGTCTTGAACACCCGCTCCTGACCCAGGAAGGACCGGATGGAGGTGTCCGGTGTCATCACCCGTTCTCTGCGTGACCGGTCTGTCGAAGTCGTACGGCCACGGAGCGATCTTCTCCGGAGTCTCGTTCGAGGTCGACCGCGGCGCCACCCTCGGCCTCTTCGGCCAGAGCGGGTCGGGCAAGTCAACCCTCGGGCGCTGCGTCATGCGCCTGGAGCGGCCGACCACGGGGACGGTGACGATGCTGGGAGCGGACCTGTTCCGTCTCGGCCCGAAGAAGTTGCGGAGCCTCCGCCCATCCTTCCAGATGGTCTTCCAGCATCCGGAGGTCTCGCTCAATCCCCGAAGAACCCTCGCGGAGAGCGTGGCTGAACTGCTGATGGTCCACCGGGGACTCAGCCTCGACGGAGCGCTCGACGAGCTCCAGCCCCTGATCGCGCGGGTCGGACTGCGGGACGAGCACCTGGACCGGTATCCCCACCAGCTCTCGGGGGGCGAGGTCCAGCGGGCGATCCTTGCCCGGATCTTCTCTGTACGACCGAGGCTGATCGTGGCCGACGAACCCACGTCGATGCTCGACGTATCGGTGCAGGCGCAGGTGCTGAGGCTGATGCAGGAGCTCCAGCGGGAGACCGGGGTATCGTACGTCTTCATCTCGCACGATCCCGACGTGATGCGCATCATGTGCGACACTATACTCTGGTTCGACGGGGGAGCGGGTACGATGTACGAGAGGGACGGGTTCGTGGACAGGATGGAGGACGTGTATGCTTCTGTGGCCCGCGAGCACCGGGGAGTCGGACAGACTGGATGACCGGGGCCGCCGGGGGTCCGGACTCCGCGCCGAAGGGCGTGGGACCGGCAGACCGGTGCGCCGCTGATGGACCTGACGGGTATCGCCGGAGAGATCGTGCGGTTCTGCGAGCTGACCCTCCCGTTCATCTTTATCGGGTTCCTGATCGCCAACCTGATCAGGGCGTCGCCGTACTTCGATGCTGTCGGGACACCGATGTCGTATCTCACCCGGGCCGCGCACCTTCCGGCAGGTTGTTCAGTGGCCGTCTCCCTGTACCTCTTCAACTCCTGGGCGGGGCTCGGCATGCTCTCCGAATCCTATCACGCCGGCGCCCTCGCGGAGGAGGAGGTGCTCGTCGCGGTCCTGATCTCGTATCTCCCGAGGAGCATCAACAGCACCGTCTTCTTTCTCGGGCCCGTCGCGCTCTCCGTCTTCGGACTGCGGATAGGGAGCGGCGTACTCGTCGTGGAGTTCCTCATCTGTCTGGGCATCGCCACGACAGGGGTCGTCGTCGGAAGGGTGCTGCAGAGGTCGTCTCCGGACGAGGCCGGGCGTTCGCACCTGCACCATGCGGCATCCCGGACCCCGCCCGGCACCTGGAAGGGCACGATCACGCACTGTGTGGGAGAGAGTGTCCGTGAGTTCGGAAGGATCGCGCTCGTCCTCGTCCCGACCGGGGCGGCGACGATCGTCCTGGTGAACACGGGCGGGCTGGAACTCTCCACGTCCCTGCTGGCGCCCTTCCTGGGTCATCTCGGTCTGCCCGGGTCGAGCATCGCCGTGTTTGCGGCGAGCCTGGCGAGCCAGGTGGCTGCGATCTCCGCAACCGGGACGATCGCTGTAAAAGAAGGATTGACGATGATCGACTGTCTCCTCTTATACACGCTCTCCCGCTCGCTCCACCTCGGCATCGGGACCATCAGGACGGGGTTGCCGACCGGTATTGCCCTGTTCGGCAGGTCGCTCGGGCCGAAAGTGACACTGGCCGATCTCTCCGTGGTGCAGGGAATAACCGCATTCGTGGTGGCCGGCCTGCTTCTTCTGGGCGGACGATGAACCCGGTTGAGGCCGGATCTCGCTTATTCCGCCCTCCAGGAGACCCGTTCGAGCCTCCGACGCGGCAGCTTTTTCTCTCGGCCCGTAGAGGAGTCGGTAATGGCCGATGAATGGGGCGAGACCCGGCGCGCCGCGCTGAAGCTCTCGGGCATGCACTGCGCGACCTGCTCGCTCGCGGTCGAGGAGGCCCTGAAGAACGACCCGGCCGTCCGCTCGGCCCGGGTCAACCTGGCCGCGAACACGGCCGAGGTCGAGTACGACCCTGAGAAGACCGACCTCACCGCGCTCGAACGGGCCGTCGTCGATGCCGGGTACGGCGTCGTCCACGCCGAGGCGACGCTCCGGGTCGGCGGCATGGTCTGCGCCATGTGCGTCCAGACGATCGAGGAGGCCCTCCGCTCGGTCCCGGGTGTCACTGGAGCGCAGGTCAACCTCGCGACCGAGCGGGCGCACGTGGTCTACAACCCCTCCCTCGTGACGGTCCGCGAGATGGGCGATGCGGTCGAGGCGGCCGGGTACCAGTACCTCGGACTCGAGGGCGAGCTCTCCGAGGAGGCCGAGCGGGCCGCGGTCGAGGCGGACCTGGCGGACAAGCGCCGGCGCATCCTTGTCGGGTTCGGCGTCGCCATCCCCCTGATGCTCTCGATGTGGTTCCCTCTCGGGGTCCCCATGCACATCCTCTCCTGGATTCACCTCGCCGTGGCGACACCGGCCTTCGTCTATGTCGCGGCCCCGATCTTCCGCGCGGCCTGGCTCGGCCTCCGGAACCGGACCCTGAACATGGACGTGATGTACGCGATGGGGATCGGGGTCGCCTATGTCGCGTCGGTGATGGGCACCCTCGGGTTCGTCCTCTCGCACGAGTTCATGTTCTACGAGACGGCCCTGATGCTCGCCGCGTTCCTGACCCTGGGCCGGTACCTCGAGGCCCGGGCCAAGGGCCGGACGGGCCAGGCGATCCGGGCCCTGATGAACCTCGCGCCCAGGACCGCGACCGTGCTCCGGGACGGAGCCGAGGCCGAGGTCCGGATCGAGGACGTCGTGCCGGGCGACCTGGTGCTGGTCCGGCCGGGCGAGCGGGTCCCGGTCGACGGTGAGGTCGAGGAGGGCGAGAGCTTCGTGGACGAGTCCATGATCACGGGCGAGCCCGTCCCGGTGGCCAAGCGTGCGGGGGACGACGTGGTCGGGGGCACGATCAACCAGAACTCGGTCCTCCGGTTCCGGGCCGAGCGCGTCGGGCGCGAGACCGTGCTCGCCCAGATCATCGCGCTCGTGGAGCAGGCCCAGGGCTCGCGCCCTCCCGTGCAGCGGATCGCGGACCGGGCCGTCACCTGGTTCATCCCGGTCGTGCTCGCGATCGCGATCGCCGCGTTCGCGGCCTGGTACTTCCTGCTCGGCGCGACCCTCCTCTTCGCCCTGACCGCGCTGATCTCGGTCCTCGTGGTCGCCTGCCCCTGCGCGCTCGGGCTCGCGACCCCGACGGCGGTCACGGTCGGGGTCGGGCGCGGGGCCGAGCTCGGCGTCCTGGTCCGGAGCGGCGAGGCGCTGGAGAACGCGGAGCGGGTCACGCTCGTCGCGTTCGACAAGACGGGGACGCTGACCCGCGGCGCACCCGCGGTCACGGACGTGCTGCCCCTCGGGCTCGATCGCGGAGCCGTCCTCTCGCTCGCGGCCGCGGTCGAGGCGAACTCGCAGCACCCGCTCGCGCTCGCGGTCGTGGACGCGGCCGGGGCCGAGGGGGTGCCCGTCGGAGAGGCCGACGGCTTCGACACCCTGGCCGGGCGCGGGGTGAGCGGGCGCGTGGACGGCCGCGAGGTGCTGGTCGGCTCGCGCTCGCTCCTGGCCGACCGCGGGATCGCCCTGCCGCCCGGGGCCGACGAGGCCGCCCGCGCCCTCGAGGAGGCGGGGAAGACCGCGGTCTTCGTGGGTGTCGACGGCGAGGCCGCGGGCGTGATCGGGATCGAGGACCCGGTCAAGGAGACGACGCCGCAGGCGATCGCGGCCCTGAAGGCGATGGGCCTCTCGGTCGCGATGATCACGGGCGACAACCGGCGGACGGCCGACGCGATCGCCCGGCGCATCGGGATCGACCGGGTGCTCTCCGAGGTCCTGCCCGGCGAGAAGGCCGATGAGGTCCGGCGACTCCAGGAGGCGGGCGAACGGGTCGCGTACGTCGGCGACGGGATCAACGACGCTCCCGCGCTCGCGACGGCCGAGCTCGGGATCGCGATCGGCTCGGGGACCGACGTCGCGATCGAGTCGGGCGACGTCGTGCTGATCCGCTCGGACCTCCTCGACGCGGTCGCCGCGCTCGAGCTCGGCCGGAAGGTGATGCGCCGGATCCGGCAGAACATCTTCTGGGCCTTCTTCTACAACTCGGCCCTGATCCCGGTCGCGGCCGGCGTGATCTACCCGTTCACGGGGATCGTCTTCCGGCCCGAGTGGGCCGCGGCCGCGATGGCCCTCTCCTCGGTCACGGTCGTCTCGCTCTCGCTCCTGCTCCGGACCTGGACCCCCCGGGTCCGGCGGAGCCCGCCAACCGACCACTAGGAAAACCATTATCATCTTCAGCGACGAGCGGGAGCATCAGAAATGCTCATGGCATCGGTCGCTCCCTCCACCTCGCGCACTCTCCTGCTCGGCGGAGCGGCGGCGCTGCTGACGGCGGGCTTCCTCGTCCTCGCCGCGGCCGACTATCTGCTCTTTCAAACCCTGATCGAGCTCGTGGCGGTCGCCGTGGCGTTCGCGATCTTCATCCTCGTCTGGTCGAGCCGGCCGTACCTCGAGAACGCCTACTTCCTCGTCCTCGGGGTCGGCCTGCTCTTCGTGGCCGGCCTGGCCCTCCTGCACGTGCTCGCATTCGACGGGCTGGGCGTACCGGGAGCCACGACCGACACGGCGGCTCTCTTCTGGATCGCGGGGGGTATCCTCGCCGGCGCGACCGCGATCGCCGCCCCGCTCTCGATCGGTCGGAAGGTCCGGGCCGGGCCCCTCCTCGGGACGTATACACTCGCGACCGCCGGCCTTCTCGGGCTGATCGCCCTCGGGCGCCTCCCGCGCGTGGTTGTCGAGGGAGGGGGGGCGACCCCGGCCGGGGTCGTGATCGAGGGAATGATCGTGCTGATGATCGGCTTGGGCATGCTCCTCCTCTTCCGCCGGCGGGCCGCATTCGACGAGGCGATGCTCCGGACGCTCCTGGGCGCGCTCGGCGCCTACCTGGCGGCCGAGGTCTGCCTCGCGCTCTACCTCGACCGGACAGGGGCCCTGAACCTGTTCGGGCACCTGCTCCGCCTCCTCGCGTTCTACCTCTTTGCCCGGGCGATCGTCGAGTTCGGGGTCCGAAGGCCCTACGCCGTCCTCTTTCACGACCTCTCCTCGCGGACGAACGAGCTCCGCGAGGCCCGCGAGTACGCGGACAGCCTGCTCGAGCACGCCCCGGGCCCGATCCTGGTCCTCGACAGCGGGGACCGGGTCACGCGCCTGAACCGGGCGTTCGAGCGGCTGACCGGCCGGAGCGCCCAGGGCCTTGCGGGCCGGCCGATCGACGAGGTCCTGCCCGGGTTCGCCGCGACACTGGCCGACGTCCGGGACCTCCCCGACGGGGTCGAGCGACCGGTCCGTCACCGCGACGGCACGGAGAGGACCGTGCTCTGGACTGCAGCCACGCTCCGCGACGAGACGGGCGCGGTCACGGCGACCGTGGTCCAGGGCCAGGACGTCACGGCCCGGGTCGAGGTCGAGGCGCGCCTCCGGGCCGCCGTGGACGAGCTCGAGGTCTCGAACGAGGACCTCGAGCGGTATGCCTACGTGGCCAGCCACGACCTGCAGGAACCGGTCCGGACCGTGGTCTCGCATGTCCAGCTCCTCGAGCGGCAGTACCGGGGCCGGCTCGACGAGGACGCGGACGAGATCCTGGGCTACATCGTCGAGGGCGGCCTCCGGATGCAGGGGCTGGTCCAGGACCTGCTCCTCCTCTCGCGCGTCGGGACCAAGAAACGGCCGTTCTCGCTCGTGGACTGCGAGCAGGTGATCCGCGACGTCCTGCGCGACCACCGCCACCTGATCCGCGAGACCGGGGCCGTGGTCACGCACGACCCGCTTCCGGTCGTCTGCGGCGATCCGGCTGAGATCACGCTCGTCTTCACCCACCTGCTCGAGAACGCGATCAAGTTCCGGTCGGGCGAGCCCCCGCGCATCCGGATCGCGGCCGAGCGTGAGGACGGGAGGTGGCGGTTTGCGGTCGCCGACAACGGGATCGGGATCGAGCCCGAGTACTTCGACCGGATCTTCGTGCTCTTCCAGCGCCTGCACACCCGCGAACACTACCAGGGGACTGGCGTGGGCCTGCCGATCTGCAAGAAGGTCGTGGAGCGGCACGGCGGCCGGATCTGGGTCGCCTCCGAGTTCGGGCGCGGCACGACCTTCTTCTTCACCCTGCCCGGAGACCGGGCCCGCCCCTGCCTGGGGCGGGAGAGCAAGCCGGAAGCCTGAAGCCGCCTCCCGACAGAGATCCGATGATGAAGGCGGCCGGGCTCCTCGCACTCGTGCTCGTGATCGCCCTGCTCGTGCCGGCCGCGGCAGGTCTGCTCCCGGCCCGGCCGACGGCCTGGGTCCCGGTCACAGCCGCGCCCGCACCCCCGCCTGTGTTCGCCCCGGGCCCCCCGGCGAGCGGTGAGGGGCACCCGGACGATGCGACGCCCTGGCCGACGATCCGGCAGACGGCACGGCCGCCCACCCCCACGCCCGAGCCGCCGCCGCCCCCGCCATCGCCCGCACCGACCGAGACCCTGGTCATGCTCGCCTTCAGCTACCCGACCGAGCGGGTCCTGCCGACGACCGCACCGGCCACGCCCGGCCCGGCGCCGATCCCGCCGATCGTGACCGAGACGTTTCGAAAGGCCGGCGATACGGCCCCGATTGCGCTCCTTGCGGCAGCAGGGGCCACCATATTATGCCTTCGCCGACGCCGATAAAAAGAGACAGGCTCTTATCTCCGGACGGCGACATGGATCTGGAATGAATATGCAGCGGTCCCGGGCGTCACGCTGCAGGATGTGGTCCTGGTTGTTGATTCTCTCTTCCGTACGGAACCGGCTGAATATCGACAGTGAATACTGTTATATATTCCCTGGCAGTAGTATCCCGCAAGCGCGGATGGGTGATGCACACAGGGACCCGGAGTGGACTGAATGAGCGGGCTTGTTGCATTGCCATGTCGAAATGCCGAACTGGTGATCGGATCCCTGATCATGCGGGCGAGGCAGGCCGCCGATGCGGTGGTCGTGATCGATGAGGGCTCGACCGACGGGACGGCCGAGATCGTCGCCTGCACGGGCACCCCGCTGGTGACCCGCACGCCGTCCGGCTCCCCGGGAGACGGGATGCGCGAGGCGGTCGCCTATGCGGAACGGACCGGTGCCGACCTGCTCGTGGTCCTCTTCGACGACCAGCTCTGCCGGCAGGAATGCATCACGCGCCTGACCGGGCCGGTCCGCGACGGTTCGGCCGACCTCGTGGTTGGGGAGAGCGGGGACGGGAAGGCCGGCCTGCTCGTGCTCGACCGCCGCACCATCGAGCTCGCGGCCGCAGAGGGGGACCGCCTCCAGGAGCCGGGGGGGCTGATCGCGGTCGCCGCGGCCGCCGGCCTCCGGGTCCGGACTCTCCAGATCCCGGACGAGGGCGAGGCGCGGACCGCATCGCCGACCCTCTCCTCGAGCGTACTGGGTCTCTTCACCGTCTCCCAGCCGCATGCGACCTCGGCCGTCTGCGGCTCGGTCTTCCTCTCGGCCGGCATCGGCGCTGCAGGCTGGTCGCTCTCGTCGTTCAACGCGACCGCACTCCTCCACGCCGAGGGGCTCGTGACCGGGGCCGCCCTCGCTGTCGTGGGGATGGTCCTCGTCACGACCTCGCTCTTCTCGAACTCGCTCTCGCTGATCCGGAAACATCAGCGGGTCTGACCCCCACCTTTTTATCGCAGGAGCCGTACTCCTGATGACGGCAGGGCCGTCGGAGCGATAAAAATGGCAAAGGATCCGGTCTGCGACATGGAGGTCGACGAGTCGACCGCGAAGTGGTCGAGCGACTACCAGGGGAAGAAGGTCTACTTCTGCGCGCCAGGGTGCAAGAAGGCCTTCGACGCGAACCCCGAGAAGTACGAGGGGAAGCTCTAGGCTTTCCCCGATAAGGTTGATATCGTCATCTGACCAATAAATTCAGGGTACCAGCTGCGATAGTAGTCTAGTGGTAGGACAGGGGCTTCCCAAGCCTCTAACTCGGGTTCGAATCCCGGCTATCGCATCCGGACGTAAATTCCGAATCCCTGAATTTACGAGAACTTTTTATCATTCTGCGGATGTTATAGCCTGCGATATAGAAGCTGACCGCACATCCCCATATAAAGTACTAAGCCAATCCACGGAAATGGCTTAAAATCGCAATAGAACGCCGGGTATGACGTTTTTTTCAGATACCCTCACTCTTCCGATCAGCGGCGCGCGTAAAATTGAGGTTTGGGCTATTTAAACGGCACGACCGTGCCGCACCAATAGAGCCCAAAAACAGAAGGCAGCCGGCGGCGTGGCACCGCCGGACTACCACCCTGATATTACCACCCCTTTGAGTTCATCTCACCAGAGCCGCCAGCGAACCGGGGCCGCTCTCCAACCCCAGTCCAACCAGAGCCCCAGCCGTCGCAGGACCCAGATTACCAGGAACCCCACAATGGAGCCGATACCGATCCTGACGAGATCCATGTGCCCTTACGCGAGCGCCGGCACGGTGTCGGCCCAGGCCTCGACCGTGGTGCGGACCGCGTCGTCCTCGTATGACGCGATCGTGACCCGGTCCCGCGTGAACGCGACCGTGTAGACCTCGCCGTTCGGGTCGTGGCAGCGCAGAGCCGCCGTGAACGAGTCGTCCTCGAGTGCATGGACGGCGGTCCCGCCCATGGCCGACGCGAGGGCCGCATTCCCCATCACGGTCGTGACGTTCGTGCCGTATGCAGCGACCGTCGGCGACTTGACCGCGACCGTACCCACAGCCTTGGCTTCCATGTCCTGGTACACCATCCGCGCCGTGTACACCTCGCGGCTCTTCTCGACCGGATCGAGGTTCTCGGTCCCGACCTGGTACGCCGTGCAGCCGAACGGGTTGTTCGTGATCACGCCGGCGACGATCGTCTGGAACTCCGCAATGCTCTCGATCGGCGACGCAAGAACGCGCACCGCGCTGCGCGTCACCGTCTTCTGGACAAAATCTCCCATGTTCTTTTCTCCCGGTGCTATGCACCACAGTAATAATTATTCGATAAAATATTTATAATGCTCAACGGGCAGGAGCACAGTTGATACCCTCTGAGCGAGAGGAAGGGTACGATGTGCGGCCGATACTCCCTGATCTGCACGGACGATCTCGGTAATCGTTTTCGGATCTACCGGTCGACACTGGGCTGCCGTTCCCGTTTCAATGTCGCACCCTCTCAGACCATGCCCGTCGTGGTGCAGCACGAGCACACCGAGATGGTCATGATGGAGTGGGGCCTCGTCCCGCACTGGGCGAAGGACCCGAAGCGATCGCACCGTCCCATCAATGCCCGGGCCGAGACCCTGGCAGAGAAGCCGATGTTTCGCGGACTGCTGAAGCACAACCGCTGCCTGATCCCCGCGAGCGGGTTCTACGAATGGAGGCAGGACGGTTCTCGAAAGCAACCGTACTACCTCCACCTGAAGGACGTTCCCCTCTTTGCATTCGCCGGCCTGTACGAGATCTGGCACGACGCCGGCGGTGCGGCATTCCCCACGTACACGATCATCACCACGGAGGCCAACGAGCTCGTAAACCCGATCCATAACCGGATGCCGGTGATCCTGAAGCCCGAGGACGAAGTCCGCTGGCTGACCCTCGAGCCGCCGGCATCGGACGAGATACAGGCGCTTCTCACGCCTTATTCAGCAGAAGCGATGGATGCCCACCCGATCTCCTCCCGGGTCAACAGCCCGAGCGAGGACGACGAGCAGCTGATCCTTCCGCTCTCCTGAAGC
>SISS01000043.1 GCA_004332335.1 Methanoregulaceae archaeon UXB-2016 | reverse complement strand
GTGCTGTCGACCCTCCGGTAGATGGTGCTTCCGGGCGCCTGCTCCTCGAGCACGACCGCAACGTTCGGCAACGGTTGGCCGGTCGTTGCTGAGTCGATTCGGCCCTCGAGCGTGAACGGGGTGTTCGGACTCACGGTCAGGGTGGTGGTAGCGAGGGTAAGGGGCCCGGCGCTCCCGGGGAGACTGGCGGTGTTCAGTACCGACGGGCTGTCGATGGTCGATGCGGCTGCGATGCCCGTGCAGAGAGAGGCAAACAGCAGGGAGAGCAGAAGGAGATGTACGGTCTTCATGATAATCCTCGGTGTAGCCGGCGCCCTTTGTCGAATCCGGCCGGAGGTGGGCTTCATGGGTTGGTCCGCCCTGCCTTGTCGCGTTCGAAAGGGATGTCGGCTCTTTCAGGATATTATTCTCTGAACTTGATGTATCCTTGACCATTCCTTTGTTTTAATGTATATTAAACGTCCCCCACCTTCCGGGCAAGATGGGGGTCCCGGCGGACGCACCGCGATCGATCGTCTCCGGCATCGAGCCGCGCAATCATTCTATCCCTTTCCGTCTCTATCTGAAGGCATGTCCTGGGAGATCGACCTCATCCGCCTGCTTCAGTCCGTGCCGGGCCTGGTGCTTCCCATGGCGGGGTTCTCGTTCTTCGGCTCGCCCGCGTTCTACCTCGCGTTCGTCGCGGTCCTCGCCTGGTGGCGGGAACGGCGCTTCGCGTACGAGATCGGGGCCCTGATCGTCATCGCGGCGATCGTGAACGACCTGGTCAAGCTCCTGGTCCATGCGCCCCGCCCGTACTGGGTGACGACCGAGATCATCCCCTACGAGACCCAGGCCTCGTTCGGCTTCCCCTCGGCCCACGCCGAGCTCGCGGTCGCCATCTGGGGACTGGTCGCGTTGCGGATCGGCCGTCCCGCGGTCACGCTCGCCCTCGGAGTCCTCGTCCTCCTGGTCGGT
The DNA here is from genome assembly GCA_004332335.1 of Methanoregulaceae archaeon UXB-2016. GTDB lineage: Archaea > Halobacteriota > Methanomicrobia > Methanomicrobiales > Methanospirillaceae > UBA288. Next base: position 40,231 of record SISS01000043.1, on the reverse strand, counting down.
CTCTCCCGCCTCGTACTCGGGGTCCACTTCCCCCTCGACGTGGCCGGCGGCTACCTGATCGGGCTCGGCGTTCTCGCCGCGTTCGTGCTTGCGGAACCAGGCGTGGCGAGGACAGCCCGGCGCATGGCCCCGGGCATGCGGGTCCTCGCGGCACTCGTGCTCTCCCTCGGCGCGATCGGGCTGAGCACCCTGGTCGCGGGCACGATCGAGCCCTGGGTCCCCGAGACCGCCTGGACCGGGCCGATCGCGGGCCTCGCCCCGGTCTCGATCGAGTACACTCTGATAGTGGCCGGCATCGGCCTCGGCCTCGTGCTGGGGGCCGCGATCGACGGAGGGTGCCGGTCCTTCCGCTCCACCAGGGCCGGCCTCGCCGGGACGATCCTGGGACTCGGGGTCCTGGTCCTGCTCTGGTTCGGGGCGGGCCTGCTTCTGCCGCCGACCGGACTCGAGGCCGGCCTCGGGATCTACCTCCGTGCGGCCGCGATCGGATACTGGTGTATGGCCGGGGCCCCGGCCGTCTTCTGCCGGCTCGGCCTCTTCCCCGGGTCCCGGAATCAGGCGGAGATGTGATCCGCCGGGCCGCCGCCCATCGCCCACGGATCGTCCTCCTTCGGCTGAACCGCCCGCCCGCAACCCTCATCTCCCTTGGACGACTATGCCTGGAGAGAATGGGAACGGGGAGAGTCCAGGCCATGATGTGCCTGATGGGGAGCCGCATCGCGCAGATCGCGGAGCGGATCGAGGACGAGGAGGTCGACCGGCTGATCGGGGCGCTCACCGGGGCCAACCGGGTCTTCGTGATGGGTGCGGGCCGCTCGGGCCTGGTCGCCAAGGGGTTTGCCATGCGCCTGATGCATCTCGGGCTCCAGTCGTTCGTGGTCGGCGAGACGATCACGCCGTCGTTCGGAGTCGACGACGCGATGGTGATCTTCTCGGGCTCCGGTCGGACCAAGACCGTGGTCGACATCGCGACCACGGCGAAGGAGATCGGCGGGAAACTCTGCGTGATCACGGCCAACCCGGCCGGCGGAGTCGCAACCATGGCCGACGTCGTGGTCGAGATCGAGTCGAACCGGGACCCTGGGATCGACGACTCGTGCGAGTTCGAGCGGCGGCAGATGACCGGGGAGCACAAGTCCTTCGCACCCCTCGGCACCATCTTCGAGACGACCGCGATGGTCTTTGCCGACGCGGTCATCTCGCGCCTGATGGAGCTCGGCCAGGTCGACGAAGGGCAGATGAAGAAGCGGCATACCAACATCGAGTGACCATGACGCGATTTGCACGCCGGGTCGCCGGGATCGAGGTCTCGGGGATCCGCAAGTGGTTCGAGGGCGCCGGCCCCGGGTCGGTCAACCTGGGCCTCGGCCAGCCCGATCTCGACACTCCCGCCCATATCAAGGCCGCCGCCTGCCGGGCGCTCGAGGAGGGGCGGACCGGGTACACGCCGAACGCCGGCATCCCCGAGCTCCGCGATGCGATAGTCGAAAAGTCGCGTCGGGAGAACGACCTCACCTACTCCCCCGACCAGGTGATCGTGACCGCGGGCGCCTCCGAGGCCCTTCACATCGCGATGCAGGCCCTCGTCGACGACGGCGACCGCGTCCTCCTCGCCGATCCCGGCTTCGTCTCGTATGCCGCGCTCGCGACCCTCGCGGGAGGGCGGCCCGAGGGGCTCCGGCTCGACGACCGTCTCCGGATCGACGTCGAGGCCGCGAAACCCCGGCTCGACGGCGCGAAGGTGCTCGTGCTGAACTCGCCCGCGAACCCGACCGGCGCGGTCGAGCCCGTCGACTCGGTCAGGGCGCTCGTCGAGTACGCAAACGACGCGGGCGTGACCGTGGTCTCGGACGAGGTCTACGAGCACTTCGTCTACGGCGGCGTTCGCGCGGTCTCGGCCGCCTGCTTTGGCGAGAACGTGGTCACGATCAACGCGACGAGCAAGACCTACGCGATGACCGGCTGGCGCCTCGGCTGGCTCGCCGGCCCCGAGGAGGTCGTGGCCCAGGCGATCAAGGTTCACCAGTACGGCCAGGCCTGCGCGACCTCGATCGCTCAGTACGCCGCCGTCGCCGCGCTCGCAGGGCCGCAGGATTGCGTCGCGGCCATGCGCGACGAGTACGAGGCCCGCCGCGACTTCCTCTGCGACGGACTCGATGCGCTGGGGATCCATGTCCCCCGCCCCGAGGGGGCCTTCTACATCTTTGCCCCGATGGCCGACGACCTGGTCAGGAGCATCATCGCCGGCGGCGTCACGATCGTGCCGGGCGAGGCCTTCGGGCCCGGCGGCGCCGGGTACGCCCGTATCGCCTACTCGGCCTCGCGCAACGATCTCATCACCGCCCTCACCCGAATGGAGACGATCATCAATGACTGACCCTGGATGTACCTGCACGTGTGGCTGTGCCACGCCCGAACGGAGACAGCTCGTTGAACTCTTACAGCGCCTCTCGAACGCCCACGGGCTCTCGGGGCACGAGGGGGCGATCCGGGAGATCGTCCGCGAGGAGCTGGCGGGCCACGTCGACGAGATCTACGAGGACCGGCTCGGCAACCTGATCGCGGTCAAGCGCGGCGACGACTTCCGGGTCATGCTCGCCTCGCACATGGACGAGATCGGGTTCATGGTGAAGTTTGTCGAGGAGAAGGGCTTCCTCCGCTTCGCCCCGATCGGGGGCTGGTACGCGCCCATGCTGCCGGGCCAGCGGGTCTGGCTCCACGGCACGAAGGGCCCGGTCCTCGGCGTCCTCGGCTCGAAGCCGCCGCACGTGATGGACGACGAGGAGCGCAAGAAACTCCTGAAAATCGAGGAGATGTTCATCGACGTCGGGGCCCAGAGCGCCGACGAGGCGCGCGAGCTCGGGCTCGCCCCCGGCACGCCGGTCACACTCGACCGCCAGTTCTGCAGCCTCTGCCACAACCGGGTCTCGGGCAAGGCCTTCGACAACCGGGCCGGCGTGGCGCTCCTGATCGAGGTGCTCCGGAAGGCGGAGTCGACCTCCACGATCTACGGCGTCTTCACCGTCCAGGAGGAGGTCGGGCTGAAGGGGGCGAAGACCTCGGCCTATGCCCTCGATCCCGACTGCGCCATCGCGACCGACGTCACGATCCCCGGCGACCACCCGGGCGTCCAGCTCAAGGACGCACCGGTCGAGATGGGCAAGGGGCCCGTCGTCTCGATCGCCGACGCGAACGGGCGCGGCCTCCTCGCCCACCCGGCCATGCTCGCCTGGATGCGCGAGACGGCCGAGGCGCACGGCATCCCCGTCCAGTTCGAGGTCGGCTCGGGCGGCACGACCGACGCCTCCTCGATCCACCTCTCGCGCGAGGGCGTCCCCTCGACCGTCGTCTCGACCCCGGCCCGGTACATCCACTCCCCGGTCGAGGTGATCGACATGCTGGACCTCGAGGCCGGGATCCGCCTGCTCGTGGCGGCCTTAAAGACCCGCCCCCGGCTCCTGCCCCGCCGGCCCGGGGGATCGGCATAACGCTCATAAGCCCCCGGGGCAAGATCATTACCAGCGCATTTGCCTCTCCCCCGGCCTTCTTTTCTGCCGGGACCCTTCCGCCGGGAGGCCTCGATGCCCGCAGGACTGCCATGCCCGAGCCCCCTCCTTCGCCCGAGCCCGTCTCGAAACGGACCCTGGTCGCCATCCCCTGTTACAACGAGGGGCTCACGATAGGCTCGCTTGTGCTGAAGGCACGACAGCACGCGACCGAGGTCCTCGTGGTCGACGACGGCTCGAGCGACGACACGACCGCGATCGCCCGCCTCTCGGGCGCGACCGTGCTCATCCACGAGCGGCAGCAGGGCAAGGGTGCCGGCGTGCTCGACGCCATGCGCTACGCGCGGACGAACGACTTCGACGTGATCGTCCTGATCGACGGCGACGGCCAGCACAACCCCGACGAGATCCCGGCCGTGGCCGCCCCCGCCCTCGAGGGCCAGGCCGACCTGGTGATCGGCTCTCGCTTTCTCGGGACCCGGGCCGACGTCCCGCTCTACCGCCGCTTCGGCCAGATCGTGCTGAACATCTTCACGAACGCATCGGCCGACTACTCCTCGACCGACTCGCAATCGGGCTTTCGGGCGCTCTCAAAGCGCGCGCTCGAGGCCGCGTCCGGCTTCGTCACGGACGGGTATAACGTCGAGTCCGACATGATCGCCTACCTCTCGGCCCGCGATCTGGCGATCGCCGAGGTCCCGATCTCGGTCCGGTACGAGGTGCCGCACAAGCACAAGAAGAACCCGCTCACCCATGGCCTCGGGGTGCTTGCGAATATCATCGCCCTGATCGGTGCCCGGCGCCCCCTCCTCTCCTTCGGCATCCCGGGACTCGTGCTGGCCGCGCTCGGCCTCTCGCTCGGAATCTTCGCGGTAGCCCGGTTCTCGGCCACCTCCCAGGTGCCGGTCCTCGCCTCGATCATCGGCGGCCTCCTGACGGCGGCCGGCCTCCTCCTGATCGGCGCGGCGCTGGTGCTCAAGTCCCTGACGATCCTCTTCCGCCACCGGAAATAAAAAAGGTCAGTGCAGGCCGCGCCAGAGCTCGAGGGCCCGGCTCTCGACCAGTTCGACGTCGTCCATCGTGATCGTCCCGTCCGCCGGGACGGGCCGGATCAGCCGGGCGCCGTCGAGGAGGCCGATCGGGACGTGGTCCCGGTGGTCCGCGATCCGGACGGCGCACCCGCGCACGTCGAACGACCCCATCGGGTGGCGGAGGACCTCGCCCTCCCCGAGGTCGCGCTTGGCGACCCCGACCACCTGCACGGTCGGCGCAGTCCCGTTGTTCAGCAGCGGGGCCTTCTTCTCGAGCGCCCGGCGGACCGTCTTGGCGACCTCGAGGTGGCAGAGGTGGTAGTTCCGGAGGAGCGTGTAGTACGGCCCGTCCCCCATCTTGTAGTAGCGGAGGTAGGGCTGCATCTCCTCCTCGTGCCGGCCCGTCAGGAAGACGCCGGCCGGTGCGCCGGGCACGCCGAGCAGGTAGTCCGAGATGGGCCGGCCGAGCCTCTTGGCCGTCTCGGCGAGCTCGGCCCCGCCGCTCGCGACGTCCGCCGCGGTCGGGCCGAGGAGTCCGTCCCGGGCGATCGCCGCTCCGAGGCCGTTCGCGACGAGCGCCTGCTCGATCTGGACCTTGGTCCCGTCCGTGAACGCGGTCGTCTTGTCCATGCTGATCCCCTGGATGCTCGACCAGTGGTGCATCTCCTCGGGGGTCGGGTTGTGGTTCAGAAAGCCCTTCAGGTTGCCGTAGACGAGAGGCGAGAAACCCATGGCGAGCGCCTCCTCGCGGAGTGCGGCGAGGCAGCCGGGCTGGTCCCCCTCGGCCTCGGTGATGTACCCGCGCCGGGCGAAGTGCGAGCCGACCGTCACCTGGAGCTCGGCGTCCATCGTGACCACCGGGAGCGAGGCACCGATCGCGGCCTCGACCGGCTCGGTGGCCCTGACCGGATCGCCCGAGGCGACCACGACGAGGTCCGTCTCGCCCACCAGCTCGTCGATCGAGTTCGTGAGGAGCCCGGGCTTCGGGTAGTCGGTCCGCTTCCCGGGCGACGAGTGGGTGAAGACCCTTGTTACCTGGAGGTCGTCGGTCCGGTCCAGGGCCATCAGGATCCCCTTGGCGATGTAGCCTGTGCCGATGATCCCGATGCGGGTCATGTGCGTTCTCCTCCCTTCGCCGTCTTCCGGTGCTGCTGGATCATGACCCCGGCCCGGATCAGCGAGTCGAAGGTCCCGGCGTCGGACCAGAAGCCCGGCAGGACCGAGAACTGCATCTCGCCCATCCGGATGTAGGCGTTGTTCACGTCCGTGATCTCGAGCTCGCCCCGGCCCGAGGGCACGAGGGTCTTGATGATCTCGAAGACACGGCTGTCGTAGAGATAGCAGCCGGTCACGGCCAGGTTCGACTTCGGCCGGGCCGGCTTCTCCTCGATCCCGATCACGCGGTCGCCCGAGACCTCGGCCACGCCGAAGCGGTTGGCGTCGGGGACCTCCTTCAGGAAGATCCGGCTGCCCGAGCGGAAGTCCTGGATGTCGTCCCGGAACGAGTCCTCGAAGATGTTGTCGCCGAGGATCACCACGACCGGCTCGTCGCCGGCCCACTTCCGGGCCAGGCCCAGGGCCTCGGCGATCCCGCCGGCCGCGTCCTGGATCTCGTAGGTCAGCCGCACGCCGTACGACGAGCCCGAGCCGAGCAGCTCGAGAAAGTGGCCCGCGTGCCCCCGCCCCGAGACCACCATGATCTCCTGGACTCCGGCCTCGATCAGCTTCTCGAGGGGGTAGAAGATCATCGGCTTGTCGTAGACCGGGAGGAGATGCTTGTTCGTGACCTTGGTCAGCGGCAGCAGGCGCGAGCCCGTTCCGCCGGCAAGGATGACACCCTTCATCTGATCACCTGTTCGTCCTCGGAGCGTAAATAGTCTGAGAGCGCCTCCTGCCAGGGGCGCATGGGACGCAGGCGCGTGTTCAACAGGGCCGAGCAGCGGGGCCGGAGGGCCCGGCGCCGGCACTGGGCGGCGGGCACGGGCGCCGCGTTCGGGATGAGCGCCCGGGCAAAGCCGTACCACGAGACCGCGCCCTCGTTCGTGAGGTGGTAGGTCCCGCGAGGAGCCGCAACCACCTCGGGCAGTCGGGCCGCGAGCTCGGGGAGGTAGGTGAACCGCGACCACTCGTCCGCGATCACGGGCACGACCGGCTTGACAAGCGAGCGGGTCCGCATCTGGCTTGCGAAGTCGTTCTCGCCCGGGCCGAAGAGCCGGCTCGTCCGGACGATCCGCCAGTCGGCGCCGGCGGACCGGACGCGGGCCTCCCCGAGGGCCTTGGACCGGCCGTAGGTGCTGACCGGGTCCGGGGGGTCGGCCTCGGTGTAGCCGTTCCGGTCGCCGGCAAAGACGTAGTCGGTCGAGATCTGGACGAGGGTCGCGCCTGCATCGGCGCAGGCCGCGGCCACGGTCCCGGGCGCGTGGCCATTCACGGCCATGGCGCGCTCTGGCTCGTCCTCGCAGGCGTCGACATCGGTGAACGCGGCGCAGTTGAACACGAGCCGGGGAGCGTGACCGGCAATCGCAGCGCGGACGGCCGCCTCGTCCGTCAGCTCGAGCTCGTGCCCGATCAGGGCCGCGCCCGGGTAGACCCGGGCGAGGGCCCGCCCGAGCCGTCCGGTCGCCCCGAGGATCAGGACCGTCCCTTCAGGGGCCGCCACCATGCCTCGTGCGTCCGGTACCAGTCGACCGTCTCGCGAAGCGCCTGCTCGAACGTGAACCCGGGGGCCCATCCGAGGCTCCGGAGCTTGCTGCAGTCGATCGCGTACCGGAAGTCGTGCCCCTTGCGGTCCTCGACATGCTCGATCCAGGAGTCGTCCCTGCCGAGGAGCTTGAGGAGCGCGTCCGTGATCTCGAGGTTCGTCTTCTCGACCCCCGAGCCGATGTTGTAGACCTCGCCGGGCGTGCCGCGCCCGAGCACGAAGTCCACGGCCCGGCAGTGATCGAGGACGTAGATCCACTCGCGCACGTTTGTTCCGCTCCCAAACACGGGGACCTTCTTTCCCTGCAGGAGGTGCGTGACGAAGAGCGGGATCAGCTTCTCGGGGAACTGGTACGGACCGTAGTTGTTGGAGCAGCGGGTCACGATCACGGGGAGGTCGTGGGTCGTGTGATACGCGAGCGCGAGCAGGTCCGAGCCGGCCTTCGAGGCCGAGTACGGCGAGGAGGGCTTGAGGGGGGCGGTCTCGGCGAACGCCCCCTCGGCGATCGAGCCGTAGACCTCGTCGGTCGAGACGTGGACGAAGCGGTCCACGCCGGCCCGGCGGGCCGCCTCGAGGAGGGTGAACGTGCCCTGGACGTTCGTCGAGACGAACGCGCCCGGCTCCGCAATCGATCGGTCCACGTGGCTCTCGGCCGCGAAGTGGACGACCGCGTCGACCTCCTCCATCAGCCGGTAGACGAGGCCCGCATCGCGGATGTCGCCCTGCACGAACGTGTAGCGCGGGTCGCGGGCGATCTCGGCGAGGTTCGCCGGGTTGCCCGCGTAGGTCAGCACGTCGAGGTTGACGATCGAGCGGTCGGGATGGCTGGCGAGCTGGTCGCGCACGAAGTTCGCGCCGATGAACCCGCTTCCGCCGGTCACGAGGAGTCGCATGGTCTCACCCGTGCCGGAGGCCCGGCAGGAGTCCCCAGTCGTACGGAATCTCGGGGCTGTCGGGCGGGAGCCGGAACTCGTCGGGCTCCTGGTAATTGAACGGCAGGGTCGGGACCGAGACGAAGAACGCGGTCTCGTTCCCGATCGCCTTGAAACCGTGGTAGACCCCGGGCGGCACCGTGACCAGCGCGGGGTTCTTCTCGCCGATGAAGACCTCCATCAGCGCCCCGTGCGTCGGCGACCCCTCGCGGGCGTCGTAGAGCGCGACCTTCATCATCCCGTGGATGCAGGTGAAGTTGTCGGTCTGCTTCCTGTGGTAGTGCCACGCCTTGACCACGTTCGGGTAGGCCGTGGTCATGTAGACCTGGCCGAAGGCCGAAAAGTGCGGGTCGTCACAGCGGAGGATCTCCATCAGCCAGCCGCGCTCGTCCGGGATCACCCGGAGCGGCGTGACCAGAACCCCGTCGATCGTCGTGCTCATGGGATCAGGTTCGCGTCCGGGCGTAATAAGGCCCGATCCCTAGGTTTTTATAGCACGCCGACCGATCTGTCCCCATGGACTCTACCTCCGTAAGTGAGGGCTTTATTCGCCGATAAACTGCGCTTTTTTGACACCACGCTCCGCGACGGCGAACAGACGCCTGGGGTGTCCCTTGGACCCGACCAGAAACTCGAGATCGCCAGTATGCTCGCCGAGGTCGGCGTCGACGTGATCGAGGCCGGCTCCGCGGCCGCATCCGAGGGCGAACGCGAGGCGATCCGGCTCGTGGCGAGTGCGGGCCTCGGGCCCGAGTGCTGCTGCTACGTCCGGGCCCTGCCCGTCGATATCGACTGGGCGGCCGACGCCGGTGTGGACTCGGTCCACCTGGTGGTCCCGGTCTCGGACCTGCACATCGAGAAGAAGCTCCGGAAGGACCGGGACGCGGTCCGGGCGATGGCCTATGCCGCGGTCGAGCACGCGAAGGCGCGCGGTCTGGTGGTCGAGCTCTCGGGCGAGGACGCCTCGCGGGCCGACCAGGCCTTCGTGGCCGAGCTCTTCGCGGGCGGGGTCGAGCGTGGTGCGGACCGGCTCTGCTTCTGCGACACGGTCGGGCTTCTCACCCCCGAGCGTGCCGCCGGGGTCGTGCCGCCCCTGGCAGCGCTCGCTCCGCTCTCGATCCACTGCCACGACGACCTGGGCTTTGCCCTCGCGACCACGGTCGCCGCGCTCAAGGCCGGCGCGACTGCGGCCCACACGACCGTGAACGGCCTGGGCGAACGGGCCGGGAACACGGCCTTCGAGGCGCTCGTGATGGCCCTCGAAAGGCTCTACGGCTACCCGACCGGGATCGAGACCCGGCGGCTCTACCCGCTCTCGGCCCTCGTCTCGCGCCTGACGAAGGTCCCGCTCGCGATCCAGGCCCCGGTCGTGGGCGAGATGGCCTTCACCCACGAGTCGGGTATCCACGCCCACGGCGTCCTCCGCGAGGCCTCGACCTACGAGGCCCTCCCGCCCGAGCTGGTCGGGCGGACCCGACGGATCCTGCTCGGCAAGCACACGGGCTCGGCCGCGGTCGAGGCCGCGCTGGCCGAGCGCGGATACCGGCCGGGCAAGGCCCACCTGGCCGAGATCGTCCGGCGGATCAAGGCGCTCGGCGACGAGGGCAAGCGCGTGACCGACGCGGACCTGCTCGCGATCGCCGAGGCCGTGCTCGCGATCGAGTGCACGCCGGTCCTCTCGCTCCGGCAGTACACGGTCGTCTCGGGCTCGAATGCGATCCCGACTGCGTCCGTGACCCTCCGGGTCAACGGCGAGGAGCACACGAGCGCCGCGACCGGGACCGGCCCCGTCGACGCCGCGATCGAGGCCCTCCGCCGATCGGTCGCGGGGCTCGGCGAGATCGAGCTCCTGGAGTACCACGTCGACGCGATCTCGGGCGGGACCGACGCGCTCGTCGATGTAACGGTTAAGATGGCGAAGGACGGAAAGATGATCACGAGCCGCGGCGCCCGAACCGACATCATCACGGCCTCGGTCGAGGCCGTTGTCGCGGGCATGAACCGGCTGCTGAGGGATACAGATACATGACGACCGGTGCCAAGGTCCTGATCGAGGGGCTGCTCCGCCAGGGGACGAAGACGATCTTCGGCTACCCCGGCGGCGTGGTCCTGCCCATCTATGACGTGCTCTACGACTCCCCGCTCGAGCATATTCTGGTCCGGCACGAGCAGGCCGCCGCCCACGCGGCCGACGGCTATGCCCGGGCCTCGGGCCGTGTCGGGGTCTGCCTCGCCACGTCCGGGCCCGGTGCCTGCAACCTCGTCACGGGGATCGCGACCGCGTACATGGACTCGATCCCGATCATCGCCCTGACCGGCCAGGTCCCGACGAACCTCCTCGGCAACGACGCGTTCCAGGAGTCGGACATCCACGGGATCACGATGCCGATCACCAAGCACAACTACCTGGTCACGCAGGCGGCCGACCTGCCCCGGGTGATCGCGGAGGCCTTCTACATCGCCTCGACGGGTCGGCCCGGCCCGGTCCTGATCGACATCCCCAAGGACGTCTCGACCGGCGAGGTCCCCGACGAGATCGAGTTCCCCACGACTGTCAGCCTCCGGGGATACCAGCCGACCGTGAAGGGCCATCCCCGGCAGATCGAGCGGGCGGTCGACCTGCTGACCCGGGCTGAGCGCCCCCTGCTCTACGCGGGCGGCGGCGTGATCCTCTCGGGTGCGGAGCAGGAGCTCCTGGCCCTGGCAGAGCGGCTCGGCGCGCCGGTCACGACGACCCTGATGGGTCTCGGAGCGATCTGCGGCGACCACCCGCTCAACCTCGGCATGCTCGGCATGCACGGGACCGCGTACGCGAACTACGCCGTGACCGAGTGCGACCTCCTGGTCGCGATCGGCGCCCGCTTCGACGACCGGGTCACGGGCAAGATCGAGACCTTCGCGCCCAATGCGCAGGTGATCCACATCGACGTCGACCCGGCTGAGATCGGGAAGAACAAGCCGGTCGACGTGCCGATCGTCGGCGACGTCAGGCACGTCCTCGCCCAGATCCTCGAACGGCTCCCGGAGGGTTCGAAGACCGGGCCGTGGCTCGCGCGGGTCAACGAATGGCGCGCGACTCACCCGCTCACGATCCGCGACGACGGCCTCCTCCACCCCCAGTACGTGGTCCGGACCCTCTCCGAACTCCTGGACGGCGAGGGCGTGATCGTCTCCGAGGTCGGCCAGAACCAGATGTGGGCGGCCCAGCACTTCTGCTTCAAGAAGCCGCGCTCCTGGATCAGCTCGGGCGGCCTGGGCACCATGGGCTACGGCCTGCCGGCGGCGATGGGCGCCTGCTACGCCCGGCCCGGCGAGCAGGTCTTCCTGATCGCCGGCGACGGGAGCCTCCAGATGAACATCCAGGAGTTCGGGACCATCATGCAGTACGGCATCCCGGTCAAGATCGTGGTCCTGAACAACGGCTTCCTCGGCATGGTCCGGCAGTGGCAGGAGCTCTTCTACGAGCGCCGCTACGCCTACACCGAGCTGCCCCCGGTCGACTTCGTCGGGATCGCCAGGGCCTACGGGATCGACGGGGTGCGCGTCGAGGAGCGCGACAAGGTCCGCGCGGCCCTCGAGGCCGCGATCGCGCACGACGGCCCGTTCCTGGTCGACGTCCAGGTCGAGCGCGAGGAGAACGTCTTCCCCATGGTGCCGGCCGGTGCCGCGATCAACGAGATGATCGGGAGCCGGCAATGAAGCGCCACACGCTCTCGGTCCTGGTCGAGAACCGGGCCGGTGTCCTCTCCAGGGTCACGGGGCTCTTCAGCCGTCGGGGCTTCAACATCGAGTCGCTCGCGGTCGGGACCTCCGAGGAGGAGGGGATGAGCCGGATCACGCTCGTGGCCTTCGGCGACGATCGCGAGGTCGAGCAGGTGATCAAGCAGCTCAACAAGCTGATCGACGTGATCAAGGTCTCGGATCTCACCGAGCGCGAGCGGGTCGAGCGCGAGCTGGCCCTCTTCAAGGTCGGGGCCGAGCCGGGCGCAGTCCGGGCCGAGGTGATGCAGATCGCGACCATCTTCCGGTCCCGGGTCATCGACGTAGGCCCGAAGACGGTCACCCTCGAGATCACGGGCGACTCGGACAAGATCGACGCCCTCGAGCGCCTGCTCGCCCCCTACGGGATCCGCGAGCTCTACCGGACGGGCAGGATCGCGGTGCTCCGCGGCCAGAAGACCGTGAAGAGCGAGAAGTAACCCTCTCTCTTCTCCCGGCGGGCCCGGGGCCAACCAAAGGGATAAGTTCGCTCCCCGCGAACGACCTCGGGGAGTTGCCAATGGAGATCCGGATCCAGAAGATCATCGAGGGGCTCTTCTGCCTCGAGGACCTGCGCGAGGTCTATCGTCAGGCCCTGCCGACGGGCCTCTCGGACGAGGAGGAGACGGCGTTCGGAGCAAAGCTCGCCGAGCTCGAGGGAATCGTTACCGACATCCGGAACCGGACCGGGCATCCGCGGGTCACGCGGATCGCCGGCTCGATCGAGCTCCGGACCCGCGAGGAGCAGGCGATCAACATCCAGCCGATCCAGGCCGCGGGCCGGCTCACGCCCGAGGCCAGGAAGGCGCTCACGGTCTACGGCGACGGGTACTCGGTCTGCGACGCCTGCCGCAAGCCCTTCCGCCTCGACAAGATCACGAAGCCTCCCTCGGCCCAGTTCCACGAGGACCTCGCCCGGTTCCTGAACATGGACCAGGCCCGGGTCGTCCCGGGTGCCCGGCGCGGGTTCCAGGCCGTCACCTCGGCCCTCGTGGAGAAAGGCGACACGGTCCTCCTCTCCTCGCTCGGCCACTACACCGAGTACATCGCGGTCGAGCAGGTCCACGGCGCCGTGCGCGAGATCCCGGCGAACGACCGGGCGATCGTGACGGCCGATGCCGCGGCCGAGCGGCTCGAGGCCTGCGTCCGAGAGACGGGTCGCCCGCCTGTCCTGGTGATGTGCGATCACTTCGACTACCAGAACGCGAACGAGCACGAGGTCCGGGGAATCGCAAAGATCGCCCACCAGTACGACGTGCCGTTCCTCTACAACGGGGCGTACACGGTCGGCGTGATGCCCGTCGACGGGAAGGCGCTCGGTGCCGACTTCGTGGTCGGCTCGGGGCACAAGTCGATGGCCTCCCCCGCGCCCTCGGGCGTGCTCGCCGCGAACGACGAGTATGCGGACCGGGTCTTCAAGACCACGACCCTGGAGGGGGACCTGACCGGCCGGCGCTTCGGGATCAAGGAGGTCCAGATGCTCGGGTGCACCCTGATGGGCGGAAACCTCGTCGCGATGATGGCCTCGTTCCCGACCGTGCAGGAACGGGTCACGCGCTGGGACGAGGAGGTGAAGAAGTCGAACTTCTTCATCGACCGTCTCCTCGGGATCGAGGGGTCGGCCTGCGTCTCTGAGTACCCTCGAAAGCACGCCCTCTCCAAGGTCGACACGACCGGTTCGTTCGACACGGTCGCGAAGACCCACAAGCGGAAGGGCTACTTCCTCTCGGACGAACTGACCCGGCGCGGGATCGTCGGCCAGTTCGCCGGCGCCACCCGGCAGTGGAAGCTCTCGACCTACGGCCTCTCCTGGCGCCGGGTCGAGTACCTGGCCGACGCGTTCGACGAGATCGCGGAGAAGAACGGCCTCACGGTCGGTCGCTGACATGGAGACCGTCTGGCTCGTCCGGTACGCCGAGATCTTTCTCAAGTCCGACCCCGTGCGCCGGCACTGGGAGCAGGTGCTCGCCCAGGTGATCCGGAACCGCCTGCCCGGTGTCGTGGTCCGGGTCGAGCGGGGCCGGCTCTGGCTCTCGGGCCCGGTCGATCCCGAATGGCTCCGGAAGATCTTCGGGATCGCCTCGTTCTCGGAGGTCGTCCCCTGCCGGCTCGAGGACCTGGACCGGGATCTGCTCGCGTACGCGGTGGAGCGCGGGATCGGGGACGCGGCGAGCTTCGCGATCCGGGTGAAGCGCTCGGGCAAGCACGACTTCCGCTCGCCCGAGAAGGCGGCGGCCCTTGGCGGGGTCATCCTCGAGGCCTTCCCGGCGCTCCGGGTCGACCTCGGGTGCCCGGAGTTCGAACTCCATGTCGAGATCCGCGACGACCGCTGCTATCTCTACCACGAGGTCACGGCCGGCCCGGGCGGCCTTCCCGAGGGGGTCGAGGGGACGCTCGTCGCCCTCCTCTCGGGCGGGATCGACTCGCCCGTGGCCGCGTACCTGATGATGAAGCGGGGATGCCGGATCGTGCCGCTCTACGTCGGGCTCGAATCCTATCTCGGCGAGGACGCGCTCGCCCGGGCCCGCAACGTCCTCGAGGTCCTCCGCGAGTACGACCCCGATCTCGAGCTCCGGGTCCGCCCGGACGACTACCTCGCCCGCGCCAAGGGGCTGATGCGACAGAGCGAGCAGCGTCTCGCCTGCGTCGTCTGCAAGCGGCGCATGTATCGGCTCGCGGAGGAGCTCGCGGAGGAGGTCGGGGCGCTCGGGATCGTCACGGGCGAGTCGCTCGGCCAGGTCGCCTCCCAGACCCTCGACAACCTCATGGTCCTGGACGAGGCCGCACGCCTCCCCGTGTACCGGCCCCTGATCGGGCTCGACAAGGACGAGATCATCCGGATCGCGCGGCGGATCGGGACCTTCCCCGCCTCGACGACGCCCGGGACTCCGTGCGGAGCCGTGCCGCGGATCCCGACCACGAAGGCCGGCATCGACGAGGTCCGGGCCCTCGAGGGGCGAGTCGACGCGTCGGACCGCCAGCGATAAATAACCGCGACGGAAAGAACCGTCGCTATGGCGACCTGGAACGAGTGAACGAGGAGATCCATGCGCTCGGCACGACCTTCGACATCGTCCGGCGCAAGTACCTCCGCGCGCTCGCGATCTGACCGGCCGGAACACGGTCCTCCTCTACTCGGGCTGGCTCGACCGGCCCGATCAGCCCGGCACGAGCATCAGCGACACGGACAAGATCGGGTTGATGACTGTGATGCAGGAGCTCGATCCGGGGAGGGGACTCGATCTCCTGCTCCATACTCCGGGTGGCGACACGGCCGCGACCGAGTCGATCGCCGGCTATCTCCGGGCCCGGTTCGGAACTGATATCCGCGCGGTCGTGTCCCAACTCGCACTCTTGCCGGCACGGTCCTTGCCTGCGCCGCGCGCGAGGTCCTGATGGGCGAGCAGTCGAGCCTCGGCCCGATCGACCCCCAGGTCGGAGGCCGGCCAGCCCACGGTGTGGTCGAGGAGTTCCGGCGGGCCGAGCGCGAGATGCGGGAGGATCCGTCCCGAGTCAATCTCTGGCGCCCGATCCTCGAACAGTACCGGCCGACCGTGCTCGGTGAATGCGAAAAGGCGATCACCTGGTCGCGCGAGGTCGCCCGCGACCTTCTTGTCACGGGCATGCTCGCCGACCGGCCTGACCGGGAGGCACTGGTCGACAGGGCCCTCCATGGGCTGATCGATCACCCGGTCACCAAGGCCCACGCGCGCCACCTCTCGATCGGGACCATCCGGGAGCTGGGTTTTACCGTTCGCCCGCTTGACGAGGACCCCGAACTCCAGAACGCCGTCCTCTCGGTTCACAACGCGGTTCTGCTCACGTTCATGAATACCGGGGCCTTCCGTCTTATCGAGAACCATGACGGACGGTCGTTCATCCAGTCTGTAGCCAAGCCAGCATGATGCGACAACAAGTTTATATCTCCGTATGGCCTCTTCCCTGCTGGTGAGAACCTTGGACGAGAAAGCAAACGCCGAACGCACCTCCGGGAACGAGGAGCGTGAGACCCTGCACGAGTACGTGGGGGGCTGGAACTCGAACCCGAAGAGCACGAAGAAGATGGGACAGGAGGAGGTGACCGGGACCACCCCCGAGGGGTCGAGGACCGACGCCTCGGATGAGGGTCGCTCGCGCTCGGACAGCGTGAGCAATGTCCGATCCGATTCGAACACGAGCCGGAGCCAGACTGGCGGGACCAGCAGCACTAGCACCAGCACCACCTCAAGCACCAAGCCCGACGAGTGCTAGCACGAATCTCCTCTTCGCGTCACCTGCCGGGCCCTGCCCGGCAGGGTCTCGCACCCTCCTGAACCGATCCTGCGGCTCACTTGAATCTCTTCTTGAGGCCGATTCTGATCAGGTTGCCGGGGCCGGATCGAGCTCGAGGATAGTGAGTGCATCGATCTCGAATCGGCAGACGCCGTCGCCCATCGCGTAGCACGCCGTCTCGACGACCCGGACCCCGTCGTCGAAGTGGGCTCCAAAGACCGCGGAGAGGATACCGCAGTCGAAGGCACAGGCCGATCGGCCGAGATACGGCAGGTCGACGCACTCGAAGCAGTCGTGGATCTCGATCACCAGGGGTTCGGTCGAGGCGACCGAGAGCCGTCCCAGGCCGTGCTGGTCCCAGAAGCGCCCGAGTGCCTCGAGCAGGTCCTCGGTCGAGGTCCCGGCGAAGGCCCGGGCCAGTCGGCGCCCGAGGTGGGTGCCTGCCGCGTTCAGGATCGGATCGATGTTGACTCCGTCGGCGAGCAGGGTGACCCGGATAGACCGGAACATGGTCCGGTAGAATGTGAAGGGGTCCGGTGTGAGGGGGTCGTAGTCGGCCAGCAGACGCCCGACATCAGCCTCGAGCCGCTCGGCGTCCGAGAGCCGGCCGAGGTATTCGGAGTCGACGTAGAAGAACTTGCGCCGTCCGTCGTCGGGATCGGTGCGTGCGGCCAGCACGCCGTCGGCCACGAGTTCGCGCAGGTGGACCGAGATCGTGGACTTGGCCCGCCCCGTCCGGGTGACGATCTCCTCGAACGAGAGCTCGCCTTCACCGAGCAGGCCCAGGATCCGGGTGCGTGTGGGGCTGTCCACGACCCGGAGGCCCTGTGCAGTCCGGAATAGTCCGACCGACGTCCCGGCCGACTCTTTCCCATTCTTCTCTGTGATTATCATGATACTACATACTGGTTGGGCGTAACCCTCTTATACGTTCGTTTCCATACTAATTGTTCGTATTAAAACGAATTTAGTGGGGGCTCATGACACAGGCCATACCGCTCGAAGAAGGCGTCCACTGAGTGGGCGCAATCGACTGGAACATCCGCGACTACCACGGGTACACCCTGTCCGTGACGACCTACAACGCCTACCTCGTGGTCGGGGAGAAGGTTGCCCTGATCGACTCGACCTATCCCGGTTTCGAGTCCCAGCAGCTCGACCGGATCGCCTCGGTGATCGACCCGGCGAAGATCGATTACATCGTCCTCAACCATATCGAGAAGGACCACTCGGGCGGGCTGCCGGCCCTCGTTCGCCGCCTCCCCGGCGTCCCGATCTACTGCACCGCGGTCGCGCAGGCTGGCCTCGCGCGTCACTACGACGTCAGCGGCTGGAACTTCGTGACCGCGAAGACCGGCGATACGCTCGCGCTCGGCGGCGGAAAGACCCTCGCGTTCCTAGAGGCCCCGATGCTCCACTGGCCCGACTCGATGTTCACCTACCTGGTCGAGGAGCAACTTCTCTTCTCGAACGATGCGTTCGCACAGCACATCGCCTCGTCAGCCCGGTTCGACGACGAGCTCGGTCTGGACGAGGCCATGAGGCATGCGCAGAAGTTCTTCGGTAATCTCCTCGTGCCGCTCGCTCCGAAGGTCCTGACGAAACTCGAGCCAGGTCGGCGCCCTCGGCCTCGAGATCCGGACCATCGCCCCGAGCCATGGGGTCGTCTGGCGTGCGAACGCGGCCGGTATCGTCGAGGCCTATGCGAACTGGTCACGTGGGATCGCGAAGGACAAGGTGACGATCGTCTACGACACAATGCACGGCTCGCCCACGCTCGCCGATACCCTCTACCCAACCGTCGCCGACTTCCTGGCGTACCTCAACGGCCTGCAGCCAGGCCGGCTCGGGCAGAAGAAATTCGGGTTCGCATTCGGGTCGCACGGCGGGCGCGGCGGGGCCGTCGAGGAGGTCTCGGACTGGATGCGCCGAGCCGGGATCGAGGTCGTCGACGACGGGATCGAGGTCACGTTCCGGCCGACAGGGGAGGAGCTCGCCCGGTGCGTCGAGCGAGGTCGCGCTCTCGGGCGCGAGCTCCGGGCCCGCTGATCTGCGCCTCCCTATGAGGCGCTTCGCCCTTTTTAAAAAGAGTTTACCAGGGGGAGACCGTGCGCACGATCTCGCCGTCTCTGAAGATCTTGATCAGGCCACCCGACTGGGAGACCACGATCCCGATCGCCCTGGTCACGAGTGTGATCCCGGCGACCGAGGCATGTCGCGATCCGAGCCCCGGCGGGATCTGGACCGCGCTCGTGTCGACCGTGATGTACCGTCCTGCCGCCTCGACCAGTCCGTCGCCGCCGATCACGAACGCGCCGTCGAGCTGTGCGAACTCCTTGATGTTCTCGGCCAGCTCGTTGTTCGTGATCCGCCGCTCCTCGATCGTATGCCCCTTGAAGGGGTTCAGTATGAACTGGGTCGAGTATGCGAGGACCCCGTCAACGTCGCCCACGAGGAACGCCGTCCCGACGGGCTTGCCCTCACGCCCCTCGCGGGCGATCTCGAGCGCGACCCGGAGGACGGCGTCGAAGACCGCGGGCTCTACATCGGTCCCCGTCAGCAGGTCGCCGCCTCCGTCGTGTGGGGTCTCACCGACCTCGTGCTCCCCACCGTCGTCCGCAACCTTGACCGGCACAGGGATCGGGATCGGGGCATCGACGAGCTCGGCTCCGCCCTGGAGCGGCTGATCGCCGATCGACCGGGCGATCTCCTTCCAGATCTCGGCCTTCTCCAGGTATGCGTCCCGGTACTTGGGCACGGCCTCGGCCTGGATGACCAGGAGCCGGGCCGCGTCCAGGGCATACCGCTTGGCAGTGGACAGGTCTCCCTGTTCCTTCGCCTCCTGGTACGAGGCTGCAGCCTGCTCGATCGCGTCCGTGGTCGGGATCGCCGGGGCCTCGCTCTGCCGGTTCTTCATATAGAGCAGCCCTCCCACAAACAGCCCGACCATCAGGATCAGGATGAGAGGGAAGATGTTGATCCCGAAGAGGTGAACTGACGGGATCATCGGAAACCCGCTCCCGTTCGGCATCGGCGTCCCGGTCGTCACGTACGTCCCGGGGACCTGGATGACGCTGACCTCGAAGGAGGTGGTGGCTGTCTGGCCGTCACTCTGGAATGCGGTGATCGTGATCGTGTAACTGCCGGCCGCCGCGTAGGTGTGGGTCGCGGGGATCTCGTTCGACCGTATCCGGGTCTCGTCTCCCCAGTCCCATTCGATTGCATCCACGCCGACCGCCGGGCCGCCCGCCAGGACCGAGCCGCCGATCACAACCGTCTGGTTCTCGACCGCGGGCTGGTTCAGGGCGATGACGGGCGGAGTCGCCGGGCTTGTCGTGGGTGCGGTCGTCGGGGCGGTGGTGGGCGCGGTCGTCGGGGCGGTGGTGGCCCGGCTCGTCGTGGGTACGGTCGTCGCCTCCGTCGGGCCGCTGACGTACACGACGGTGACCTTCTCGGTCGAGCGGCCGTCGCTCTGGGCCGCCCTCACCGTGACCGTGTACGTGCCGATCCCGGAGTAGTTGTGGGTGTGCGGGAACGCGTGGCTCTCGCGAACCCCGTCGCCCCAGTCCCACGTGATCTCGGTGATGGACTGACCTGGGGCCCCGGAGGCTGCCCCTCCACCGATCCGTACGCTATAGCCGCTCGTCTCGGGCGGGGCCAGGGAGAGCACGGGCGGCAGCGAGAGCGGAACGGTCGTCGAGACCGTGGTCGGGACCGTTGTGGGCACCGTCGTCGGAACGGTGGTGATGACTGTGGTCGGGGGTGTGGTCGTCGGAACGGTGGTGATGACCGTGGTCGGGGGTGTGGTCGTCGGAACGGTGGTGATGACCGTGGTCGGGGGTGTGGTCGTCGGAACGGTGGTGATGACCGTGGTCGGCGTGGGAATATCCGGCGTCTGTGTGGGGATGTCCGGGGTTGGTACTGTCGTCTGCGTTCCTGTCTCTCCACCGGGGCCGGCCGGGTCGAGCCCGGAGACGGTGCCGGTGCAGGCGATGAGGATCGCCAGCAGGACCCAGCAGACAGTGCGGGTGCTCCAGGCGGCCGGTACAGACCGTGAATTCGGCCGCAATGGAGATAGTGTGCGCACCATGAATCTCTCGTACCTGTTTGATGATTCAGGATTATAAAAAGATCAGATGTTGCTCAGAGCGGATCCGTCCCGTCTTCCCGGAGGGATCGCCGGCCAACTTGCGTATGTTCCGCGGGCTCAGCGCCCCTCGTCAGAGCGTGTATTGCCAGCCGGTCTCCCGAAGTGTCCGTCTGGGAGCCTGGTAATCCGGGAGGTAACGGGCGACCGCGCGCCAGAAGGCCGGCGAGTGGTCGAGGTGCAGGAGATGGCAGAGCTCGTGCACCACGATGTACTCGGTCGCGGCCGGAGGGGCCATGGCCAACCGGAGGTTGAAGTTCAGCCGACCGGCCCGGCTGCAGCTCCCCCAGCGGCGGCGGAGGAGTTTGACGCGGAACGGGGGGCAGGGAACCCCGATCCGGGCTGCATGCACCTCGACGAGCCGTCCGAGCACCTCCACGGCCGTATCCCGGTAGAACTCGATCACGCTCTCGTGGACCTCTCCCGGTGAAGCCCCGGCCGGCAGGACCACGTGCAGGACTCCGGCATCCGCGAAGACGGTCCGCTCCATCCCCTCCTCGACGACCAGTACCCGCTCCTCCCCGGCAAGAAAGAACCGTTCTCCGGAGAGATAACTCCGCTCAGGGGGCTGGCACGGCCGCTCGCGGAAGCGGGCGAGGGTCCGGGCGATCCAGGGGGACTTCCGGCGGTAGAGGTCCTCGATCGCCGTCACCGGAGTCCCGGGGGGGACGACCACCTCCACGCGGAGATCGGGGTGGATGACCACGGCAGGGTACCGACGACGACTGCTGAACCGGATCGTGCAGGACCCGAGTTCTGGGAGGCTCACTCCGCCATCCCGGCTGAGAGTCATTCCGATGAGCTCGGCCCGACCCGGTTTATAGGTTCGGGATCCCGCATGCTTTTTGCATATGGCCGCCGATGGATCGGATCGGATGCTGGAGTACGTCAACCGGTTTGAGCGAGCCGTCTATGCGATCCTGCTAGCACTTCTTCTGGTCGTGATCGCGTTCTCGCTCGTCTCGCTCGTCTTTGTCACGGTCGACCGGCTCCTCTCTCCGCCGATCTATCTGCTTGAGAGCCACGAGATTCTCGACCTCTTCGGAATGTTCCTGCTCGTGCTGATCGGGATCGAGTTCCTGGAGTCGATCAAGGCCTACCTCAAGGACAATGTGATCCATTTCGAGCTGATCATCGTGATCGCGATCACGGCGATCGCGCGCAAGGTGATCCTGGTTGAACTCGATACTGCCGGAGACCTCCAGGTGATCGGGCTCGGCATCGTCGTGCTCTCGCTCTCGGCCGGATATTACCTGCTCAAACGGAGCGGCATCGCGCTGCATTGACACGAGCTAAAATCGCTTATACTCATCCGGACAAACTCTCACTCATGGCAACTCTGGTCCCCGCCCTGAGAGAGAGGGTCACCCCGGGCGGTCTCTTCGGGCCAGGAGCTTGCTGTGCGCCCCTCTTCCTCCTGCTCCTGGTCGCTGTCCTGACGCCCGTCTCGGCGGCGCCGACGATCGATGGTGTGAGTCTCTTTCCCGATTCCAGCATCTGGAACAAGCCGATCGACCACCTTCCTCTCGCGATCGACTCGGCCTCGTATACTGCGACCATCGGCGCCGCAAAGACCCTGCGCGCCGACTTCGGTTCGGGCACCTGGGACGGAGGGCCCATCGGGATCCCGTTCACGACCGTGCCCGGGGGGCAGCCCAAGGTCCCGATCGAGTTCGAATATGCCGACGAGAGCGATCCCGGCCCATATCCGATCCCTCTCGATGCCCCGCGCGAATGGGGGAGCGACCATCATATCCTTGTAATCGACCGCGACCACGCCCTTCTCTACGAGGTCTACGCCGCCGAGCAGCAGGCCGACGGCCACTGGCACGCCGGCTCGGGAGCAGTCTTCAACCTCGGGTCGAACGCGCTCCGGTCGTCGTCCTGGACCTCGGCCGATGCGGCCGGCCTTCCAATCCTTCCCGGGCTCGTGCGCTACGAGGAGGTCGCCTCGGGCGAGATCGCGCATGCGCTCCGGTTCACGGCTCCCGAGACTCGGCGGGCCTTCGTCTGGCCGGCGCGCCATTTCGCCTCGTCCCTCACTGCGAGCCGGTATCCCGCCATGGGCCAGCGATTCCGGCTGAAGGCCGACTACGACCTCTCCGGTTTCTCGCCCGAGTGCCGAACGATCCTGCAGGCGCTCAAGACCTACGGGATGGTCCTTGCCGACAATGGATCCCCCTGGTTTCTCTCGGGGGCCCCCGACCCGCGCTGGGACAACGACCGCCTTCGCGAGCTCCAGCGCGTGCCGGGCTCGGCCTTCGAGGCGGTCGACGTCTCGTCCCTGATGGTCGACCCGGATTCGGGCGAGGCTCGCTCCGCCGCCCCCGGTCCGTTCCCGGGTTATTCTTCTCCCTGCGACCGTGACCGCGACGGCCTCTACGAGGACGTCAACGGAAACGGTCGGCTCGACTTTGCCGATGTCGTCCTCCTCTTCAACCACGCCGACCTGGTCGCCCGGTCAGGCTGGGAGTCGTTCTATGACTTCAATCACAACCGCCGTTTTGACTTTGCCGACATTGTCGCGCTCTTCGGAGGGCTTTAATATGCTCCGCCGGTGTCGACCCTGCGCCGTCCTTCTCCTGGTTCTGCTCGCCCTTCTTGCCGCACCCGTCTTCGGAGCTCCCGTCGACCGCCCGATCCCCTACGCCCGGCCCGTGCTGGATCTGCCGGCCGGACATGAGAAGATCTCGAACGATCTGCTTGCCCTTGTCGACGACCGTTTCCTCCTCCCCAATCAGTCGAGGGCCGGCACGGTGGCCGCCCTCGCAAAGAGCGGCCATTATGCCAGGGGCGGCCAGCGCTATCGGGGTCTCGGGACACCCTCGACCGATCTTGTCGGGGTTTATATCCGGACAGACCCCGGGACCGGTGCAGGGCCGCTCCAGCCCTTCGTTCACGGGCTCATGGGCGAGGATCAGGACTACGGGCTGGTTGCGGCCTGGGTCGCCCCGAACCGCCTCCTCGCACTCGCGCAGGTGTCCTCGGTCCGGGAGATCCGTCCGGTTCACCGTCCGCGGGTCCGCACGGGCTCGGTCACGACTGCAGGCGATACCGCGCTGCATGCGGCCCAGCTCCGACAGGCGACCGGGCTCTCGGGGACGGGTATCAAGGTCGGCGTGATCTCGGACGGGGTCGATTCGTGGCAGTCCGCACGTTCGTCCGGAGACCTGCCTGCCGGGGTACAGGTGCTGCGGAATAAGATCGGCGGGGACGAGGGGACGGCCATGCTGGAGATCATCCACGACCTGGCTCCGAACGCGAGCCTCGCGTTCCATGACTGCGGCTGGAGCACCATCGAGTTCAACGAGGCCATGGACGCTCTCGCCGACGCGGGCTGCAATGTCATCGTCGACGATATCGGGTGGCTTGAAGAACCGTTCTTCGAGGACGGCGTCGTCGCGGCGCACGTCCGGGACCTGGTCCGGGACCGGGGCGTTCTCTTTGTCTCGGCGGCCGGCAACGATGCGGACCTTCACTACCAGGGACTCTTCAGAGACGACGGCGCGAACTGGCACGACTTCTCTGGCGGGACGAACCCGAACCGCAAGCGTCTCTATGTCACGATCCCCCCCGACCGCATGGTCGACGTGGTGCTCCAGTGGTCCGAGCCGTTCGGCGCGGCATCCTCGAACTACGACCTCTCGCTCTATGATACGGCCGACCTCTCGTCTCCGCTCGCGACCGGCTCGCTGGTCCAGAACGGCAAGAGCGACCCGATTGAAACCCTGACCTGGATCAATGAAGGCAGCGCGACGGTGAATGCCGAGATCGATGTCCGCAAACCGTCGTCGGCGCCGGCCCGAACCCTCGAGCTCTTCGTCTACCCCTCGCAGGGCGCGACGTTCTCTTCGACGAACGCGGTCATGGCCGACTCCATCTACGGCCACCCAGCAGCGAACGGGGCGATCGCCGTCGCTGCGATCGACGCGGGCAGTCCGACCGCTTCAGGTATCGAATACTACTCGTCGCGGGGGCCGGTGACGATCATCTCCCCCGGCTTCGAGGTCCGCCAGAAGCCCGAGTGTTCCGGTCTCGATGGCGTCCGGGTGACCGGGGCCGGCTCCTTCCCCAGCGTCTTCTGGGGCACAAGTGCGGCCGCGCCCCATGCGGCCGGGATCGCCGCACTCGTCTGGTCTGGCCGGCCGGCCGCGTCCGCGGCGGAGGTCCGGAGTGCCCTCCTTTCATCAGCCGATGACCTGGGTGCCGCCGGGCACGACGGTACCTTTGGCGCGGGCCTCCTGAACGCGACTGCGATGCAGAAACTCCTTTCTCCGGGTATCGCCCGCTTCCCCGGCGCCGGGGCGGACCCGCGGGATCTGGACGGCGACGGGCGGTTCGAGGACGTGAACGGCAACGGACGGCAGGATTTCGCCGACGTGGTCCTCCTCTTCAACCAGCTCGCCTGGGTCACCACCAACGAGCCGGTCGCCGCCTTCGATTTCAACGCGAACGACCGGGTCGACTTCGCGGATATCGTGAGGCTCTTCGAGCAGCTCTAGTCACTCGACCGTGATCACCGTGACGGGGCACTCGTCGGCCGCCACCTGCGCGCATCCGGCCGCCTCGTCGGGACCATCCCCCTCCGAGAGCTGGCTCCTGGCCCGGTATCGCTCGACGATCTGACTCTTGGCGTCCTCGGGGCTCTCTTCGAACAGGTCGGGGCACTCGAGCCAGCAGGTGCCGCAGCTGATGCAGCCGTCACGGTCGATCATTACGTGTACCATGTGGGACAGACCTCTCTTCAGCGGAGTGACGCCTGCTCCTATTTAACTGCTCGGCCCGGCCGCGGATTATTATGGTCCCGGGTCGAACGATAGAGTGAGGAATCCGGGTCCATGCCGCGCGCGCTCCGCACTCTGCTGATCCTGCTGGCCTTCGTCCTGGTGATCTTCGCCCTTCTCGGGGGATTCTCCCAGTACTCTCTCGGTCCGGCCCCGGTCGAGATCCCCGTCCGGACCCCGGGCCCACTGACCACGATCACGGCCACGATGATGACGCCGGCCCCGACGCCCCTCTCCGCATCGACGACGACGCCCGCTCCGACGCCCGTCCTGCTGCGAGCCCCCAAGGGCCCCCTCGTTGTCCATATCCTTGCCGTAGGGGCGGGGGACGCCGTCCTGATCGAGACACCCCGGGGCAGGACCGTGCTCGTGGACGCGGGCCCGCCCGACAAGGGAGCCGACGTCCTCAGGTACCTTGCCTCGATGGGCGTGACCGAACTCGACCTGCTGATCGCTTCTCACGCCCACGCCGGTCAGGTGGGAGGAATGCCGGTCCTGCTCGCGGGGCTCGACCGGGTCGGGCACTTCCTCGACGGGGGCCTGCCCGACGGTCATCCGGCGGCGTACGAACGCCTCCTTCGGGCGCTCGATGTCTCGGGCGTGAACCGATCGGCGCTTCGGGCCGGCCAGCGGGTGCAGCTCGACCCGGAGGTCTGGCTCGACGTGCTGAACCCGTCCGCCGTCTCCTCGGAAGACCAGCATGAGGACTCGCTCGTACTCAGACTCGTCTACAACAGGACGGCCATTCTCCTGACCGGGGGGCTCGGGCCCCAATCGGCCGAACGTCTCCTGGCTTCGGGGGACGAGCTCGAGGCGGACGTACTCCAGGTTCCGCGCCAGGGAGAGCCCGGAGCGGTCGCCCCGGCCCTGCTCGAGCGGGTACATCCCCGGTATGCGGTCGTCAGCACCGGTGATCCTCCCGCGAATACAGTCGACGATCGCCTGTTGGCCAACCTCCTCACAATCGGGACGACGGTCTACCTGACGAACACCTCGGGCACCGTGGCATTCACCTGCGACGGCGAGGTCTGTCGGCCGGTCAGGGGGACGGCCCGCGCCATCGACTGGCCGGCGGATCGGGATGCGCCCTCGCCCCTATCCTCACCGACACCCTATCTCCTCGAACCGCCGTACCCCCCGCCCTTCACGGTCGAGCCGACCGTGACCAGGCCGATGCCCTCGCCGACGGCGCCTCCGGGCGAAGCCCGGCTCGGTGGACTCGACCTCGGCACACAGCGGGTCCTTGTCACGAACCCGGGGCTCGCTCCCGTGAACCTCACGAGCTGGCGCCTGGTGAACGGCGATGCATCCCGCTTCTACCGGTTCCCGCGCTACACGCTGACTCCCGGCGGCGCGGTCGTGGTCCAGGTGGGGAAGGGTACGGACGGGGACGGAATCCTCTACTGGGACGCTGTCGACGTCTTCGACCCCCGGGGCGATCAGGTCTTTCTTCACGATGCAGACGGTCACCCGGTCGATCGTCGAGACGGCGGGGCGGTCCTGACGATCGCGACGGCGGGGCCGACAGACGCCGGCACCCCGGCCCCTGCGTCCACACCGACCTCCATCGATACGGAGACGATCTCTGTCGAGGAGCTGGACCTGGTCGCCGAATGGGTCCGCCTGCGGAACAGCGGGACCGCTCAGGTGGACCTGGCGGGGTGGTATCTGACCGACGACGGGCCGAACTTCCGGTACGACTTCGCAGGCGGTTCGATCGCTCCGGGTGCAGCCCTTCTCCTGTACTCGGGGTCGACCGGGGTCGACACGGATGGCCGGCGCTACTGGTACGAACGCAACGTCTGGAACGATGAGGGGGACACCGCCCACCTCTACGACCCGGAGGGGACCGAGATCTCGGTGCTGAGACGCCCCTGAAAAAGAAGATTTCTTCAGTCTATTCCTTTGGAGCGGCCGCGCCCGCCTTGCTGGGGCTCGCCGCCCTTGCGAGCGACCCGCTCCCCGGTCTCCGCGCCGGCTGAGGCAAGACCCCTTTTCGAACCGCCGCCGCGCTCATCGTCGCTGTCTTCGCGACTCTTCGAGGAACTGCCTCGCCCGGCGCGTGAAGCCTCGCCGCCGGCCCGGGCAACGCGCTCGCGTGTCTCCTCGTCGGCTGCCTGGAGGCCGCGCTTCTCATGCGGTGCTTCGCCTCCTGCCCGGGCAACGCGCTCGCGTGTCTCCTCGTCGGCCGCCTGAAGGCCGCGGACACGGTGCGGTGCCTCTCCTCCCGCACGTGCGACTCGCTCGCGTGTCTTCTCGTCGGCTGCCTGGAGTCCGCGCACTCTGTGCGGTGCCTCCCCTCCTGCTCGTGCAACCCTCTCCCGGGTTTCCTCGTCGGCCGCCTGGAGCCCCCGTCTCTCATGCCGGGCTTCGCCGCCGGCCTTTGCAACTCTCTGCCGTGTCGCCTCGTCGGCCGATGCCAGGCCCCGGTTCGTCTTTCCTGAATCGTTCTTCTCTGCCATGGTCTTCTCTCCCGGTTAAGGCCGGTCTCCCGGCCGATGGTCAATTACTTTCGACGGCGAGTCCCTATGCTACATATTCCATATATACTTTGTGATATACTTTCCAATTTTCAGTGCTTTTGCAGGTCCGTAAATCCTCAAAAATCTCTTACGGGCCTCTTTGCGCCCGGAGATGGCGGAATAATCGGTTGAATTTGGGGTTCAGGCCGTCTGGTTGCCCTGAACGCCCGGGGGAACTGTCCCGGTCGCCTCGGCCGGCGTGATGGGGGTGAAGCCATCGGCCGCCAGCACCGCAGCTCCTTCGGGTCCGGTCAGGAGTCGGACGAAGGCCTCTCCGAATTCGGGGTTCTTTGCCACTGTCGGGACCGTGATGCCGTACGTGATCGGCATGCCGGCCTCGGTCGAACCGTCGGGCCGCTTCACCTGGACCCGTGCATAATCGGCCGTACGGGCCGGGTCCGAGAGGTCGATCTCGGGGGGCAGGGTGATATAACTGAACCCGTTTTGGACCGCATTCGACCGGTAGGTGAAGACGTAGTCGACCTTGCCAGCCTTGAGCTGGTCGGTGTAGCTCTGGTCACCGGTCTTCGGGATCACGAGCGTCTCTCCGTCAGGTCCCGGGCTCGAGACGTCGATCGTGGTGACGTCGCCGCTGGGAGCCCCGGTCACGTTCGAGTGATCCTCGACGAGCTTTCGGAAGATGTCGTTCTTGCCGTAGTGCCGTTCGGCGAGCTTGATCGCCATGAACGAGCGGTAGCCGCCGGGGTCCGTGGTCGGATCTGAGATCGCGTAGCTGACATTCTGGCGATCGAGAATATCGAACCAGTTTGCGGCTGTGATCTCCTTTCCGTAGTCCGAGGTCGTGTTGTTGTAGGCGATCACCATCGCGTTCCGGGCGAACGAGAGCATCCAGCTCGCGTTCTTTGGGAACATCAGCTTCGGGATCAGGTAGGCGTCGGCGGACGCGACGATATCGGCCTTCGCGTTCGCCTTCGTCACCTTCTCGATCTGCATGACCGAGGCGCCGGTGTATACGCCGAGTTCGGCTCCGGTGTTGTTGCCGTCAAAGCTCTCCTTCAGCTTGCCGAACGGCGAGGCGAGGCTGCCCGCGGCATAGGCGAGCACCGGGCTCGTGGCCGTGGCCGGCGAGGATGCGTCGACCTTGAACTCCTTGGCCTTCTCGGCGGTCATGGGCATGAAGAGCCCCTTGCCGTACTCGGCGATCTTCGCCTGCGTGTCCGGTGAGATGAGGAAGTTGATGTACTGGTTCGCCGCCTCGAGCGTGGCCGAGGCGTTCCCCTTCGGCACGACCGTGATCGCCGAGTAGATGTTGAGGAGGCTCGCGCCCTCCGTGATCAGGGGCGTCAGCCTGAGGTTGCCCTTGTAAGAGAGATACGTTCCCTCATCGGACAGGGTGTACGCTCCCTTCTCGCTCGCCAGCTGGAGGGTCTCGCCCATGCCCTTGCCGGCCTCGACGTACCAGGCCCCCGACTTCTGCACATCGGCGGCGTAATTGACCTTTGCCTTGGACCAGATGGCCTTCTCGGCCGAGTGGGTCCCCGAGTTGTCGCCGCGCGAGACGAACGCGACATTCGCGGTGCCGCTCTTGCCCTCCTTCATGAGCTTCAGGAATGCGTCCTCGGGTGAGAGCCCCCTGATCCCAGCCGGGTCGGTCTCGGGCCCGACGATCACGAAGTAGTTGTAGGCGAACGCGCGCCGGTTGACGCCGCTGCCGGCCTCCATGAACGCGATCTCCTGCGAGGGCGAGTGGACGAGGAGCAGGTCCGCATCGCCGCGCTTGGAGAGTTCAATGGCCTTGCCCGTGCCCTGTGACGTGATCTTCAGGTTCACGGGATGCTGCGCCTCGTAGAACGGAGTCAGGTAGTCGAGCAGGCCCGTATCCTCGAGCGAGGTCGTGGTCGCGATCAGCAGATCCGTGCGCGGTCCGGTGACGTTCGTCGGGACTGCGGTCATCCCGGCCGTGGTTACGGTGGTCGCGTTACTCGTGACAACCGGGGTCGCCGTCGCGTTGCCGCCGGGAGTGGTCCCCATGCAGCCAGAGATGCCGATAAAGAGGACCAGGAGGAGGGCGAGAAGGCCCGCTCCGGTCCAGAATGCTCTTCCGTTCATTATCACTCAGAACCGATGTGTTTAATAAGATAGTTGAATCTTTCTCTATAATTCATCAAAAAAGGTGAACCAATTGGTACATCAGTTGGCATACCAAAGTAATTCCAGTATCTCTGCAGCAGGGCGCAAAGCCCGCGCGGGGGATGGGGGTGCGGGGCGCTGAACGAGATCGTCGAGGGCTTTCTCCAGGCTATCGACCTGATCGTCTCGTTCGACCCCGAGGTGATCGAGATCACGGTCAGGACGCTCATCATCTCGCTCTCGTCGACCCTGCTCGGGACCGCGATTGCCGTCCCCGTTGGAGGCCTCATCTCCTTCCGCGAGTTCCGCGGAAAACGCACCCTGATGTACCTGGTCCAGACTCTCTACGCCGTTCCGACCGTGATCATCGGGCTCTTTCTCTTCCTCCTGATCTCCTCCGCAGGTCCGTTCGGCTCGCTCCGGCTCCTCTTCACATCGACCGGCATGATCATCGGGCAGACCCTGCTGATCCTGCCGATCCTGGTCGGGCTGACCGTCGCGGCCCTCGAGGGGCTCGATCTGGGCCTCCGTGAGTCCCTCGTCTCCCTCGGAGCGACGGGGCTGCAGCAGCTCCTGCTCCTGCTCCGGGAGGCACGGTTCGCCCTGCTGGCCGCAGTGGCCCTCGGCTTCGGGCGGGCGATCTCCGAGGTCGGTGTCGCGATCATGGTCGGCGGCAATATCCGTGGGTTCACCCGGGTTCTGACGACTGCGATCAGCCTTGAGACCTCGATGGGGAATGTCTCGCTCTCGATCGCGCTCGGGATCATCCTGCTCGCGCTCGCGCTCGTGGTCAACTTTGGCGTGAACCTCCTCCAGGGGGGTGGTCGGGCGTGATCCGATGCGAGGGGATTGGCTGGAGCGTGGGCGGGAAGACGGTCCTCGACGATATCTCGCTCGAGGTCGAGCGGGGCGAGGTCTTCGGCCTGATCGGGCCGTCGGGGTCGGGCAAGTCGTCGTTGATCCGGATCATGGACCTCCTCGTTCCTCCTTCGCAGGGCCGCCTCTGGATCGATACGATCGAGGTGACCGCGGGGCGCGCGGACCTCATCGCACTGCGGCGACGCATGGCCATGGTCTTCCAGCGCCCGGCCGTCTTCTCGAGCGATGTCTATCGGAACGTCGCGATCGGCCTTGGGCTCCGGGGGGAGGCCGCGTCCACAGCCCGCCCCCGCGTCGAGGAGGCCCTCGACCGGGTCGGGCTCACGGGCTTCGGCCCCCGGCGGGCCTCGACCCTCTCGGGGGGCGAGCTCCAGAGGGTCGCGATCGCCCGAGCCATCGTGACCCGTCCGGAGGTCCTCTTCCTCGACGAGCCGACCGCGAACCTCGACCCGCTCTCGACCCAGGTGATCGAGGGCGTCGTGCGGAGGGTCCGGTCGGACCTCGGCACGACGATCGTGATGGCGACCCACAACCTCGACCAGGGGCAGCGGCTCTGCGACCGGATGGCGGTCATGGCGGCCGGCCGACTCATGCAGACCGGCACGCCCCTCGAGGTCTTCTACCAGCCCCGGACGAAGGAGGTGGCACAGTTCGTCGGGGCCGAGAACCTGGTCGAGGGGACTGTCGAGCGGATGGACCGCGGGGTCGCTTTCGTGCGGATCAACGGGGCGATCCTGAGGGTTGCGGTCCACTCGCCCGTGGGCGGACAGGTTACGGTCGCGATCCGGCCCGAGGAGATCGTGCTCTCCCGCGACGACGGCTGTCGCACAAAAGTGCCGGACCACCTGACCGGCCGCATCGTGTCCGTCGACGCCGACGGGCCGCTCGTCCGGGTCCATCTCGATTGCGGATTTCCCCTTGTCGCATTGATCCGCCGGCTCACTTTTCTTGCCCTCTCGCTCGCTCCGGGACAGATCGTCTGCGCCGAGTTCGACCCGAACGGGGCCCATCTGATAGCGCGCGCATGATGTTCGAAAGTTTTATCTTCAGTTTTTAGATTTCGTACTACGTTTCCTCAGATATGTGATACGCGGTCGGTTGAGGAAACCCGATATTGTCTGTATATTTGAACATTCTCCCTCAAATTGACATTATCAGACTCAAATAATATTATTTTTCTGTAGAAAAAAAACGGAAATCATATATAACCCGATTGAGAATAACTGCAATGTCCCAAGAGGGGACGTGCAGTAGTCACCGTCACTGATCGCCAGCAACACCTGTAGGCACTTTCACTATTCAGTTACAGGCACGAATTGATCAGACGAACCACTAACCAGAGGAACGTTATGGCAAAATATTCCGAGACAATTGACCTCTACGATGATGAGGGCAAGCTGCTGAAGAGCGGGGTCACTCTTGACAAGATCAGCCCTGTCACGAACCCCGGTATCCGGAAGATCATCGACCTGACCAAGCGCACGATCGCGGTGAACCTCGGAGGACTCGAGTCCGCGCTCGCGAGCGGAAAGGTCGGCGGCAAGTTCAACCAGGTCCTCGGACGCGGGAAGGACTTCTCGATCGTCAAGGACTCCGGCGCGATCGCCGAGAAGATCAAGTCGATGGTCCAGGTCGCCGAGGGCGACGACACGAAGATCACGACGGTCGGCAACGGCAAGATGCTGATGGTCGAGGTCCCGTCAGCCCGCCTGCAGGCGGCCGCGACCTACGATGCCGCGATCACCTCGGTCGCAATGGCGACCACGCTCGCGGTCATGGACCAGTACAACGTCGACATGTTCGACGGGTCGTACGTCAAGGCCGGCGTCATGGGCACCTACCCCCAGACGATGGACATGCAGGGCGCGAACGTCGTCTCGATCCTGTCCATCCCCCAGAACAACGAAGGCCTGGGATACGCGCTCCGGAACGTCGGCGTCAACCAGTTCGTCATGATGACGCACCGGAACGCGATGCAGGGCGCCGCCCTCGCCTCGACCTATGAGCAGGCCGCCGAGTTCGAGATGGGCATGGCCATCGGTCCCTTCGAGCGCGCCCAGCTGCTCGGGTACGCCTACCAGGGCCTGAACGCCAACAACCTCGTCTACGACCTGGTCAAGAAGAACGGCCAGACCGGCACGATCGGCACGGTCGTCCAGTCGCTGGTCGAGCGCGGGATCGAGGACAAGGTCATCAAGGCCGGCAAGAAGGGCAAGTCGGGCTTCATCTTCTACGAGACGAAGGACCCGATGCTCTGGAACGCGTACGCTGCTGCCGGCACCCTCGCTGCCACGATGGTCAACTGTGGTGCGGGCCGGTTCGCCCAGGCGGTCTCGTCGTCGCTGCTGTACTTCAACGACCTGCTCGAGCACGAGACGGGCCTGCCCGGATGCGACTACGGCCGCGTCATGGGTGTCGCGGTCGGGTTCTCGTTCTTCAGCCACTCGATCTACGGTGGCGGCAGCCCCGGCGTCTTCAATGGCAACCACGTCGTGACGCGCCACGCGGCCGGCTTCGGCATCCCGTGCCTGGTCTCGGCCGTTGCACTCGACGCAGGAACCCAGATGTTCACTGCCGAGAGCACGGCGAAGATCTACCAGGACACCTTCGGCCA
This sequence comes from Methanoregulaceae archaeon UXB-2016, assembly GCA_004332335.1. Classification (GTDB taxonomy): domain Archaea; phylum Halobacteriota; class Methanomicrobia; order Methanomicrobiales; family Methanospirillaceae; genus UBA288. The sequence goes on along the minus strand of SISS01000043.1, from coordinate 6,993 downwards.
GCTGCCGGAGTTCAAGACGCCGATGCAGACCATCGCAAAGTCCGTCTAACCGATCCAACCCACCAGAAAATGACCAACGCCATATATCCTCAGGTCAGAGTCGCGCCAGCGCGTCTCCTCAACCCCGAGACGGTCGAGCAGCTCCTCAACCTCCTCGCGGCGCAGGAAGGGATCAGGAGAATCCTCCTGAAGGGGCAGAGCCTCCCCGCCGAGGTCCCGTACGGACCCGCGCGGGGGGCGCCCAACCCCCACTCCAAGCGCAGGACCATCACGGTCCTCGACGAAGAGGTCGAACTCCGGACCCATGTTGGAACCATCATCATGGAGCTCGAGTCGATCGAGGTGCTGCCGGCCATCAGGGCTACATGCGACGAGGTCTTCACAAGGTTCCCGTATTCGATCCAGGAAGGCCGGTTCATGAAGACGCAGGCCACAACCTCTGACTATGCGAAGTACGGTCCGGACGCAGACGAACTGCTGCTCGGACTGGTCGACCCGAAGAGCCGGAAAGGCCCCGTAATTCTGCAGGGAACCAGATAACCATGCCGATGGGACGCGTGACGCAGGTCGTCGACTGTCGCGAGGCGATGGGGATGGGAAAGGGGGGCGGTATGGCCCAGCGGGGCACGATCTCCGAGTGCCGCTCCCCCGACGTCATTGTTGTCGGCATGTCCCCCGGGCGACGCCACGTTACGAAACCCGTCTGCGACATCACCTCCGCACTGCGCCAGCAGGGGATCGAATATTGCGTGAGCACGCTGATCCTGAACGCGGGAAGCGGTGTGCCACCCGACGCGCCCAGCATCGCAGGAGGCGTACTCGGCGCGTACTTCGGCCTCACTGAGAAGGAGATTGCGCAGATCGAACGGCACAAAGTCGCGATCCTGCACCACGGCAATGTTCGCTCCCACGTGGTCCACAAGGTCAGATACATCCTTCAATACTGCAATATCCCGGCGATCGTCGTCTCACAGGCCCCGATCGACTTCGAGGACCTTGCAAAGGAGGGGGTGAAGACCGCATACGTCATGCCGCCGCCGGACAAAATCCGGACGAAGGGGACGGTGATGGCGATCGTCAGCGGGGTGACCCGCGGACAGACCCCGACCAGGGAGAAGATGGCAGAGGTCATTCGACAGGTAATGAGATTGATGAAAGAGAACACTATGGAGTGAAACCAGACATGGCATACAAACCACAGTATGGACCCGGGTCCACCATTGTCGCCGAGAACCGGCGCAAGTACATGAACCCCGGGCACAAGCTCGAGACGGTCCGTGCAACCACGGACGAGGACCTCGTGCTGATCATGGGACACCGCGCGCCCGGATCGGCCTACCCGTCGGCCCACCCGCCGCTCTCGGAGGCCGGCGAGCCAGACTGCCCCATCCGCAAGATCGTCGCCCCGACCGAGGGCGCAAAGGCCGGCGACCGCGTCCGCTACATCCAGTTCGCTGACTCGATGTACAACGCGCCGTGCCACCCGTACCTCAGGTCCTACCTCGAGTCGTACCGCTTCCGCGGCGTCGACCCGGGCACCCTGTCGGGCCGCCAGATCATCGAGTGCCGCGAGCGCGACCTCGAGCAGTACGCGAAGGACCTCGTCAACACCGAGCTCTTCGACCCAGCCCTCACGGGCATCCGCGGTGCGACCGTGCACGGGCACTCGCTCCGCCTCGACGAGGACGGCATGATGTTCGACATGCTCCAGCGCTGTGTCCTCGACAAGAAGGACGGCATCGTCAAGTACGTCAAGAACCAGATCGGCGAAGCCCTCGACCGCGAGGTCAAGGTCGGCAAGCCGGCGGACGAGAAGTGGCTCAAGGCGCACTCGAGCATCTACCACTCGATGGTTAACACGCCCTACCGCGACGACGAGGAGGCCATCGACTACATCAAGCGCATCCACTCGCTCCGGGTGAAATACGGCTTCATGCCGAAGGAGGCATAATACATGGCAAAAATCGAGAGATCCCAGAAGCTCTTCCTGAAGGCGATGAAGGAGAAGTTCGCCGGAGAGGACCCGTCCAGCCTCAATACCTCGTTCCTGCGCAAGGGACTCGAGCAGTCCGAGCGCAAGCGCGAGTTCATGAAGGAGGGCAAGAAGGTCGAGATGGAGCGCGGCATCTCGCAGTACGACCCCAAGCGCTGCCACCTCGGCGGCATCCCGCTCGGACAGCGCCAGCTCATGTCCTACGAGGTCTCGGGCACAGGCACCTTCGTCGAGGGCGACGACCTGCACTTCGTCAACAACGCTGCGATGCAGCAGATGTGGGACGACATCCGCCGCACGATCATCGTCGGTATGGACCTCGCCCACCAGACGCTCCAGAAGCGCCTCGGCAAGGAGGTCACTCCCGAGACGATCAACGAGTACCTGCACATCCTGAACCACGCGATGCCCGGCGCCGCCGTCGTTCAGGAGCACATGGTCGAGACGCACCCCGGGCTCACGTCCGACTGCTACGTCAAGGTCTTCACGGGCGACGACGAGGTCGCGGACGACCTCGAGAAGCAGTTCGTCCTCCCCATCGAGAAGCTCTTCCCCGCGAAGCAGGCCGAGCAGCTGAAGGCTGCCGTCGGCAAGTCGATGTGGCAGGCTGTTCACATCCCGACGATCGTCAGCCGCACCTGCGACGGCGGCACGACCTCGCGCTGGTCCGCCATGCAGCTCGGCATGACCTTCATCGCCGCGTACCGCATGTGCGCCGGTGAGGCAGCCGTCGCCGACCTAGCCTACGCCGCCAAGCACGCCGGCGTCATCCAGATGGCCGACATCCTCCCCGCTCGCCGCGCCCGCGGCCCGAACGAGCCCGGCGGCATCAAGTTCGGCCACTTCGGCGACATGATCCAGGCGGACCGCAAGTACCCGAACGACCCCGTCAAGGCCTCCCTCGAGGTCGTCGGCGCTGGCTCGATGCTCTTCGACCAGATCTGGCTCGGCTCGTACATGTCCGGCGGTGTCGGCTTCACGCAGTACGCGACGGCCGCCTACACCGACAACATCCTCGACGACTTCAGCTACTACGGCAGGGACTACGTCGCGGACAAGTTCGGTGGCTGGGACAAGGCCCCCGCAACCCAGGAAGCGATCAACGACATCGCGGGCGAGGTCACGCTCTACTCGATGGAGCAGTACGAGCAGTTCCCGACCGCGCTCGAGACCCACTTCGGCGGTTCGCAGCGCGCCTCGGTCATTGCAGCCGCATCCGGCCTGACCACGGCGATGGCCACCGGCAACTCGAACGCGGGTCTGAACGGCTGGTACCTCTCGATGCTCATGCACAAGGAGGGCTGGTCGCGTCTCGGCTTCTTCGGCTACGACCTGCAGGACCAGTGCGGTTCCTCGAACTCGATGTCCGTCCGGCCCGACGAGGGCCTGCTCGGCGAGCTCCGCGGCCCGAACTACCCGAACTATGCCATGAACGTCGGGCACCAGGGCGAGTACGCCGCGATCGTCACCTCGCCGCACTACGCCCGCGGCGATGGGTGGACGCTCAACCCGCTGATCAAGATCTGCTTCGCCGACCCGTCGCTCAGCTTCGACTTCTCGGAGCCGCGCCGCGAGTTCGCGAAGGGTGCGATCCGCGAGTTCATGCCCGCGGGCGAGCGCTCGCTGATCATCCCGGCCCGATAAGGCCTCCCCAACGCAACTTTTTTTTCGTTAACTCAACAAATTATGATAAATCCGACAATTTCGGGGTAAAATTCGATATTAAGCAAAATACTCCGGTCTTTCCGGAAAAGATTTCGAAACCTTTAACTCATTCTCAGCCAACCGTTAAATGAACCACAAAGGGTTTGTACTCATATACGTGGCGATGCAATTTCCCAAACTCTCATGCGCCTATTCACTGGCACGGGAGGAGGCTCAATGGTAGAAAACATCGTATTCGGAATTGGAATCACTGCATTGGCAGGTGCGCTCGCCGCCGTAGCCGGTGCTGCGGAGGACACGGAGTCCGATATCGGGTCACAGGGTGACCCGAACTCGCAGGTCCAGCTCGCTCCGCAGATGGGCTTCATCCACCGCATCTTCAACAAGGCGGTGGCTGGGGAGCCCCCGGCCTACGGTCTCTGGTGTGCGCTCGGTGCCGGCCTTGCGTGGATCTTCCTGATAAAGGACATCAATCCGATCCTCGCGCTGATCCTCGGCGCGACGATCGCGACGTTCGTACAGGGAGTCTACGCAACCTCCGGTTACCTCGGACGTACGGCAAGTCTGGCCAAATTCGGCCAGCCGGTGTACATCGACATTCTCAAGTCGATGCTCTCGGTCACGATGGCCCACGCCTTCGTGGCGATCTTCACGACGGTAGCGATGTGCTACCTGATGAACGCGGTCCTCGGTCACCCGTTCCCGCTCCCGATCCTCGGACTCATCTGGGGTATCGCACTCGGAGCGGCCGGCTCTGCGACGGGCAACCCGTTCTACGGCAAAGAGCGGCAGTATCAGAACCAGAAGTTCGGCGCGGGCGTGCCGATCTCGGCCTCGGGCAACATCGTCCGGTACGCCGAGGCCGGTCAGCGCAACTCGCTTGACAACGGCTGGTTCTCGGCCAAGCTCGGCGGCCCGGCCTCGGGCATCTGCTTCGGCCTGATCGTCTTCCTCGAACTCTGGCGCACGATCCTCTTCGAGCACATCGCGGCCGGTTGGGGTGCGATCATCGTCGGGCTCGCGGTCATCCTCGTCTTCGTCGTGATCGACCGCTGGGTCGAGGTCTACGCTCGCAAGAACTACGGCCCGTACACGGTCGCTGAGGAGGCCTCGTCATGAGCGCACTCGGTGCAGCAAAGCCCGCCGCAGGCGGAGCGATAGACCCGGTCTCCTCGGTGGTCGGTCTCGTTCTCGCCGTTATCTTCATCGGTATAGTCTTCGTCCTCGCGCCGGCCGCTCTGTTCCCGCTCCTCGGGATCATTCTCGGCGGCGTGCTGATCGGATTCGGCGTCCACTTCGTCCCGGTCGGCGGTGCGCCGGCTGCGATGGGGCAGGCCCCCGGTATCGCGACCGGTGTCGCGATGCTCGCTGCAGGTGCCGGCCTTGCCGGACTCTTCGGCGGGGCATGGGCGGCTGAGCTCGGCGTCGTGGTCGCAACCGTGACCGGCGCTATCGGCGGCGGCCTGATGATGGCGGTCACCTGTCTGATGGTCAACGTGATCTACGTCTTCGGCATGGGCATTCCCGCCGCCTCGGGCAAGGTCACCAAGGACCCCCTGACCGGCGACACCCAGGCCGAGTACAAGAGCCAGGGCACGGAGGGCCACGGCCTGCCGTTCATCTCGTTCGTCGGCGGTGTCGTCGGCGGTCTCTTCGGCGGCGGCGGCGGCACGCTGATCTACCTGATGCTGCTCCAAGTCTACGAGCAGTACCTGCCTGTGATCTTCAACGCGAAGGTCGAGGAGATCATGCCCGTCGCAGTCTCGCTCGCCGGGATCTTTGCGATCGGTCTCTTCCTCGTGAACGCAGTGCTTGCGGCCTACAACATCACGGGCACCATCGAAGGCCCGCACGACCCGAAGTTCAAGCGGTTCCCCCGAGCAATCGTGGCATCGCTCGTCGCCTCGGCGCTCTGCGGCCTCGTCGCGATCCTGATCGTGGTGGTGAACCTGAACATCTGAGGTGACGACATGACGGCACAGATTACGGTAACTGAAGGCGGCATCCCGCACAACACGCTGATGATCTACGGACTCATCAGCTCGCTTGTCGGGATCTACCTGACCTACCTCAACACGGTCACCGGCACCCAGCTCTTCTCGTTCTTCGGGGGACTCGGTGCGGTCGCAGCCCTCATTTGGGGCTCGAGCACCATCAAGCGGCTCTGTAGCTACGGTATCGGCACGGGCGTCCCCTCGGCGGGTATGCTCGCGTTCGGCTCGGGCGTGATCGCGATGCTGCTCGCTACGAAGTTCGGGATCGCATCCCCGATCGTCGCGCTCGTGCTCGGGCTCGTGATCGGCGCGATCCTCGGCTACATCGCGAACAACATCCTCGCCATGAAGATCCCTGTCATGATCCAGTCGATCGCCGAACTCGCGGCGGTCGGTGCGCTGGTCATGATCGGCTTCACGGCGATGACGACGGGCTCGTTCACGTTCTCGCCCCTCTCGGTCATTCCGGTGACTGTGCTCGGTGCGACTGTGAACTCGTTCGGCACCTCGCTGATCGGCGGCGGACTCCTCGCGGCCATCTTCATGCTCGGTTCGATCGCGCTCCAGCACGGCTTCAACGCCTGCCTCGGCCCGTCCGAGAAGCAGGACCGGACGCTCATGCTGACGGCCGAGGTCGGTTTCCTCTCGATGCTAATGGTCGCGATCTTCAGCTTCGCATTCATCGGCGTCGGGGCCATGATCGTCTCGGTCCTGATCTCAGCGATCGGGTGGTACTACACCTACGCGCAGTACATCACGCTCTCGAAGCGCGATGCCGCGGCCTGGCTCGACTCCAAGCCCATCGTCGAAGCGGAGGGACACTAGATGTATATCCATGTGCTCCCCGAGTACGGGCTCGTGGTCGACCCCCTGGTCGGCCTCGTCACCTCGATGGGTGAGTCGTATACGCCTATGATTGAGCAGGTCGCACTCCTCGAAGTGGTGGCCGACGACCTGGTCAACATGCTCTCGGGAGAGGGCGCGCTCGCCGCGTCCTACCCGGGCCGTGAGAAGTCGCTCATGATCGCCGGTGGCGTCACCTCGTTCTGGTACGGCATGGCGATCGGCCTCTTCATCGCGGGGATCATCGCGTTTCAACTGATCAGGATGGGATAGAGCGATGGCGGACAAAAAATCACCAGCCGGCGGATGGCCGATCGTTCAGGGCGACTTCCATTCGGGCAAGGCAGAAAGCCCGGTGGCCGTTGCCACGATGGGCTCGCACCTTGACGAACAGGGCATCTGCGATGCAGGGGCCGCGATCTGCGGCTCGTGCAAGACCGAGAACCTCGGGCTCGAGAAGGTCATCGCAAACATCATCTCGAACCCGAACATTCGGTT
>SISS01000042.1 GCA_004332335.1 Methanoregulaceae archaeon UXB-2016 | reverse complement strand
CGGCCCGCTCCCAGCGGGCCATCGAGAACGTGAAGAAGGTCTGCGACGAGTATCTGAAAGACCGGTGCGAGATCGAGATCATCGATATCTACCAGGATCAGACTGCGACTCCCGAGGACCTCGTCCTCGCCGCCCCGACCCTGATACGACGACTGCCCCTGCCGCTCAGGCGCGTCATCGGGGACATGACCGAGAAAGAGAAGATCCTCGTCGGGCTCGAGCTGATCCCCAAGAGATGAGGGCGATACAGGAATTTCCATGACATCGGACCTGGAGCGACTGACGGAGGAGGTGGAGCGCCAGGCGAGGGCAGTCGAGGAGCTGCGCGCCCGGAACCGCGAGCTGGAGGAGACCCTCGATGCGATCGGCTCGGGAGAGGTGGACGCGATCGTCGTCTCGAAGGAGCAGCGCCGACAGGTCTACACCCTCGAGGGGGCCGACCACCCGTACCGCGTCCTGGTCGAGAACATCCGGGAAGGTGCGCTCACCCTGGCCGAGACGGGGATGATCCTGTACGCGAACACGGCCTTCGCCAGAATGCGCCGGCAGCCCCTCTCCGCCATCCTCGGCACGTCGCTCCGCGATCAGATCCTCCCCCGCGATCGCGACCGCTTCGACGCGCTGCTTCAGGCCTCGCAGAGCCGATCGGCTCGAGACGAGCTGCGCATCTGCAGCGGCACCGCCTCCTTTCCCGTGCTGATCTCGATGACCCCGATGGAGGTGGACGGCGGACCGAAGCTCAGTGTCGTGGTCACGGACCGGAAGGAGGACGCCGACCGCCTGCGCCTGCTCGCCAGGATGCTGGACTCGGTCGCCGACGCGGTCATCGCGACCGATCCCCCCGGCCGGATCATCTACTGGAACGAGGCCGCCGAGCGGATGTACGGCTGGCAGGCGGCCGAAGCGATGGGGCAGAGCCGGAACGAGCTCGTTGTGGCCGACCTGTCCCACGCCGATGCCGATCGTATGGCCGAGCAGATCGGCTGCGGCGAGACGTGGTCCGGGGAGTACCGGGTCCACCACCGCGACGGCCACCTCTTTCCCGTCCGTGCGACCGAGGCACCGGTCTATGACGAGGACGGCGAACTCGTCGCGGTCATCGGCGTGAGCCACGACATCACCCGGCGCAAGGGGGCGGAGGAGGCGCTCGCCGAGAGCGAGGAGCGGTATCGCTCGCTCGTCGAGAACAGCATCGACGCCGTCCTCCTCACCGCTCCCGACGGTTCGATCCTCGCGGCCAACGCCGAGGCCAGCCGGATCTTCGGCATGACCGGGGAGGAGATGATCCGCGGGGGCCGGGATGCGATCATGGACCCGTCGGATCCGGATCCCCGGCTCGCGGCCGCGCTCGAGGAGCGGAACCGGACCGGTCGATTCCAGGGCGAGCTGACCTTCCGGCGGAAGGACGGGACCGTCTTCCCCGGCGAGGTGGCCTCGGCCGTCTTCCGGGACATGAGCGGCGCCGTGAGGACGACGATGATCATCCGGGATGTCACGGATCGGAAGGAGGCGGAGGCGTCCCGGCAGCAGTACGCCGAACGGTTGCGGGCGAGCAACGAGGAGCTGCAGCGGTTCGCGTACGTGGCGAGCCACGACCTCCAGGAGCCGCTCAGGTCGATCGTCAGCTTCAGCCAGCTCCTCAACCGGAGGTATAAGGGCCGGCTCGACGAGGACGCGGACGAGTACATCGAGTTCATCGTCGACGGCGGGCGGCGGATGCAGGCCCTGATCCAGGACCTGCTCCAGGTCTCGCGGGTCGAGATAGGGGCCAGGCCGCTCGAGCCGACGGATGCGGCCGGGGTGGTCGCCGGCGCGCTCCGACTCATCGAGGCTCCGATCCGGGAGGCCGGCGAGGTGGTCACGGTCGACCCGCTGCCGCGTGTCATGGCCGACGCGGCCCAGCTCGAGCAGGTCTTTACGAACCTGATCGGCAACGCGATCAAGTATCATCGCGCCGACGTGCCGCCACGGGTTCATGTCAGTGCCCGACAGACTGGACCGTCCTGGTGGGAGTTCGCGGTCGCCGACAACGGGATCGGGATCGAGGCCGAGTACTTCGATCGGATCTTCGAGATGTTCCGCCGGCTTCATACGAAGGACGAGTACGAGGGGACGGGGATCGGACTTGCGATCGTCAAGAAGATCGTCGAGCGGCACGGGGGCCGCGTCTGGGTCGAATCGGCGCTCGGTGAGGGCTCGACCTTCTTCTTCACGCTGCTGGCCGCCTGAGGCGCTCTCACTTTTACACCGCACGGCTTGCGGTGATATACCCGGCCGCCGATGATCTCGGTATCCGCCGCCATCACTTCGGCGACGATCTCGGTGACGACCATGTCGGATTCACACGCATGTAGCCCCTCGACCTCTCCCCGGTACCAGCACGGCGGTCGGACGGGATCCACAACAACCGGAGGCCGGCGATGACCGCCGACCTCGCGCCCCTGCTCGTACGCTGGCGACGCTTCCGCCGGGCGCTGAACGTCGATGACCATGCGGCGATGGACCGGCTGATCTCGGCCGTCGAGGCCCGGGGGCCGCCCCTCGCCCGGCAGGTCGACGATCCCCTCGAGGCCGCCATCGTCGCGGTGCTGATCGAGCTCGTGCAGGAGGCGGACCGCCGTGCGGCTCGGGCTTGAGCCCGGGGTGACCCTGGAGCCCGGACGGTACACGGCGCTCGTCGCGCCGCCCGGGTTCATGGTCGACCTGCTCATGCGGCCGGAGGTCGGCCGGTTCACGGCGCTCTACCTCTACGGGGTCAGCTCACGTGTCCTCTTCCGGCTCCCTCGCCGATCTCCGAACCTCATGGTTCAGAGCTGCATGACCGTGCATCAGCTCCTCGCGTCGCTCCAGGAGGCGTATCAGACGGTCGTGATCGTGGAGTACGACGACGGGATCTTTTCGTCGCTCGAAGGCGACGACCGCGACGTGATCTTCGCGGTCGGCCGGCAGCTCCGGGAGCTGGCTCACTCGTCGACCGTGCTGCTCTACGCGCCGCGGGCCGAACGGGGGCTCCGGGCGCTGCTCGGGACGGCGGACCAGGTCGTCTGGCGGTACGACGAGCGGCCGCTGACGCCGACCGCACGACCGGGGAGCCGGCGGCCGATGCAGCTGACGCTCGGGGAGGCGGGATGGGGCGCGTCTTCCTGAGCCCGCGGATGGGCGTCCGGTTCACGGCCGAGCGGTGGCGCCGACTCGGGCGGACGCTCCGCGAGCGGGACCGGGTTGCGCTCGACCGGCTCGCGGGCATGGCGATGGCGCATGGGAGCGAGGGGTTCTATGCCTTCGACGACTCGCTCGAGGCCGCGCTCGTCTCGACGCTGGTCGACCTGGCTCGGGAGGTGGGCTGATGCGGCTCTGGTGCCGGCCCGGGGTCACGTTCGAGCTCGGGCAGCTGAAGGTGCTGGTCGCGCCGGCGGAGCGGATGGCCGCGCTCCTCGAGGTTCCGGAGATCGCGACGTTCCACGCGCTCTACCTCCACCACGGTCTCTCGGAGGTCCTCTTCCGGGTGCCGCCGATCCGGTCGGAGCACTTCGAGGCGAAGCGGTGCGAAAACCTCGACGACCTGCAGACCGCGGTCCGGACGTCGTTTCACACGGTGCTGATGGTCGAGTGGTCGCCGATTTTCGCAGCCGGGTTCGATGCCGAGGAACGAGGGCGGCGGATGAGCCGGCTCGTCGCGGCGCTGAAACGTCGAGCGGAGTCGGCGATCGTGATCGTGTACGCGCCGGCCCTGGACGAGGCCCTGCGGGCGGTGTCGCTCGAGGCCGATCAGACGGTCTGGCTCGTGCCCGAGCCGGCGCCGGCACGGGCAACGGTGGCCGTCGCGGCGAGGGCGAGGGCGCAGATGGTGTTGTTCTGAGTCGTGAGCACCGTCGAGCGGCGCCGGCTCTGCAAGCGCAAACGGTGTTACTGTGTGGCTGTCGACGGGAGCAGGCGAAACTTGCGCCCCGGCCCGGGACCGTCGACCTCGTCCCGAGTCACCGCGTGGATCGGTGGTGCCGCCCGGCTCTGTACCGCGTGTTACCGGCGGGAGATGAGGTGTGCCCTCGAATAGAGGATGCGTACCATCTACGCTGCAACCGCCTGATTCGCAGGGATTTGTTCATCCTCATTATTTTCAAGGGGTCAAATTCCTAACATTTATGCAATTCTAAAGTAATGGATTGTACGGAATCGGGGAGCACTCAGAATGAATTTTTTGTTCTTTGACGAGGTGAAAAAAAAGCCACACCTGATTCCGGCACTTATTGGTGTGAGTTCAGTTGCAATTTTTCTCCTGAACCTCTACGGCCTCACGCTTGGCATCACCTATGTGCTCCCCCACCTGTTTTACATCCCCCTGATTCTTACGGGTTATTATTATCCACGACGCGGCGTTCTGTTTGCCGCTGGCCTTTCGGTCTGTTATTGTGTAGTATCGATTACTTTGGTCTCTCCAACAGCGGCTGAAGTGCTTTCTGCAATCGCCCGTTGTGGCGTATTTATCGTGATTGGCGGGGTGGTATCGTACCTGAGCGGACGAATGCACCATGATGCCCAGAAGTGCCGCCGTCTGGTATCACTGGTCAGTTCCTCCGGTGACGCCATCACTGGTGTAACACCCGAGGGGATCATCACTGATTGGAATACCGGTGCTGAAAACCTGTACGGGTATACCTCACGCGAAATGGTGGGGACCTCGATCTTCCGTCTCATCCCCCCCGAGCTTCACGAAGAGCAACGCCTCTTGTTAAACAAAATCGTGACCGGAGAAGTTGTTGAGCGGGTTGAGACCGAGCGGGTTACTGAAGACGGCACACACATCCAGGTCTCTCTCTCCCTCTCACCCATTCTGAATACCATGGGAGAGATCGGCGGGATTTCAGATAGTTCCCACGATATCACCGAGCGCCAGCGGTTTCAGAATGAGATCTTCACAGCGAAAGACCGGTGGGAACGTACCTTCAACGCAGTTCCGGACATGATCGCCATCATCGACGACACGTTCCATATCGTTCAGGTGAATACGGCGATGGCGGACCGTCTTGGTGTTTCGCCAGAAGACGCCGTGGGACTGCCCTGTTACGAAGTCGTCCACCATACAAAATCCCCCCCACCGGTCTGTCCGCATCAATTGCTGCTTCGGGATAACCAGAGTCATTCGACTGATATCCATGAGGAACATTTAAACAGGGACTTCTTCCTGACGGTATCCCCCGTCCGGGATCCCTCCGGGGCAGTTCTCGGAAGCGTCCATATCCTCCGGGACATCTCGGAGAGGAAACGGGTAGAGAATCGGGTCCGGGAGAGCGAGGAGAAATTCCGGGAGATCTTCAACTCGGCAAACGATGGCATTCACCTCCATGAGATGCGCGAAGATGGGCTTCCTGGGAAATTCTTTGATGTTAACGAGGTTGCCTGCCGCATGCTCCAGTACAGCAAGGAAGAGTTGCTGGAGATGAGCCCGGTCGACCTGACACCGGACCATCACAGTTACCCGCTCGATCAGATCGGGAAGGAGATCCAAACAACGGGCTCGGCCATATTCGAGACCGAATACCGGAGAAAAGACTGCGTTATTGTCCCTGTTGAAGTGAACGTCCGTGTCGTGGTCATCCAGGGAAAGAGCATGGTCCTCTCCATCGTCCGCGATCTCACCCGGCGCAAATGGATTGAGGAAGCGCTCAGGGAGAGTGAGATGAAGTACCGCACCCTCTTCGATAACATGCTCGAAGGGTTCGCCTACTGCCGGATGATCTACGACACGGGGGGGACCCCGGTGGACTGGGTGTATCTCGATGTCAACCAGACATTCGTGCAGCTGACCGGTCTTCACGAGATCAAGGGCCGGCGGGTCCTCGAAGCAATCCCTGATATCCGTGAACTGACCCCGGAGCTCTTCGACACGTGCGGGCGTGTTGCCGCAACGGGGGTCTCGGAAGCATTCGAGATCGATTTCAAACCGCTGAATAAGTGGCTGAGAGTCTCGGTCTTTTCCCCGGAGAATGGCTATTTCGCTGCGGTCTTTGAGGATATCACCGAGGGCAAATATCTCGAATACGAGATGGTATACCATGAGCAGGAACTCATACAATTCTCCAAGGCGCTGGGTGTGGCGAATAAAAAACTGACACTCCTCTCCGGCATCACCCGCCACGATATCAACAACCAGCTCACGGCGCTGATGGGATATCTCTCAATCCTGGAGGATATGCCGCCCGGTCCTTCACACGACGAGTATTTCCGGAAGGCCGGCACTGCTGCAGAGCGGATCTCCGACATGATCCGGTTCACCAAAGAATACGAAGGCATCGGGGTCGTGGACCCTATCTGGCAGGCCTGCCGTACGCTCGTAGACACTGCGGCACAGGAAGCCCCGCTCGGAACGGTCGTCCTGAAGAACGATCTCCCTGCGGATCTCGAGGTATTTGCCGACCCGCTGATTGTGAAGGTGATCTACAACCTGATGGACAACGCCGTCCGGTATGGCGGGAAGATCACGACCATTCGGTTGTCTGCCCGGGACCGTGATGGGGCTATGATCCTGGTGTGCGAAGACGACGGCAACGGTATCCCTGCAGAGGAGAAGACGAGGATATTCGAGCGAGGGGTCGGGAAGAACACGGGTATGGGGTTGTTCCTGTCCACGGAGATCCTCTCTATCTCGGGTATCACGATTGCCGAGACCGGCGAGCCGGGTACAGGTGCGCGCTTTGAGATTACGGTGCCACAGGGCATGTACCGGTTCGCCGAAAATACAAAGCGAGATATTTTTTCTAACGGCGTCACCCCCACATCCTCGACGAGCTGATAATCGCGGTTCGGACGTCGTTTCACACGGTGCTGATGGTCGAGTGGTCGCCGGCATTCGCGGCGCTGAAGCGGCGGGGGGAGACGGCGATCGTGATCGTGTACGCGCCGGCCCTGGACGAGGCGCTGCGGGCGGTGTCGCTCGAGGCCGATCAGACGGTCTGGCTCGTGCCCGAGCCGGCGCCGGCACGGGCGACGGTGGCCGTCGCGGCGAGGGCGAGGGCGCAGCGGTCCCTCTTCTAAACCGTTGCCGCGCAACAGGTATGCCTGGGCAAACAGCAGCTCAACGATTCTCGGGAGCCATCACGTAAAGGGTCGTATGGGGGACTCTGGTCAAGGTGTCATCCTGGCAAGGGAACCATCGTCGGGACATGGGAACTGCCGATGGTTGTGGCAGTGGCTGGGGTCGGGATCGCGCTCGGCATCGACGTCACAACCTTGGTCAGCCGGCACCTCGGGTTTTCGGGAGTTTCTGGACACTAAAAAAGGGGGTCTGACTACGGGGTATTCAGGGCCAAGTAGGCATCGAACGTCGATAATCGTACTCGCTATCACGACAATCGACCGGTAGAACCTCAACCGGAAGGCTAAGAACGGCACGAGCATGCCCAACCAGCCGCTCTGATGCCGGGGGAGGGCTGTCGGCCCCTCCTCTGTCCCAGGTCAACGGACGCCGGGAAACGGGTACCATGCCCCTCAGCGGGCCTCTAAGCGGTCCGAGCTATAGATAGACAGATAGACCCTGGCATAAGCTCGTTCTTCTCCCGAATCGCCAAACGCTCCGCATAGGTCAGGCCCGGAGGAAAGGCCGCCATGGTCTCCTGGTCAATCCAGCCAGAGGTAGACCGCTTATCGGGGAAGCTCATAAGGAACTCACACACCACGACCTGCCCCTTGGCCGCCAGCTGGTCGGCCGCCCGGGACACGGCGAGCTGAGGGGCTTTCACCTTTTTCAGCAGGCAATAACCCTGCTCAGACACCTGTTCCAGTATGAATTTCTGAACGCCCCCGTGATTGTGTGGCATAGGGGCTCGTATTGGTCTGAATAACGTTAATACTACCCCAGGCCAACGGCTGGCAGGGAGACGAGTATCCAGAGCCCTACCGAGGGTCGTTCGCCCCTGGGGGCCCCTGTCAAAAACGGCAAGGTCATCAAAACAGGGGAGCCCTCGACCATGTATGGGGCGATCTCACTCTTCAACATCTGATCCATTTTTCAGTTTTTTCAGGAACCCAAATGGGAGTTCTTGGGGCGTAAAAAATGGGTCTGATCGCCCTCGCTCGGGGGCGGGGTGGTACGGCACTGAACGTCGGTTCGGACCCCGTTGACATGACGGGCTGGACGCTCACGGACGAAGAGATCAAACACACGTACACCTTTGCGAGTTTCACGCTCGCCTCCGAGGCGACGGTCACGGTCCATACCGGCCACGGTGTGAACTCCGCCACCGATCTGTATTGGGGCCGCGACCCCGTTCGCGACCCGGTCTGGAACGACGATGGCGACACCGCCACGCTCTGGGACACCTCGGGCACCAGGATCGCCGACTCCAACGGGCCTGTTCTGGGTGTGCCGGTCAGGACGCCATCGGTCGGGACGCCACCGTACCCGACGACGATCCAGACGCCTCCGGCCAAGGCCACGACCGCACCCACGATCACCATTCCGGTTACGCCGGGACAATCGACGAGGCGGAGGAGAAGGAGCTCACCGGGGCCGTCGACCGGTTCTTCGTCGACCTCGAGGCGGCCGGCGCGGAACTGCTGAAGGAGGCACCATGCCGGACCTCGTGATCGCGGCCCGGGACGCGAGCCCGATCGACAGGGCGGCGGCGGACATCGTCTGCGACGGCCGGACCGATGTGGCCGTGCTCGCCGCGAAGGCGTTCGCCGTGCCCGACCGCGAGGTCGTGTTGACGGCGGGCCGGTTCGACGCGAACGCCGGGTTCACGGCGGCCGGCAACCGCTACCTCCGGCCGGCCGAGGGCGTGACGGTCCGGGGCGCCGGCCCCGGCCTCACCCGGCTGGTCTGAGCGGGAACCGCGCCGGATCGCGGTCGACGCGCCCGGGGTGACGCTCGCGAACCTCGGCGGGTTCGGCTATGTCGGGATCCAGGACACAGCCGACCGGTTCTGCTGCGAGGACGTCTACCTGACGCACTCGCTCGACGGCCGGACCTACCTGCCGTTCGGACAGAAGGGCGGCTGCACCGCGGCCTTCATGGTCTGGGGGCGGAAGGGACGGACCGTGCGTGACCTCACGTTCCGGCGGTGCACCGTGGAACGGAGCTATCACCACGGATTCTCCCTGAACCTCGCCGGCGCGAGCGAGGGCGGCGGGTTCGCGGACGTCCTCTATGATCAGTGCCACGCGGTCGGCGCCGGCTCGGGCCTGGAGGGAAAGGACGGGGTGCCGGGGGTCCGGGACTGGAGCTGCAGCTTCGACGTTCCCGACGCCGGCGATATCGAGGGTTTAACCGTCCGCGACTGCCAGGCGATCGACTGCTGGCAGGACGGTTTCCACCTCGACGGCCGCTGGAAGGGCCACCGGCAGATTGTGAATGATGTGCTCTTCGAGCGGTGCGTCGCGGTCGACTGCGGCCGGCGGTCGGGGAGCGTGCCGGCCGAGCTTTACCAGAGCGGGTTCTACGTGCAGTCCGCCACGCTCGTCGACTGCCGCACCGAGCGGTGCCGGAAGGCCGGCTACCTCTGCAAGAACCAGGAGGCCGGCGGGCTCGTGCTCGAGGGATGTTCGGACATCGGCTCGGCGTACGGACTCGTGATCGAGTACGGCGGCGAACGTGCGAAGGTCGCCGGCTTTGTCTCCGATGGAGCAACCTGGCGGGCATTGCAGATGGTCGGGAACAATGCAGAGGTCGAGGTCGAGATCCGGAACTTTGCCGGCACCGGCCGGCCCGTGCTGCTCGGGATCACCGAGCGGCTCGAGTACGTCGACGCGCCGGGCCACGCCGCGGACCTGGCCCGGTACCGGGGGCGGGGGTATGCGATGCAGGGCAACCGGATCGCGATCGTCGTCGACCGTCCGCAGTCGACCGTCGAGGTGCATTCGCCATCTGTTAACGGCGTTAATATGGCCGACGTCACGGTGGAGCTCAGCCCTCGTTCGCCATGCTCCCCCCGCCGATGGGCCACGCGATGAGGTGTACACATCGGGTAACCGCCTGGAGGCGGGTGACCGACGGCACCCATCACCTCGTGTGCGCGTGAGGCCACGAGAGCGTCGACCCCGTGCAGGAGATCGACTGTTCGGCTGCACGCCTCCTGGAGCGAATGCCCCAAGGATACGAGGGATCGAGGACGAGCGATGCAGGGGGGCCCCTCACCGCGCCCGCGCCCCGGCCCGACGGCGGCGGGCATGACCGCACTCCGAGTCCCCGTGCACCTCGGGGTTCCGCGCAGTCGCCGTCCGGTCTGTCTGCAAAACCCGTTCGTGGACCCATGGAGCCACGTCCCGCTCCGGTTTCGAGGTTCCACGCGGACGGGAGGTCCGAAAAAAGAGTGGTCCTACCTGACCGTGATCATGTTCGGTCTGGTCACGGTCCGGGTGGTGCCGTCGGCGTAGGTGACCTTGAGAGTGACAGAATAGGTGCCGGGGCGGTTGTAATACCAGGTCGGGTTGCTGACCGTCGAGGTGCTGTACCGGCCGTCGCCGAACGACCACTGCCACTTCACGGGGGTGCCCGTGGACTGGTCCGTGAAGCTCACCCTGAGCGACCGCGGTCCCGAGGTGGGGCTCGCGGCGAAGTTCGCCTCTTTGACCGGTGCGATGTCGAGATAGTCCAGGTTCTGGCCGTCGCTGACAAAGCGGAGGCGGAGGTGGTGGGTGCCGGCCTTCAGGGGCAGGGTCGAGGTGACGGTCGTGTACTTCGCGAACGAGCCGGTCTTCGGCACGGTGACCACGCCCGTGGCCATGCCGTCGACCGAGACCAGGATTGTCCGGCCGTCCCAGGGCGTCGCGGTCCTGAAGGTGGCGACATAGAGCCCCGATTTATCGACCTGGACCGTGTACTCAAGCCACTCCGAGGACTTGACCCAGCCGACGTCGAAGTTCGAGCCGCCCTTCTCGATGTCGACATCGTCGTTCCTATAGGCGCCGCCGGCGTTGCCGGGCGTGCGGTCGCTGTAGCCGTTCACGTCGTAGTCCTCGGCCTCGATCCGGCACGGGACAACGTGGGGTGTGTATGGCTGCGGTACCAGGTGGAGGGGCAGGTAATCGGTGTTGTTGGCATCGAAGACGTACGGCTCGGCCACGAAGCCGTCGCCGCGGTCGGCATGGGTCTCGGACCAGCCCGTGCCGTTCGGCGAGGCCCAGTAGTTGCCGCCAATATACGGTCCGCCCACGATGTTCGGGCCGGCGGACTTCGACAGGTTCCAGACGTTCGGGCCCGGGATAGTGGGAGCCGCGACCGCCTCTTTGTCCGCAGACTCACGGATGGTCCGTGTCAGGCGTTTCTCGGCGAACGAGGGGAGCGGCGTTCCTGCCTCCTTCCCGCTCGTGACGAACGGGCTCAGGACCTGGTCGGGCGAATCGGAATCCGCCTGCGGTGGTATCTGCGAGCTGACCTGCACGGTGTTGTTGAAGTAGTTGTCGGCGATCACGTTTCCGCTCTCGGTCATCTCGGCGGGGGTCACCAGTAGACCGATCCCGTTCGCCTCGATCCGGTTGCCCGTGATGGTGGTGGCGGCCGAGCTCGAGAGCACGAGCCCGGCGCCCCTGTATCCGCTCATCCGGTTGCCGGTTACCGAGATGTTCGCGGTCTCCATGACTCCGAGGCCGTAGAGGCCCTGGCGGAGCGTGTTGTTCGCCACCACCAGGCGGTCGGCGGGCTCGACCTCAATGGCGGTGATCGCGATCAGACATCCCGAGACCGTATTGTCGGCGATCCGCATCCCCGGGCCGGGCGCGACCAGTTCGATGCCGTACACGCCCCACCTCGGGCCAGGCGTGGCCGGGGCGACGCCGGGTCCTCCCCTATCCGCGTCGAAGACGTTGTGGTCGATGGTCATCCCCGCGATCTCGTACAGCTCCATCCCGATGTAGGTATCGATCCACCGGCACCCGGTGATGGTTCCGCCGTTCGAGCCGGCGGCATCGATGCCGCTGAGAAGATTGGAGAAGGTGCAGTTCCGGATCGCCGCGCCCTCGGTCCGGTACAGCGTGATCCCGGTGCTGGTATTCCTGAACTCGGCATCGGCGACACTGACGTCGCGGCAGTCGAAGAAGAAGACCATGCCGGGCCGATCGGCCGCGTCCAGGTGGACCCCGGCCTTTCCTTCGTAGTACAGGATGGGCCTGCCGTCGACAAGGTTGGTCTCGTCGATCGTCATGCTCGGCGCGGCGTCCGTGTAGGGTGGGTAGTAGTTGAAGCTGTACCGGTTCTGCTCCATGACGTTTCCGCGGAGAACCGAGCCCGTGATCTCGTCGAGCCCCATCCCGAGCCCGGTGGTGTTGGTCACGCGGTTTTCGACCATCTCTATCTCGTCGGGGCTCTCGCTCTCGTAGTCGACGCGCTCGAGCACGATCCCGACCTGGAGATCCGAGTTCCGGACGACGTTCTCCCGCAGGACGGAGCCGTGTGCTCCCGCGACGCGGATGCCGAACCCTCCATTGCCCGTGATGCCGCCGGCTTCGACCTGGTTCTGCTCGATCACGGCCCCCTCGACCCCCTCGACCCCGATCCCGTTGTTCGCGTGCACGATCCGGTTCCCGACGATCGACGGGGCGAGGACCCGTATGGCCGTGGTATTGGTATTCGCCACCTCGATCCCGTACCCCTTGGGGGCGTCGATGGCGTTGTGGACGATCGCGATCCCAGAGTAGTCGCGGGCCTCCTCGAACCGGAGCAAGATCGCGACCTTTTCCGGTGTACGGAGCCTGTTGTCGCGGATCGTCAGGTCCTTCGCGTCCGTCATGAGGAGCCCGGGGGCGCCCGTGCAGGTCACGGTGTTGTGCTCGAAGAGGACGTCCTCGACCGAGGAGCCGCCGACGGCGACACCGGCGTCCGTGCCTCCTCCGTACTCGAAGCTGCAGTTCGAGACCGTGATCCCGGCCCCCTCGAGGATGAGGGCGTTGCTGAGGGCGCCTGCAACGGCGAACCCGTCGAGGCGGACTGCGCTCGCATTGACCTGAATGGCAATCGGCAGGCCCGTCGCGTCGATCGCGGGCGTCCCGGACCCGATGAGGTCCAGGCTCTTCTCGATCGCGATCGCCTCCGCGTAGGTGCCGGCCCCGACCAGGACCGTGTCGCCCGGGGCCGCGTGGTCGATCGCGGCCTGAATCGAGGTGAAGTTCGCCCCGGACGGCCCGACCGTCCAGGTGGCCCCCAGGGCCGGAGCCGACAGGACGGCGAGGAGGAGCGCCGCCAGGGCACACCGCAGCAGGAGCGATGGGATCTTCAATTCCATGAGGGGAGCTCGTCCCTGTCAAGCAAAAAAGCTATTGCGATGCTGGACACGGGGTCGCAATGGATCTGCTCCCGATCAGGCCGCAGGCGCCGGAATCTCCCGTTCTTCCTCGAGGCCCTCTCCTTGACCACAGGCATCGCCTCCCCGGCATCGACGGACTCCGATTCCCATCTCCGTGTACGCTGGTGGCAGGGGCGAACGCGAAGGGCGGATCGGGCCGGTGACCACGATCATGTGACCCGACGAGGACTGAGCCTGATTTCAGGCTTTGCTCAAGCCGGCGGCTACAGGTTCCGGTATGCCGTCGCTCGCGGCGCGACCCGGACGATGTATATGGTCAGGTGCGAGGCGGTGATCTGCATCACGACCCGATATTGGCCGACCCGGAGGCGATGGTACGGGAGCCCTCGACCTTCCGGACGTGGGCGAAGGGGTCGTCGGCGATGCTCTCGACCTGGTCGATGATCCGGCCCTGCACCTCACGCGGCAGTCGCCCGAGCATGTGCGCCGCCTTCCTGGTCCAGACGACCGTGTAGGCCGGCGGCATCAGAGCCCGAGCTCGCGCCGGAGCTGTGCCGTGCTCAGGACCCGTCCCGCCTTGATCTCCTCGACAGCCTCCGCGATGTCAACCGCCTCGTCCTCGGTGAGCGGCTCGTCGTCGATCGCGTGTCGGGCGAGTCGGTCGATCACGTCCGCGTAGGTCTCACGGGGATGGACCTTCAGGTCGTCGAGCAGAGCCTTGGTGGTGGGCTCGATCCGAACGTTGACGCACGCAGCCATGCACCAATGTGTGCGGCCGTATACGTTAGTAGTTTTGGTCCAAGCGGCGCGTTCCATCCGGCGAGCGTGGCGGGCGATCGCCGGCCCGCCTCTCTGCCTGAACTGGCGAAAGCGCCGGCACCGTCTCGCGGCCGGCTCGAGGCGCCCGCCTCACTGCGACGGACGCCCGCCACCCGCCCCCGACCCC
>SISS01000041.1 GCA_004332335.1 Methanoregulaceae archaeon UXB-2016 | reverse complement strand
GGTGTAGGTCACGGCCAGGGGCAGGGCGTAGGTGCCCGAGGGCGTGTTGGCCGGGATGCGGACTGAGAAGGTCGCCTTGGCCGCCGCGCCGCCGAGGACGTCGCCGATCATCTGCGGGTCCGTCTCGACCGTGATGCCCTTTGCCGCGGTCAGCCCGACGGTCACGGACTTGGCCGTGTTCGGCAGGTCCGTGCGGTCGACGATGGTCGTGCCGACCATCTTGGAGTCGATCAGGCCGCTGTTCTGGACGATCACGGTCAGGGGCACGGTCTGGCCGGCCGACGCCTCGCTCGACCCCGCGACCGAGGCCGAGAGCACCGGGCCGCCCGAGGTCAACTTCGCCCCGGCCGAGACCGGGGAGGCGAGGACCAGGAGGGCCAGAAGGAGAGCTATAGAGAGCTGTATGCGCATGGGAACACCGTTGTCTCGTTGGTGCAAGAGAATCTATCAAAGCGCGGTAATGAAATGTTGCGTCGGTGAGGGCTGTCCGGATCACTGTTTCGGTTCAGGATGCGCGCTCGGACGAAGGTCGGGTGCGGCTCTTGCCGCCCAGGGTGCCCATCGGGGTCGAGCGAGGATAGAATCTTCCCGGAGAGAGTCCCGCGCGGTCCTACCTCTGCGCGGGGGTCCCAACAACCATGCCCCCGGTTCCGGGGCATTCGGACGGGCTCAGGCCCGGGGGGCCACGTGCATCTCGGCACAGAGCTGCTCGATCCCCTTCATCTCGGTCGAGTCGATTACGCCCTTCATCGCCCGGGTGACGACCGGGTACCCGGCCTCGCGCACAGCGGCGATCGGGTTCGTCCCGCCGACCGCGACCACACCCATGTACTGCGGGCTGACCTGGACGCCGAGGAGCGGACTGTTGGGGAGCCCGACCTCGAGCACCCCGATGAACTGGCTCGAGGCGAGATCCTCGAGCAGCTCGGCCACGAGGGGCTCGGCCTCCATGTGGCACTCGCGGATATTGGCAAGGATCGTGCCGTTCCCACTCCGGATCACCTTGGTGACCGAGGAGATCTCCTCGGCGATCAGGACCTGGAGGGGGTCGATCGTGGTCTCGTCGTAGTGGATGAGGTGGGTGAACCTGCGCGGGATGCGGTTGACGATCTCGACCACGCCTCCGCCGATCGGGTGGAGGGGAACCCCGCGCTTGAGCAGGATCCCGTCAAGCGTGACCGAGCAGATCGTGCAGACCCCCGTCTGCCCTGCCGGGACGGTGAACCCGTTGATCGTCTCGCCTGCCGGGACCAGCCGGATCAGGTCCGAGACGCAGACCCCGGAGCGGCACGCCGTCCGGATCACGTCGAGCACGGGCTGGATATCGGCCTCGCGCACCAGCGAGAGGTTGAAGACGACCTTTCCCCCGCCAGTTGCCGGGTCGTAGGTGACCTGCATCGCGAAGTCTTCAATCGTGTGATTGACAAACTTGAGGGACCGGCTCATCATCTGTACTCGCTGCTCGGGAAAGAAAAATTGTTGCATGGCCACTGAACGTAAAAGAGCGGTGGTCGCGCGACGGCAAGGGGGGAAGGCCTGTCGAGAGGGTTCTCCGGTGAGAATCTTCGGTGCCGTCCGGATCGAACGGTCCGCGCTGCACAGGGGGTCCGCATATGTCGGGCTCGCCGTCGATCATCTCACGTAACGGGAAGAACCGTTATGGTCGGTAAGTCGTTCCGACCGAGCGGGGGCCCGCCGTGAAAACTCGCCGTCTCCACGGAGTTTTCCTGGTGTCGACCGGTTAGGAAGGGATTCTGGTCCGAGCTCGCGCTTCCGCCAGTCCCCGCCGAGAACGCTCCCGTTTCGAATGCCGCCGATACATTCATCGATTGCCGGACGAGAGCCGCACATCCTCCATTGCGTGGAGACAGGGAGCCGGCACCAAATACGGACGGAGAATGTGTGGAAGGCGATACAGCCGAGCCGGCGGCGGGGGGACCGTTCCGGCCCCGACGGAGACGTGCCCGAGATCGTCGACAGGGTCCATACGTGAAGCGCAAGGGGAGAGCGGTTTCCCTGTGGTCGCGGCAGCCCTCCTTGACGAGAGGGAGGTCGCGTGATGGGCCCTGCTCGGTGTCGACGGTCTCGAGATCCCCCTCTCGCGCCGCCCGGTCGGCCCGGTCGGGGTCGCGTGGACCTACGGCCCGGGGGCGGTGGTGCGCGGGTCGGTGATGGTCACGGGCTACACGGGGCAGCCGCTGACGGTCAGCGGCATCCGGTTCTACGAGGCTGCGATCGGAGGCGAGGCGCTCGGGGACTGTCACTGGCAGCCGGGCCCGGGGGGCTATCCGGTGATCACCCTCGCGGACGACCGGATCGAGGTCGCGCTCGAGGTCCGGATCACGTCGCCGATTGGAATTCTGCAGATCACTGCCCTGGCCATCGACCCTGGACGGGTGCGGTCCGGCGACCCGGCCACGGTCCGGTTCGTGATCGGGGGCGGCACGCGCTGGCGCATCCAGGACTTGACCCTCGATCCTCGCGCGATGGCCGGCGAGATGGTCGAGATGAAGTTCCGGGTTGTGCCCGCCGATTAAAACCACAACCCCTTTCTCGTCGACGGCATATCCTATGCCATGCGATGTGTTGTCGCAGTCCTGCTCCTCCTTGTCCTGCTCGTGCCGGCCTCGGCCGTCTCGCTCTATGACGTCTACGAGGTCCCGGCCGGGTCCGGGGACTACATAATTGTGTACAGCATTGGTCCATGGGAAGAGCCGTCGTCACAGGGGCCGATATACGCCACACACAGCATCTATCCCAAAGGAGGCCTCTATCCAGTAGAACTTCAGTGGTCCAAGGCGATCATGTCCGATGAGACCAGGACATCCATGTACTACACCGACCCGTCTGTCTTCGAGCCCGGTGCGCCGGAGAACTACCGGTATATCATCACCATGGACCCTCATCGTGTCTTCATCGTCGACCCTGACTCGGAGCACGATGGATGGACGCTTTGGGAAGTCAAGCACGGCAGGTCAGGTGTGACCATCACCCCGACCCCCACGCCGGTCCGCACACCGGCCGTGCCGACGACAACGCTGCCGATACCGGTCGCGCCGTCGCCCCCGCTCCCGATCGAGGGGGCTCTATCTCCCATATCCACGGTGACGATCGATCCGGCACCGACGGCGGCGATCCTCCCGGCCAGCCCGACCCTGGAACCGGCCCCGACCGGTACCCTGCCTCGGTTCGACGGCCGGCGGTATTTCATCGGACCGGCGCCGAACCTGCCGGGGCTGATCACGGTCGGCACCCAGGCGCCCGCGGTGACCTCGGCTCCCGGCGGGAGAGGCTTCGGCGCCGCGAGGTGGGGGACGTCGAGCAGCTTCGGTCGGTGGTCGCCGGCCCGGTATCGGACTGCCTTCCGGTAGTCGCTTTTTTTATTCGCGCTCGAGTGCGACGTCTGCAGGCTCCGCCAGCAGGGCGTTCATGACCTGGGGGTGTTCGGTGACGCGCTTGAGCAATCGCGCAGCCTCGAGGACCTGGGCGTTCTCCGCCCCGAGCGAGGCCATCCGATCTTTGAGCCCGATGTTCGCCCGGACAATGCCCTCGATGATCTCGCTATGGGCTGATAATTTGTCGGCCACCCATGACTTGAGCTCCTTGTATTCGACGGGCACCATGACCGTGACCTGCGCTTCGGCCGTCTTGTATGCCTCGGCCATCTGCTTCCGGGAATACCGACGATGGGCGTCCTTGAGATATCCCTGATGGCCCATGAGCATCTCGACGAAGTCGACCGGGCAGGCGATCGCGAGCTGCGAGCGAAAGACCTTGCGCAGCAGGTGGGGATGAATCGTCATCCGCCAGGTCACCGGATCGACGTCGTGGATGCCAGACTTCCGCAGTGCGATGCCCCACATCCTCGTCGTGGTCGTCTTGTCCCAGGGGAACAGCCGTGGGTCGTTTGCAGACTTTTCAGGGGGGCGATCATGGAGCCCAATTCCGTGATTCAAGGAGGCGGCAAGATACTGATCGCGGACCTTGAGCCATTCGCGAACCGCCTCTGCGGCCTCCGTGGACAGGAAGGTGACTCGCTGCTGCCGAGTCTTGGTAGTTACTCCGCCCGAATCGTCACCTCGGCCGGGGTGGTGGAGAGGTTCACATCCCGGATCCCGAGCTGCAGCGCCTCGCCGATCCGCATCCCCGAGGAGACGAGGACGAGGGAGAGCGTACGGCAGTTGAGCGCCATGTGGGAGAAGAAGGTGCGCAGGGTCTCGGCGGTGACATCGGCCTCGATGCTGATAGCCCCTCCCTTGGGCAACTTGGATCGGATCCGTTTGCGGTCGCGGGGAGAGAGCTCCATGCCGTAGTGGTCGAAGAACTCGATGACCGCGGCCATCGTCACCGTGGCACTTTTCGGGACCGTGAGCGATGCGGCGAATAGGGTCAGGTCGGCGACCAGGTCGGAGACGAGGCCAGGTATTGCCGGAGCAAGGGTTCGTACCGCGCGGCCTCCTCGGGAGTCGCGCGCCTCCCAGAGCGCTGCCGACCGAAGAGGAAGTCGACCCGCTCGCGAAGGGCAGAACGGTATCGGCGCTGGGTATTAACGACCGAATAGAGGGCGAGGAAGTCCTCGATCGGGGTGGCTGAGATCGCGATCATTCCCGAAGGTCACTACCTCTGAAGAAAAAGGCATGGCGCACCCGGGTCGCGACTAAAAATTGTTCTATAGCTGGGAGTCGAAGTACGAATGATGGATCGGCAGGTGCGGGTGCGCGCACGAGAGGAGATCGGCAGGATCCTTGAATCAGCCGCGTTCGACGTCGAGCCGATGGAGTCGCCGCTCGACCTCTCGGCAATCCGCGAGGATGAGTGCGTGCTCGTCCTCTGCAGCAACGAGATCTCGGAGATCGAGCAGTTCGATCAGACGGTCTACAAAGTCCAGGCCGGGGAGAACGAGATCGTCTGCCGCAAGCTGCTCTTCTCGGTGAACGATCGGATCGCCGTTCAGGACTGTGTGCTCTGGGGCATCCCTGCCCTGATCGACTACGCGGGGAAGGCGGCCTGCGCGCGCGTCCTCGGACGCGAGATGGTGCTCGACCTGGTCCGCCCCAGGCAGCCGCGGATGCTGGGGGAGACGTGCCAGTCGGAGCGGGAGGGCGGGATCCCCCATCTCCCGGTCCGGGTCAGTGAACGCGACGCACGGATGCTCGCAAAGAGCGAGGGGACGGCGCGACTCCGCCTGATCCCGTACTGGCTCGCGCGATATGCATCCTCGGGCGGGACGACCTACAAGGACCATGCGATCTCCTTCGACCAGCAGGGGACGATCGCGGTGAACGCGATCAACGGCGAGCTCATCCCTCTGGACGACGGGGCCGTCACCCATGCCGAGCTGCCCCCCGGGGCCGAGGTCATCGAGACCCATATCTCGCGCGACGCGGCCGAGGCCAAGGTCGTCGATCACGTGGTCAGGACCCTCTCGAAGAAGGTCCGGATCCGCCAGGAGCGGCGTGAGGCGATCTTCTACGAGGAGAAGGTCTTCCGCCCCGACCGGAAGGCGATACGGGTCGAGCTGACCCGCCTCTTCGTGCCGGTCTGGCAGGTGCGCGGCCGGTCGATCGTGGAGATCAATGCGTTCTCGGGCGAGACCCTCTCGACGCCCATGGACGAGGGCGTGGAGATACTCTGATGGACCCGGTCACCGTGATCGGCGGTGGCCCTGCAGGCAGGATCGCGGCCATGCATCTGGCGTCGGCCGGCCGCCAGGTGCGGCTGGTCGAGCGGCGCACCCTCGGCGGCCAGTGTCTCCTCTACGGCTGCATGCTCGTGAACGCCCTGAACGATGCGGCGCGGACCGTTGCGAACGCGCGGCGGCTCGCATCCCTGCATGCGCTCGCGGAAGCCCCGACGATCGATCTCCGGGGGCTGCTCGACGCCACGGCCGGGATCCAGGCGACGATCACGGGCGTGCTCGAGGCCGAGACCGAGGAGGCCGGGGTCGAGGTGATCCGGGGCATCTCGGCCGGGTTTGACGGAGCTCGAGCCGTGATCGACGGCCGCACGGTCGACTCCGGGGCCGTGATCATCGCGACCGGCTCGCGCCCCGCCCTCCCGACGGTCCCGGGAATCACAAGGGAGGGCGTGTACACGGCCGCGACCCTCGCCTCGATGCCGTCCCTGCCCGAACGGTGCGTGATCGTCGGCGGCGGGGTCCAGGCCGTGGAGTTCGCATACATCTTCGCCGCCTTCGGGAGCGGGGTCGATCTCGTGGTGAGGAGCGAGCTCCTCCGCCGTGTCGACCCCCTGCTTGTGCGCCTCGCACGAAAGGAACTCGGGGGGGTGCGCATCCATGAGTCGACGGACCTCGTCTCGGTCGACGGAGGTCGGTCCGTGGAAGGCGTCACGCTCCGCGGTGAAGGGCGTGAGGAGTCGGTCCCGGCCGACGCGGTCCTCTGCGCAGTCGGGCTCCGGCCGAACAGCGAGCAGTGCGCCGGCCTCGAGAGACGGAAGAACGGCACCATCGTCGTGAACGACCGGATGCAGACCTCGGTCCCGGGCGTGTACGCCTGCGGCGACGTGATCGGCCCGCCGTACCTGACCCCGGTCGCCCGGGAGGAGGGACGGGTCGCAGCCCGGAACATTCTGGGCGAGGCCGCGCGGCTCGACCTCCGCGTGGTCCCGCAGGGCTTTTCGCTCGGCAACCAGTACGCGTGGGCCCACGACGGGTCGACCTCCACCTCCGTCTCGATCCCGGGCCCGGCCGGCCCCGACTCGTTCTTCGCCGTGCCCTCGCGCGAGACCGGCGCGGCAAAGGTCTTCGTGGACGACGGGGGGCGCGTCGCCGGGGTCGCAGCCGTCGCCCCCGATGCCTCGCTCCCGGTCATGTACCTCGCCGAGCTCATCCGCCGCGGGCTTCCCCTCGACGGGCTCGAGGAGTTCATGGAGATCCACCCGACCGCGGACGGGCTGCACGGCCTGATCCGCTACCTCGCCGAGCACCGCGGCTGAACAGACCGTTCAACTTTTTATACTCGGCAGTGCATGCATTCGCATGAACGGACTGCGTCTTATTGTCCTCCTCTTTCTCGTGGTCCTGGTCGCCCCGGGCGCACAGGCCGTCCGGGTGATCGCCGGCGACCAGACGAACGTGATCTCGGAACCGATCAACGACGACGTCTTTGCCAGCGGCGGCACGCTCACGTTCGATGCCTCTATCGAGTCGCTCGTCGCGGCCGGTGGCGAGATCAACGTCAACGGCCCTGTCGTCGGCGATGTGATCGTGGCCGGCGGCCGGGTCCGGATCAACGGTCCGGTCGGGGGCAAGGTCCTGCTCGCCGGCGGAGCGGTGGATCTGAACAGCCGGGTCGAGCGAAACGCGGTGGTCACGGGCGGCGATGTCGTCTTCGGCCCCAACGCGTCCGTCGGCCGTGATGCCGAGGTCTCGGGCGGCACCTTCACGCATCAGGGCACGGTCAACGGCACGCTCGGGGTCAGCTCGGGCACCTTCGTGAACAACGGGACCGCTGGCTCGGTCCGGTACGACGGAGGTATACGGAATCGCCCCGACCGGTCCGACGTGCCCGGCGCCCTTCTCTCGGGCCTGGCGGCCGTCCTCTCCTTCCTCGTCACCCTCGGGTACCTGATCCTCGGCCTCCTCCTGCTCCTGGTGGCGCCGGGCACGGCCCGCGTGCTCGAGGCCCGCGTCCGCGACCAGCCGCTCCCGGCCTTCGTGATCGGCCTCGTCTCGCTGATCGCGGCCGTGATCCTCGGCATCATCCTGCTGGTCACAGTCGTGGGGGCCCCGATCGCGATCCTGCTCTGGCTCGCTGTCATCGCCGGCGTTATGCTCGCGGGGCTCGTGGTCTCGCTCGCGGTCGGCCGCCTGGTGGGCCGGGCCGCACACCTCGGCGAGAACCGCTTCCTCCTCTTCGTCATCGGCTTCGTGCTGCTGAACCTGGTCTACCTGATCCCGTTCCTCGGGGGACTGGTCAAGTTCGTCGTGGTCTGTCTCGGCTTCGGCGTGCTCGTGATGGCCGGGATGGACCTGCTCTCCGCGTCGCGGAGGGCGGCCTGAACCTCTCCGTTTTTTCCACCGGACCTCGATTCGGAAGTCTGAAGTAGCCGGCAGGAGATAGCTACGCAGTCTTCTATGAGCGAAACCTCTCTCCTCACGCTGGTCACAAACCCGCGGGCCTTCTTCGAGTCGCTCGAAGAGCGGCCCGTCGGCCTGCTCGTGCCGGCCCTGTTCGTGCTTCTTACCGCCCTTATCAGCGCGGTCTCCGCCTATCAGATCTCCGCCATCGTCGCGCAGATGATGCCCCAACTCAGGGGCATGGGTCCCGTCATCGGCGGGATAGGAGCGATCTCGGCCCTGGTCGTGGTCCTGCTGATGTGGGTCATCTACACGGCGATCTTCTTTGCCATATCGATGGCCTTCAACGGCCGGGGCGACTTCGGCCGACTCCTCTCCTACGTCGGGTACGGATTTCTTCCCCAGGCGATCGGTGGCATCGTCGCACTTGTGCTCTCGTGGAGCCTCCTCTCGAACCTCCGGGTGCCCTCGATCACGGACCCCGCGATGATCTCGGAGTGGACCCAGTCCCTGATGAAGGACCCGAGCATGCGGCTCGCGAGCGCGATCAGCCTCCTCTTCCTGCTCTGGTCCGCGAACATCTGGATCTTCGGCGTCCGCTCCGGCCGGAAGCTCTCGACCCGCGACGCCGTGATCACGGTCGGAATCCCGGTCCTGCTCTACGTCCTCTACACAATCTACACCCTGGTGATCTAGATGAAACGCCTCCTGCTCCTCCTCTGCCTTGTCGCGGCCACACTCGTCGTCGGCGCCGGGGCAAGCCTGCCCACGCTGCCGGCCGGCTTTACGATACCGACGACCGCCGTCTCGCCAACCGGCGATACGGGCCAGGTACCGACCACCATCGCCACGCTGATCGTGACGGCGGCCGGCAACCAGCTCCAGGTGATCTCGACCCAGCTCGATCCGCCCGTGTTGATGCAGGGCGACCGGGGCACGCTCGCGATCGAGGTCGCGAACACGGGCACGGTCCCGGTCCGGGTCTCTCAGGCCACGGTCTCAAGCGACAATGCCGTGACGATCGAGGGCGACCCGTATCAGACCGTCGGGGTGATCGGCGCCGGCAACCGGATGACCTTCACCTTCTCCGTCCGCGCAGGATCGCCGGACGGGGTCGCCTATCCCGTCTTCTCGCTCTCCGTGCCCGAGGGGCGCGGACTCCGTGTGCCTGTCCCGGTCAGGGTCGACAGCACGGCTCCGGCCGTCTCGTTCGTCGAGAGGCCTGAGGTCTTCACAGCCGGACGGGGCGAATCGGTCGTTCTCTCGATCGGCAACCCTCGACAGAATGCTCTGAACGGCGTGATGATCACGCCCCGCGGTTCGGACTTCACGACCAAGCCGTCCTCGGTCTTCATCGGCGAACTGGCCCCGAACGGCCAGACCCGGGCCGCGTTCAACCTGACCCCGATGGAGAACGCGACCCTCGGGTTCGAACTCGTCTTCTACAACGGGCTCAACCGGCACGCGACCACGGTCGACCTCCAGCTCGAGTACGGCGAGTCGAAGCAGCGGGCCGAGCTCCTGCTCTCGAACTTCGTGGTCGAGCAGACGGGCAAGGTCTACCGGCTGACCGGCGACATCAACAACGCGGGGCTCCGGTCGGCCCGCTCGGTCGTGATCGCGCCCGGTGAGGGAGCGACTCCGACAGACCCGTACCCCCGGTACGTCATCGGATCGCTCGAGCCGGACGACTTCGCCTCGTTCGAGCTGAACTTCCTGGCCGAGAACCGGACCACGGTCCCGCTCGCGATCAGCTACAAGGACGATAACGGAGATGCGTTCGAGGAGCGCGCCCAGGCGGCCCTGAACGTGAACCAGACCGGGTCCGCGGGCACGGGCGAGCCCCTGCCGCTCGCCTGGATCGTGCTCGGACTCGTGCTCGCGGCCGGCGTCGGCTACCTGATCGTACGCTCATGGAGACGGTGACAGCGACCGAAGGAGCCGACCCGGTGCTGCTCCGGTTCGAGGAGGTCTCCAAGGTCTACCCGCTCCCGGCCGGCGACGTGATCGCCCTGGACCGCGTCTCGCTCACGGTAGAGCGCGGCGAGTTCATCGCGATCATGGGGCCGTCGGGCTCGGGCAAGACGACCCTCCTCAACCTGATCGGCTGCCTGGACGTGCCGAGCTCGGGCCGGCTCGTGATCAACAGCCGGGACGTGGCCGAGCTCTCCGACGACGAGCTGACCTTCCTTCGACGGGACACGATCGGGTTCATCTTCCAGCACTTCAACCTGATCCCGCTCCTCTCGGTCCTCGAGAACGTCGAGTACCCGCTCATCCTGAAGTGCCGGGACCGGGCGGGGTGCGGGCAGACGCCGCAGATGGCGCTCAGGGCGGCCGGGCTCGACGACGAACGGCTCTACACGCACAAGCCGAACGAGCTCTCGGGCGGACAGCAGCAGCGGGTCGCGATCGCGCGGGCCCTGGTGAACGACCCCTCGCTGCTCCTCTGCGACGAGCCGACCGGCAACCTCGATCAGAAGACGGGCAAGGCGATTATGGATCTTCTCACCGAGATGAACCGTAACGGCAAGACGATCATCATGGTCACCCACGATCTCGGGGTCGCCGGGTATGCGACCCGCCAGATCCAGATCGTGGACGGCCGCATCATGGAGGACACGGGATGAGCCTGATCTTCTTCGATTTTGCCCGCCGGAACCTGCAACGGAATCTCTTTCGCTCGCTTCTCGCGGTCGTCGGAATCGTGATCGGCGTGCTCGCGATATCTACGCTCGGGATCCTCGGCAACAGCCTGACCCTCTCGGTCACCGAGTCACTCTCTACGGTCGGGGACTCCCTGACAGTGATCCCCCACTCGGGCGCGGGCTCGCAGTTCGGCGGCGCCACCGCCCAGGAGAAAATCAGCGAGCGCCAGGTCCAGGACCTGCGCCGCGTGGCCGGGACGAACCCGGTGATCCCGCTCTACTCCACGGCCGATCGGATCGAGGTGGGGACCCAGAAGGGCGTGATCTCGATCTATGCCATGGATCCGGACGATATGCCGCAGCTCGTCACGGTAGAGAAGGGGATCTATGTCCGGGGCAACGGCGGGATCCTCGCCGGAACCCGGGCGGCCGAGGAGTTCAAGCTGAAGGTCGGCTCGCAGGTCCGGTTCGCGAACGGCGACACTCAGCGTGTGGTCGGCATCCTTGAAGAGCGCGGGATCGGCTTCGACATCCAGCCCGACTTCGCCCTGATCGTCCCGTCCCGGTGGTACGAAGACCGGAACGAGGTGAAGGGCTACGACCAGGTGATCATCAAGGTCCACAATGTCGACGAGGTCGATGCGCTCGAGAAGGCGATCGACGAGCGCTTCAACCGGCGCGAGACCGTGCTCGACACCTTCTCGTCCAAGGAGATCCTGAGCAGCATCCAGGATGTCTTCGGGCAGATCTCGACCTTCACGACCGCTATCGGCGGGATCTCGCTGGTGGTGGCGGGGATCTCGATCCTGAACGTGATGATGATGTCCGTGACCGAACGGACCAAGGAGATCGGAATCCTCCGTTCGGTCGGCACCCTCCGAAACGAGGTCCGGAAGATCTTCATCTACGAGGCCCTGATGCTCGGGCTGATCGGATCCGTGCTCGGCGGTCTCCTCTCGTTCGGCGGGGGATACCTGATCTCGCTCCTGATCCTCCAGACGACCGAGTACCTCTTCGACCCCACCAGCCTCTCGTCCATCGCACTGGGGATGGGTTTCGGGATCGGGACCGCACTCCTCTCCGGTCTCTACCCGGCCTGGAAGGCCTCGAACCTGAACCCGATCGAGGCGCTCCGGTTCGAGTAATCTTTTTTTTACGGTGCCGATTCGCTGTACCGGAGCGATGCCGTGATCTTCCGGGTCGCGATCAGCCACATGGCGGGCACGAGCAGGATGATCAGCACGGCTGCACCGATCACCTCGAGCGATACCAGAAAGTTGAAGGCGGCGTGAAGGACGATCGCGAGCAGGAGCCCGTGAAAGACGAGCCGGCGCGCAAGCGGGTGGGGCGTGACCAGGCTCTGGCTGAGCGCATATCCCCACATCGCGGACATCAGGGCATGGCCCGGCACCGAGAGGACGGCCCGGACGAGGGAGAGCTCCAGGGGGAGCGTAAGGGTCTCGGAGTAGGCCGCGAAGAGGTAGACAAAGTTCTCGAGAGCGGCAAAGCCGAGGGCCGCGGTCACGGCGTAGACGATCCCGTCGATCGGCTCGTCGAAGACCGGCCGGCGAAAGACGAACAGGTAGACGACGAGGAACTTGCCGATCTCCTCGACGACCGGGGCCACGACCACGACCAGCAGAAGATCTGACGGAAAGACCGCCCCGATCAGGGCCTCGATCAGTGCGAGCGGGATCGTCGAGAGCATGCCGAGGAGAAAGATCCGGAGGATCCAGGCCCGGGGTTCGGGGGCGTACCGGTCCTTGACATAGAAATACCAGAGCCAGAAAAGGGCCGGGGCGAATCCGAGGATCAGCAGGTAGACGAGCTCCTGGACCATTGCGGAGGGTGCACCACGTCGTTATATAATGCTGCCGCCGTGCGCACCGAACGTTCTATCCGGTCGGAACGCGATCTCCTCTCTGATGACCGTCGCCTATGCCTGCACGATCGCAGGGTCCGACCCGTCGGGCGGAGCCGGGATCCAGGTCGACCTCCGGACCTTCGCCGCGCTCGGCATCTGGGGGCTCTCGGTGGTCACGGCCCTGACCGCTCAGTCGCCGTCCGCGGTCCGGGCCGTCGAGCCGGTCTCGCCCCGCATGATCACGGCCCAGTTTGAGACCCTGCTCGAGGCCTTTCCGATCGGAGCGGCCAAGACGGGGATGCTCGACACGGCCGACGCCTGCACGGCGGTCGCTGACGCCCTCCCCCGGCGGCTCCCGCTCGTGGTCGATCCGGTGATGGCCGCGACGAGCGGGGGGCGACTCCTTGAGACCGACGCGGTCGCGGTCCTGATGGACCGACTCCTGCCACGGGCCACGCTCCTGACGCCGAACCTGGCCGAGGCCGCGGCCCTGACGGGCCAGCCGGTCCGGACCCTCGAGGAGATGCGGCTGGCTGCAGACGCCCTGCGATCTCTCGGAGCGGGCGCCGTCCTGGTCAAGGGCGGCCATGCGGAGGGCCCCGAGGCCGTCGACCTGCTCGTGGACGGAGAGGGTGCCGTTCCGTTCTCGGCACGGCGCCTGCCCTATGACGTCCACGGATCGGGCTGCTGCCTCTCGGCCGCGATCACGGCCCGCCTTGCCCAGGGGGCCTCGCTTCGCGATGCGGTCTGGTTCGGAAAGGTCGTCGTCTCGGCCGCGATCGCCGGGGCCGTCACGGCCCCGGACGGTCGGCGGATGGCGAACCCCCGTCCCGTGCCCCCGCCGGTCTGCGGATGCTTTCCGCCGCCCGGCGCGCCTTGAGGCGCTTGACCAGAAAGAGCCGGGCGTGCTCCTCGATGTCGAGCTCCTCGCGCCGGAGTTCGATCAACCTTCGGAGCTCGTGGAGATCGGGAAGCACGCGATGCTCAAGCGCCCGGACCCGGCGCCGGGTCCGGGCGATCTCGGCCGTGAGCAGGCGGAGCGCCGCCTCGGCCTCGGCCGCCTGCACGGTCACGCCGACCAGCTCCTCGAATGCCGAGACCACGTCGTCGATCACCGGGGTCGTGCCGAGGAGGCTGTACCCGCGTTCGCCGAGGTGCTTTGCCACGCGCTCGACACGGTAGGCCGGGAGCCGGACCCCGAAGACGTTCCGCTCGGTCTGGACCAGGTTCGGCGTCTCCTCGATCGACTCGGCCGCGATCGCCACGCCGAGCTCTCCCACCATCATCGTGGCGACCGCGAGCTCCTCGTTCGCCCGGACGAGATCCTCGTACAGGGTGTCCTCGGCGGCACGGGCCGCTCCAAGCCGCGAGACGAGCTCGAACATCAGCCCGTCGAGCTTCCGCTTCAGCACCGTGTGGGCCTTCTCGGAGATGATGATGCGCCTCTTGACGGTGAGGAGCTCCCCCCGTGTCGGCCGGACGTTCTCGGGCAGGACCATCAGAGCACCAGGTACCGGGAGACGCGTTCGTTCGGGATCCCGAACTGTCGTCCGCGGACGCAGGCCCGGAGGTTTCCGATCTCCATCCGTTTCCGCTCGAGGTACGAGAGGATGGGGAGAACGGAGAAGCGATGCCGGGCCGCGAGTCGGTCCATCTCTTTGAGCCGCATCTTGGTCACCGCGACCTCGACCACGTGGACCGTGGTCCGGTGCTCCTTCCACCGGGACCAGAACAACTCCGCCACCTGGTCCGGGCCGATGCCCGTATCGTGGCGAAGTTCCTGCATGGCCCGCGTCGCAACCGGCAGCAGGTTTGTCTGGCCGAACTCCTCGATGAACTTCTCCCGGTCCTCGAGGCTGGCAATGCTGACGAACTCGTCGACCGGGACGTTCCCTCCGGGCACCATAGCGCCCCGGACATCGAGGCTCATGCCCCCGGCCCTGAGGCGGAAGAGGTTGCGCAGGTTCAGAATATCGATCTCGAAGCGGAGGTACCGGACAAAGAGGTTCCCACCCCGGACGCCGCGGCCGGCCCCCGCGATGAGGTCGAGGTAGTACTGCCGGTAGAGCCCGTCCTCGATCCGCGCAAACTCGCCCCGCGGCATCTCCTGGCAGGTGCAGGTCCTGACCTGGGGATAGAGCGACCACCCGTGAAGCCCCTCGACCACCCGGTCGAGGTCGGGGGCGTCGACGAGGCGATCGAGCCAGTCCTGGTCGAGCTCGCCGGCCGGGATCAGGGTCTCGGCGATCCGCTCCCGGTCCAGCCCGTGCTTCTTCCCGCGCAGGATCGCCATCACGTTCACGATATCCCACCGGTGCAGGTAGAGGGAGGTCAGGAGGTGAAGGGCGCCGGGGGTCATCCGGAGGACGCCTTGATACTCACTGGCCAGGTTCGCAGTCAGGGCGAACTCGATCCTCATCAGGTCCGTCGGCGTCCGGTAGCGGTCGTAGATCTCCTGTCGGTAGCGTTCGTCCTCGCCGATGGCGCGGACCATCTCGGGCAGGCTCATCTGCAGCAGACGCCCGTAGAACTTGGGCGGGAAGAGACGCGTCTTGCGAAGCTGGAGGCGGGTGCAGACATAGGCGTAGGCGCCCGGTGTCACTGTGAGCTCGACCATGCTGTGGATGAATCACCTGCTCCAGCCTCGTTGATAATTCTTTGGACCGGCATGCAGCAACTCTTATCTACAATAATCATGATTGATAATGTAGAATACCGATGTCAGAGGAGAAGCACCTGATAACGGAGCAGCACCGGTACCTTCCGGACCCCGATATGGCCCAGAGCACCTGGGTCGGGGACTACGAGGCGGCCTATGCGGCCTACCGGGCCGACCCCGAGGGGTTCTGGGAGAAGATCGCCCATGAGCTCCACTGGCACCGCGAGTGGGACCGCGTCCTCGAATGGGAACACCCCCACGCACGCTGGTTTACCGGCGCGAAGACGAACATCACCTACAACTGCCTCGACCGGCACGTCTTCGGAAGCCGACGGAACAAGGTCGCCCTGATCTGGAAGGGGGAGGGGGACGAGGACGAGCGGATCTTCACCTACCGCCACCTCTACATCGCCGTCAACAAATTTGCGAACGGCCTGAAGAAACTCGGTATCCATAAGGGCGATCGGGTCTGCATCTACATGCCGATGGTCCCCGAACAGATCATCGCGATGCTCGCCTGCGCCCGGATCGGCGCGGTCCACACGGTCGTCTTCGGCGGCTTCGGGTCGGCCGCCCTGAACGCCCGGATCGTCGGGGCCGGCGCCAAGGTCGTGGTGACGGCCGATTACGCGGTCCGGCGCGGTAAGTCGATTCCCCTCAAGCACCTGATCGAGGAGGCGATCATCAACGCCCCGTCGGTCGAGCACGTGGTCGTGCTTCGCCGCCAGACCGAGCAGCCGATCGAGATCCACCGCGAGATGGAGGTCGACTTCTACGAGCTGATGGAGGGTGTCGACCGGCGCTGTCCGTGCGAAGAGATGGACGCGGAGGACCCGCTCTTCATCCTCTACACCTCGGGCACGACCGGGACGCCGAAGGGGATCGTCCACACCTGCGGCGGGTACATGGTCGGGGCCTACTACACGACCAAGCACGTCTTCGACATCAAGGACAACGACGTCTACTGGTGCACGGCCGATCCCGGCTGGATCACGGGCCACACCTATGTCGTCTACGGCCCGCTCATGCTCGGGACGACCGTGCTCGTCGCCGAGACGCTGCCCGACTACCCGACCCCGGGCAACTACTGGTCGATCCTCGAGGAGTACGGGGTCAACATCTTCTACACGGCCCCGACCGCGATCCGGATGTTCATGAAGATGGGCGAGCAGTGGCCGAACGAGTACGACCTCTCCTACCTGCGCGTGCTCGGGTCCGTGGGCGAGCCCCTCAACCCCGAGGCCTGGGAGTGGTTCCACACGGTCGTGGGCAAGAAGCGGCTGCCGATCGTGGACACCTGGTGGCAGACCGAGACGGGCATGCATATGATCACCACGACGATCGGCTCTCCCATGAAGCCCGGGTTCGCCGGGCGCCCGCTCCCGGGGGTCGCGGCCGACGTCGTGAACGGCAACGGCGAGTCCCTGCCCCCCGGCACGGCCGGCTTCCTCGCCATCCGGGAGCCCTGGCCCGCGATGATGCGCGGGGTCTTCGGCAACGACGAGATCTATTCGAAGTACTGGACCACCATCGGGAACCTGTACAAGGCCGGCGACCTCGCGATCAAGGACGAGGAGGGCTACATCATGGTGATCGGCCGGGCCGACGACCTGATCATCGTCTCGGGCCACAACATCGGTACGGCCGAGGTCGAGTCCGCGCTGGTCTCGCACCAGTCCGTGGCCGAAGCGGCCGTGATCGGCAAGCCCGATCCGCTCAAGGGCAACCTGATCAAGGCCTTCGTGACCCTGCGCGTCGGCCACCAGCCGAGCGAGCGGCTCAAGAACGAGCTGACCTACCACGTGAGGATCACGCTCGGGCCGATCGCGATGCCGTCCGAGATCGAGTTCACGGACAGCCTGCCCAAGACCCGGTCCGGCAAGATCATGCGCCGGGTCCTGAAGGCACGGGAGCTTGGCATGGACCCTGGCGACCTCTCGAGCCTCGATGAATAATCCACAAACCAAATATATTTAAATTCTTTAAGTGTATTTATAAACCAGCATGAAGCCGGAGGAGTCCCTGCGCATCGAGAACATTGTCGCCTCGGCCAAGGTGACCGACGCCCTCGATCTGCCGAGCATCGCGTCCCACATCGAAGGAGCCGAGTACGACAAGAAGCGTTTCCCGGGCGTCGTGATCCGGATGAAGGACCCGAAGATCGCGGCCCTGATCTTCAACACGGGCAAGGTCGTGCTGACCGGTGCGAAGTCTATAGAGAGCCTCGACCGCGGCCTTGCGATCCTCGGCGATCTGCTCCGGAATCTCGGCGTCACGATCCCCGATGAGCCCACCTACAAGGTCCAGAACATCGTCACATCGGCCGACCTCGGCTCGACGATCAACCTCAACAAGATCGCGGTCGGGTTCAACCTCGACAAGATCGAGTACGAGCCCGAGCAGTTCCCCGGGCTCGTCTATCGGCTCGACGACCCGAAGGTGGTCCTGCTCCTCTTCGGCTCGGGGAAGCTGATCATCACGGGCGGCAAGAACACCAGCGACGCCAAGCGGGCGGTCGAACGGATCATCAGCGACCTCCAGAAGCTCGGGCTCCTCTAACGGCCGTAGAGGGCCTGCGCCGCTCCGAACTGGAGCACGTGGCCCTTCATGGCCTCGGCGAGGGCCGGCAGCCGCGCGCCCGGCGCGAGCGAGAGGATGTCGTCGAGGGCGTAGACCTTGAAGTCAAAGCGGTGGACCTGTCCCTGGGGCGGACAGGGGCCGCCGTACCCTATTCTTCCGAAGTCGTTGATCCCCTGCCGCAGGCCGATCGGGAAGGTCGTCTCGGGCTCTTTCGGGATGTCCTCGGGGATGATGGTGACCACCTCCATATTCCAGCAGAGCCAGTGAACGAAGCTGCCGCGGGGCGCGTCGGGGTCGTTCATGACGAGGGCGAGTGACCGCACGCCGTCCTCAATGCCGCGGAGTTCTATGGCCGGTGAGATATCGGCGCCGTCGCAGGTATAGTTGGCCGGAAAGTGCGTGATCGGGAGTTTCACCGTGAGCGGGTTCATGGTATGCCTCGTCGAGGACTGGACCCCAGAAGGAATAAACCTGATGCCCCGACTTCCCACCGGAGCCATGGAAGCGTCGTGCCGAAGGGATCAGGCGACCCGCACCGCATTCACGGGCCGGTCACGGTGGGATCACACGGAGCGGAGCCCTGCCGGGAGCCCGCTGCGAACGGATCGATCGCGACGACGGGATCTGCGGGGCGGGAGTGCCGTACCTAGGGTAGGAGAATGGAGGTCCGGAAGCCGAAGAACGGGACTCCTCCACGGCTGGTGCGGTGGATCGACGCAGATAAAACCCTGGCGACGAGACCTGACAACCAGCAATGCGCGTGAACTGGCGGCGTACGCCCGGCACAAACAACACCAGGGCGGTCCTCTCGGCGGCACTGGGACAGGCCGGCATCGAGCTTGAGGAGACCACCGGCCCGGCCGGCCATGTCACCTGCTACTCCCTCAACGTGGCGAATATGCCGGGGCTCCTCGCCGAGATCGACGGTGCCGACTGTATCACCATCGCCGGCGGGCCCTCGGCGACCGCCTGCTGGCCTGACGTGGTTCGTGCGGCCGACTACGTGGTGATCGGCGAGGGGGAACGGACCCTGCCGCGGCTCCTGGCCGCCATCGAGGCCGGCAGCACGGATCCGGTGCCGGGGACGGCCACGGCGACCGGAGGTCTCGTCCCCCCGGACAACACGGTCGTGCTCGACGCCTGTCCGGCCTTTGCCCGCGGTCGCGGCTACATCGAGTGCTCCCGCGGATGCCCCCATGCCTGCGCCTTCTGCCAGACCCCCCGGCTCTTTCCGGGGGGCATGCGCCACCGGTCGATCGATGCCTGTCTCGAGGCGTCGCGCCGGCTCGGTGATCTCAGGTTCGTGACGCCGAACGCGTTTGCGTACGGCTCCGACGGCCGCACCCCCCGGTTCGAGAAGGTCCGGCGCCTGCTCTCGAGGCTGACCCGCGAGGACGCGAGGATCTGGTTCGGGACCTTTCCGAGCGAGGTCCGGCCCGAGTTCGTCACGGCCGAGGCCCTCGAGCTGGTGACCGGGTTCTGTGCGAACCGCCGGCTCCACTTCGGGCTCCAGTCGGGGAGCGACCGGGTCCTTGCCCGGCTCGGGCGCGGGCACACCGTCGCGGACGGGCTCGCGGCAGTCGACCGGACCCTCGACCACGGCCTGATCCCGGTCGTCGACCTGATCCTCGGCTTCCCGTTCGAGACGGACGACGAGCAGGCGGAGACGGTCTCCCTCGCCCGGGAGCTCGCGGACCGGGGATGCCGGCTCCATGTCCACGGCTTCACCCCGCTCCCGGGGACACCGCTCGCCGGCGGGTCTGCGCGCCCCGTGATCCCTGCGGCCCGGCGTCTCCTCGGGCGCCTCGCCCTCACGGGAAAACTGACCGGATCCCTGGATTTCGGGGGTTAATGTTTAGTAATCTTCACCCGAATACTAGAGGAGTATGATGGATGTCCTCCTGATCGCGGATCTCCACGGCAACTTCGGCAAGATCGAGTCCTTTCTCGATATGAACGCCGATGCAATGATCGTGGCCGGAGATATTACTAACTTTGGCCCGGTTGACGCCGTTGATGGGCTCTTCTCCCGGATCGATATACCCTGCTTTGCGGTCCAGGGGAACTGTGACCCCCGTGAGATTCTCGATGTGCTCGAGCATTCGGACGCGGTCTCGATGCACGGGTCCCGCCTCTCACTGGGCAAGATCACGTTTGCCGGTATCGGCGGGTCGAACCCGACTCCGTTCCAGACGCCGTTCGAGCTCTCGGAGGAAGAGATTGATCGAATCCTCTCCTCGACCATCAAGTCGATGGAGCGGACGGTCCACAATGTCCTCCTCTCGCACTGCCCGCCGCACGGGGTACTCGACCTGGTCGATGACCAGCACGTAGGCTCGACGAGCATCCGGAACCACATGAAGGCCTTCGACCTCGTCTGCTGTGCACATATCCACGAGCAGCGCGGCGTGACCGAGGTCGACGGCGTCAAGGTCGTGAACCCCGGGATGGCCTCCGAAGGGCAATGTGCAATGATTCACTTCGGAGACGTAGCAAAGGAGATCGGGATCGAGCTGCTCACGGTATAACGAACGTCTCAGGACGAGATACGACCCTTTTTTCTTTTCGCACCGATCATCGGTGTTTGTACTGGCGTACCTACCTCAGCATCTGCGCCCGGATCATCGTGGTCACGGATACGGCCGGGGTTCCCCTGGTTCCGGATGGTTACGGCAGCCGGAGCCGGACCGTTGCGGCGGAGGGGGGGGTCCGATCGGCAACCCCCTCGCTGCGCACGCCCTATGCCCGGTGAGGCGATGAGATCTCGAAGCGGCTCTCTCTCAGGTAGACGGTGCCCGATCGCTCCCGAGGACCAGCTCCAGGTACGAGGCCGTGATCGGCACGCCCGTGATCCCGAGGGACCGGGCGAGGTCCCTCACCCGATCCTCGGCGGTCGGGTCTCCCTTCTCCCCCAGCACCTCGACCTCGGCAAAGGTCCCGAGCCCGTCGACCTCGTCGAGGGCGACCGAGGCCCCGTCCAGGGACCAGAGCTCTCGCTTCTTGGTGACGACCGCCGTCAAGCGGAACCCGAGCCGCTCGAGCATGGTCTCGAAGGTGACTCCGTCCTGGATCGTGAGGTTCAGCTCCTCGCGGGCCTTGAGCCAGGTGCCCTGGAGCTTGGCCCCCTTGTAGGTGATCACGGTCTCCGGGCCGGCCCGCCGGACCCGCAGGGCCTCATCGGTAACACCGAAGTCCCGGCAGGGATGATTGTAGTAACTGTCGTGCTCCTCGCGGAGGCCGTCGCACCGTGCCTGACGCGCCTCGAGGGCCTCGCGGAGGGGATTGAGCGCCGCGACCCGTGCCTTCAGTTCGAACTCGATCATGGTGATTTCCGTATCGGTATCCTTTATCTATCTTCGTCGCGTTTTAATATAGTCAAGGTGAGCAAATGGCCATCGCAGAGGGAGACTATATCAGGCTGGACTACACGGGGTCGGTGGACGATATCGTTTTTGATACCACCAGCGCCGAGGCAGCCAAGGAGGCCGGCATCGAGAAATCTTCCGCGACCTACGGCCCGATCCTGGTCCGGGTCGGCAGCGGCCACGTGATCCCCGGGCTCGACGAGGCGCTCGTCGGCCGGGAAGCGGGCGAGGAGGCCGAGATCGACGTACCGCCGGCCAAGGGCTTCGGCGAGTACGACCGCGAGCTCGTCGAGGGCGTTCCGCTCAAGCAGTTCGGAGAGAAGGTCCAGGTCGGTTCGCGCGTCAAGAACGAGAACCGCGAGGGAGTCGTTCGGGACGTCATCGGGAGCCGTGCGATCGTCGACTACAACAACGACCTCGCCGGCAAGACCCTCCACTACCGCTTCAAGATCATCGACCTTGTCGAGGCGGGGATCGAGCGCGCCAAGGGCCTGGTCCGGCTCTATGCGGGCCGCGAACTCGCGACCACGCTCGAAGACGGCGTTCTGACCCTCGAGCTCTCCCCCGGCATCGGCTACGACCGCCGATGGGTGCTCTGGAAGCCCACGATCGTCCGCGATATCTTCGAGGCTGCGCCCGACGTGACCGAGATCCGGCTGCTCGAGAGCGTGAAGCGCCCCGAGCCGCAGGTATCCGAACCACAGGCATAACCGAGAGCGCCCGTGAAGGGTGCCGACGTGCACGACCGACGACCCCGGATGCATCTATGGGCCGTCGTCGACGTCGCGTCGCTCCCTGCACTGGCGGATCGCCACCCCGACCGGTGGCTCTCCGGAGGCCGACGCCTCATCGTTTTTGCTCGCGAGATCCCGCGCGAGCACTACCGGCTCTCCGTTCGGGAGGGGACCCGGGCCTTTCGGAGCGAGATCCGCGCCGTCGAAGCCCTCCTGGACGAGAAGGTCGAGGGCCTGCGTGCGCGAGGGACCCACGCGATCGCCATCCCGGTCTTCTTCCCCGTCCGCCTCGAGAGGGGCCGGATGCGGGGGATGCTCTCGATCCGGGAGCTCGCGGCCGACGCGGGTATCGGCACCATCGGATCGAACGGACTTCTGATCGTCCCGGGCGCCGGCTGTCGGACGCCCGCGCCTTCCTCTCCGCCGTCCTGCCGACCGGGTCTCCTGCCTCGACTGCAGACGCTGCCGGGCGGCCTGCCCGACGGGGGCGATCGGCGCCCGGGGGGCGTCGATCCGTCCCGGTGCCTGAACGTGGCCGCACTCACCCCGGGATCGCTCGCCCGGCTGTTTGCGCGTGCGGCGAACGGAGACGCCATGGCGCGAGCGGTCGCACCGGTCGTGAACGCGGTCGCCCGACACGCGCCCATGCCGTGTTCGGCCTGCGTGACCGCGTGCCCACACTCCGGGATGGAGCAGAAGAGCTAATCTAGGACGTCCGACAGAGAGAACGACGGGAGAGACCGACGTGGAGCACGATACGACCATACCGACAGATCCGATAGACCCTCTGGCCGCTGTGAACCGGCTGGAGTTCGAACGAACTCCGACCATCCCGACCGCCGACGAGATACTGGACGTCTCCTTCCGGCGGGCGGCGA
Source organism: Methanoregulaceae archaeon UXB-2016 (assembly GCA_004332335.1). GTDB lineage: Archaea > Halobacteriota > Methanomicrobia > Methanomicrobiales > Methanospirillaceae > UBA288. The sequence goes on along the minus strand of SISS01000041.1, from coordinate 2,819 downwards.
AGAAGCGGAAGGAGAAGCACAACAAGGACCGGGCGAACGAAGAGTTCGTTCGGGCCGTCACGGCAGCGGTCCACGACCGCCTGGTCGACATCCTCCAGCGGTTTCCGGATATCGACAGTCTGCCGCCGTTCTACCAGCACATGGTCGAGATCCTCTACGGGATCGACCGGATGAAGAAGGCGCTCGGCGCGGTCGGATGGGCGGCCTGGCACGTGCGCGAGAAGGGTTATACGATCGCTTCGACCATGCGGCGGGCCGAGTCGATCGCGAACGAGCGGCGGAAGGCAGTCGCCAGGATCGCCTCGATCGTTCATCAGATCGACCCCGAGCTGCGGTTTCTGAACGACGCGCGGAACGTGCTCCGGAAGCTCCCCCATGTCTCGGACGAGTTCACGATCGTGGTCGCCGGGTATCCGAACGTGGGCAAGTCCTCGTTCATCCGGGCGATCTCGTCGGCCGCTCCCGAGGTGGCCGGGTATCCGTTCACCACGAAGGGCGTCATCATCGGCCACCGCGAGACCCCGTGCGGACGGGTCCAGCTCGTGGACACACCGGGGATCCTGGACCGCCCGGCCGAGGAGCGGAACCCAATCGAGCGGCAGGCGCTCGCGGCGCTGATGGATATCGCTCACGTCTGCCTCTTCCTGATCGACCCGAGCGAGCACTGCGGGTACTCGATCGACGCGCAGCAGCGCCTGCTCGACGAGGTCCGGACGCTCGTCCAGGTCCCGATCCTGGTCGCATATACCAAGGCCGATATCGCTCGTCTCGACGAGGGGCTGACGATGTCGACCGCGACCGGCGAGGGGGTCGAGGCCGTCATGGATGCCCTCCTCGTCCACTGCACTCCCCCTGTTCAGTGCGGAATCTCGAGCGATTCCATGCAGTAATAGTCGACCGTGTCGATAAGGGCCTTCTTGGCCCTCTTGGCCCGGTTCTTATCCTCTGAGGCGAGGTCCCGGGCGATGTACTCCACTGCCGTCTGGAGCGAGTGGAGTTCGGGATGATCGCGGCGAAGGTCCCGCAGGATGCCCCCCGCCTCCGCCGGCTTCTCCGAGAAGAGTGAGAAGACGTAGTCGAGGATCGAGAGCAGGTGGAGGGGCATCCCGTTCGTGATCGCGAGCCGCCGGAAGCTGTAGTAGGTGATGCGTCGGGTCGTGAGGAGCGAGAGCTTCAGGCCGTAGTAGATCGGCTCTAGTTCGCCTGGAGCCTGCTGCATCATCTGCTTGAGAACGCCGGCCGCTCCGGCTCCGTCGCGCTGTTCGAGCTTCAGGGCATAGAGCTCCCGGAGGAAGAACATATCGTCAAAGAACCGCTCGATCCCGATATTCAGGATCTGCTCGCGCCGGACGATATCTCCCGACTCCCGGGCCCCTTGCAGTCCGAGCCGCAGGAAGTACTGATCGCTCGGGAACCATTCGAGCGCTGCGAAGATCATGGTCCAGAACGGCCTGCTGAGGAACCCGAGTTCGATCAGGTCCAGGTGGTGCAGGCTTCGGAGCCGTGTCCCTTTCTGAGCGAGCGTGACCAGCACCTCGCGCGCCTCGAGTTCCCGGATGTCGGGTCCGCTCCCCTGGCTCGATCCGGCCTGGGCACGGCGCTGCAGCCCGAGCATGTAGTAGCAGTACGCAAGAGCGATTCCGATCCCCGCGTCACCCAGAGCATGGTCGTGCAGGTACTCGGCCGCATGGTACCAGTCTCCCCGCTTGAAGAGCGTCAGTCCTGCCACGATGGCCGTACCGGCCCCGTCCAGCTGGCTCCGTTTTGCACGCAGAGCATTGGCCCGGACCCGGTCGATGAACTCGGGCGTGAGATCCCTCGAGGCATCGTCGAGGAGCTTGAAACTGATGGCGTCGATGAACTCGTCAAAATGGGTGTCGGATAAATCCGGGAACGAGTTCTCGAGTGCGGCGAAGACGTGGCCGAAAAAGACCGGGAGGTTCTCCTCGACCTTGCTTCCGTGCTTCTCGATATAGCCGACGAAGTCCTTCCGGAGGAGGTCGAGGCGTTCGTACTCGATCGCATCCGAGAGAAGTTCGCCGCGCATGTCCACCTGTTGTGGAATGGCCCGCCTAAATAATAAACTTGGTGATTACTCAGTTACTGCCACCCGAGCGTATTCACCGAGCGTTTCAATTAATCGATCAAAGCGATCGGCGTCCCGGTAATTATCCCTGAACTCCAGTTCTTTGAGGTAGTATGGGAACTTCGCTGGATCGACCCCATGATATTTCATCAGCCGCTCCTTCGCAAATGACCAGAAGCCTTCGATCCCGTTGATGTAGACCTTTCCATTGGCAAATCGTGTGCTGTGGTCGATCCGTTTATGACGAAAGCCATAGGTGATCAGGCCATTGTAACTCTGAAATCGATCCGTGTACACCAGGCTGCCCCGCTTGACTTTCTTGATGGTGAGTTCGAGTAACGTCTCTCCTTTCACGTTCTGCACAACCTCGACCCGTACCTTCCCTCCTCGTTCAAGGATCCCGAAGACCGGTACTTTACCTGCGGCACCGTGGCCCCGTTTTCTTTTTCTCCGGCCTCCGAAAGACGATTCATCGAGTTCTACCTCTCTTTTCAGGGAGGCTGCGTCATCAACCGTGCAGAGGATCGCCGTACGAAGGAGGTGATGAAGACGATAGGCGGTGGTGTACGCCAGGCCGAGCTGACGGGCGGCTTCCCGAACGGATGTATCCAGCTCAAACAGCTGGATCGCCAGCAACAGGGTTGAGAACGGGATGTTTGTTTGATCGTTCGAAGATACTTCCTTTGCGAATACCCCACTCCTTCCGACAGCCATAACATTTGTAGCGTTGACG
>SISS01000040.1 GCA_004332335.1 Methanoregulaceae archaeon UXB-2016 | reverse complement strand
GATCGAGGCACCGGGCGACCGGCTGGACCGTGTAGACCGACTGGGCGTCGCCGTACCCGCCCTGGACATAGAGCAGGACCACCACGCCCTGGTCGGGGCTGCCGTCCGCGACGATCGTGCCGGGCTCGAGGTGCGGGCCGGCGCCCCCGGTCGGGAGCACCAGCAGGAGAAGGACGACCAAGGCAGCCGCGAGACGCTGCATTATTATCATTGGGTGATCTGCGATACTCCACGATAAATGGTAGGAAATATATTTTTGCCTGCGGGTGATGGGATGCCCTAACGCCGATCCCCGGTGACTCGCCACGCTACCACCTGTGATATCGCAAGAGCCGCACCCCCGGGATAACGGCTTCTCTCCCGTATGAGCATTTTCCATGCTCGACCCTTCCCGGAAGGATCGCCGATGAGGCGGCTGACCCCGACGAGGCTGGCATCCCTGGCAATACCGTTCTTATATCGACCTGGTGGGAGGACCGGTTCTCTCTACGCGAACAATTGCCGGGGTCTCGGAAGAATGAAAAAATGATGGAGACACACGGCCTCAGTGCCATCGCCACGAGAGCATGTACCGCCGGTGCGTCCTGAACGACAGGGCCGATCGCTCCCTGGCATCGTTCGGGGCCGTGCGAGACGCAGGGATCAGCCGTTCAGCCATGGTTTCGCTCCGCCCCGGCCGGGCAGCCGCACGCTACGGCGTCCGCTCGAAGTGGGTGACTATTACCATCATCTTGATACTTATTCCCTCCGACATGAGAGACGGGGATTGACTTGAAACGAGGAACCGTCCTGCCCGCGCTCGCGCTTGCGATGTTCGTGATCGTGATCGACACCACAATCATGAACGTCTCTATCTCGAACCTGATCGTCGATCTCCATACCAACGTGGTCGGGATCCAGTTCGCGATCACGCTCTACACCCTTGTGATGGCGACCATGATGATCACCGGCGGCAAGATCGGCGACATCCGCGGGCGGCGGCGAACCTTCCGCCTGGGCTTGTTCGTCTTTGCCGCCGGCGCGCTCGTGACGGCCGTCGCACCGAATCTCGGCGTCCTCATCCTCGGCTGGTCCGTGCTCGAGGGGCTCGGGGCCACGCTCGTGATGCCGGCGCTGCAGACACTCATCCAGTCGAACTTCGAGGGTCAGGGACGTGCCCGTGCGTACGGTACGATCGGTGGCATCGCTGCCGTCGGTGTGGCTCTCGGTCCGATCGTCGGAGGCTGGCTCACCACGACCTATACCTGGCGACTCGCCTTCGCCGGCGAGGCCGTGGTCGTGCTCCTCGTGCTCCTGCTCTCCCGCGCGATCACGGATGCTCCGATGGAGGGCCCACGTCCCCGCCTCGACCACGCGGGCACCGTCCTCTCCGCGGTGGGGCTCGGCCTGGTCGTCCTCGGTGTCCTCTTCTCGACGGATCACGGTTGGTGGATCTCGCGGCAGCCCCTCGTGCTCGGCGGCCTCGCGATCGCTCCGTTCGGCCTCTCGATCGTACCGTTCATGATCGGCGTGGGGCTGCTCGTCCTCGCCGGGTTCGTCGCCTGGGAGGCGCGGGTCGTGAGGCGGGGCGGCGATCCGCTCATTCACGTCGACCTTTTCGGGGACCGCGAGCTCCGCGCGGGCCTCCTCGTCCAGCTCTGCCAGAACACGGTCACGGGGGGCCTCCTCTTCGTTATGGCCCTCTTCCTGCAGGTGGTGCTCGGCCTCTCGGCGATGGAGACCGGATTCCTCTTCATCCCGCTCTCGGCACCGCTCTTCGTCGCCTCGCTGGGCGGCTCGCGGCTCGCCGCCACGTTCCCGCCGAAACGGATCACCCAGGCGGGTCTGGGAATAACCGCCATCGGGGTGCTCCTGCTCGCCGCGACGATGAAGACCGACGCGATCGGCGTCGAGTTCGTGGTCGGCCTTGCCGTGGTGGGTCTCGGAATCGGGCTCATCGCCTCCCAGATGATGAATCTGGTCCTCTCGAGCGTCGTGCCACAGAGGACGGGGGAGACGGCAGCCCTGATGAGCACGTCCTCGAACCTCGGAGCGTCGTTCGGGACCGCGTTGCTCGGGACCATGCTGATTGCGGGCCTGCTCGCGGGTGCGATCGGCGGGATCGAGGAGAGCCAGGTCATTCCCCCGGACGTCAAACCGGCGCTCAAGGATGCCGTGCACAAGAATATCCAGTTCGTCAGTGACGAGCAGCTCTCGTCAGCGCTCGCGAGTGTGCCGGATCCGGTTGCCGACGAACTGCTCGCGATCAACGAGGCGGCCCGGCTCAGGGGCTTACGGCTTTCGCTGGTCGCATGCGCCGTCATCGCCCTTCTCGGCCTGCTCGTCTCGACGCGCCTGAAAGACGGGACGCTCGTCTCCCCGGCCGCCGAATAGATGGGAGCGGCCGACGGAGAGCGAGCGATATCCGCACCCGGGCGCACCACTGCTCTCGTCCCGATCGCTGGCGGGGACTCAGGTGCCGGGTGCTCAACACGGCCACGCCGTCGTGGAAGGACATGGTGATCGTGCCGAAGGGCGAGAGCCCGACCATGCTCGAGGCTGTGAAGGCCTGCACCGGGACGACACCCTGTTCCTGTTCCACTGCTCCATCCTCGAGCACGAGGAGATCGGGGTAATGGGCATGCGGCACATCGTGGCCGGCGAGATGCCGCCCATGTAGATGCAATCCCTTCCCCTTTTTCGAACCCGTCCTGGACGAACATCCAATCTCAATCCTCGATGACGCACGCTTGCCGCAATGGCGAGGAGTGTGGGCGTATCATCGGAACTTGAGCCGTTTTCCCGTTCTCCGGGTGGCAACGAAAGGCTCGATTGAAAGAACAGGTGCGTGACTGCTCAGAGTAACGGAAGAATCATCGAAAAGAAAAGCGGGCCTGAAGGGATTTGAACCCTTGGCCTACGGATTAAGAGTCCGTCGCTCTACCGAACTAAGCTACAAGCCCGTACTTGTGCTTCAATACATTGCCTGTTTTTCCTGATAAATCTGACGGCCCGACCCCCCTGTTCAGCTCGATGACTGCCTTAATATGTCCATGCGATCCATCTCTCTGCACATGGCTGACGCCGATCTCCGGGAACCGCAGGGCGAGGTCGAGTACATGGTGCTCGGCTGCGGCTCCATCGGCTACAACGTGATCGAGGAACTCGAATCGGAGACACGATCGATCCTCGTCGTGGACCGGGACGAGAAGCGCGTCAAGGACCTGCTCGACCAGAACTACGACGCGGTCACCGGCGACATCCGGAACCCGGCGATCTTCGACAGCCTCAGGGTTCCGAAGGTCGTCTTCGTCCTCTCGAACGAGAAGGACGCGAACCTTGCGGCCGTCCAGACGATCAAGGGGCGGTTCCCGGAGGCCGAGGTGATCGCACGGGCGATGGACCCGCTCTCGCAGAGCGCCCTAGAGGCGGCTGGAGCCGAGTTCGTGATCTATCCCCAGGAGGTGGTCGCAAAGGCGGCCGTCCACCAGATCCGGAAACTTCACGTGACCCGGATCGCCCAGCGGCTCTTCCGGATGCTTGAGTCGTGGGAGGGCGCGCTCGGGATCGTCACGCACAACAACCCCGACCCCGATGCGATCTCGTCGGCGATGGCCCTCGCTGCGATTGCGCGGGCGGCCTCGGACCGCCGGCTCCAGGTCAGGATCCTCTACGAGGGGAACATCGGCCACCAGGAGAACCGGGCGTTCGTGAACCTGCTCGATATCCGGATGGAGCGGCTCACGCCCCAGGTGCTCCGCGAGTGCCGGTACCTCGCGCTCGTGGACTCGTCGGCCCCGGGCGTCAACAACAACATCCCGCCCGGCACGCCGATCAACATCGTCATCGACCATCACCGGATCGAGAGCGAGGCCGTCGCCGCAGCCGACTTCGTCGACATCCGGCCCGGGTTGGGAGCGACCGCCTCGATCCTGACGCAATACCTGCAGGACCTGGACATCCCGGTCGACCGGAAGGTCGCGACTGCGCTTCTCTACGGCATCAGGGCCGACACCCGTGATTTCCGGCGGAACGTCACCCCGCAGGACCTCAACAACGTCGCGTTCCTGCTCCCCCTCACCGACAACGATCTGCTCGACAAGATCACGAGCCCGTCGATCTCCAAGGAGACCCTCGATGTGCTGGGCAAGGCGGTCCAGAACCGCGTGATCCGATCGGGGTACCTCTTCAGCAACGTCGGGTACGTCCGGAATCGCGACGCGCTCCCCCAGGCCGCCGACTACCTGATCAACCTCGAGGGCGTGAACACGGCCCTGATCTACGGGATCGGCGACACGGGGATCATCCTGACGGCGCGCTCGCGCGACGTCCGGATCAACCTCGGGGCAGTGCTCACCGAGGCCTTCGGCGAGATCGGAGATGCGGGCGGCCACCCGAACATGGCCGCGGCCGTGATCCCGCTCTCGTTCTTCTCGATGGTCGACGACAAGGAGAAACTCCTCTCCCTGGTGATCGACCCGGTCCTGAAGCGCTTCGAGAACATCGTCGGACTCGAGAAGAAAGAGGGGCGCAATGAACTATGAGGCGTGGGCCCCCCTCTACGACGAGATCCTCGACTATTTTCAATTCGACCGCGAGGCCGACGCCGAGGCCGCGGCCCTCCTCAGCGCCCTCCTTCCCCGTGACGACCTCGCAGCTCTCGACAGCCTGATCCGCGGACAGGCGGTCACGGTCTGCGGCAACGCGCCGATCCTCCCGAACGAGCTTGACCGGGTGAGCGGTGTCGTGCTCGCCGCGGACGGGGCGGCCGGCGTCCTCTACTCCCACGGGATCCGCCCGGCCGCCGTCTTCACCGACCTCGACGGAGCGACCGAGGTGTTCTTCGAGATGAACCGCGAGGGCACGGTCATGGTCGTACACGCCCATGGCGACAACATGCGCCTCCTCAGGGCCTGGGTCCCCGACTTCGAGGGGCCGCTGGTCGGGACGACGCAGGGGCCGCCGATTTCGAATGTCCACAACTTCGGCGGCTTCTCGGACGGAGATCGGGCCGCGTTCGCCGCCGATCACTTTGGGGCCTCGGCGGTCACGTTCGCGGGCTTCAACCTCGACGACGCCTCGGTCGACCCGATCAAGCGGGGCAAGCTCCTCTGGGCCCGCCGCCTTCTCGCCCTGCTCGGCCATGAGCTCTAACTCGCGTGCGGTCCTCGTCGACGGGTACGTGGACGAGCCGGCCTGCCTCGGGGTGCCCCCCTACATCGCGCCCGAGGTCCGCCAACTCGCGGGCGTCCTGATCGAGCGGGGATACGAGCTCCGATACCTGACCATCGACCAGCTCCGGGCGGACTCTGGCCTCCTCGCGGTCCTCGATGGGGCTGACCTCGTCGTGGTCCATGCAGGCTCGACCGTGCCGGGGAAGTACCTCGCGGGCCGGCCCGCGACCCTCTCCGAGCTCCGGCAGCTCGGGCGCCAGCTCCGGCGGCCCACGACGGCGATCGGCGGCCCGATTCTCTTCGGGTACGCGTCCGGCGGGGGCGAACGGGCCCTTGCCGAGGGGCTCGATGGCTACGACCTTCTCCTCGCGGGCCACCCGGCCGCCGCGCTCGAGGCCGCACTCGGCGGGGACGAACCGCGGGGCTCGTACGACTACGCGGCGACCGATCGCTTCGCGGTCGCCGGCGCGGCCGTCCTCCCCCAGCACCCGTCCTTTCCGCACGTGATCGCCGAGCTCGAGACCGCACGGGGCTGTGCACGCCAGGCGATCGGGGGCTGCTCATTCTGCACCGAGCCGTTCTACGGCCCGCCCCGGTACCGGTCGACATCGGCCGTCGGCGAGGAGGTCGCGGCCCTCTCCGCACGGGGCGCCCGCCACTTCAGGCTCGGCCGGCAACCCGACCTGCTCGCGTACGGCGCCGCCCCAGGCGCCGACCCGGCCCCCGACCCCGACCGTATCCGGGCCCTCTTCGCCGCGGTCCGGGCCGGGGCCCCGGAGCTCCTGACCCTCCACATCGACAACGTGAATCCGGGCACGATCGCACGACACGAGGAGCCGGCCCGGGCCGCGCTCCAGGCGATCGTCGACGCCCACACCCCCGGCGACGTGGCTGCGTTCGGGATGGAGACGGCCGACCCTGCGGTCATCGCCGCGAACAACCTCAAGGCCTCGCCCGACGAGGTCTTCCGGGCGATAGAGATCGTGAACGAGGTCGGCGGGATCCGGCGCGACGGGATCCCCGAACTCCTGCCGGGGCTGAACTTCGTGCTGGGGCTCGCGGGCGAGACTCCGGCGACCTACGACCGGAACCTCGTCTTCCTCGAGCGCGTCCTCGCCGCAGGGCTTCTCGTCCGGCGAATCAACATCCGGCAGGTGATGCCGTTCCCCGGCACCCCGGCCCACGACGAGAACACGCTCGGCCGGTACGACCGGGAATTTCGGACCTTCAAGGAGGCGGTCCGGAACGGGATCGACCTCCCCATGCTCCGCCGGGTCTTTCCGATCGGGACCGTGGTCCGGCACGCCGTCGTCGAACAGAGTGGGCCCCTGAGCCTCGCCCGTCCCCTCGGGTCGTACCCGATCCTGCTCGGCCTCCCCCTCCCGCTTCCGGTCGGGAGCGTGCTCGACGCGGTCGTGATCGACCACGGGCACCGGTCGGTCACGGCCCTTCCCGCCCCGATCCCGATCAACACCCTTCCCTTCACTGCGCTCCGCTGGCTCCCCGGCGTCGGAAAGAAACGGGCCGCCACGATCGGTGTGGGGCGGCCGTTCCGGTCGCTCGCGGCCTGGCACAGGGCGGTCGGCGGCGAGACCCCGATCGACTCCCTCCTCGACCTCTCCTAGGTCTCGCGGAGCTCGATCACCTTCATGATGTCGTTCCGGGTCACGATCCCGAGGAGATCGCCGTCCCGGACGATCGGGATCCGGCCGATGTTCTGCGCCGACATCACGCGAAGCGCGTCGACAACCGGGGCCTCGGGCGGCAGGGCGACCGCTCCGCGGGTCATGATGTCGCGGACGAGCAGGGCGTCGCGGTCGATCGGGTTCGTCCGGTGGATGTCGTCGAGGGTGATCATCCCCACGAGGGCCCCGCGGTCGAGGACCGGAAACCCGAGGTGCTTGGTCGCGTACATCTGCTCGAGCACCTGGTGAACAGGGGTCGACGGATCGACCGTCATCACCTCGCGGCTCATGATCTGGCCGAGGGTCACGTCCTGAAGGAGGAACGTGTACCGGATCGCGGTCGACTCCTGCGAGGCCCCGATGTAGATAAAGAACGCGATGATCACCAGGATCGGGTTGAGGGCGAGGAGCCCGAGGATCCCGAAGACGACCGCGAACCCCTTGCCGATGTTCGCCGCGATCCTGGTGGCGCGGGGCAGGGGCATCCGTCGGGCGAGGTAGGCCCGAAGGACGCGCCCCCCGTCCATCGGAAAGGCGGGCAGCAGATTGAAGACGAAGAGGATCACGTTCAGCAGGCCGAGGTAGGCGAGCGCGAAGACGACGACGCCGGCGAGGGGGCGGTCTGCAATCGCTCCGTCGGCGACGTATACGAGCCCGATGCAGAGAAGTCCGAGCACGAGCGAGGTGACCGGTCCGACCAGCGCCATCGGGAGCTCGATCTTCGGGTCGGGCGTCGACTCCTCCATCTGCGAGACCCCGCCGAAGAGGTAGAGCGTGATCGCATTGATCTTCATCCCCTGCCGGAGGGCGACGAGCGAGTGGGCCATCTCGTGCACGAGCACGCCGGCAAAGAGCCCGAGCGAGACCGCGGCCCCGAGCAGGTACGGCACAAGACCGCTCAGTATCAGGGTCGGATCGATCTCGACTCTGAAGATCTCCTCGAGCAGGGCCGTGGTCAGCTCGATCTGGCTGCCGATGATCCAGGCAAAGAGTGGGATGACGAGCAGAAACGTGAAATGGAGCTCGATCGGGATCCCGAAGAGCCGGCCGATGCGCAGCGAGGCGTCCATGTGAAAGGATCACCTTTTTTACTTTTATAGTATATACCTTGAACGGGAGTTCGATGAAATCGCAGATCACCGATGTGCTGGGCCTCTCCGTCTATACGGACCGAGCCGTCTTTGTCGGGGATGTCGACGACGTCGTGATCGACCTCGATCGGAAATCGATCAAGGCGCTCGCGCTCGGCAACCTGAACATGGACATCATCGATATCAAGGGATACAAGGGACTGCAGATCCCGTTCCGGATGATCCGGTCGGTCGGAGATGTGATCCTGGTCAGGCACATGTCCGGGATCTTCAAGCAGAAGCAGAAGAGCTGATACGGTCTCCCGCACATCGGCGTCTCTTTCTTTCTTCATGCGCGAACGGGAGCTCTTCTCCACGCTGACGGCGCTCCCGCCGCTCTATGTACGGCTCGACGGGCGGGCCTTTCACCGCCTGGCGCGGACCCTCGAGCTCGCCCGCCCGTTCGACGAACGCTTCGGCGGCGCCATGGCACGGGTCGCCCGGCGGCTCGTGGCCGACTCGGGGGTCTCCCCGGTCTTCGCCTACACCTTCTCGGACGAGTGCAGCCTCTTCTTCGCCCGCCTGCCCTTCGACGGCCGCGTGGAGAAGCTCGACTCGGTCCTCGCCGCGTACGCGGCCTCGGCGCTCACGATCGAGCTCGGGCTTGCCGAGCCGGTCGCGTTCGACGCCCGGGTCGTCTTCGTCGACCCGTCCTCGGCATACGACTATCTTGTCGACCGGCAGGCCGAAGCCTGGCGGAACCACATCAACGCCTATGCCCAGGCGGCGCTGATCGCCGAGGGCGTGAGTTCCCGCGAGACCGCGGTCCGCCTCCGAGGCCTCGATGCCCCAGCCCTCCACGAGCTAATGTTCGACCGCGGCGTCAACCTGGCCGAGACGCCGGCATGGCAGCGGCGGGGCACGATGGTCTACCGACAGCCGGTCGAGGTCGAGGGGCAGGACCCAAGGACCGGGGAGCGCGTCCTTGCGGTCCGCTCGCGGGCGATGATCGACCGCGACCTTCCCCTCTTCTCGTCGGACCAGGGGCGGGCGCTCCTCGCCCGCTTGATCCCCGGCCTCTAAAAAAAGTCAGGCGTTCCGGGCCCGGGTGATCCGGATCTGGATCGCGAGGCCGTCAAGGTCCCAGTCGGCAACGAGGGTCTGCACCTCGTCCTCGACGATCGGGATCTCACCCTCGTCCGCGATCGAGAGGCGGACGGCCCGGACCTCTTCGCCGATCCGCTCGTGCCAGCCCCGGAGGATCAGCTCGGCCACGCGGGGGTCACGGACCACGACCTCGGCCTCGATAAAGTCCTCGACCGCGAGGTCGAGCTGCCGGCGCATCTCCTGGATCCGCCGGGTCACCTCGCGGGCGTAGCCCTCGCCCTCGAGGTCGTCGTCGAGCGCGATGTCGACATAGACCGTCGCATTCTCCATCGGAGCCGAGAAGACCCCCTCGGGGAGGGCCTCGTGGAAGACGAGCTGGGCGGCCTCGAGCGTGAACTCGCCGAGCACGACCTTTCCATCCCGCTCGAGGGCGGCCCTGAGGGCCGTGCCATCGGCGGCCTCCACAAGTGCTTTGACGGCCGGAGCCTCACGGCCGAAGAGCGGGCCCAGGGCCTTCATCACGGGCTCGGCCCGCCAGCCGATCCGGTCCCAGGCGCCCCGGACCACGACCACCTCGCGGGCGTTCGCCCGCGAGCGGCAGACCGGGTTCTGGCCCGTGATCGCGGCTTCGACCTCGTCGTCGCCCGTCACGACCACGACCTGGCGGACGGGCCAGCGGAGCTTCCGCCTGCCGGCCTGCCGGGCGTTCTGGACCGCGTCGTCGAAGGAGCGGACGAGATGGGTTGCCCGTTCGAGAACCCCGTCCACGAGGTCGGAGTTCCCCTCGGGCCAGGCGAGCATGTGGACCGAGATCGGGTCTCCCTCGAGCCGGAGGTTCCGGTAACAGGCCTCGGCGATGTGCGGAGCGAAGGGGGCGAGCAGGGTGAGGAGCCGGCGGAGGACGTAGTAGAGGGTCTCGTACGCGTCCCGCTTCCCCACGTCCTCGCCCTCGAGCCACATCCGCGGCCGGACCAGCTGGATGTACCAGCGAGAGAGGTCCTCGAGCACGAAGCCCAGGAGCTCGCGGACCACGCGGTGGAGCTGGTAGTCGGCGAGGTCGTTTGCGCACTGGTGCGCGAGCGTGTTCACGCGCGAGATGATGAACCGGTCCTCGACCGGCATCGAACCGCACCGGCGGTGGACGTAGGCGGCCCCGTAGGTGCCGTCCGCGTCCGCCTCGGGCGAGAAGTCGTCGAGGAGCATGTACGGGAGCGGGAACCGGTAGACGTTCCAGAGGATGTTCACGGTCCGCGAGACCGTCTTGATCCCGTCCCAGTTGAACTTCAGGTCGTCCCAGGGCGCGTTCGCCGAGAGGACGTAGAGCCGGAGCACGTCGACCCCGACCTTCTCCACGACCTCGGACGGCGCGACCACGTTCCCGAGCGACTTCGACATCTTGCGCCCCTCGGCGTCGAGGGCGAACCCGTGCATCAGCACGGCCTTGTAGGGGGCTCGGCCGAAGGCGAAGGTCGAGGCCCCGAGCTGCGAGTAGAACCAGCCGCGGGTCTGGTCCTGGCCCTCGGCGATGAAGTCCGCGGGCCAGAGCTCCTCGAAGGCCTCGAGCCGTCCGGGGAAGCCGAGCGTCGCCCAGGACGCGACCGCGGAGTCGAACCAGACGTCGAAGATGTCGCCGACACGGCGCATGGTCCCACCGCAGGCGCAGGGGATGGTCACGGCGTCCACGAACGGCCGGTGGGGATCGGGGACGAGCTGGCCCGAGAGCGTCTCGAGCTCGGCGATCGTGCCGACGACCCGCCGGGCGCTGCAGGACGGGCAGACCCAGACCGGGATCGGGATCCCCCAGTACCGCTGGCGCGAGATGCACCAGTCGCGGGCGTCCTTGACCCAGTCGTGGAACCTGGCCGAGCCGGCCCAGTCGGGGTACCAGTTCACCTTTTCGATCGCATCGAGCATCTCCTCCTTCACCTCGGGGATCCGGAGGAACCACTGCGAGGTCGCACGGAAGATGATCGGGGTCTTGCAGCGCCAGCAGTGGCCGTACCGGTGGACGACCTGGGCCTTGGCGAGCAGGTGGTCGCCGAGGGCCTCGAGCACCTCGCCGTTCGCCTCGCGGACGGGTCGGCCCGCGAACGCGCCCGCGTCGCAGGTGAAGACGCCGGCCTCGTCGACCGGACAGAGGAACGGGAGCCCTTCGCGGACCCCGACCAGGTAGTCGTCCCACCCGTGGCCCGGCGCGATGTGGACCAACCCCGTGTTCTCGAGCGTGACGAAGTCGGCCTCGACCACGCGGTGGGGCATGCTCCGCTGGGTCTCGATCAGGTTCTCGAGGGGGGAGCGGTAGGTCCAGCCGACGAGTTCGGTTCCGGGACGCCGGTCGAGGACCGCGAACTCCTGATATCGGCCCCGCTTCAGCACGGGCGCGACCAGGTCCTCGGCGATCACGAGGATCTCGTCAACGCCGTTCCGGACGGCCCGAACCCGGGCGTAGACGAGCTCGGGATGGACCGCGACCGCAACGTTCGCGGGGAGGGTCCAGGGGGTCGTGGTCCAGATCACCAGGTACTCGTTCTCCTTCCCCTCGATCGGAAACTTCACGAAGACCGAGGGGTCGCGCTCGTCCCAGTACTCGACCTCGGCATCGGCGATCGCGGTCTCGCACCGCGGGCACCAGTTCACGACCCGGTGGCCCAGGTCGAGCATCCCCTTCTCGTCGGCCCGCTTCAGGGCCCACCAGGCGGCCTCGATGTAGTCCGGGGTCACGGTCTGGTACGGGTTCTCGAAGTCGAGCCAGACCCCGAGCGCCCGGAACTGCTCGGACATCAACTCGCGGTTCGCGATCGCGAACCTCCGGCACTCCTCGATGAACGAGCCGATCCCGTAGGCCTCGATCTCCTTCTTCGACACGAACCCGAGCTGCTTCTCGACCTGGACCTCGATCGGAAGGCCGTGCATGTCGTACCCGGCCCGGTCGATCACATGCCTTCCGCGCATCCGGACGTGGCGGAGGACCGCGTCCTTGATGATCTTGTTCCAGGCCGTCCCGAGGTGGATATGGCCGGTCGTGTACGGCGGACCGTCCACGAAGAAGAAGGGCGGGTCATTGGCGTGGAGCGCCCGGACCCCCGCATAGATCTGCTCCTCGTCCCAGAACCGACGCACCTCGCCCTCGAGCTCGCTCGGGCGGTAGCTGCCCGCGACGTCTTTCACCGCGTCTCCTCTCCGTCCATGAGTGGTTTATAAGTCGGTTGTCACAGACCAAGTACTTTTTTGCGTCGGCTCCCTCCTCTCCGGATACGCCGCGTCCTCTGAATCCGGTCGGCGTCGGCCTGGAGGCGAGCCTATCAGGTAATTTCGTCGCGGATCGATAATCCGTGACCAATCGCGGTGCTGGTGGCGCCATGACGACGCGTATCCTGTGTGCTCACGACCCGCCTCCTCTTCCTGCTTCTCGCAGGGGCAGCGGCGGCAGAGAGCAGCGACAACATGACGATCAACGGGGCTCCCGAGCCGACGCCGACAGCGATCACTACGACGGCGGCCCCGTTCGGGATCGTGCCGGCCTCGCCGCCCTCGTGATCGCCGGACTTCTCGTCGGCCTCCGGCGCCGCTGAGTCTCTCCATTTTTCCGCCACTCTGCGGCCGACAGACCTAACCGGCGGTCCCACCCATGCTGATTGGAGGGGTGGATACGAAGCCGGGACCGGGGCATGCTGGACGGGAATGGCCCTTGCCGGGATTGCTCCTGTTGGTCCTGCTACTGCTCGTCCCGGCCTCGGCCACAGCCCTCTCGATGGAGTGGGAGTCCTCGATCGGCGGACCGGGCGATGAGGGGCTGGCCTGGCTCGCCCCGCTTCCGGACGGCGGTCTCCTCCTCGCCGGGAATACCTCGACCGACGCGAACGGCGGCTCGGACCTCCTCCTGGTCCGGACCGACGACCGGGGCCGTGCCGTGAGGACGGTCCGGCACGGCACGGGGCCCGCAGAGGAGCTCGCGTCGGCCGGGGCCCTCCTCCCCGACGGGGGCGCGGCTGTCGTGGGCGTGGTCAAGAGCGGGGCGCGCCCGCCCGCGCTGCAGATCCTCCGGGTCGACGCGCGGCTCGACCTGCTATGGGAACGCACCTATCCCGCCGCATCGGGGCCCGACGCCGCGTACGGCGTCGCCGGACTCCCCGATGGGGGCCTTCTCGTCCTGGCCGGCCAGGGCAAGGGGGCGGCCCGCTCGCTCCTCCTCCTCAGGCTCGAGCCCGACGGAGCCGAACGGTGGCGCCGGGCCCTCGTCTCCCGGCCCGGGCTGGCCCGGGCGGGGGTGTTCGCCCGCCTGCCCGACGGCGGCTTCCTGGTCGCCGGCGCCGACGACCGGTCCCTCCAGCACGACCTCGATCTCTTTCTCATCCGCCTCGATGCCGGGGGCCGGCTGCTCTGGGAACGCTCCTACCCGGTCCCGGGCTCGAACGTCCTCCCGTCGGCCATGGCGCCGGCCCCGGACCGCGGGGTCGTGCTCGCCGGCACCATCGACGGGCCGGACGGCCTGAGACCGTTCGCCACGGCCGTCGACCCCTTCGGCCGGACCATGTGGGCCTGGACCGGAACCCCGGCCGACGGCCCGGTCGAGGTGGGGGCCGTCGTCTTCGCCGGGGATGCCTGCCTGGTGGTCGGCTCGTCCGCGACCGTCCGTGGCGAGACGCCGCGCCTGGCGCTCGTCGAGCTCGATCCGGACGGGCTTGAGCGCTCCCGGAATGTCGCCCCGGCCGACGGCGGCGCCGAGCGGGGACGGGCCGCCGCTGTCCTGGAGAGTCAGGTCGTGCTCGGTATCGAGGCCCGGTCCGGCTGGACTCACGGCACGGATCTCCTTCTCCGCTCGATCACGATGGTCGCGGCGCCGGCTCAGGAGGCATCGGCCCCGGTCACGCCTGTCGCCGGCCACCCGGTCGAGTCGCGGGCCGCGACCATCCCTCTCTCCGCCGCGGCCGATCCCGGCGCGGCGGCCCCCGTCTCGCCACTTCTCGGGATCGGCGCCTGTGGGGTTGCGGCTTTTCTGATCAGACGCCGATAACGCGCCTGAACATTTTCAATGACTATTTATGCCGGCCTCCCGGAGATTCTACTGGATAGAGATACGGTGCATCAATGAAGCAGAACAACTGTTGGATGGTGACCGCGGCCGCGCTCCTCGTGCTGGCCGCGCTGATCGGCACGGCCGCTGGAGCCGCGACGGAGCCGGTCATCGAGTGGGAGAGCTGGATCGGCGGCACGGGCCACGAGAGCATACACGATATCTACGAATCCGGGGACGGCGGGTATCTGCTTGCCGGGAATACGACCCCGTTGAACGGGACCGGGGACGCCTACCTGATCAAGATCGACGGCAACGGCACCAAGGTCTGGGAGAAGACCTTCGGCGGGGCCGGCGAGGACGTCTTCATGGGCGTCGAGCCCGTGACGGGCGGATTCATCCTGGTCGGCATGACCGCGGCAGGGACGAACGGAGCCGACCGCCTCATGATCGTCAAGGTCGACCTGAACGGGACGAAGGTCTTCGAGACGAACGCCTCGGGCCGCGGCATCGCCCGCGGACTCGGCGTGATCGGAGCCCCCGACGGCTCGGTCATCGCAGTCGGTCTCTCGGCAACGAGCGCCTCGGCAGCGAACGACATCTATCTGGTGAAGGTCGACGCGACCGGCAAACGGCTGTGGGAGAAGTACTACGGCGGCCAGGGCGAGGACCGGGGCTTCGCGATCACCCAGGCCGCTGACGGCGGGTTCGTCGTGGCCGGCGCCATGACGCAGGACGGGAAGACGATGGCCGACGCCTATCTCCTCAAGATCGACAAGGACGGCACCAAGGCCTGGGAGAAATTCTACGGCACGGGCGACCGACAGGAGGTCGGCTTCGACCTGACACGGATGGCTGACAACGGCTTCCTCGTGGTCGGCCGCTCGTTCACGGGCCCCAACTGGTGGGGTATTCCCGAGAGCTCGGAGATCTACGTGCTCCGCACGGACAGAGACGGCGTGAAGCAGTGGGAGAAGACCTTCGGCGGCGCCGGCTTTGACCGGGCCTGGGACAGCGAGGAGCTCCCCGACGGCTACGCGATCTTCGGCTCCAAGACCATGGCCGACGGGACCGAGGACTTCCTGTTGATGAAGCTGACGAAGACCGGCATGGTCGCCTGGGAGCAGACCCTCTCGGCCGGCACGGGCCACGACCGGGGCTACGCGATGCAATCGACCCCCGACGGCGGCTGGATCCTCGCCGGATCGAGCGATTCGAAGGGCGCCGGCGGGCGGGACATCTGGGTCATGAAGCTCGCCCCCGAGGGGACCTGGTCGGAGACGACCACGACGGTGAGTGCGACAGCGAACGCAACGGCGAATACAACCGCGACCCTGCTGCCCATGACACCCCCGCCGACTGTCAGCGGTGGAACGACCACAAACGCAACGACCGCAGCTCCGACCACGACGAAGGCGCCGCTCTGCCTTGCAGGGGCATTTACCGCGCTCGGCGGGGCGGCCCTGCTCGCCGCCCGGCGGCGGTAACCTTAACTCTTTTTTCAGTCGATTGGTCCCCATGCAGATCGCGGTCTGCGGAGCGAGTCTCTGCGGCGAGGACCTTCTCGCAGCGGCCGAGGCGGTGGGCAGGACGATCGCAGAGCACGGCGGGACCGTGCTGACCGGTGGACGTGGCGGGGTCATGGCCGCGGCGAGCCGCGGTGCCTGTGAGGCCGGCGGGGTCGTAGTCGGGGTGCTGCCCGATCTCTCGGACGGCAATCCCTACCTCACGGTCCGGATCCGGACCAACATGGGCCATGCCCGGAACGTGGTGCTCGTCCAGTCCGCCGACGCGGTCGTTGCGGTCGGGGGCGAATGCGGCACGCTCTCCGAGATTGCGATCGCCGTAAAAGAGGGGATCCCGGTCGTCTGCTACCGGTCCTGGGACCTCGTCGGCGTGGTCCATGCGGCCACGCCCGAGGCCGCTGCCCTCGCGGCCCTCAGAGCCGCGAGGAGCGCTGCTCACCGGTCAGGGTGAGGTCGTATCCGCCGAGGGCCTCGAGCCGGTCACGGAAGGCCTCTGACGAGACGGCGGCCACGAGTGCGGCCACCCGCGGGTCTTCGAGCGATGATGGATCGAGGGCGAGCTCGTACCGCTCGGTCGCGACCGGGGAGAAGGCGAGCCCGAGGGCTCCTGCGGCCGAATACACCCCGAGCCCCATCTCGGCCTCGCCCGAGCGGACCGCGACCGCGACCCCGAGGTGGGTCGTGAACTCGCGGTCGTACCCGGTGATCGAGCCGGGATCGATCCCGTGCTCGGCCAGGTACCGGTCGAGGAGCATACGCGTCCCTGAGCCGCGCTGGCGGTTCGCGAACGTGTGATCCGCGATCGCCTCGATCCCGAGCCCGTGTCTCGAGATGATCCCCTGCTGCCGCTCGGCCACGCAGACCAGCAGCATCTCGCGGTCGGGCAGGTACTGCCGGAGGTACGGGCGGTTGAAGTCGCCGTCCGGGGCGAGCAGGTGCATCGGGGCAGCGTGGCAGTGGCGCCGCCGGAGGGCGAAGAGTCCGCCCATGGAGCCCACGTGGGCCGAGTGGAGGTCGATCCCCTCCGCCGAGAGGAGATCGGCCAGCACGTCGATCGCCGGGTCGTGCGACCCGGTCACGAGCAGGGCTCGTTCGGCCTCGCACCGCGGGACCGTCAACTGCACTTCAACCTCCTCGTCGGCCTCGATCCCCTCGCTCGCGGCCGGGATGCGGAGGTACGCGTTCGACCGGACCACCGACATCTGGACTCCGGCGCCTCGCGACTGCGGAATGGCGACAAAGCGTTCGCCGACGCGGCCGGCCGCGAGGAGCACGAATTCGTCGGCCCCGACCTCCTTGTGAAGGGGTGAGGCGAGAGCGGCGCTCACGCCCACGGCCGACGGCACGGGGAGGCCGAAGTGTGCGAGCATGGGCAGAACCAGCTCCCGGAGCACGGTCAGAGCCGAGAGCGGGTACCCGGGCAGGCCGATGACGGGCTTGCCCCCGACCCGTCCGACGATGCCGGGCTTGCCGGGCTTGATCGCGACCCCGTGGATCAGCACCTCGCCGAGCTCTTCGATCACGTCGGCCGTGAAGTCGCGGGTCCCGGCCGACGATCCGGCCGAGACGATCACGAGGTCGTTCTCGTCGACGGCGGTCGAGATCCGGTCACGGATGAGGGCATACTCGTCGGGGGTGTTCGGATACCGGGTGCTCCGGCAGCCGAGCGAGTCGAGCCAGGTCGCCGCGAAGAGCGTGTTCGACTCGACGACCTGACCCGGTGCGGGCCGGTCCCCGTGCGGGATCAGCTCGGACCCCGTCGGCACGAGCCCCACGCGGACCGTGGCGACCTCGATCGACCGGAGTCCGTAGGCCGCGAGCGCCCCGAGGTCCATCGCCCGGAGCCGGCGCCCGCGGGGCACGGCCATCTCGGTCTCCCCGATGTCCTCGCCTGCGGGGCGGACATGCTGCCAGGGTGCCGCCGCCTTCCGGATGGTGTAGGAGCCGTCCTCGTTGATCAGGACGTCCTCGATCATGACCACGGCGTCGTACGGTACGGGCACCACGTTCCCCGTGTTGACCCGGAGGACGTCGAGGAGTCGGAGTGGCCTCCCCTCGCTCGCCCCGCTCGTCTCGGCGGCACGGATCGCAATCCCGTCCATGGCCGAGAGATGGACTTCGGGGACCGAGAACCGGGCGTGGACTGGGGCCGCAGTCACGCGCCCGACCGCGGCCTCGAGCGGGACCTGTTCGGTCGGGTGCGGGTAGACGAACGCGGTGCGGAGGGTCTCGAGGGCCGTCTCCAGCGAGACGACGGAGAGGTAGCGCTTCAAAAGAGCACCACCTCCACCTCGTCCCCGGTCTCGTACCCCTCGCGGCCGGCCGGCACCCGGAGGAGCCCGTCGGCCCGGACGAGAGAGTTGAGCAGGCCCGACTTCGAGAAGATCGGCCGGACCTCGCCGGCCGAGACCGTGACACGGACATAGTCCTCGCGGCCGCGGGCTGAGGGCACGTTCTCGACGAGCCGGCCCCGCGTGCGCCGCACCC
This sequence comes from Methanoregulaceae archaeon UXB-2016, assembly GCA_004332335.1. Taxonomy (GTDB): domain Archaea; phylum Halobacteriota; class Methanomicrobia; order Methanomicrobiales; family Methanospirillaceae; genus UBA288. Next base: position 50,634 of record SISS01000040.1, on the reverse strand, counting down.
GGTCGGTCTTATCGCCGGAGAGGCCGGCAAGGAGGGGGCCGGCGACCACGAGCAGGACCACGAAGGCCGAGGCCGGGTGGCCCGGAAGGCCGATCACCGGGGTCGGCCCGACCTGTCCGATGATGGTCGGCTTGCCCGGGACGAGGGCGATCCCGTGGACCAGCACCTCCCCGAGCTCTCCGATCGTCCGGGCGCCCATGTCGCGGTCGTCCTTGGAGGAGCCGCCCGAGACGAGGACCGCATCGCACTCTGCCGCAGCCCGTTCGAGGGCCTCGCGGAGCGGCCCTGCCTCGTCTCGGACGATCCCGTAGAAGCGGGTTTCACAGCCCCGCTCGGCCGCGAAGGCGCGGCAGAGGTAGGAGTTGACATCGCGGACCTCGCTCCGGCCCGGTGCGGTCTCCACGGGCACGACCTCGTTCCCGGTCGAGATCACGCCGACCACGGGCCGGCGCCGGACATCGACTTCCGCCTGTCCGACCGCCGCGAGTGCACCGATCTCCTGGGGCGAAAGCCGGCGCCCCGCCCGCACCACGACCTCGCCGGCGGCAAAGTCCTCGTCCGGCAGGACCTGATTCTCGCCCACGGCCGCCGGCCGGCCGATCAGCACCTCGTCACCGAGGAGCTCGGCGTACTCGACCATCACGACGGCATCGGCCCCGCGGGGGACCTCGCCTCCGGTCGGGACGTAGGCGCATTCCCCGGGCCCGAGCGCGAACCCGGCGCCCGCGCCCATCGCGACCCGGCCCTTCAGGCGGAGGAGTGAAGGGAGGGTCTCGGAAGCCCCGACCGTCTCGGCGGCACGGACGGCATACCCGTCGACGGTCGAGCGGGCAAAGCCGGGCAGGTCCGCGTCGGCCCGGACGTCGACGGCGAGCACCCGCCCGTCCGCCTCTCCGAGGGGGATGGTCTCGGTCCCCACCGGCCGGGCGAGCCCGACCGCGGTCCGGACGGCCTCATCGACGGGGACGACGGTGAGAAACCGGGCCATCAGCGGAAGCAGCCGAGCTGGCAGCCGCGAATCTTCACGCTGTGCGTATCGCAGTACTCACCGATATCGCGCTTCGGGATCCCGTACTTCACGGCCATCGCCTCGGCCTGGGGGCACTGGATCTCGTTCTCAATGCCCATCTCGGCGAAGGCCTGCTGGATCTTCGACTCGTCCATACAATCGTACACGCGGGCGAGAGAGATAGGCTTTATCCAGTTCGGACGGCGACCGTGCACCTCATCTGTCGGGGACGTCCATACATGTTCGATCATGAAGATCACGGGCGTCTACTCGGCCCAGGACCCGGCCGGGGTGCTGCTCCACGGCTGGTGCGAGCGCCTTCTGGACGAGGTCCGCCCCCTCCACGACTGGTGCTTCCACGAGGTCGGGGGCCGGCTCATCCATGCCGAGCGAGTCGACCGGGGCCTCGACACGGAGCTCGTGGTCTTCCTCTCGCGCCACACCTCGAAGAACCCGGTTCCGCAGCTGACGGTCCACCCGACCGGGAACGTGGGCGAGGCCGTGCTCGGTGGCGAGTGCGACCGGGTCGCACCCTGCCCGCCCGGGTTCATGCAGGCCGTGCTCCGGGGTCTCGCGGCCCTGGCCCCCAACGGCTACCGGGTCAGCTTCGAGCGAACCCACCACGGTCCGACCGACCTCGAGACCCCGTCCTGCTTCGTCGAGATCGGCTCGGGGCCCGTGCAGTGGGCCGACCCGGCCGCCGGCGAGAGCGTGGCAAGGGCCGTGCTCTCCGCCTCGCCCGATCCGGCCGCGGTCCCGCTCCTCGCCCTCGGCGGCACCCAGTACGCGGCCCGGCAGACCGCGATCGCGCTCACGACACGGGGCGCTCCGGGTCACATCATCCGGACCGACGACCTCGGTCATATCGACGGCCCCATGCTCGGCCGCCTGGTCGCGGCGTCGGGTGCGGTCGCGGCCTATATCGATCGCAAGGCGGTGCCTCGAATCGAGAGCGATCGCCTCGTCTCGCTCCTGAGCGGGGCCGTCGGGCTGCCCGTCGTCGGCGAGGGCGACCTCGCCGGCCTCGGCCTTCTCCCCTGGAACGACTACGCGGCCCTGCTGGTACTGGCCGAAACGGTCGCGTGCGGGGCCGCAGTCCGGGTCGGCGCCCTCGAGGCCTGCCCCGACCCGGTCCCGGTCGTGATCGGGGCGTTGCTCCTTGCCGAGGCGCTCCGGGCCGACGAGCCGGGCCTGGTCGCAGGTCTCGCAGCCCTCCCGGTCGCCCTGCTGGTCGCGTCGGGCCGCCCACTCCCGATCATGCTCACCCGGGAGGGGCTTGCGGAACAGATCATACATGATTTAATAACCCTGTGTGTAAAAACCATAACGGGTAACCAGCAGACCGCTGTCGTGGGCGACCGGCTGACCATCAGACGAGAACGGTTCGATCCGATAAAGGCGTCCGCGCTCGGCGTGCCCCCGGGAGCGCTGTACGGACGGCTGCAGCGCGGCGAGCCCGTGGTCATCGACGGACTGGAGATACGCCCGGAGATGGTGCGGTCCCCCTGCGCCACCGAGGTCTTTGTAGAGGGGTTGGAGAGGTATCTATGAGGTCAATAGTCGAGGAAGCGCTCGCTCGGGTCAAGGACAGCGATCACATGATGGACTACGCGCAGAACAACGAGGATCTGGAGGAGGTGCTCCGCGAGCTCCGAACCGAGGTCGTTGTCGTCGGCTGTGGCGGCGGAGGATCGAACACCATCACCCGGATGATGGAGGAAGGTATCCACGGCGCCCGCATGATCGCGGTGAACACCGATGCGCAGCATCTCTCGCGTGTCCAGGCGGATCTGCGGATCCTGATCGGCCGGCAGCGCACCCGGGGCCTCGGCGCCGGCTCGCTCCCGCAGATCGGTGAAGAGGCCGCTCTCGAGACCGAGGAGGAGATCCGCCGTGCCGTCTCTGGCGCTGACATGGTCTTCATCACGGCCGGGCTCGGCGGTGGCACGGGCACGGGCTGCGCGCCCGTGATCTCGAAGGCAGCCCGCGAAGAGGGCGCGCTCACGATCGCGGTCGTGACCCTGCCCTTCGTGGCCGAAGGCGCGATCCGGATGGAGAACGCCGAGGCCGGGCTCGAGCGCCTGCGCGACGTCGCCGACACCGTTATCGTGGTTCCGAACGATCGCCTCCTCGAGGTCGTGCCGCGGCTCCCCCTCTACGCTGCGTTCAAGGTGGCCGACGAGGTGCTGATGCGGGCCGTCAAGGGGATCACCGAGCTGATCACCATGCCCGGGCTCGTCAACCTCGACTTCGCCGATGTCCGGACCGTGATGGAGCGGGGCGGCGTCGCGATGATCGGCATGGGCGAGTCCGACTCGGAGGACAAGGCGATCGACTCGGTCAAGAAGGCCCTGCGCTCGCCTCTCCTCGACGTGGAGATCTCGGGCGCCACGGCCGCGCTGGTCAACGTGGTCGGCGGTCCGGACATGACCATGGAGGAGGCCGAAGGCGTCGTCCAGGAGGTCTACAACCGGATCGACCCGAACGCCCGGATCATCTGGGGCGCACAGATCGACCCCGATATGGAGCACAAGATGCGTACCATGCTCGTGGTGACGGGCGTCCGCTCGCCGCAGATCTACGGCCGCTCCGAGAAGAAGACCCCGGTTGTGAACCGGCAGTTCGATATCGACTTCCTCAAGTGATTTAGTTATGGTGGATCTCAACAACATTCGCGACCAGGTCAAAGAGGTCAGTATACCGAAGATCAACGTCAACGAGGAGCTCTTCCGGAAGTACTGGCGCGTGCTCAAGCTCGCCCGGACTCCGACGCGTGACGAGTACACGAAGATCGCGATCGTGGCCGCGGCGGGCGTTGTCCTGATCGGGCTCATCGGGTTTGTCATCTACGAACTGATGCTGGTGTTGCCAAAGTGAACGAGGACGAGGTGCCGGAGCTCCACTACTTCGCGGTCAAGACGACGTCGAAGCAGGAGCGGACGGTCGCTGACAACATCCGGAAGGCGGTCGAGCAGTCCGACATCAAGGTCCTCTCCGTGATCGCTCCGAAGGAGCTTCAGGGCTACGTGCTGATCGAGACACCCGAGGAGTACGCACGGATGGAGCAGCTGATCGAACGAGTGCCGCATGCCCGGGCCGTGGTCCAGGGCGAGACCTCGTTCGCCGAGATCCAGCACTTCCTCGTGCCGAAGCCGGTTGTCTCGGGGATCAACGAGGGGACGATCGTCGAGCTGATCGCCGGTCCCTTCAAAGGAGAGAAGGCCGTGGTCAAACGGGTCGACTCGGCAAAGGAGGAGATCACGGTCGAGCTCTACGAGTCCGTCGTCCCGATCCCGATCACGGTCCGTGGCGACAACGTCCGGGTGATCGACAACCGGGAACCCGACGACTACTGATCCCTCCCGCTCTCCTCTTCTCTCAATAGGCGGCGCGCCCTCTCACCGGGGCTGTCGCCCATCGCCCGGATGCGCTCTCTTCGATACGGCAGGCTCACGATTCTGACGCGTCCGGTGCGGGCTTGTGCACGCTCATGGGGCTCTTTTCCGGACGTACGATGAAGCGGGCGGGGATACTCTCCGCCCGCTCGTCGCTCTCCGCGGGACCCGGACGTCATCCTCATCAATCGGCTCCGCACCGGTCAGGGACTCCGGCCCCCATCGTGTAAATAGATACGAGTTGCATCAGCTGAGGTGCCGATCGCATCCGAGGGCCGCTCCCGCCCCGAACTCCCCCTCATCTCGCCCCGGCGACCCGGCGCTCTTACCGCTCCACTCCTGGTCTCCTGCGAGAGATGGGGTCCATGAGCCGGTACGAGTACAGGTGGATCGCACTCCTGGTCATGTCGCTCGGAACGCTTGGCGGCGTCCTGAACGGCTCCTCGCTGATCATCGCGCTCCCGACGATCATGCTCACGCTCCACACCACCCTGCTGGGCGTTATGGCACCGCTTGTCGTCTACCTGCTGGTCACCACCATAACGGCCCGCTCTGGGGCCGCCTTGCGGACCTCTACGGCCGAAAGCCACTCTATCTCGCGGGCCTCGCCCTCTTTATCCTCGGCTCGTTCCTCTGCGGCCTCTCGGCTGATATCCTTCAACTGACCGCATTCCGCGTGCTCCAGGCCCTGGGCGGCGCGATCCTGGTCGCGAACTCCACGATCATCATCACGGACGCCTTTCCGCGCGGCGAGCTCGGCCGCGCCACGGGCATTCTTTCGATGATCATGGCCGCGGCCTTCGTGGTGGGGCCGATCCTGGGCGGGGTCCTGACCCTCATCGACTGGCGGCTGAACTTCTACTTCAACCTGCCCATCGGGCTTGCCGCCCTCTATCTCGGTGCCAGGCATCTGTGTGAACCGGCCCTGCCCCGCCTCTCCGGGAGGTTCGATTCGATCGGCATGGCCCTCTTCTCGATCGCCGTGATCAGCCTCCTCGTCTATGTCGGGGTCGGGTTCATCCCGGGCTTCCTCTCGCCCGTGATGCTCGCGACCCTCGGGATCTTCGTCGTCAGCCTCGGCCTCTTCGTTCGGCACGAGTCCCGGCATCCCCATCCCCTGATCGACCTCTCGCTCTTCCGGATCCGGGTCGTCGCGTTCGGCCAGCTCTCGGCGTTCCTGAACGCGATCGCTCGGGGCGCCGTGATGATCCTGCTGATCCTCTACTTCCAGGGCGTCCGGGGCCTCGACCCGCTCATGGCGAGCTTCCTGATCGCGCCGCTTGCGCTCGGACTCGTGATCATGGGCCCGGTCGGCGGTCTCCTGTCGGACCGGTACGGGTCGCGCCTGATCAGCACCCTCGCCCTCGTCTTCTCCCTGGTGGGCCTCGCCGGCCTCGCCCTGATCCGGTACGATACGCCGTACCTGTGGCTCGCACTCGCCATGTTCACGAACGGGCTCGGCTCGGGCCTCTTCCAGTCCCCGAACACGAGCGCGGTCATGGCCGCCGTCCCGCCCGAGCGACGCGGGATCACCTCGTCGGTCCGTGCCCTGCTCAACAACCTCGGTATGGTCCTCTCGATGGCGATCGCGACCCCGGTCCTCCTCGGCTCGGTCTCGATGGACCAGATGATGGAGATGTTCGTGGTCGGCGGCACGAATATGCCCATGGCCGTGCAGGAGGCCGTGACCGGGGGGATCGCGTTCGCGTTCGTCGTGGCCACGCTGCTGACCGTGCCGGCCGTCCTCGCCTCAGCCCTCCGGGGTGCCGAGAGCCTGGCCGGGCCGGGCCACGATGCCGGGTCCGTGGCCCGGACCTGAGCGGGCGGTATCAGCGTCGACTGCAGCATCTCCGCGGTCGACCACTCCTCTTCTGACATGGCTACTCCTACTGGGGAGTGTTGCGCTCGAGCGCCTGGTGCTCGGGGTCCGCTGGCGCTCGTGTACCGACGATGCCCACGACATCGCCTGAACGCCGTGCTGCGTCCTGCTCGACCACTGCGAATGCCGAAAGCACTGGCACGAACAGGGCATCCCCACGCGGCTCAACTCGGGGCCGCTCGGCCGGGCACTCCGGATCGACGGCCTCGCTCGGAGCCTGTGACCTTCACCATCCCGATTGGTTAAAGCATGGAGGCGACGAGTCCATTGGTATGCTCCCGGCGTAGGCCGGTGGCGAGGATCCGTCATGCCCCGTCTCCATCTTCCGCTCCTGATCCTGGTGATACTCCTGTCGGGGAGCCTTGCCGGCCCTGCCGGGGCTGCCAACTCCCGCAACGTCTCGATCACCGCCGCCCATCTCGAGGAGATCCGTGACAGCCCGGACCAGCTCTACGCGTTCTTTCACGCGATGCCGAAGGGCGGCGACCTGCACGCGCACCTCACGGGCACGGTCCCTGCCGAGGACCTGATCGCGATCGCCGGTCGCCACGACCTGTGGGTCGACCCCGTTACGGGTATCACATCGGCGAACCGGTCGTCCCCGGGGCAGGCCCGGGTCTCCGACGCTCTCACGAACCAGACGCTCTACACGCTCCTCGTCCGGTCCTGGTCCATGGCCGGGCACACACCCGCCGACGGCCCCGGGCTCGACCGGTTCTTCGCGAGCTTCGCCAAGATCAGTGCGATCACTCTCTACACGCCGGAGCTGATCCGTGCGGTCCGGGAGGAGATGATCGGCACCGGCTCCGACTATATCGAGCTCCAGATGAAGGACAAGAGGTACCAGGCTCAGGTCTCGGCCCTCTCGGCCGGATTGAACGCGAGTGCGGACGACCTCCCGAGGTTGCACTGCACCCTGATCGGGGCCGGCCTCAACCGGACCACGGAGCAGATCGTCGCAGACATCGAGGAGATCATGGCCGCGGCGGGGGGGGCCGACGACGGCAACGTCTCGGTCCGCCTCGTGTACGAGGTGAACCGGAACGTCCCTCCCGCCGACACCTTCGCCCAGCTCGCCGTCGGTTTCGAGGTCGCCCGCCGATCCCCCTCGGTGGTCGGGGTGAACCTTGTCGCTCCCGAGGGCGACTACGCATCGCGGACGTACTATCCCCTCCATATGGCGATGCTCTCGTACTTCCACGGGCTATACCCCGACGTCCCGATCGCCCTCCACGCGGGCGAGTTCGTCCCCGGCCAGGTCCCCTATCCCGACCTCCGGTACCACATCCGGAGTGCGCTGGTCGACGGCCACGCCTTCCGGATTGGGCACGGGACCGACATCCTCTACGAGGACGATCCCTACGGCACGATGGCACTCATGCGGAAGGAAGGGGTGCCGGTCGAGCTCCTGCTGACCAGCAACGCCCAGACCCTCGGCGCCACCGGCAGGCGCCATCCGGCCCCGGCCTACCTCGCGGCCGGCGTCCCGATCGTGCTCTCGACCGACGACCCCGGCATCGAACGAACCGACCTCTCGCAGGAGTACGCCCTGCTCGTCTCGGAGTACCCGGAGTTCGACTACGGCGCGGTACGCACCATCGCCCGGAACAGCCTCGAGTACAGCTTCCTCGACGGCGAGAGCCTCTATCTCGACCACGACTACGGACGAACGAACCCGGCCCTCCGGGGCGAGACCCCGGGGACCGCCGTCGGCTCCGCGACGGCCCGGGCCTTCCTCGATGCGAATCCGAAGGCGGCCGGGCAGTGGCGGCTCGAGGGCGAGCTCCGTGCCTTCGAGGCCGGCGTCGCGGCCCGAAGTGCATCGTCGCCGTCCGATCCCCTGGCCGCTCTCGCCGCACTCTTCGCGGTCTCCTTCCCCTGACCGTAGGCGCGTCGGGCCGGGGGCCGCGCGCTCCCGGCCCCTCTGCCCCCCATCGGGGACGGGAAAGGGGACCGTGATTGATACCTTTTTAACCTCTCCTCAACGACCTTACTCAACCCAGGTCGTATTGGATACGGCATGGTGATACCCCATGGCAGAACAGGTCGAGGTACTGGTACCCGGCGGGAAGGCGACAGCTGGCCCGCCGATCGGCCCCGCACTCGGCCCCCTCGGAATCAACGTAAAGCAGGTCGTCGACGACATCAACAAGCAAACCGCTGATTTCAACGGAATGCAGGTGCCGGTGACGATCACGGTCGATGACAAGAAGAACGTCACGATCGCAGTCGGGATTCCACCGACGACCGCCCTTCTCAAGAAGGAAGCGGGAGTCGTGAAGGGGTCGGCGGAGCCGAATTCCAACTTTGTTGGAGATCTGCCGATGGAGGCCGTCGTTCGAATCGCCCGCATGAAGCTCAACGACATGCTGTCGTACGAGCTCAAGACCGCGGTCAAAGAGGTCGTCGGGACATGTGTCTCGGTCGGCGTGACCGTGGAAGGCCGGAAACCGAAAGAGGTTCTGGCCGCCATCGATGCGGGTGAATTCGACTCGGCGCTCTCCTGAGACCGGCAGCCCATAGGAGATCGCAAGGTCGAAAGACTATGGAGCGACAATGGTAGAGAGAAAAAAGATCCTGGAAGCCGTCAGAACGGCAATCGAGAGCGCGCCAGAGCGCAAGTTCTCTGAGTCCGTGGACCTCACGGTCAACCTCAAGAATATCGACATGGCGCAGCCGAAGAACCGTATTGACGAGACGATCCTCCTTCCTCAGGGAACCGGACGGACAGTCGGGATCGCAGTGCTCGGCAAGGGCGAGATCACGACGCAGGCAAAGGAAGCCGGCGTCGACCTGATCATCGGCCCCGAGGAGATCGAGCGGCTCGGCGGGGAACCCCGCGAGGCCCGCAAGATGGCGAACCAGTACAGGTTCTTCCTCGCTGAGACTGCGGTCATGCCCCTCGTCGGGCGCTGGCTCGGTGTCCGGCTCGGTCCGCGCGGCAGAATGCCGATGCCGATCGCCCAGGGGACCGACATTCGTCCGATCGTCGAGCGCCTGCGTGGGTCAGTCAAGATCCGCACGAAGGACAAGAAGGTCTTCTCTGCGAAGATCGGCACGACCGCGATGACCCCCGAACAGCTCTCCGACAACGTCGACGCAGTCCTCAAGCGTGTCGAGTCCGTACTCGAGCAGGGACCGCTCAACGTCCGGTCGGTCTACGTCAAGACCACGATGGGTCCGGCCGTGAAGGTGGAGTAAATGGCGCTGTATACGCATCATCTCCCCGACTGGAAACGGAACGAGGTCGAGAAGATCAAGGAGATCACGGGCGGTTTCACGCTCGTCGGACTCGTCGACATGTACGGGATCCCGGCCTCGCAGCTCCAGCAGATCCGGCGAAACCTCCGCGGCATCGCCGTGATCCGGATGGCCCGGAACACGCTGATGCACCACTCGTTCGACGAGCTGGGCGGGGAGTTCGAACAGGTCCGCAAGTACATCAACGGCAACTCCGCCCTGATCTACTCGAACGAGAACCCGTTCCGGCTCTTCAAGCTGCTCGAGCAGAACAAGACCAGGATGGTCGCCAAGGCCGGACAGGCCGCACCCGAGGACATCATCGTCCCGAAGGGCCCGACCTCGTTCAAGCCCGGCCCCATCGTCGGTGAGCTCCAGCAGGCGGGTATCCCGGCCGCCATCGAGGGCGGTAAGGTCCGGATCAAGGAGACCAAGACCGTCGTCAAGAAGGGCGGAATCATCAACGCCAAGCAGGCGGACGTGCTCGCCAAGCTCGGGGTCAAGCCGATGGATGTGGGCCTGGCACTCCAGGTCGCGTTCTATCAGGGCGCAGCCTTCGAGCCGGAAGTGCTCAACATCGACGAGCAGGCGATCCTGAACCAGCTCGGGCTTGCAGCCGCACAGGCGTTCAACCTCTCGGTGAACGCGGCGATTCCGACTGCGGAAACGATCGGTGCGATCCTGACCAAGGCAGAACGCGAGGCACGCAGCCTCGGCGTCGAGGCCCCGGTCTATGTGAAGGAGATTGTCGGTGCGATCATCGGCAAGGCATACAGAGAGACAGCGGCGGTCCAGACTGCCGTCGGTGAATATTAAACGAGGTTGATTGAGATGGAATATATCTATGCAGCACTCCTGCTCCACAAAGCAGGCAAGGATGTCAGCGAAGAGAACGTAAAGGCCGTGCTCTCGGCCGTCGGTATCGCCGTGAACGATGCCCGGGTCAAGGCGCTCGTCGCCTCGCTCGAGGGCGTCGACATCAACGAGGCCATCGAGAAGGCCGCTGCGGCCCCGGTCGCAGTCGCCGCCCCTGCCGCCGCGGGTGCCGCCCCTGCCGCCGCCGCGGAAGAGGAGGAGCCCGAGGAGGACAAGAAGGAAGAGGAAGAGAGCGGCATGGCGGGGCTTGGCGCCCTGTTCGGCTAATCCCATCCCCTTCTTTTCCGATCACAGCCCTTCTGCGTCGGCATCTGCCACGCCCGTCTCCGGTGCACCTCAGCGCCGCACCGTCACCGCGACATCTCTACAGCTCCGGCTTGCCGGTCCGCCTCCGGTTCACGCCGCGGTCCGTATCCCGTAGCTCTTGACGAGCGCCTGCCAGCGGGCGTAGTGATAGGGGTCCAGGACCGGCCCTGCCGCGACCAGGGCCCGGTACTCGGCCGCGTCGGCGACCTCCTCGCCGATCGAGCCGAAGGAGCGCCCCTCTGCGATCGCGATCACCTCGGGGGTCGAGACCAGCCGCCCCGTCCCGACATACTCCCCGACCGCGTCGGTCGTGATCGAGGGTTGCGTCGACTCGATGAATGCGTATCCGGTGCCGCGATAGGCATACGCGGGCGGGCAGCGGACCCCGACGGTCATATGATTCTCGGGACCGAAGCGGAGCAGGGCCACACCGTATCCGAGTTCGCGGAGGAGGGCCGCGAGCAGGAGCGACTTCTCGCCGCAGACGCCTGTCTGATCATAGAGCGTCTGGTAGGGGTAGCGCGTCCGGGCCGTCCCGTTCGCGAGGGCCGCGTGGTCGTACGGGATCGCCTGAACGAGGGCGATCGCGCGACGGGCCCCGTCATCGGGGGTTGCCGAGGCCGTGCGGATCGCGCCGGCCAGGGCCTCGACCGCCTGAGCGCCGGCTGCCTCGTCGACGAACCCGCCGTAGTACGGGCCGTAGTCCCCGTGGAACGCCGGGCGCCGCCGGTCGAGGGCCGCGTCGACCCCGCCGTGGAGTGTCAGGGTGAACGCGCCGCTCTGCCCACGGAGGGTATACCTGAAGGTCCGGGTGACCGGCACGCCCTCGAGGCCGGTCCCCGTCGGCTGGGGCGCCGTCGCTTGGAGGGTCGGCACGGCCGTCGCCTCTCCGGGCGTCGCGGCTGCGAGCGATGGCGCCCCGGGCCATGCGACGACAGCCGCATGGGAGAGCATGGAGAAGTTCTGGTCCAGGTAGGAGGGCGAGGCCCCTGCGATCACCGCGCTCGAGAGGAGAAGCAGGGCTGCTAAGGCGACGGTCCGGTTCGGGCGGCGGCTGCGGCCGATGAGCCGCGCGAGAAGGATACAGACGAACGCCGCAGCGACCATGCCCGTGAGGGTGCCGAGGCCGAGCGCGACCGCGGCATGGCCGGGACCGGCGAACCGTATACCGACTAGGAGGGCGACGAGCACGGGGAACACTAGCAGGAGGACCCCGGTCCACCGACGCCCGGCGCTCCAGTGGCGGGCTGCATGGAGGATGTAGAACCCGAGCAGGCCGAGAGCGGCCCCTCCGGCCACCAGCCTGGTCCACGGGAGTTCCGGCAGCGCTGGCAGAAGGATCCACTCCCGTCTGCCTGGTCCGTACCGCAGCGTGCACAGACCCGGAGCCCCTGCAGCCGGATCGGCCACGGCTCCCAGACGCGGGTCGGGTCCTTTGTGACCCGCGTGACATGGGGGACGAGCCCGGGGCAGGCATGGGTCTCGGGAAGTTGGTGGTCGACGCAGAAGCCACCGCCGCAGCGCCCGCAGATCCAGGGCAGGCCATCGACCCGCCGGCCGCACCGGTCACAGCGGCGCATAGTCGGTCGATCCTCCTGGCCGCGGTCCTGGGACCCCGTACTCCACGCCTTGCGTCACCGTGATCAGTGCTGGCGCCGTTCGAGAGATAAACACCTCGGTGGACCACCGCGGCCCCTCTCTCCGCGGACCGGCCGGCGTTCCCGAGAATGCAATCCTCTTTTTTCAGACCGGCTCGTGGACGCCCTGCCGGCGCGTTCGGGGCAGCGGGCGCCGTGGTATCAGGCCGAGCTCGCTGGCGGTCCGAAGCTCGAGGCAGTCTCCGATCCGGACCATCTGCTCCACGAAGGCCGCGCTCTCCGTCTCCAGGGGGAGGCATTCGAGCATCCGCTCCATCATCAGGTGAAAGACACGCTCGTGCTCGGCCCGGACCTCCTGCCCGTGCTCGGTCAGGCGAAGGCCGTATGACCGGTGATCGCGGTGATTGATCGTCCGCTCCACAACGGCGCGCTTCTCGAGCCGGTCGATCACGCTCGTGAGGGTGCTGTTCGGGAGCTCGAGCCGGTCGCGGATCTCCTTCAGGATCAGGTCGGGCTTTCGTTCGACCATGCGAAGGACGTGGAGGTCGAGGGTCGTGAACCCCTCGAGTGCGGACGACCAGACCCAGAGCCGGTCGCTCCGGATCCCGATCACTATCTTGAGAAATGCCTGGGCGAGCTTCGCGGCCTCGTCGGGCCCTGTGCACTCGTATCGCTCTGTATCACCGGTCATATCGTCTGCCGTCACCGTGCCTCCAGTATATACTCCTGTCTCCGTTTTATGTATAACGAATGTCGTAAATTTCGAGGAATCGTGAAACACCTGTATACCCGTGCCGGGATCGCTATCGATTTATGCTCCGGGGCTGCTAGGGGCACACGATGATCCCGGAGCCGGAGAGCCTGCCGGGGGCCCGGTCGGTCGCGCTCGAAGTCGATGCGGTCCCCACGGAGGTGGTGCCGTGGACGACCTGATCCGCATGGTCGCGGAGCTCGGCCTCCGGGGCGGGCTCGACCGGCTCGTCCCCCACATTCACGAGGTCTGTTACCTCGCCGGCGCCGTCCTGGTCGGGCTCGGGTGGTTCGAACACCGGCGCCTCGCCCGGTTTGCACCGGGTGCGGCGGCCGTGACCGCCGGCCTCTCGCGGTTCGTCCGGCACCCGCAGCACATCGGATTCCTCCTGATCACAATCGGCCTTCTCGCCCCGTGGTCCACCCTCTCCCTGCTCGTCGCCTGGCCCCTCCTCCTTCTCCTCTACTACTGGATCACGCGACGGAAGGAGGCGGTTCTCGAGCGTGAGTACGGCGACCTCGTCCATGCCGACCGGGACCGGATCGGGCGGACCCTGCCCCGGTTCTGGAGCCGTTTCCGCTGAGGGCTCAGACGAGCTCGCGGACGAGCAGGACGAGGCCGAGGCCGATCATCACCGCTCCCGAGGCGATGAGCACGGCTCGCCGGCGGGCCTGGCGCCAGGTGTCGACCCGGGCCGGGCCCATGCCACCCGCGACCGCGCCGACGATCAGGACCAGCGGGAGCACGAAACAGAGGTTGTACAGGAACCAGGAGCGGCAGGGCGTCCGCGACGGAGCCCCCCGCGAGCAGGCCGAGCACCCCCAGATAGACCCCGCCCGTGCACGGGAGCTCGACGAGCCCGAGGCCGACCCCGAGGCCGAAGGCGGCGACCGGCCCTGCGGTCTCCAGGGTCGGGATCCAGCGACCGGCCGCGGCCCGGCCCCGCCCGGGGATGGCCAGCCTGAACGGCGCGTCGGGGAGGACGGCCGAGAGAAGGACGGCGAGGCCGAGCAGGAGCGCGACGACTCCGGCTCCAAGCCGGAAGGCGGAGGCGATCCCGGCCGCCCCGACCACGGTCACGATCCCCAGGCCGGCCCCGAGGTAGCAGAGGAAGATGCCGGCAGTATAGGCTCCGCCGAGGACGATCGTCCGCCGTCGCGAGCCCGAGGCCGAGAGGGTGCCGAGCAGGAGCGCGAGGACCGCGAACGCGCACGGGTTGATCCCGTCCACGAGCCCGGCCGACGCGACCACGAGCGGCGTGAGCGGAGTGATGTTCCCGGCCTCGGCCGTCGGCGTCGGGGCCGGCCTGCCCGCGAGGAAGGTCCGGATCGGCTCGACACCCTGGACGACCCGGTCTCCGGCATAGATGACCGGGACGCCTGTCCGCGCTCCGTGCTGCTCGGCGAGGGCGTTGAAGCGGGCGGTCGCTGCCGGGTCGCCGGAGAGGTTGAGGAGCTCGATCGGCTGCTCCGGGTGGGCCAGGCGAAAGGCCTCGACAAGTGGCAGGGCGCGATCGCAGTCGCCGCACCCGGGCCGGTAGGCGAAGACCCAGGCGTCCCCGTCGGCCGCAAAGACCGGTGCGGCGACTGTCGTGAGGAGAAGCAGGAGAAGGAGGGCGGTGCGGGCCGGGCTCATGGTGGATTACGGGTCGACGCGCGACCTCATCACTCCATCGGGAGGGGGTGCGGTGGCAGCAGGAGGGCCGTCGTGTAGGCCTCGACAAAGGCCGGGTCCACGAGCAGGTCGATGTAGACCGTGGACACGGCCAGGAGCGCGGCCTCGCGCCGCCGCGCGCGCGAGAGGAGCGTGGCATAGGCCCCCGTGAGGGACCCGTTCCCGATCGCGTGCACGGTCGCGTTCGGGAGCTCGGGCAGGATCCCGAACCCGTACACCGAGACGAGATCGGCAAAGGCCCCGAACGCCCCGGCGAGGTAGAGGTGTCTGACGTCGGCCAGCTGCACCCGGTACCGGTTGAGGAGGACTGTCACCGCCCCGAGGACCGCGGCCTTGGAGTCCATCAGGTAGGTCATATCCTGCTCCGAGATCGTGATCGCCCGCCCGGTCTTACTCTCGTCGGCCGGGACGAGCAGGAACTCGAGCCCTTCGGCCCCCACGCGAACCCCGGCCGCTCCCTCGACGAGCCGGCCCGAGAAGTCGAGTATGCCTGTCCGATACATCGCGTACGCGGCGTCGATCAGCCCCGAGCCGCAGCATCCGCGGGGTCGGCCTCCGCCGATCACGTCGTATGTCACGACGCCCGTGGCCGGGTCGATCCGGACCCGTTCGATCGCACCGGCCATCGCGCGCATCCCCGACGAGATCCCCCCGCCCTCGAAGGCCGGGCCCGAGGCGCACGAGGTGCAGGCCCGCCACTCGGCGCACCCGAGCACGATCTCGCCGTTCGTGCCGAGGTCGACCAGGAGCGAGACCTCGTCCGACAGGCAGATCCCGGCCGTGAGCATGTCCCCGACCACGTCGCCGCCCACGAACCGGCTGATCGCAGGCAGGCACCGGACCGGGGTCTCGGGCCGGAGCGGGATTCCGAGCTCCCCCGCGTCGAACCCGACGAAGCGGCGGTCGATCGGCGCGTCGACCAGCTCCAGTGGGGACGGGTCTCGCCCGGCGGCGATCCAGGTCATGACCGTGTTCCCGGCGAGCACGACCTCGGCGATCCGGTCGGCCGAGACCCCGGCCTCCGCGGTGGCGGAGCGGATCACGAGCGAGATCGAGTCGGCCGCCGCCCGGCGGAGGGTCTGAAGCCCGCGGGGAGTCCGACCGAAGGCGCAACGGGTCAGGAGTTCCTCGCCCCATGTGATCTGCCGGTTCAGCCCGGCCCCGATCCCGACCACACGGCCGGTCTCGAGCTCGACGAGCGCCCCGGCCACGGTCGTGGTTCCCAGGTCGATCGCGAGCCCGAAGAATGGGCCCGGCGTCCGCTCGAGGCGGAGGATGCGGGCGCCATTCTCCTCCTCGTGCACGATCGCGACGCACCCATCGCCAGCATCCCGGAGGCGTGAGAGCAGCCCGGGGTCGGCCCGGGGCCGGGGACCCCGATACCCGGCCAGCCGGACCGAGGCGCCGATCGCAAAGGGATCGGCATCGATCGAGACGGGGTAGGTCCGGACGGCCGGATCGAGCGCCCCGCCCTCGATCAGCGCGGGGAGCAGGATCTTCGGGGCCACGATCCGGCTCTCGACCGGGACCGTCAGCTCGGCGTTCTTTACAAGCCGGGCGCGGCAGGCGAGGACGTAGCCCTGCGCCCTCTCGACGGCCGAGAGCCCGTGGCGGCAGGGAGCCCCGGTCTCCTCGACCGCGTCGGTCGGGCTCACGATCACCCGGCACTTGCCGCACTCGCCGGCCCCGCCGCAGACCGACTCGATGCCGAGGCCGGCCTCGCGGACAAGGTCGAGGAGGAGGTCCCCCGGGTAGGCGCGAACCGTCCGGTCCGAGGGACGGAGCACGAGCACGAGGGGGGGGGAGGGCATGGGCTGGCTCAGGCCGGCCCGGGCGGCCAGCGCTCCTTGAGGTACGGGCCGAGGCCCGAGGAGTCCTTCGGGCCGACGAGCACGCGCCAGCCCGTGGCCTCGGCCGCCTCGCCCGAGAGCCGGGCCGCGAGCCCGGGGATCACGAGGACCCGGTGGTCCACCCGGTCGGCGATCCCCGAGGCCGTGAGCGCCTCGGCGATCCCGGCCGCCGAGAAGTACCGGCCCGCGACCGCGCTCTCGACCGAGAGGCCGCCCGTCTCCGCGACCACGAGGTAGCATGAGAGGTTAGCGGCCTTGATGTCGGACTCGACCGTGAAGTAGGTCAGGGCGTAGTTCGCCGTGATCAGGACCGGCGCGTTCCGATCGGGCGCGCCGAACTCGCGCAGGCCCGCCTCGACCGCGACTGGCTTCCGGGGGTCCGTGTAGAGGTTGAACCGCCAGAAGAGGGTCGGAAGCAGGGACCATCCTGCGGTCCCCTGCAGGACGAGAAGGTCCGCATACCGCGAGAGCAGGGCCGAGGCCGTGACCGCCTCGTCGAACGCGCACCGGACCGGGTCGAGCTCCTCGCCGGCGAACGCCGCGATCGGCGCGCCGAGGAGCGGGTATCCCAGCAGAGCGTCGTCGGTGCGGATCGCCGCGTGCCGGCACCGGGCGAAGTTCCGGAGGGTCCGGGCGAGGCCCGGGCCGGGGAAGGTGCCCGGATCCAGGACCAGGTCCTCGACCCCCCAGGCCTGGAGGGTCCTGGCGAGCGACCGGAGGCCGGCGAGGTCGTCCGGAGCCGCGACCGCGAGCGGGCAGCCGAACTCGAGGGCGAGCCCGGCCATCTCGCGCCAGTTCGTTCGATCGGCCGCGTGGAGCAGGGGACGGCGGGCCCCGGCGGCCTCGAGCCCCGCCCGGAGGACGGCCGGATCGAGGGAGCAGAGGAGAAGCGGGAGCTCACACTCGCCCATCACCGCCTCGACCGCGGCCCGGAACCGGCCCGGGTCGCCGGTCGTGGATCGGACGGCGATCGCGTCCACCCGGAGGTCGCGGCCGATGTAGTTGTACGAGAAGTCCGCCACGGTCCGGACCCGCTCCCGGAGGAGGTCGGAGGGGGTCGCGTCGTCGACCGCGATCGCGCAGGCGGTCGGGTTGTGGTAGGTGAACTCGTGCCGTTGGACCACGTACTTGCCCCCGACCGTGACCGCGTGCTCGCCCTCCCCGATCCGGACGGCCCGGACGGGCGGAGCGAGCAGGGCCTCGAGCGCGGCCGCGGCCTCGGCGTACTCGGGGCGGGCGAGCGGCGGGCAGACCTCGAGCGCGAGCTCGCGGTTGACGAGCCTCGTCGCAAAGGCCATGCAGTTCGGCTCGCCGCACTCGGCACAGTTCGTCCGGGGCAGGAGCCGGTAGACCTCGATCGGGCTCGTCTCGGTGATCGATCGCTTCGCCATCAGGCATCACCCCCGAGCCTGGCGGTCACCCAGTCGTTCGCATGCCCCTCGGGGACCTCCTCGAGCGGCCAGGCGCAGAGCGCGGCGATCATCCGCCGCAGGGCCCCGATCGCGGCAGGGTGGGACATCATGAAGATGTCGACGCCCGCGAGCAGGAGCGAGAGGGCGGTCTCGGCCTCCCAGAGCGGGCCGCGGAGTTCGGGGCCGCCGTAGGTCGGCGCCATCGGCATCCAGGCCTCGCGCGCGGCCCAGGCGTTCGTCGAGCCCGAGATGGTCGGGTGCTGGAGCTCGGCGTCGCCCATCAGGGCCGCATGCCGGGCCCGCTCGTGGATCGAGAACGAGTACTCGAGGCCGTACCCGAGCGCGACTGTGGTCAGGTCCATCACGATCCGTTCGGGCGGCAGGTACTCGTAGATCCGGCGGTTCAGCTCCTTTGCGTCGTTCAGCTCGAGGCCCGTGAACGCGAGCAGGTTGTGGCCGTGCTCGGCCGCCGCCTTCGCCACGGTCTCGAGGGTCTTCGCCGTCGCCATATCGAGCGTGACCGAGTTGAGGAGCAGGCGCTCGCCCGCGGCCATGGCCGCGACCTCGGTGAAGACGGCCGCATCCTTCCGCGGGTCGCCGCACCCCCCGACGATCAGGGGGACGTCGACGGCCTGGAGCACGGCCTCGACTGTGGCCGCGGCCTCGCGCGGGCTCGCGTTCCGGATCAGCGGGTCGGTCGAGAGGAGGTGGACCGTGACCGCCTTGGCCCCGAAGCGGCTGACGTTCAGCCGCGCCCACTCGGCCGGGTCGTCGCGGACCTCCTCGAAGGGCGCCCGGAGCGCCTTCGGCATCGGCACCCGCGTATCGAAGACGTCCATCGAGATGATCGGCATGTTCACGACCGGCCGGTCGAAGAGCGAGAAGGCCGGCGCGTCGGCCCCCCCGATCGTGAGGGACTGGCCGCGCGAGCCGCCTTCGCGCCGGGTCGCGCCCAGCACGACCTCGCGGACGCGGCCCGGATACATGGGCCGTTCGGGGACGAACTCGGCTGGAAGCAGTTCGTCGGGCCGTTCGGGGCCGGCGACGAACGGGAGCCCACCATTTGCCGGCGCGAACGCGCCGAGCGGGATCCGGAGCTCGAGCTCATCGATCTCGAGGCTGAACCTCTCGAGCTCGATCCGGCCGGCCGACCTGAGCAGGCCGAGCAGCTCGGGGCCGAGGGCCCCGATGAGATCGCGGCCGTTCATGGCCCCCTCCCCCCCGCCCCGGGCTCGTCGCGGAGGATGATCACCCGATCGGCATAGATCCGGGCGTTCTTCAGAATCACCCGGTATCCGCCGAGCTCCAGGGGCAGACTGCCGACCGTCGCGATCGGCCCCGCGGCCAGACTCTCGTCGGGCCACCGCGCGAGCACGGGATGCTCGTGGGCCTTCAGGAACTCCCGGAGTTCGTCCGTCGAGTCGACCTCGCGTTCGGTCGCGGTCCGCTCGCGGACCCCCTCAGGCAGGAACGGCGCGAGCCGGTCCAGGATCTCGGACGGCATCCAGACCACGCGGTCCCAGCCGCCGTCGGCCTGGAGGAACTTCCTCGACTTCAGGTACTCGAGCGAGACGCCGTGGAACCCGTCGACCTGCCGGCCGCCGGCGGTCGAGTCGGCCATGGTCGAGAAGGCGAGGCCGTTGACGGTCGCGTCCCGGTATCCCCGGTGGACGACGCCGAACCCCTCGACCTCGGGGATGTAGAACGCGATCCCCTCGAAGCAGCCGCAGGAGGTGTGGGGGTGGCCGAAGGCCGAGTAGAGCCAGACCCGATCGATCTCGCCCATGGACCGCTCCTTCGCACTGGCGTTGACGCCCTCGAACTCTCCGTGGACCGGGTCGAGGCACGCCCCCTTTTCGAGCGCGAAGATCGGCCCTTTCGGATCCATCCGGGCCGCGGCCCGGCCGTCGAACCAGGAGATCGCCCCGCAGTTCGCGTACCGCTCGGGCGTGATCACACAGATGTGGCGGGGCGCGAACGACTGGCAGAGGGCGCAGCCGTAGAAGGTCTCGACCTCCTCGTCCGAGAGGCCGCGGGCGCGGGCGTCGCGGGCCTCGAACCGGGCGAGGGCTTCGGGCAGGCGCGCCTCGACCTCGGCCGGGTCCGTGAAGAAGGTCACCTGCATCGCCTCGATGATCGGCAGCTCGTTCCTGAAGAGGTGGAGCAGGACGCGCCCGAGGAACTCGAGGGAGTCGAAGCCGGCGGCGAAGGCCTTCTTCGAGAGCCGGATCCAGATGTCGTAGCGCTGGTTCAGGTGCATCAGCCCGTCGACATAGTTGGTATATTCGTGTATCCGCCGCTCGACGATCCCCTCGAAGTCCTCTTCGAGCGCGGGCCCCGCGACCTCGACCAGGATCCCCAGGGGCTGGCGCGTCCCCTCGGGCAGATCGCGGATGTCGGGCCCGACGATCCGAATGGCGCCGTGTTCGACCGCCTCGGGCGGCCGGACGCGGACGAGCTCCCACTTCGCCCCGACCCCGGGGCCGCCGAACTCGAGGCGCATCTCCTGTTTCCGGATCCGCTCGCCCTCGTTGGCGAGGCCGACGTCGACCGGGACGCTCTCGATCATGGTGCCGCCTCCTCGAGGCCGAATGCCCCGGCGATCAGCGACCGCCAGGCGGGCCAGGCGAGGTTCGGGAGCGAGAACGAGGCGTGCGGCTCGTACGCGGGCGAGAGCGAGACCGTGACCAGGTGGGGGGCGCCGTGCCGGAGGCCCGATAGGAGGGTCCATTCGAGCGCGTAGCTGAGCCCGGCCACGAAGACGATGTCGTGCGGTCCCTGCCCGTCTACGCCGGGCCAGGCCGGGTCGGCGAGGCGGTTGGCGAGGTTCATGGCCGAGATGCAGATGGCCGGCTCGACCCCCCGCACGGCGAGGGCAGGCCCCGCATCCCCGGTCGCCGCGACCGGGATGCCGGCCTTCAGCGCCGCCCGGGCGAGCAGGTCGATTGCCAGCTCGCCGTCGCCGCCGGTGACGAGGGTCCGGTGGCCGACCACGAGGAGCGGCCGTCGGGCGCGGCGGACGAGGGCGGCCAGCGCGCCCGGCTTCTCGAGCGCCGGGGCCGTGACCGTGCCGCCCTGCATGGCGGGCTGCCAGGGCTCGGTCCGACTCATTGGTACGCCTCCTCGGGGAGCAGGGTCGGGTCCGGGATCGGCCGCTCACTCCAGCCGTTCCGCTCGAGCAGGGGCAGGAGCTCGTCCTTCTGTATCACGGGCAGATCGGCCTTCGTCCGGACGAACCGGTGGAGGTCGTCGGGCATGCGCCCGTAGCAGCGCCGGTAGAGGTCGATGTAGTGCGAGAGCTTGATCGAGCGGCCGCGGCTCGTGTCGTTCGGCCGCATGGCGAGCTTCGCGATCAGGGCCATCGCCTCCTCCTTGGTCTCGGCCGCGATGAAGAGGTGCTCGGGCACGGGCCCGACATAGACCTCCTCGTCGGTCCGCCGGTCCCGCACCATCCAATCCTCGTCGCAGTCCTGCCGCCCGAGCAGCATCCGCCGGTACTTCGCGCCGTGCGGCCCGACCACGACGGGGATTCCGAGGCGCCAGAAGCCGGCCGCGATCGCCGCAGCCTTCTGGGACATCGCGCCCCAGGCGACGCCGACTGCGCCGACCCGGTTGTAGACGTAGTCGGCCACCTCGGCGTAGTTGCCGCGGAGGCGCCTTTTTGCGAAGATCGAGGCGATCTTGACCGCGGCGCCCGAGATGTGCGCGTTCGAGACGCAGGAGCCGACGTTGACCACGCCCCCGGCCTCGAACCGGCCCGAGAAGCGCTCGTATGGGGTCAGGCCCTCCTCGTCGCGGTGCATCGCGGCGGCCATGGCCGAGCAGCCCGAGGTGCAGACCACGAACCGTCTCTTTGCAAACTCGGTCACCATCTCGGCGACCTCGCGGCCGCCGTCGGGATAGTTGGCACAGCCGACGAACGCGACCACGCCCGGGATCTCGCCGAGCACGATCGGGCCGCCGACCTCGCGGATCTCGACATCCTGGATCGCGCCCCGGCCGGTCCGGACCGCGTACACCTCGCAGTCGTCGCAGGCCGCGGCCATCAGCCGGTGGACCTCGATCCCCTGGGGGCAGACCTCCTCGCACCGGCCGCAGCCGACGCACGAGGCGAGCATCGCGCCGAGGGCCGCGATCTCGCCCCGGCCGGCTGCCTGGACCGCGCCGGGCAGGTCAGCCTCGGTCGGGCAGGCGCGGATGCACCGCCCGCAGCCGCCGCAGGCCGATGCGATCGCCTCGATATCGAGGGAGGGCGGGACCCTGCGGAGGGGCCGGCGCCGGATGGCGGCCCGGACCGCGACCTCGCCGACCTTCTCAGGATCGAGCACGAGCATGCCGTTCACGGCCCCGGTTGAGAGCGCCTCGACGAGCGCGTCGGCCGGCTCCTTCGTCCGGTCGGGCAGGCCGATGCAGTTCTTGGCCGAGGTGGCGATCACGGGGATGCCGGCGTCCCGGGCCTCGTCGAAGAGGTCGGCCCGAACGCACTGCTCGTCCACGACCAGGAGGTCGGGGATCCCCGAGCGGATGTAGCGGAGCTGCCAGGAGATCGGACCGACGATCTTCGCTGAGGGCGAGCGCCGGGTCATGTCGATCGCCGTGCAGCAGATCCCGGTCACCTCGACCGCCCCCTCGAGCCCGTGGGCGGCGAGATAGTCGAGGATCGCGACCGCGGGCGGGACATTGTGGCCGACCACGAGGACCACGGGCTTCTCGCGATCGATCGCCCCGATCCCCAGGTCGACGAGCGGGGCCTCGGGGTCGGCCTTCGGGAAGTCGAGGGCCGAGACCTGGGCCACGTCCGCGACCTCGAGCGCGACATGGTCGATCATCCCGGCGTGGAGCACCTTGGACTCGAAATCGATCGGGTCGGCCTCCTGGCCCGTATGGGTCGCGGCGAGCAGGTGGACGACCTGCCCCTCGCAGTACTCCAGGACCGTCTCGAGGTCGGCGAGGGTCTCGGGGCGCAGGCCGCAGACGAGCTCGACGATCGGCATCCGGAGGTCGACCGCGAGGCCGCCCGGGTCGAGCGGGAACTGCCGGCCATACCGGTCGATCAGGTGCGAGACCAGTTCGCGGGCATGGCTCGTGTGGGTCGCGGTCCCGATGCAGGCCGCGAGCAGCGCGACGCGGGACTGTTGGGCTGCGAGCGTGATCCCGCACGCCCCCCGCTTCCCCCCCGAGAGGTCGCACTTTCCGTAGGTGCAGAGGCAGCAGAGGTCGCAGAGCGGGAGATAGAACGGGCGGTACCGGGCGAGCAGCCTCCGGTCCCAGTCACGGAGGGCCGTCGGCGACGGGCACGGGGTCGGCCCGACCGGCTCGTCCCAGGTACCCGACCCGACCCGGCCGATCCCGACGCGCAGCTCCCGGACCCGGCCGAGCGGTGAGGCGATCTCCCCGATATGGATGTCGATTCCCTTCATAACAGCAATCCGGCCTGCCCGGTGATCATGCCCGGGTCAAAAAGCGCTCCACCGATCCGTACGGGAGGCAGCATATAAAAATGTATGGCGTTTCAGAGGAGGAGCCCCGCCCGCTCGAGGAGCCTCCCGACCGAGACAAGGCCGGGATTGTCCGGCGGGAGCTCGAAGAGCGATCGGCCCTCGAGCGCGAACTCGGCTACGAGCGGGTCGCTCTCGACCCGGCCGATGTAGGGCAGCCCGGTCGCCCGCGTCCGCTCCTCGATCGACGGGTCGACCTGGTACCCCCCGGCCACGACGAACCGGTTGTACCGGACCCCCGACTCGTCCGCGACCCGCCGGGCCCGAGCCACGTGGTCGAACGACTTCTTCGAGGCCCCGACCAGGTCGACGATCAGATCGACCTCGTCCGCGACCCGCCGATTCAGGTGTTCGAGCCCGGCCGGCGAGTCGATCAGGAGGTACGCATAGGGCCGGGCGAACCGCTCGAGCGCCCGCTTCAGGGCCGCGTCAGGGAGGCAGTAGCAGCCCTCGACCCACTTGGTGCCGAGTGCGATCAGGTCGAAGCAATCCCCCTCGTACAGCCCATCCTCCCAGATGCGGCCCTCGATTCGGTCCGAGGGCGCGACTCCGGCCGTGGTCCCCGTCCCGGCGATGAAGGTCTCCTCGAGGAGCTCGGCGATCGTCCTGACCTCGGCCCCGGCCAGGTCGGCTCCGACCATCTCGGCGAGGGACTGGTCGGGGTCGGCGTCGACGAGCAGGACCGGCCCGGCCCCGTGCTCGCAGAGCCAGCGGGCAGCGAGCGCGACCGTCGTCGTCTTCCCCGTGCCGCCCCGCCCGACGACCACGATCCGGATCATGCCGCGACCTTCCGGACGATCTTGTCGAGCAGGACCTCGACCCGTTCGGCCGTGGGGCCCTCGGTCGGCACGGGTCTCCCCTCGCGCCCGGCCCGGGCGACGGCCGGGTCATCGGGGAATGAGGCCAGGAGCGAGAGGCCGAACCGTTCGGCGCAGGCGGTCGCAGCATCGCACCCTCCGTCTTGGTCGAGCCGGCTCCCGACGAGCGCGATCCGGGGGATGCCGAGCTCCTGCGCCAGGGCCGCGATCCGGCCGGCGACTGTGCACGAGGCGGCCGAGCCGTCCACGAGCACGAGCAGCAGGTCCACGCCCGCGGCCGTGCCCCGACCCAGGTGCTCGAGCCCGGCCTCCAGGTCGAGCACGACCGCCTGTTGATCGCCCACGACGAGCCGGCGCAGCAGCGCACGGACTACGGCCGCGGCCGGGCAGGTGCAGCCCGCGCCGGCCGTCCGGACCGTGCCCATCACGACGAGGCCCGCGCCGGCCGGCGTGGGCACGGCCCGGTCGCGGACCAGGTCATCGATCGGGAACGAGAGGTTGTAGACCCCGGCATAGCCGGTCGAGGTCTTCGCGGCCACGAGCTCCTCGTCCTCGCCGATCGGGACGATCCCGTCGGCCACGTCGGACGCGAGGCCGAGAGCCGTCCCGAGGTTCGGGGCCGGATCCGCGTCGATCGCGAGGGTCGTGTACCCGCGCCGGACGAGGGCACGGGCGAGCGAGGCCGCGAGCGTGGTCTTGCCGACCCCGCCCTTGCCCGAGACCGCGAGTTTCATGATACTTCTGCCAGACAGGTGGAGGAGCCGGGAGATTAAGGTAACGTCGTTCGAGCGGACGGTTTATCCGAGCGGACGACGAGGGGTCCGTCATGTCGCTTCTGGCATACCGCCGCATGGCGCCCGGGGCCCTTCTCGAACGGGCGGCCGCCGCACGGCTGCTCCTCTCGGCCTGCCGCCTCTGCGTCAGGCGCTGCGGGATCGACCGGCTCGGTGGCGAACGCGGGTGGTGCCGGGCCGGGCGAGAGCTCCACATCTCGGGGTACGGAGCCCACTTCGGCGAGGAGGCTCCGCTCGTCGGCCGGCACGGGTCGGGCACGGTCTTCTTCTCACACTGCACCATGGGCTGCGCCTTCTGCCAGAACTACGAGACCTCGCTCCAGGGACGGGGCGAACGCGTCACACCCGCCGGGCTCGCCGCGATCATGCTCCGTCTCCAGGAGGCCGGGTGCCACAACATCAACCTGGTCTCGCCCACGCACTACGTCCCCCTGATCCTGGGGGCGCCTCGCGATCGCCGCCGGCGAGGGGCTCTCGGTGCCCCTCGTCTACAACACAGGCTCGAACGAGAGCCTCGAGACCCTCCACCTGCTCGACGGAGTGGTGGATATCTATCTGCCGGACGCGAAGTACGCGGACGACCGGGTGGCGATGGCGCTCTCGGCCACGCCCGGGTACGTCGGGGCCATGAAGGCGAGCCTCGTCGAGGTGCACAGTCAGGTCGGAGACCTCGTCTGCGAGGGCGGGATCGCCACGCGGGGCCTGATCGTCAGACACCTGGTGCTGCCCGATGACCTGGCCGGGAGCTGCGAGGTGATGCGTTTTATCGCTCGGGAGGTCTCGACGGACACGTACGTCGACATCATGGACCAGTTTCGCCCTTTCCTCCCCGAAGAGCTCGAACGCACCCCGTGTCTCGGCCGGATCCAACGGCTCGTCACACCGCTGGAGTACGCCCGGGTGGTCGAATGTGCACGGTGCGTCGGCCTGCACCGGTTCGCCCGATGACACCGTGCCGCTGCAGATCAACACGCTGATATGCGACCGGGACGACCTCTGAACCTGACTGCGATGGAGACGAGCCTTTGGCGCGGACTCCGGGCCTGGACGGGGGGACCCACCGGTACCGGTTCCGTATCCTGTTTGCTGCCCTGCTGGTGCTGCTCGGAGCCGCGCCACTGACCGTTACCGATCGGTCCCTGGACCCGCTCTTCGGGCTCTCGTTCTCGCTCGTGATCCTCTCGGGCCTGCTCGCCATGAAGCGCGAGAGAACCCTGCTCCTGCTGGCCGTCCTGTTCGCCGTCCCGGCCCTGACCGCCCGATGGGCTGCGATCCTCTATCCCGAGTACGGAGCCTCTCTCTTCGGCGTCCTCTTTCCGATTCTCTTCCTCACGTTCTTTGTCGTCTTCCTGCTGAAGGCCGTGATCACGGCCGAGCGGATCACGATCGATACCATCGCCGGCGCCCTGAGCGTCTACCTGCTCCTGGGCTTCATCTGGTCCCTGATCTACCAGGGCCTGGCCCTCGTCGAGCCGGCCTCGTTTCAGTTCGATCCTGCCTTCGCCCCGAACGGCTCGCTCGACCGCATGGACTTCCTCTACTACAGCTTCGTCACGCTCGCGACCGTGGGTTATGGGGACATCACCCCCGTTGCGCCCCTGGCCCAGTCCTTCGCGTACTTCGAGGCGGTCACCGGCGTGATCTACATTGCGGTGCTGGTCGCCCGGCTCGTCAGCGCGTACCGGCGTTAGCCCCGGCCTCGAGGCTGGTGCGGTGGCGGCATCGCTGAGGGAGCGTCATCATCTGCTGGAGTGCCGGGCTCCGGGGTGCGCCTCCCTGTCCATCGGTTTCACCCCGGTCCATTGAAACAGTCCGTCGGTGTCGGCGCCGGATCTCGACCTGAAGGTTTATAAATAATAGTGGCTATCAGGATGGCTATGCAACCGGTACGTCTCTATACGCTCTTGAACTGCCCCTGGTGCGACTGGGCGAAGGACTTCTTCCAGCAAAGGGCCGTCCCGGTCGAGGCGATCGATTACGACCTCGCCGACCCCGCCCGGCGGCGCCGGATCATGCTCCGCATGCTCGACCACGGCCCGGGCGCGTTCCCCTATGCCGAGCGCGGGGAGCGGGTCGTGGTCGGGTACGACCCGTCCCGGTACGAGTCCCTGCTCGACGGGGCCGAGCGGTCCGGCCAGGCGTCGTGACGACCGCCCCTGTCGTGCTCATCACGGGCTCGACGGACGGGATCGGCCGGGCGGCCGCCGGCCTGTTTGCGGGCCGGGGCGCCTCCGTGCTCGTGCACGGAAAGGACCCGGACAAGGGGGCCCGGGTCTTCGAGGACCTCCGGAGCCGGTCTCCCCGGGCCGAGCTCGATCTCGTCACGGCCGACCTCCGCGATCCCGCGGCGATCGAGGGCCTTGCAGATCAGGTGCGCGACCGGCACGGACACCTCGACGTGCTCGTCAACAACGTGGGGGTCTTCCAGCAACGGCAGGCCCTCACCCGGAGGAGCTCGAGGCCACGTTCGCGGTCAACGCGCTCGCTCCCCACCGGGTGACGCTACCCTCCTCCCCCTGCTCTCGTCCCGGGGCCGGGTCGTCAACACGGCCTCGATCGCGCACATGTCGACCACCGCGATCGACTGGGACAACACTATCCAGGGTGAGCGGAGGTACGACGGGTATGCGGCGTACAGCCTCTCGAAGCTCGGGGTCGTGCTGATGACCCGTGGGTTCGCCGAGCGGGGCGTCGAGGCCGTCTCGCTCCACCCCGGTGTCTGCGCGACCAAGCTGCTGGCGGCCGGCTTTCCGGGGAGTCTAGGGGCGCCGCCGTTGCTCGGGGGAGAGAACGAGGTGCGGCTCGCGACACAAGAGACAGTCGAGAACGGCGCATACTACGACCAGGCTGTCCCGGCCCGCCCATCCCGCCTGGCGCGCGACCCGGAGATCGGGCGCCGCTGGTGCCAGCTGCTTCAGTCGTTTGGATAGGGCCGCTTCGCGGCCTCGAGAAAGGCCCGGACCCGGGCGTGGTCCTTTCTTCCCGGGGCCGCCTCGACCCCCGAGGCGACGTCGACGCCGAACGGCCGGAGCTCGCGGATCGCCGCCCCGACGTTCTCGGGCGTGAGCCCTCCCGCCAGGAGGACCGGGCGCCGTGAGGCGGCCATCACCTTCCGGGCATATCCCGGGTCGAACGCCCGCCCGGTCCCGTGAGACCCGTCCACGATCACCATCGCACAGTCATTGGGCACGGTTGCCCCCGGCGCCACGACCCGTATCAGGCGTACTCCGGTCGAGGCCGGGACGTCGAGGGGCTGCGAGAGCTGGACCGCGTCGGGCCCGGTCTCGAGGCACTCGGCCAGGCCGGCCTCTGTCGACGTGTGGCTGACCACGACCCGGAGCACTCCGGGCGGGACCACGGCAAAGACTGCCCGTGCCCGCTCGACCGTGCAGACGCGGGGCGATTCCGAGCACATGACGACTCCGATCGCGTCCGCACCGGCCTCCACGGCCACGCGGGCATCCTCCGGCCGGGTGATCCCGCAGACCTTGACGAAGGTCATCTGCCGGCCCTGGTCCCCGACGCGAGGGCATGGATCCGTTCGATCACGGCCGAGAGGCGGAGGATCCGGTCCTCGGTCTCCCGGACCGCCCGTGTGGCTGCCCGTGCCTCCTCGGCCGTCGAGCCCACGATCCGGCCGACCTCGTGGATCGAGGCCGCGACCTCCTCGGTCGTGGCGGCCTGCTCCTCGGCCGCTGCGACCACCTCGGCGGCGGAACGGGCGACCCCGTTCGCGGCCGTCTCGATCCGCCGGAACGCGGCGAGCGCCTCGGACGACTGGGCCGTCCCGCGCCCGACCAGGGTTCGTGCCTCGACCATCGCGGCTGCGGCCGCCCGGGAGGACCCGACCAGGGCGTCGATCATCTCCTCGATCTGCTCGGCTCCGGTCTTGGACTCGAGCGCTAGCGCCTTCACTTCGGCCGCGACCACGGCGAAGCCCCGCCCGGCCTCGCCGGCCCGGGCCGCCTCGATCGCCGCGTTCAGGGCGAGCAGGTTCGTCTGGGTCGCGAGGTCCCGGATCATGGTCAGGACGCGGGAGATGTCGGCCATCCGCCGCTCAACGTCCATGAGCGAGGCGTGCACCCGGTTCACCGACTCCTCGATCGCGGCGTTGCCCGTGGCCACGTTTCCGGCGAGGCCGGCCCCCTCTTCGGCCGCGCGGCTCGCCTGGCCCGCCTGCTGCGAGACCGTCTCGATCGCGGCCGTGATCTGCTCGATCGCGTTCGTCAGGTCCTCCATCGCCCTCTGGATCTGCTCGACCCCGGTGGCCGAGGTCTCGGCGTTCGCCGAGACGTGGGCCGAGGACTCGGCGATCGACTCGGCTTGGGCCCCGATCTCGGCGATCCCGCCGGCCGCCTCCTTGGTCGACTCGACGAGCTGGGCCATCCGTGCATCGGACGCCGACACCCCGCGCGGCTCGTCCAGAGCGAGGTAGACCGGGGCCCGGCCCCCGTCGCCTCCCGGGAGGCGGATGGCCAGGGCCCGGAGCGGGCGGCCCCCGTTTCTCCCGGGGAGGGTGACCTCGCCCTCGGCACGGCCATGCCGGGCGGCCTCTGCCAGGAGCCCTGCGAGTGCCGGCACGTTGAGACGTCTGCCCCGTAGCTCCTCGAGCGAACGATCGACGAGCCCGGCAAAGGACGTGGAGGCCCCGTGCACGACGAGACCGCTGTCAAGGACTGCCTGGGGATGCAGGCTCTCGCGAATGCAGGTCAGGAGGGAATCGGGACCGAGAAGGGAGTCAGCTGGCACGATGAAAGCGTCGGCGGCTGCACACAATAAGGTTGGCGACGGCTCCGATCACTCGAGCAGGGCCGCACCGATCACGCACTGGCCATAGCTGATGCAGCCGTCTCCGAGCGGGAGACGGCGGTTGGTGAGACAGGCGAGTCCATGGGCCCTGCAGGTCTCGTTGATGACCCTGCGGATCGCGGTGTTGATCGCAACTCCCCCCGAGAGTGCGACCGTCCCGAGGCCCCGGTCCCGGGCGGCATCGACCGCGACCAGGGCGATGCCTCGGGCGAGGTTCGCCTGGAACGACGCGGCCAGGTCGGCGACGGCCGGCCGATCCCCGGCCCGGAGCGCCCGGTCGGCGAGCTCACCCATCAGCGCCCGCGTCGAGAGGACGACCGTACCCCCCTCCTTCCGGAGCTCGAGCGGCCACGCCTCGGCCCGGCCCCGGGCCGCGGCCGCCTCGAGCTTCATCGCGGGCTCCCCGTCGTAGCTCCGCTCACGGCAGAGCCCGAGGAGGGCCGCGGCCGCGTCGAGGACCCGGCCCGTGCTGGTCGTGAGGGGGGCGTTGATCCGCCGCGCGGTCTGTCGTGCGAGCACGTCCCGCTCGAGCTCGGACCAGCCGCGGGCGGCGAGCAGGTCCAGGACCCGGTCCTCGGGCAGCACGCCGTAGAGCATTCGCTCGGGAAAGCGGGTCGCGAGGTCTCCGCCGGGCATGGGCACGGGCTCGAGGTGGCCGACCCGGTCGAGCGCGGGAACTGCGCCCGCAAAGACCTCGCCGCCCCAGACCGTACCGTCGTCGCCGTACCCGACCCCGTCGATCGCGATCCCGACGCAGGGCTCCTGCGTGACCGAGGCGATGTGGGCCCGGTGGTGCTGGACCGGGATGGCCGGAACCCCGAGCTCGACCGCGAGCTCGCGCGCGTACCGGGTCGAGAGGAACTGCGGGTGGAGGTCGTGGACCACTGCGTCGTACCGGGCCCCGAGCCAGTCGCCGAGCTTCTCGATCGTCTCGACGAGATAGGCGAGGGTCTCGGGGTTCCGGACGTTGCCCACGTGCGGCGAGGTGACCGCGTGGCCGTCGCGGTAGATGGTCGCGTTCGCCGAGAGCTCGGGCCCGACGCCGAGGAGGCAGCGGGGCCCGAGCGAGATCGGTGTCCGGAGGGGTGCGTACCCCCGCGAGAGCCGGATCAGGTGGCCGTTCCGCACGACCGAGTCGTCGCATCGGTTCACGATCCGCCGGTCGTGCGAGAGGAAGGCGTCGGCGATCCCGCCCAGGGCCCGGACGGCTCGGTCGAGCTCGGTCACCATCGGGTAGCCGGGCGCGTTCGCCGAGGTCATCACGAGCATCGGGTGAACGAGACGGCGGAAGAGGAGATGGTGGAGGCCCGTGTACGGAAGCATCACCCCGATCGTGTGGAGGTTCGAGATCGCGCCGTGCGCGCGCAGGTCCCGCTTC
This sequence comes from Methanoregulaceae archaeon UXB-2016, assembly GCA_004332335.1. Taxonomy (GTDB): domain Archaea; phylum Halobacteriota; class Methanomicrobia; order Methanomicrobiales; family Methanospirillaceae; genus UBA288. Next base: position 19,347 of record SISS01000040.1, on the reverse strand, counting down.
TCCAGCACCACGATCGGCCGCTCGCGCGAGATGAGCAGGGCGCGGTCGGCCTCGTCGAGCACGGCCATCGTCTCGACCGAGTCTGGCCGAGCCATCACGGCGAGGGGCTGCTCGGGCCGGCCGAGGCGCTCCTTGAGCCGTACGGCCGCCTCCTCGACGCATGCGATGTGGAATCCCCCGACCCCCTTGATCGCGACGATGCGTCCCCGGTCGAGGAGGTCGGCGGCTGCGGCGATCGGATCGGCCGACGGGAGCTCCCGCCCGTCCGCATCGCGGAGCGAGAGCCGCGGCCCGCACCCAGGGCAGGCGATCGTCTGCGCATGGTGCCTGCGCGAGCCCGGGTCCGTGAATTCGGCGGCACAGCCGCCGCAGAGCGAAAAGACGTCCATCGAAGTCCGGGGACGGTCGTAGGGCAGGTCGCGGATGATGCTGTACCGGGGGCCGCAGTCGACGCACGAGGTCGCCCAGTATCCGAAGTAGCGGCTCGCGGGGTCGTCGATATCCCCGAGGCAGCGGTCGCAGCTCGCGACATCGGGCGGGATCAGGCCGGTTCGCGCGCCCTCGGCCGAGGGGAGGATCGTGAACCCCTCCGGGACCGGTCCGTCGAGCGGTCTGAGCGCGACTGAATCGATCCGCGCGAGGGGCGGCCCGCGGCGAAGGGCCTCGACCAGATCGTCGATCCGATCGCCCGCGACGCGGACCTCGACCTCCGAGCCGAGGTTCTTGACCGTGCCCGAAAGGCCGAGACGGACGGCCTCGGCATAGACGAATGGCCGGAACCCGACGCCCTGTACAATACCCCGGACCGTGATCAGGCCCTGCTTCATCGTCCTGAAACCTTTATCGCCAAACCGCGACAATATATATTGGGGTTCTCCGTGACAGGGCACATACGAATAATCAACGACCCGGTAGAACTGGTCCCTCTTCTCATTACCTTCAATGACGCGAAATATAAACAGATCTACGAGCTCCTGAACCGTGCGTGGCTGACGGAATCGGAGCTTGCCGCCGAAACCGGGGGTGATTCAGTCGACGACTGCATCACGATACTCAAAAAAGGAAACCTGGTCGAGGAGCAGTGGCGGATGCCGGAACCCGGAAAGAAGCCCGAGAAGGAGTTCCGCGCGACCTACTCGAAGTTCAGGGCGAACTTCCAGTGCGGCATGAACGAGCTCGCGGACCTGCTCTATCTTGCGGTCTCCAACGACGAGACCCTGCGCACGACCGTGGAGGCGATCGAGAGCGAACTCTCGAGCGGGAATGTCTCGATCAACGACCTGGCCCGCAAGTTCAACGTCTCCCCCATCTTTATTCGCGGGATTGCCAAGCGAAGCCAGCGCATGGACGTCAAGGGGCAGGGGCTGGTCTTCCTTGACCGGGCTCGCTGACGATCCTCTCTCTACGATTCTGCGTTCGAAGCGGGAAGCGACCCGCTTCCAGTGTCTGGTGGAGATCGCCGAGCACCAGCCGGCCGTCCGGCAGCTCGAGGTCGCCGAGACCCTCGGGATCACGCCCCAGGCCGTCTCGGAGTACATCCGCGAGCTTGTGGACGACGGCATGGTCGCCTCGCAGGGCCGCGGCCGATACGAGGTGACGCGCGAGGGGATCGAGTGGGTCCTCACCCACGCCGAGCAGCTCGAGACCTATGCCCGGCACGTCCGGCGCGACCTGATCCAGCAGGTCTCGGTCTGGGCCGCGATCGCGGCCGAGGACCTTGAGGAGGGCGAGATGGTCGGGGTCTACATGCAGGACGGTCTCCTCTATGCGGGGCGCGAGTCCCGTTCTGCGAACGGCGCCGTGGTCCGCACCGCGCGAGCCGGCGAGGACCTGGGGGTGACCCGGCTCTCGGGGATCATCGACCACCGCGAGGGCTTCGTCCACGTGGCGAAGGTCCCGCGGGTCGAGAAGGGAGGCTCCGCGGCCGTCGATCTGGCGGCTCTGGCAGCCCTCGCGGCCGGGATCCCGATCGTGGCCGCGGTCGGGATCGAGGCGCGGGTCGCGCTCGCGAAGGCGGGCCGACCGGCCGATATGTTCTTCGGCGCCCGAGAAGGGGTGATCGAGGCCGCATTCCACGGTCTCGACTGCCTCCTCTGCTGCGTGGACGAGGAGTTCACCGAATTCTTAAAGAGGCTTGAGGGTGCAGGGCTGACCTATCGTATCCACGACCTGATGCACCGATGATCACGATCGTCTCGCCGACCAAGGGGGCGTATCGCCTGCTCTACTTCGATGGTCGGCACGTCACGGCCGTCGGCCAGGTCGAGCTCGCCGAGACCCCGAAGGGGATCCGCCCGAAAGAGTACCGCGTCCGGCAGGTGGACCGGCGCCAGCTCAAGAACACCCCGACGAAGGAGCTCGCAAACCTGCTCCGTTCGACCGAGGTGATGCTGACCGCGCCCTCGCCGCCGTTCGAGGCCTTCCTCGCCGACCTCCAGGTGAAGCCGAAGCCGCTCGACGCCTGCCGACTCTGCCTGCTCGAGGACCGGGTCACCCAGGTCCGCGAGAGGGACGCGGTGCGCTACGGAAAAGAGCGGATCTGCATGCCCTGCGCCCGGCGGGAGCTCCGGCGCGAGGTCGCCCACTTCGGTCGCATGGCCCGGGGCGCCGTGGGCCATCTCGACGAGCTCCTCTACCGCTACCGCGACGTCGACCGCGTGCTCGCCGCGATCCAGCCCGAGACCTCGCGCAAGCGTTCGACCCTCTACGACCGGGTTGAGGCGCATGCGGTCGGCGAGACCCAGGCGCTCGAGGAGCTCCCGCTCCCGCGCCCGTTCGTGGAGGCGGCCGGGGTCGAGAGGCTGATGCCGGTCCAGCAGCTGAGCGTCGAAGCGGGCCTCCTCTTTGGCAAGGACCTGCTCGTGGTCGCCGCGACCGCGTCGGGCAAGACCTTTGTCGGCGAGATGGCCGGCCTCAAGAACTACCTCGAGGGACGGGGGCGGATGCTCTTCCTCGTCCCGCTCGTGGCCCTCGCCGTCCAGAAGCACCAGCGGTTTGCCGAGCGCTACGGCGAGATCGCCCGATCCTCGCTGCAGATCGGCAAGGCCCGGATCCGGCTTGCCGAGAACCGTGGGACGGGCTCGCGCGATCCCCGGGCGGCGCTCATCGTCGGAACCTACGAGGGAGTCGACCACCAGATCCGGCTCGGCCGGTTCCCCGAGAGGATCGGGACGGTCGTGATCGACGAGATTCAGATGCTCGAGGACCCCGAGCGGGGCCACCGGCTCGACGGAATGATCGCCCGGCTCAAGCACCTCTTTCCCAACGCCCAGTTCCTCTATCTTTCGGCCACGATCGGCTCGCCGAAGGTGCTCGCCAAGAAGCTCAACGCGACCCTCATCCGGTACGAGAGCCGGCCCGTGCCCCTCGACCGCCACCTGGTCTTTGTCGAGAAGAAGGAGAAGATCCCGGTGATCAAGAGACTCGTCGAGGAGGAGTATCGGAAGATCTCGTCCAAGGGCTATCACGGCCAGACGATCGTCTTCACGAACTCGCGGGCCCGCTGCCACACGGTCGCCGAGAAACTCGGCAAGCACGTGGCCGCGTACCATGCGGGCCTGACATCGCAGGAGCGGCGCGAGGTCGAGGAGCGGTTCCTGAAGGGCAAACTCGCCGCGGTCATCACGACGGCCGCGCTCGGTGCTGGGGTCGATTTTCCGGCCTCGCAGGTGATCTTCGACGCCCTCGCGATGGGGATCTCCTGGCTGACCGTCCAGGAATTCCAGCAGATGTCCGGGCGCGCGGGCCGGCCCGACTTCCACGACGAGGGGCGGGTCGTGGTGCTGGCCGAGCCCGGCGGGACGTACTCCCGCGACTCCTCGACGACCGAGGAGGAGGTCGCGGTCCGCCTGCTCAAAGGCGAGATGGGCGAGGTGGCGCCGGTCTACGACCTCGAGCAGTCGAGCGAGGAGTTCGCGGCGAACGCGGTCGTCGCACGCGGGAATGCGGCCGATATCAGGGCGCTCGAGGACCGGATGGTCGGGACGATGGAGCCCGTGCTTCCGGACCTGATCGTGCACAAGCTCGTGCTCGAGCGCGACGGCCGGCTCGAGCTGACTCCGCTCGCGCGCATCATGGCCGAGAACTTCATCGGGGTCGAGCGGCTCATGCGCATCCAGCGGCTGGTGCGGAAAGAGGACGATCCGCTCGAGATCCTGACCGAGCTCGAGTGCGAGGTCGACTGAGAGCGACCCTGCCGGGCCCATCCGGGTCCGGAGAAGGCGCCGTCGATATAAAGTGGCCTGGACGCCAACCAATCCAGACGGTATTCATATCATGGGATCCACGCTTGTAGAGAAGGTCTTCTCCGGCCGCTGCGGGACCGATGTCAGGGCGGGCGAGGTTGTGATGGCGCCGATCGATGCCGCGATGATCCACGACATTACGGGCCCACTCGCAATCCGGACCTTCCGTGAGATGGGCGGAGAGCGGGTCCACGACCCCGCACGGGTCGTGATGCTCTTCGACCACCAGGTGCCGGCCGACTCGATCGCGGCCGCCGAGAACCAGGCGTTCATGCGCGGATTCGCGCGCGAGCAGGGGATCCGAAACTACGACCTCCGCGAGGGGGTCTGCCACCAGGTCGTGCTCGAGAAGGGGCATGCCGCGCCGGGCGAGATCGTGATCGGTTCGGACTCCCACACCTGCATGCACGGCGCTGCGGGCGCGTTCGCGACCGGGGTCGGTTCGACCGACATGGGCTTCGCCCTCCGCTTCGGCGCCCTCTACTTCCGCGTGCCCGAGACGATCCGGACGATCGTGCGCGGCGCGTTCCAGGCACGGGTCGGGCCGAAGGACCTGATCCTCTCGATCGTCGGTGATATCGGCGCGGACGGCGCGACCTATAAGGCCGTCGAGTTCGGGGGCGAGACGGTCTCGGGCATGGAGATGCCCGGCCGGATGACCCTCTGCAACATGGCGATCGAGATGGGGGCCAAGGTCGGGATCGTCCCCCCCGACGAGCGGACCTGGTCGTACATCAAACCCCGTCGGCCCGGGATCGCTCCGTTCGAACTCGCCTCGGACCCCGATGCGACCTTTGCCGAGACCCGGTCGTACGACGCCTCGACCCTCGAGCCGCAGGTCGCCGTGCCGCACAATGTCGACAATGTGGTCCCGGTCTCGAAGGTCGCGGGCACGCACGTCGACCAGGTCTTCATCGGCTCGTGCACGAACGGCCGGTTCGAGGACCTCGCCGAGGCCGCGGAGGTGCTCGGCGGCCGCTCGTTCTCGAACGATGTCCGGGTGATCGTGATCCCGGCCTCGCGCGAGGAGTATCTGAAGGCGCTCCGCGCCGGCCTGGTCGAACGCTTTGTCGAGGCCGGGGCGCTCGTCGAGGCGCCGTGCTGCGGCCCCTGCATGGGCGGGGCCTTCGGCCTGATCGGGCCGGGCGAGGTCTCGCTCTCGACCTCGAACCGGAACTTCCGGGGCCGGCAGGGCTCGACCGAGGGGAAGGTCTACCTCTCCTCGGCCGCGACCGCGGCGGCCTCGGCGATCACGGGCATGATCACGGACCCGCGGGAGGTCCAGTAATGCGCATCTGGAAGTTTGGCAACGATATCGATACGGACGCGATCATCCCGGGCCGGTTCCTCGTCATCAACGACCCGGCCGAGCTCGCGGCCCACGCGTTCGAGGGGACCCGCGACGAGTTCGCTGTGGAGGTCCGGCCCGGCGACGTCGTGGTCGGCGGGCGGAACTTCGGCATGGGCTCCTCGCGCGAGCACGCGCCCCTGGCCCTGAAGGGTGCCGGCGTCCGGTACGTGGTCGCCGAGTCCTTTGCCCGGATCTTCTACCGGAACGCGGTCAACATCGGCCTCCTGCCGCTCGCGACCCCGTCGACGGCCGGCTTCGCCGACGGAGCGGCGGTCTCGGTCGACCTCGCCGCGAACACGATCACGGTCGACAGAGAGACCTACCCGCTCGACCCGGTGCCTGCGTTCCTCCAGCGGATCGCGGACGCCGGCGGGCTGGTCGAGTACGCAAAGACCCTTGAGGAGGTGAACCTGTGCAGCACCGCGTCGCAGTGATCGGGGGGGACGGGATCGGCCCCGAGATCGTGCGCGAGGGCTGCCGGGTTCTCGAGGCCGCCGGAGGACGCTACGGCTTCGACCTCGACTTCACCGAGTTCGAGATCGGCGCCGACCGCTACCTCGCGACGGGCGAGCTCCTGACCGAGGACGACCTCGTCGAGATCGGGAAGTTCAGGACGATCTACTTCGGCGCGATCGGCGACGAGCGCGTGAAGCCTGGAGTCCTCGAGAAGGGGATCCTCCTCGCGCTCCGGTTCCACTTCGACCAGTACGTGAACCTCCGGCCGATCAAGCTCCTCGCGGGCGTCCCGACGCCGCTCGCGAACAAGGGGCCGGCCGAGATCGACTTCGTCGTGGTCCGCGAGAACACCGAGGACTTCTATGTCGGGATCGGCGGGCGGCAGACGAAGGGCCGGCAGCACGCTGAACTCGAGGTGCTCCGCTCGCTCTACTCCGTGAAGTTTGGGCTCGACATCGAGTCGGACGCGGAGGAGCTCGCGTACCAGATCGGGGTCGTGACCCGCGAGGGCTCGCGCCGCGTGATGGAGTATGCGTTCGAGCTCGCCGAGCGGCGGCAGAAGAAGGTCTCGTCGGTCGACAAGGCGAACGTCCTCTCGGACGTCTACGGGCTCTGGCGCGAGGTCTTCGCCGATGTGGCCGCCGTGCACCCTTCGGTCTCGACCGAGTACACGTTCGTGGACGCGATCACCATGTGGTTCGTCAAGAATCCCGAGTGGTTCGACGTCGTGGTCACACCGAACATGTTCGGCGACATCATAACCGACCTCGGCGCCATGATCCAGGGCGGGCTCGGGCTCGCCCCCGGGGGGAACATCAATCCCCGGGGCACCTCGATGTTCGAGCCGATCCACGGCTCGGCCCCCAAGTACCGGGGCCAGAATATCGCGAACCCGATCGCCACGGTCTGGGCGGGCGCGCTCCTCCTCGATTCGCTCGGCGAGCACGAGGCGGCCGGCGGCGTGGTCGGCGCGATCGAGCAGACGATCGCCGACGGCGTCGTGACGCGCGACATGGGCGGCGCGGCCTCCACCTCGGACGTGGGCGACCACCTCGTCCGGCTGATCGGAAGACGGAGCTAACCAGAAATGTCCGAGATGGTCCGCTGGATCACCGAGCACTTTGACGAGGTCCTGCCCACGCCGGCGCTCGTGATCGATGCGACCAAGCACATGCGCAAGAACGAGCGGAAGCAGCTCTTCTCCGAGGACCTCCCCTCGATGAAGACCGCCGAGGGGCGGTGGTTCGAGGGGGTCATCTACGAGCGGATGCTCCGGCTCGTCCAGCGGACCGATCTCGTCGGCGGGATCGCTCGAAAGGGCGCCGATGCCCCCCCCGTGGGCATGAACGCGGCCCTCGGCCAGAACGGGCTCTTCTACTCGAACATCGGCGACATCAAGATCCGCGGGAACGGCCAGGACCTGGCCGAGTTCGACCTCCTGCTCAAGGACCACGACGGAAGCATCGCCTTTGCCGAGATCGTGACTTCGCCGACGGACATGAAGGAGTTCGAGGCCGAGATCCGGTTCAAGAAGCGGCTGATCGGGTTCATCTACGGCCAGGCCCAGGTCCCGTTCCTGCTCTACTCTTCGGTCGATGTCTCGCGCCACCCGATCGTGAAGCGGATCATGAAGGAGCCCGACAACGGACTGGTCGTGACCGGCCCCTGCGAGGAGCTCAAGAGGCTGATCGAGGGGCACACGGTCCGGAACCATACCCGCAAGAGCCCGAAGATCCCGAAGTTCTTCCGGGCCGACGAGATCGAGGCCCGCCGGCCGTTCGACTTCAAGGCCCTCCACGAGGAACGGCGGCAGCGGCTCCTGCAGATGATCGCGGCAAAGGCGACAAAGGCCGAGTTCGCCGAACCCGACGACCTCCCGCCGATCGTCCGGAAGATCCTCTGCGGCGGGCTCTACCCCTCCGCGGCCCAGGCCCTCTGCGGGAGCTACCCGCTCACGATCCGGGGCAAGCCGATCCCCTGCGCCGAGATCCCGAAGCTCTACTCGAAGATCGTGCTCGCGATCAATCTGCCCGACGGCGATCCGATCATCTACCTGCGCTCCCGCCACCGGAAGGAGTATCTGAAGATGGTCCGCGACAAGCAGGGCGGGTTCAAGTTCGAGTCGGCCCGGACTCCACACATGGCCGGCTTCTTCCTCTGGCTCGAGACGATCACCCCGAGCCTCGGGTCGCAGATCGCCCACGAGATCCTGATGACCTTCATCGGCGCGGGCCGGAACTCCGCTCCCTTTGTCGTGGGAAACACACAGCAGGGGCCCCGTAAGGAGCCGAAGGCGCAGAAGGAGCCGAAGCAGCAGAAGCCGCAGAAGGGGCCGAAGCAGCGGAGGGAGCCCAGGCCGGAGCAGGTGCCCGCCCCTAGCCTGGAGGAGCCGGCCACGGCGACCCCCGCCCCTACCCCCCGCCGTCGCCGCCGTCGCCGCCGCCCGGCACAGGCATCTCCGCCGGCGAGCTGAGGGCTCGTTCCCTTTTTTTTTCCGAGCGTCCCGCCACTCAGGAGCGGAGCGCCATGACCCCGATCACGTTGGCGAGGCCCCAGCCGCCCGCGAGGGCCAGTGCGAGGACCGCCCCGGTCCCGCCAAGCGAACGCGGGAGGACGAGCGGGTAGGCGACCACGACGAGGATCGTGATGCCGAGCCAGAGCGCCGCGCCTGCATAGAAGACGAGGGGGCGGCCCCCGCCCTCGTTCGCCCTCATCCGGGCCAGCAGGTTCCCGCGCTGAGGCCTCGGGGCCGCGCCCGTGACAGGGGACGGGTCGGGCATCGGCTCGGACGCCACGGGGGCAGGGGGAGCGGCTGCGGGCCCGGCTTCGAGGTCAGCCAGCACCCGGCGGGCGTACTCAAGCACGTCCAGCGTCTCGGAGTTTCCCGGATCGAGCGCCGCTGCGCGTTCGAGATGGTCGACCTCTTCTCGAATCGTCTCGATCCCCTCCTCCGTGACACTCTCCTCTGCGCTCTCGTCCACCACGGCCTCGATCCGGGCCGCCGCACGGCGTCTGAGGGCGGCTCCGAGCATGGCCCTGACGGCCGAGTCCTGCCCGAGCGTCACGACCCGCTCGAGCAGTTCGATCGCGGTCGAGTGCTGCCCCCGCTCCTCGAGCGCCGCCGCCTCTGCGGTTGCGGTCTCAGCGATCCTCGTCGCGACCGGCTCCGGGTCTTCGGCAAGCCTGAGACCGCGCTCCCAGTACCGGGCCGCGTCCTCGATCCGGCCGGCCTGCAGGGTCTGCTCGGCCCCCCCGAAGAGGGCGGCCAGCTCGAGGGCCCGGAGTGCGGCCCGTCCCCGTTCTCCCGTCTCGACCCGCTCGAGGGCCTGCAGGGCGACCTCGTGCTGTCCCTCATCCACAAGCCGACGGATCCAGGCATGGCGCTCGAAGAGCGGCAGGAGCTCCGGCTGCTGAGGCGCGATCGCGTCGCGGACCTTGTCGAGCATCCCTACCTCGGCCAGGAGCTGGGGGCCGGCCACGATCGCGGCGGGCGAAAGACCGCGCCCCGAGAGGATCCGGAGCGCCGGGAGCCGCTCGGCCGCCTCGAGCTCGGTCCGGAACCGCGCGAGATGCTCCTCGTACCGTGCCGCGGCGGGGTGGTCGCCGGTCTCGCGGAGGCGCGACGCGATCGTCTCAAGTTCGCGGGTGAGCCGATCGACGAGGAGCGGTGCAAGTGCACGGTCGCGGACCGCCTCGATCTTGCCCGCCAGCACCCCCCATTCGATCCAGAAGGTATCGGAGGCGCAGAGAGCCGCAAACCGGACGAGGGCTCCGGTCCAGAGCCGATCCGTGCTGCCGGGCGTGGTCGGGAGCTGCGCCCCGTTCCGACCCGAGCCCCGGGCCTCCCAGTAGAGGAGCACAGCGAGCGAGTGCGTGGCCCCCGGGTTCGGGAACGACCGCTGCTCGCGGGCTCGCCACTGATCGGCGACCTGCCGGCGGATCCCGGTCTCCCCCAGGGTCTCGATCGGATCGGCGAAGCCGAGGTCCTCGAGATACCGGTCCTGGTAGAGGAAGAGGTCGTCGAGGGTACGGGTATCCGGGTCGGTCGTCTCGTCGACCGTCGCCGGCATCGGTGCAAGTGGATCTGTCTTCATGATTCCTGTCCTGGTCGTGGTGTGTCGAGTCGATACCCGCCCTTCGGAAAGACGAGTTCAAAGCGGGCACCCGCTCCATGCACGCCGTTCTCACGGATCGCGATCCCCGTGATCCCGAGCACTTCGCGGGCAAGAAAGAGCGAACGTCCGGACCCGGGGCGGCGGTGGAAGATCTGCTCCTTCCGGTCGTCCGGCACACCGGGCCCGTCGTCCTCGACCCAGACCACGAGTCCCTTGTCCGTCTCGCGCCAGCCGAGCTCGAACCGGGTCGCGCCGCGGGCATGACGCACCACGTTCTCGATCAGGCCGCCGAGGACCTTCTCGAGGAGCGGGTCCGCGTAGACCTCGACCCCGTCGAGCGCTCCGATCCGCTCGAGCGGCCCGATATCGAGGTGTGAGAGGGCGTAGAGGAAGACCTCGTTCAGTCGCTGCCACCGGGCCGGGCTGGTCCCGAGACCCTGGAAGTCGCGCGAGAACTCGATCGTGCGTGCAATCTGGGCGGCCACATCGTTCGCGCGGCTGAGCAGGTCCTGAAGCGCCGGGCCCTCTCCGGCCTCGCTCAGGGCGAGTCCGAGGTAGCCGCGGAGGGTGAAGACGTGGTTCTGGAGGTCGTTTCGCGAGAGCTCCGAGAGGAGGGTGAGCTGGGCCTTGGCACGCGAGAGCGCCAGCTCGGCCCGCTGCTGCTCGGTCACGTCCCGCCCGACCGACTGGTACTCGGTGACCCGGCCCTGGCTGTCGAAGATCGCACGGTCGGTCCACCGCTGCCAGCGGACCCGGCCGTCCTCGTCGATCGTCCGGTGGAGGATCGTCCCGACCGGGTCCTCCGGCGTGAGCGAGGCGAGGTGTTCGGCCATCCGTCTCCGGTCCTCGCCCGGTAGCGCGGGCATGAACCTCCGTCCTATCACGGCCCCCCGATCGAGCCCGAAGTAGCGGCAATAGGCCTCGTTGACAAAGACGTGGATCGCGTCGGGACTGAAGCGCGAGATGAACTCGGTCTGGTCCTCGACAACATTCCGGTACCGCTCCTCGCTCTCGTGAAGGGCCGCCCGCGAGGTCTCGAGCTCCCCGAGCATCTGCCGGGCCTCGCGCTCGGCCCGGGCCAGTTCGGTGTTGGCCGAGAGGAGCCATACCCCGGCCTCGGCCCGGTGGCGGACGTTCATGGCGAGCAGGGCGATGATCGCGATGAGGGCCGCGAAGACCGCGCCGGCCGCTACGAGGTAGGAGCCGTACTCTTCGTACAGCGGGACGGGCCGGTTCAGCAGCACGCTCTCCGGCGGGAGGGCCTCGAGCCGGGCCCCATTTCGGACGAGCTCGCGGTGGTCGAAGGTCCAGGTGAGCGGAGGAGTGACGTCGATCGGGATACGGCGCTCGCCGTGAAGAAGCCGGGCGGCGAGCTCGGCGGCCTCCCTCCCCTGGGACCGCCCGGCGAGGATGTGGCCGCCCACGATCCCCGTGCCCGAGAAGACATCCCAGTGGCTGTAGACCGGGATGGTCATGTTCGTCGACTCCCGGACCAGGCGGAGGCTCTGTTCGGTGCTCAGGACCTGCCCTTCGCGGTCGCGGTTGAACGTGCCGAGCACGATCAGGCTGTCGGGCGGCAGTGCGGCTGCGGCGGCCGCGAGCTCGCCGGCCGAGAGGTTCTGCGTGATCACGACCTCGGCCTGGTCGCGGAGGCGGGCGGCCTCGACCTCGGTCGCCCTGCGGTTCTCGAGGCTCGACTCGGTGTCGTCGAGGACGACCAGGACGTGTTTTCGGTCGGGATGGAGCTGGAGCGCGATCGCGAGCGTACCGGCCGGATCATTCTGCTCTATCACCCCCGCGACATCGGGTTGCGGTACGATCATGGCCGGGTCCCCGTTCAGGCCGCAGAAGGCGACGGGCGCGTCGTCAAAGAGCTCGGCTCTGTACGCGAGCGCGAAGTCGATGGCCGCGTTGTCGGTCGCGATCACGGCATCGATCGAGAGCGGGGCGTAACGTTCACGATAGTGGGCCCTGAGAAACTCGATCGACTGGTCGCCCGGGTGGCGCTTCCAATCCATGTATTCGATGAACGGCTCGCAGCCGGGCCACTCCTCTCGAAGTGTGTCCAGGACTCCCTCGGCCTCCTCGTCGGTCCAGCTGAAACCGGGGTGGTATGAATGGAGCACGAGCACGTTCGGCGTCCCGTTCATGGCCGCGACCGGGGGACAGAGGAGGGCCGCAAGGACGAAGAGGGCCGCTGTCGCCATGCATCGGGCGATGCTCAGTGGGCGGGGTGGGCGTGCCATACCGGTTCCCCCGCACACAAAGAGCATCATCAAGGAGATCGGTCCTGGGGAGTTATCAAACCCGCGCCGTATCCATGACAAAACTCTCATGCCCGGCGAGCAGACAGATCGGCATGTCCCAGCAGATCCTGGTCGTCCCGGTCGAACCGGTGCCCCCCCGGATCCTTATCGAGATCCTGTCCCGGCACCTCTCCTCGGCTCTGGCTCGGGAGGTGCGCGTCGTCGACCCGGTCGCACCCCCCTCCGCGGCCCGCGTGAGGGACGACAGGATTGCGTCCGGGCCGGCCCGGGCCGCGCTCGCCACGCACTGGGGCTGCGGCTGTCGGGGGCGGCTCGTCGGCGTGACCGGAGCTGAGGTCGTTGAAGGGCCGAACAGCGAGGCGCCGGGGTGCGGCGAGGTCCTCATCATCTCGCTGGCCGCGGGCGGTATCGGCAACGCCGTGCGGGCCGTCGGCCGGAGTTACGGCCTTGCGGACTGCCCCGATCCGGACTGCGCGATGCACGCGGGTTCCGATGCCCCCGCCCTCTGTGCGCGATGCTGCGCGCGGCGCTGAACCCGGGCGGAACGGCCGTCGCCTTTTTCTCTCTCTACATCACGGGGGTTACTATGGGCAGCGATGCAACGGCGGCCCGGCCCCGCCGTTTCCGGATGCGCGAGCGTCTCTTCGACCTCGGCGAGGACTTCTCGATCGAGGACGAGTCGGGCCAGCCCGCCTACTGGGTCGATGGCCAGATGCTCACGCTGAAGCAGACCTTTCTGCTCAAAGACCTCTCGGGTCGAGTTCTCGCGCGCATCCGCGAGCCCCTGCTCGCGCTCCGCGAGACGGTCGTGATCGAGCGGGAGGGCATGCCGACGGCGACCGTCCGGCGCGCACTCCTCTCGCTCCTGCGGCCCCGGTTCCACGTCGAACTCACCGACGGCGACCTGGAGGTCGTGGGGGACATCATCGGCCACGAGTACACGATCCGCCGGGACGGGGTCGAGGCCGCCCGGATCTCGCGCAGATGGCTCTCGCTCCGCGACACCTACGGGGTCGAGGTCGCGGCCGGCGAGGACGCGCCGCTCATGCTCGCGATCGCGGTCGCCCTCGAGGCCTTCGACCACGGGGAGTAGGTCACTCGATCAGGACGAGCCCGACCGAGACGACGTCGGGCCGGAGAATCCGGCCGTACTCGAGGTCCGGGACCGGGATCGTCCGGAGCTCCCACCCGACCTTCCGGGCCGTTGCAAAGACGTCCATCCCCGCCGCCTCCATCGAGGGACGAACCCGGTCTTGCTCTCGGCAGAACCGGCGGTACGACTCGTCCACGGAGCCCGGCTGCTCTTCAGCCACGCACTCCTCGCAGAACGCGCACGGATATCCGCCGAACGCGAAGGCCTTGTAGAACCCGTCGTAGAACGCGGTCTTCTCGAGCCGGTGGACGGTCGTGTTCACCCAGATGATCAGATCGCGGTAGAACATGTGGAAGTCGTCGGGGACCTCCTCCGGCCCGAACGAGGTGCGGCCGGGCACGCCGTCGAACCGCACGAGCAGCGCGGTCTCGTACTCGGTGAGCATGGCGCGGGTCTCGGCCGGTGTGGGCGCATACGGCGGGCACGAGAGGTGCTTGGCGTACCCCTTGCAGCCGTACCGGCACTTGAACCGGACCCACTCGGCGACGATCACGTCCTGCGGCGCGATCGGCACGGCGATGGCGCCGGCATCGGCCGCGAGCCCGGTCAGGGCCCGGATCTCCTCCTCGCGGTTCATCTCGGTTCGAGAGAGAGGCGCGGCCTGAGATAAGGGTTACCCCATCGACCGGAGGAGCTCGAGCACGGGGTCGAGGGGCGGCACGGCATGGATCGGGTAGACCCGGACCAAGACGATCGTTACCCGGCCGTCGACGACCACGTTGGCCCGCTCCGAGAACCCGTCCTCCTCGCGAAAGAGGCCGTACTGCCGTGCGACCGCGCCGTGGGGCCAGAAATCGGCGAGAAGCGGCGTCTGCTCGACCCCGATCGCGGCTGCCCAGGCCCGCTTGCAGATCCAGGAGTCGACGCTGATCCCGACGGCCCGAGTCCCGAGGGCCGCGAGCGCGTCCCGGTGGACCTTGAGCGCCTGCATCTGCGCCCGGCAGGCATCCGTCCAGGCGAGCGGATGGAACGAGAGGAGCCAGGGCCGCCCGTCGCCGGGCCGGACTGGGACCGGGTCGCGCCGCTGGTCCGCGAGCGTGAACCCCGGCGCGGCGCGCCCGACGGGCTCCGAGCGATCGCCCTCCATGCGGGAGGTATGATCCGCCCGGGGGGATAAGCCCTGTGCCGGATGCCGTGGTGTTTACCCCCATGGCGATCTTCCGTTGTCGACGGAATGGTCGAAGCAGTCCTGGGGGGAGTCCGCCCGCCGCCCTCGACGACCATCGTGCCTGGCGCGGCGGAAGGCATGGATGGCGACCGGATCACTCCGGCAGTTGCGCGGCGACCTGTGCCTGGACGAGGGCGCAGAGGGCAAGCGCGGTCACGAAGACCGCATCGAGCCAGACTCCCGCCGGGTACTCGACCTGGTGGCGTTCGAGCGCCGCAACCCCGATCACAACGCCGGCGAGGCTGAGGACCATTCCGCTGAGCGCCATCCGGCGAGGGGAAACCATGCACGAGACTCGTCCTCTGGGACCTTGAACCATCCGGTTTGCTTCAAGTGTCACCTCTGCTTTCATATCGTCACCCATGCCCCCCTGAGGGAATCCGGAACCGCGCCGATCCACGTACGGTTCACGGACACGTCGACCGGCTCCCCGACGAGCTGGCGGGGGGACTTCGGCGAGCTCGCCTGGACCGCAATGAAGAGCCCGAACGTGCTCTTCCGCCGGCCCGGCACCTACGCTGTGCCCCTCACCGCGACGAACTCGTACGGCTCGTCCTCGGTCACGAAGAACCTGACCGTGACCTGGGCGACACCACGGGCGAGGAAGGATCAGGCCGTGAGCGTGGTTGGATAACCGTCGCATTTTTTTTCTCTCCTGCGCTCTCGGGCTGATCTCGGGGGGTATCACGTCGCTCATCTCCCTATCGTCGCAGTGTGCATTTTTTCGATCGACTGTATCGAATTGAATCCGCTACAGGTAATCAGCGTCCGGAATCGGGGACGGAATCTGCCTGGTCGGTCAGATTATCGGTGCCAGGCTCTATCTCGCAGAAGGTCGAACAGCTCGTAATGAGATGGACCGTGCGGCCGTTCGAAGACCCGGACTTCGACGGTGTCTGGGCGATGGAACGGGCCAGGGACGTCGGAGGCTACGCCTCGGCCGTCGTGGTCCGGCAGGCGGCCGCACTCTATCCCGCGACCTTTCTCGTCGCGGCGGATGCGGCGGGTCCGGCCGGCTTCGTGATCGCCGCGGCCTCGTCCGACCCGACTGTCGGCTGGGTGCTGAGACTGAAGGTCCGCGAGGACCAGCGGCGGCGGGGATGTGCGAGGGCGCTCCTGGTCGCGGCCCTCGACCGGCTCCGGGCCGGCGGCGTGGAGCAGGTCCGGCTGACCGTCGCACCGGGAAACCGGCCGGCGCTGGCGCTCTACGCAGGGCTCGGCTTCGTCGAGGAGATCAGGCTCCCCGATTACTTCGGCCCCGGCGAGGACCGGCTCCTGCTTGTACTGGCTGGCCCCGCTCCCTGATCTCCTCTATCACTCGATGAGCAGGAGGCCGTAGTGGGCCGGCGGGCAGTCGCGGTCGGGCGCGACCTCGCAGGTGAGCCCGGCTCCACGGACCGTCGCGAAGACATCGATCCCGACCGCCTCC
This sequence comes from Methanoregulaceae archaeon UXB-2016, assembly GCA_004332335.1. Taxonomy (GTDB): domain Archaea; phylum Halobacteriota; class Methanomicrobia; order Methanomicrobiales; family Methanospirillaceae; genus UBA288. Next base: position 3,164 of record SISS01000040.1, on the reverse strand, counting down.
ATCGAGGGGCGCATCAGGCCGGGATGCCGGCAGGCCGTGCCCCCCTCCTCGGCCGCGCAGCGCCGGCAGAGGGTGCAGGGCGAGAACCCGAACGCGAGCGCCCGGTAGCGGCCCGCCTCGCGGGCCCGGGTCTCGAGTTCAACAACGGTCTTCTGCCAGGCGGGGCGCTGGACGTGTATCGGCCCGGGGACCGGTTGAAAACGAGCGAGTACGGCGAGGCCGTACTCGGCGAGGAGGCGGCGCGTCTCTTCGGGCGCCGGTGCGAGCGGCGGGCAGCCGAATCCCCGACCGTACCGGGGGCAACCGTACCGGCACTTCCACCGGACCCACTCGCCCGTCACGACTGCAGGAGCTGGGAGCGGGTGCAGGTCCGGGTGGACTGTGCGGAGGGCCTCGACGAGCGCCGCCATCGGCGAGAGATGCGTGCGGACGGCTATTGAGGGTTCGGGTCGAGGCCACGCGGAGGGCGCCGACCTCTTCGGCGAGCATGGCGGCCTCGTCTCTGAGGTGCGCCTCGACCAGCCCCACGAGCGCCGACCCGACGATCACCCCGTCCGCGCCGGCTGCTGCGACCATCCGGGCCTGCACGGGGGTGGCGATCCCGAACCCGACCGCGAGCGGGAGATCGGTGACCCGGCCCGCCCGGTCCTGGAGCAGGTACGAGAGCGTGCCGTGGAGCACACCTGGGGACCCACACGAGAGGGTCGCACCGTGCCGGCCCGTCTCGAGCCCCTCCCCCCCGGCCGCGATCTCGACCACCCCGACCTCCGGATCGGCCAGGGACGGGGCGAAGGTTTCGATCGCGTTCAGCCCCCCGCTCACGCAGGCCACGAGCCGGTCGGGGACACCCCGGAAGAAGGCCGGCTTGATCCCCACGATGATCGCGTGGCGGCCCGTGCAGGCACGGATCGTGGCGTCCAGTGATCGGACCGAGGGGCAGCCGTCAAGTCGCGGGTCGGCCGGGGGGGTCGCGCACCGCAGGCGGGCGGCCCCGATCACATCGTCGAGGAACACGGCACACCCCCTGTGGCGCTGGTGAGCCGCTTGAGCCGGTCGAGGTCGGCCCCCCTCCCGATCGCCCGAGGGCCCCTATCCGGTCCTCATGGAGCTCGACCGTGAGGCGGGGCCGGGGGCCGATGAACGAATACCGTGCCCGCCGCCCGAGCCCCTCGACCGACTCCAGGAAACCCGGTCCGACCCCGGTAGGCCTCGTAGAGGCAGGGGGGGAGCGCCCTGCAAGGGGAAGCGTCCGGAAGACGGGGACAAAGACGGGTCCGTCAATATCCCGGATGAGCTCCCTTAGGGTCTTTTCGCTGAGAGGTTATCCCAAAACCGATCACATCCTCGAGATTATCAATGAAATGGGTCGTGCTTAGACCTATGAGGTGCAAAGGGAAGTTTTGGGACAACCTCTGAGGCAGATCTCCTCTCCCGGGGTCATCCCCGCCCTCCTACTTGACAGTTATGGATATCATTGTACAATATTTTACATTTAATGTAAAATGTACATATTTATACATTGTTGTAATTAGGTGAAAAAAGATCAGCGGGGCAGGGGAAGCTCGGGGGGGTCGATGATCACGCCGACCAGCACGAGCACACCCTCCTCTCCCACGCGGAGGATCATCTTGCGGAAGAGTACATGGTGCGGTCCGCTGCTCGAGTTCAGGGTGGTACAGTAGATGCGCTCGCCGATCTGCTCGAAGACTTCTTCGTCCGCCGCGGTGAAGGCAGCGATGTCTTCGGTCGGGATCAGGTCCGGCACAGTCGCACCGAGGATCTCGGTCCGGTCCCGATCCACCATTGCGGCGAAGGCGGTGTTGCACTCGACGAAGACCCCGCTTCGATCGAGCGCGTAGATCGGGTGCGGAAACTCGTTCATGAGCTGGCGGACAAAGATCGACTGTTTCTTCATCTCCTCCTCGGCAAGCCGTCCCTCGGTCAGGTCGGTCAGGACGATGTACTTTGTCGGCCGTCCCTCGCTCTCGACCATGGTGAAGCGCGCAAGGAGGTAGCGGTCCCCACCATCTTTCTGCCGCGCCCAGAACCGGAACTCGCGCGGGACCTCTCCCGTGCGGAGGTGCAGATCGAAGACCCGCCGTACACGCTCGGACTCCTCGGGGGCGATGAATGCGAGCGGATCCGCGAGCGAGCGGATCTCCTCCAGCGAGTATCCCAGGATCTCCGTCGCGCGCCGGTTCGCAAAGACGAACTCTGCGCCCCTGGCGATCAGGATCCCGTCCTGGACGTTCTCGGCCAGGCCGCGGAAGAGGGCCTCCGATTCGGCCAGGGCCTTCTCAGCCCGGCGATGTTCGGTCATATCCCCGAGGATCAGCACGGTCCCGCGCTCGCCCTGCTCGAAGACCATGGGGATGACTCGGCACCAGTAGTAACGTTCGTCCTCGCCTTCGAGGTGGATCTCGTCGCAGGTCGACTGCCCGGTCGCGGCCTGATCGAGGTGTGTGACCAGGTCGAGGATACGGGGGTCGGGCACAGGCAGGTGCTGGAGCTGCTGCCCGAGCACGCGCTCGCGTGCGAGCCCGAGCAGGCTGATGGCCGCATCGTTCGCCTCGATCACCCGCCGCTCCTCGTCGAGGACGAGGATTGGCTCGGTCGTGATCGAGAGCATGGATGCGATCGGGAGGCGCTTGGCGAGGGTGAAGACCTTGGCCATGCCGAACAACCGCATCTCCACCTGGCCCGAGGCGCGGAGCACGTCGAGGTACCGACCGACCGAATGCTTGTTCTTCTCGAGCACGCGCGCAATCTCGGTCACGGACATTCCCTGCCTGTGCTCTTGAAGGATCTCCCTGATATGTGCGAGTTCACTGTCCAGTCGGGCCATCGCTGTATGTGATGTGATACGTCGGCATATATCCCTTATTGTCATGGGTGCCCGATAAGAGCGCAAACTAAGGTGTCCAACAAATGTAACCTAATAAAAGAATATTTAAATAATATGTAGTTGCTCCAGTACAGGCACACGCGGAGTTATCTTCATGCGAATAAGCGGATTCAAAAAACTCATCATTGGGCTTGCGACGGTCGGCCTCCTGTTGGCCTGTCTGATCGCCTCCCCGGTCTCGGCCGGGGCGAAGTTGACCTCGGGCGGCCCGGTGCTCTCGGCCTCGGTCGCGGGGTCGAGCGAGGCGTCGGCCGGCCAG
>SISS01000039.1 GCA_004332335.1 Methanoregulaceae archaeon UXB-2016 | reverse complement strand
CTGGGCCTCAATGATGTTTTAAACAAGATTCTTAGTCTGCTTGGGCCGGCGTGTGAAAAATATTATCGACTGAAAATTTAGTGCGGAATGACAGTTCTATGTATACGGGTCGAACGGCGCCCGAATTATTGGTGTGACATCCAGTGGGAACACCATGAGTGGCATTGCCCTCCTCGGTTCCAGCACTGCCCGGATAAGTGGGGCTCTCGTTTCAGGATGCCAGGTCAGGGCCAACGGGAAAGCTGGCATTTACATGAGCCGAGCCGAGGCCAACACGGTGGTCAACAACCGGATCGAGAACACGGTGAACACGATGTTCGAGGGAACGGAGGTCGGGGCGAACACCTGGAACACGGTGAAGACGGCCGGCACGAACATTGTCGGCGGTCCGTACCTCGGCGGCAACTGGTGGTCCGGGTTCTCGGAGACTGCCTCCGACGGAAACGGTGACGGATTCGCCGACCGGGCATATGGAATCGGTGCCGGCAACAACGACGCTCTCCCTCTGATGCTGCCCGCGACCGATTATACCATCCGGCCGGGCATCGTGATCACCGCACCCGGGACCTACACTCTCGAGGAGGACATCTATGATTCCGATCACTCTGCTATTGTCGAGATCAGGTGTTCGAATGTCGTGATTCAAGGAAACGGCCACCAGATCTACGGCAGCGGGACGGGGGGATGGTGCGGGGTCTTCGTCAACGGCCAGTCCGGCGCCATCACGGGCGTGAACATCCGCGATCTGGGCGTGTCCAACTGCTACTACGGCATCTACCTGTACAACGCAGATGCGGGCCGAGTCGAGCGGTGCCGGGTCGACGACACCCCGTCAAACGGTATGGGCCTGATTCTCGCTCAAGGGAGCACTGGCAACACGATAACCGGAAATGGTGTCTTTTCCGGGTATGACGCCGGCCCCGGCACCAAGGGGATCGTAGTCACCTCGTCGTCGCAAAACACCATCACCAACAACGAGTTCTGCAACCCGGTCAACGTGATCCTGGGCGGCACGGTGGGATCGAACACCTGGAACAGTGCGAAGACTGCCGGTGTGAACATCGTGGGCGGACCGTACATCGGTGGTAACTACTGGGCCGAACCGGACGGCACCGGCTGGTCCGAACTGGTCGCAGATAGCAACCATGACGGCATCGGCGACTCTTCCTTCGTGATCGGTTCCGGGAACACGGATTACCTGCCGCTGGTGTTCTATGAGCCTGCCTACACCAGGATTACCGCTTATCGGTACCTGATCAATCAGGGTCCCGGTTATCCGAACGGCGCGAGGATCGATGGAGACAACATCGTCTGGACGGACTACAGAAGCGATCCCGAGGAGGGTTACAGCATAAACGGCGTGGCGAACTCGACAGCATCGCCCCGTACCTGGGAGGATTTTCGGAACGCCGACATCTATCTCTACAATCTCGCCACCGGCCGAGAAAACCCGATCTGCATCCATACGTCCCGTCAAGATTCCCCCGACATATCCGGTAGCCGGGTTGTCTGGTCAGACTATCGGAACGGCGAGTATCGAGACCTCTACTATTACGACCTGACAACCGGCCAGGAACGCCCGCTCTGCACTGCCCCTCTGGGTCAGTACTACCCATATATCAAAGGAAACCGAGTTGTCTGGCTGGATTGGCGTAATGGTGGCGGCACTGATGCCTATCTGTATGACTTTTCCACCGGGCAGGAGCGCTGGATCACCGCCACTGAATTCACCCCAGTCATGGATGGAGATCGAGTCCTCTATGAGTTTGTCGTGAACTGTCCGCAAACCGATATCTACCAGTATAACATCGGGACGCAACAGAAAAGCCCGATCACCTCTGGCGGGTTTTCATACGGTGCGATCGATGTGTCCGGTGATTACGCCGTGTATACCAGGACGAGCTCGGATCGGACGTCGATCATTCTCCACCATCTCGGCACAGGAGTGACAAAGACCATCATCGAGCGTCAGAACGGGTATTTTGGTGGGGTCCGCATCGACGGCGACCGGGTCTTCTGGCAGGATGGGATAAAAACGCGGATTTACCAGATCTCGACGAGCACATACTACGAATTCGATAGTCCCGACTTTCAGCTTTCCGACGCGAGCGGGACGCGGATGGTCGGGTCCAACGACGAGGGCATCGAGCTCTACTCGTTAACCCCGCTGCCGCTACGGCCGCCAACCGCGGATTTCGCGACAGACTGGTATTCCGTTCAGACCCCGCCCATGCAGGTGACGTTCACGGATCTCTCGATCGGCGAACCGACCTCGTGGCGCTGGGATTTCGGCGACGGTTCCAGCTCCACGGCACAGAACCCGAGCCACACCTATACGAGTCCCGGCAAGTACACGGTCACCCTCACAGTCATGAATGGGGCGGGCAGCGATGTCGAACAGAAAGCGGGCTTCATCCAGGTGCGCGGCCCCTACCACGATCACCGCATACCGGTCAGAATTGAGGCTGAAGAATATGATTACGGGGGGCAGGGGGAGGCGTATTCCGACACCACGGACGGAAACGCCGGTGGCGGGTCGCTGCGAAACGACGACGTTGACGTCTCCTATTCCTCGGGGACCACCTACATCAGTCAGACCGAGGCGAACGAGTGGCTTGAGTACACCGTCCGGGCGGACACGGCAGGAGTGTACCCGCTCCGGGCGTATGTGCGCAGTTATTACAGCGGTCGGACGATCACGGTATCAATCGACGGCGGGACGGCAACGACCCTCATCGTTCCTAATACCTATGGCTCGTGGACAACGATTGAAACTCCGCTCTCGGTTCCTGCCGGGACACATGTTCTCCGCCTTGAGTTCGGAGGAAATAATGTCGAACTCGACGCGGTCGAGTTCGTCGGAGCGCCGCCCGCGGTCACGTCGATCACCCCGAACACCGGTACCCGTGCGTCAGCGGTAGCGATCACGAATCTGGCCGGGACCGGTTTCCTGAGCGGAGCGGCGGTTCGGCTCACCCGTTCCGGGTCAGCGGACATCGTCGCCACGAATGTGGTCGTGGTCTCGCCAACGAAGATAACCTGCCAGTTCGCGGTTCCATCGACGGCGGCGACGGGTGCCTGGAACGTGGTCGTTACTAACCCCAACGGTCAGAGCGGGACGCTGCTTAACAGGTTTACGGTAGCGATCTTTCCGTCTGTGACGCTCTCGACCGGAACCTTTCAGGTGCCGAATGTGGGGGGGACCGTATCGGTCCCGATCGTGCTCAGTTCGGCTCCCGGCGGGCTGTCAGGGTACCGTTTCACCGTGAGACTCAGCGATCCGTCAATTGGCACAATCACGGCGGTCACCTTCCCCGATTGGACGGGATTGAAATCTTCGTCGGCCCTTCCGTCCGGGCAGGTTGTCCTGCAGGGTGTGGACACGTCGAAGCAGGTTCCAGTGGGCGGAACGAATGTGATCCTCGCCACCCTCACGATGAGGGGTACGGCAATGGGGAGTACCGGCATCATGATCACTCTGGACCCAAGCATGGGCATCCAGAATCGAAACGGGGAACTGGTTCCTGCCGTCACGACCCCCGGCATGCTGACCGTATCACATCACCCGTACTTCGACTGCATTCAATCATCTCCGAACGATCTAAATGGGGACGGGAAGTACGAGGATGTGAACGGCAACGGTCGAGCCGATTTCGCCGATATCGTTACACTGTTTAACAACCTTGACTGCATCGCTGCTGATGATGACTGGCAATGCCTCGACTTCAATAAGAACGGTCGCATCGACTTCGCTGACGTCACCTGGCTGTTCAATAACCTCTGACCTCTTTTTCTCCGTACCTCATCGATCGCGGCCGTTCACTTTCACACGGCAACACCACCCCCTCGTATAGTCTCCCGACGAGGATCGGATCGCCCGCCGCCTCACCACGACGGCGGCACCACATCGGAGATTTTTATCATGCCCTTGCAGAGATCAACGCGGCCCCTCCACCCTTCCCCGGTACCAGCGTGGCGGTCGGACGGGGCGCACGAGAGCAGCAGGAGACCAGGAGGTGCGGGGATGGTGAACGGAACGGAGCCGGCCGGGCTCACGGCTCGCACCGCCCCCGGCGAATCGGCCGGCGGCGACGCCTCCCGCCCCGGGGGAGCGGAGGCGCTCCTCGAACGGCTCGCCGTTATCGAGGCCGGCATCCGCGACGACCGGCACCGCCAGCCGGCGGAGGTCGTCGAGGCGATCGCGCGCTCCTGGAGCGCGGGGGCGACCGTCCGCGACGTCGCCGCCTGCGCCGGGGTCTCCCGGGAGATCGTTTGCGACCGGCTCCACCGGGCCGGCGCCCTCGGCTACCTCTTGAGGGAGCAGCGGCGCCACGTTCGGGAGGTGCTCGAGAGCCGCGGCGCCGAACTGATCGCGGCCTACGAGGCCGGCGAAACGGCCGAGGCCCTCGCGCGCGACGCCGGGATCAGCTCGTACACGCTCCGGACGTATCTGGTCGCCAGGGGGGTCGCGATCCGCAGCCCGCGCCGGATGACGCGGGCGATCCTCCAGACTCACGGCGCAGAACTGGCCGCAGCCTACGAATCCGGCGCAACGATCAAGGACCTCTCGGTCCGTTACGCGATCAACCAAGCCGCGATCCGTGTGTTCCTGACCGCCTCGGGAGTCCCGCTCCGCCACGACCCCGGAAAGTACCCGCGGGGGCGCGAGCGGCTCCGGGAAGCGGTGCTGGAGGCGGTGGGCCGATGACGCGGCTCGGGGCATCTGCCCCCGCCGGCACCGTCCGCAGGACCATATTACCCTTCCCCGAGCCCGTCAGGCGGTCGGACCTATTTCAACGAGAGGTCGTTTCTGCATGACAGATGCCACACTGGAAGATCGTGTCGTTACCTTCATCACGGAGCGTGGCGGCGGGGTCTCGTTTGTCGAGCTGGAACGGGAGTTCCCCGAGGAGTTCGAAGGGCAGGAGCACGCGATGAGTCTCATGGATTACGAGAACATCATGCTGTGGCAACCGGTATCCCTGGCGATGGCCGGGGCGCTCAATTCGGCCAGCAACAACGGCCGCATCGTGATCAAGCCCGCCTCGGAATTCGTTTATTTCCTGGATGGAAAGGTGTTCAAGTTGCCGATTGCCAGGAAGGCCCGGCACTACAAGAAGCCCCGGTGGCTCCCGGTTACATTCAGCCCTGCACAGCCTGATACCACAAAAGAGGGCGTCGCGTGAGCTGATGACCGGGGTTCTGTACCAGTCTCTGATAGTAACAAAAACGGGGCGGGCATCCGGCCGCGCTCGACCGGTCCCGCGGGCATGGTGATGGCGCACTCGAGCGAGGCGTTCTACGCCGTCGACGGCCCGCTCGAGGCCGCCATCGTCGCGGTGCTGATCGACCTCGTGCAGGAGGCGGACTGATGCGGCTCTGGTGCCGGCCGGGTGTGACGTTCGAGCTCAGGCAGCTGAAGGTGCTGGTCGCGCCGGCGGAGCGGATGGCCGCGCTCCTCGAGGTCCCGGAGATCGCGACGTTCCACGCGCTGTACCTCCATTACGGCCTCTCGGAGGTCCTGTTCCGGGTGCCCCGGCAGGGGCCGAACCTTCTGGTCCAGAGCTGCATGACCGTGCACCAGCTCCTCGCGTCACTGCAGGAGGCGTACCAGACGATCGTGGTCGTAGAGTACGACGACGGGATCTTCTCGGCGCTCGAGGGCGGGGACCGCGACGTGATCTTCGCGGTCGGCCGGCAGCTCCGGGAGCTCGCACGGTCGTCGACCGTGCTGCTCCACGCGCCGCGGGCCGAGCGGGGGCTCCGGGCCCTGCTCGGGACGGCGGACCAGGTCGTCTGGCGGTACGACGAGCGGCCGGCGGCGACTCGGACGCAGCGACTGCGGGCAGTGCAGCTCACCATCGAGGGTGCGGGATTGGCCGGGTTTTCCTGAGCCCGCTGATGGGCGTCCATGAGACGGCCGAGCACTGGTGCCGGCTCGGTCGGGCCGTCCGCGACCGGGACCGGGCCCCGCTCGACCGGCTGGCCGGCATGGCGATGGCGCACTCGAGCGAGGGGTTCCTCGCCTTCGACAACCCGCTCGAGGCCCCGGTCGTCTCGACCTTCACCGAGATCGTTTGCCCGTGCGATCCTGATCGGTGACGCGGAACTCCTCGTGCAGGGGGAGGAGGTCGGGTTCATCACCCTGATACAGACCTTCTTTAAAGCAGTCCGGGCCGGACCGCGAACATGGGCGGGCGGTGCCGGAGACCGTGACCGTCTGCGCGATGGGGACGGGGCAGGCGTTGCACCGGTAGGAAGACACAGTCGGCCCGCTATCTATCGGATCTCGAATTGAATCGACCAGAGAATCCAATAAAAAAATCATAGATGTTCAACGAGTAGATTCCCATCCTGATAGCCAGAACTAAAAAATCTCAACCCCTATCATGAGATAGTGGAAACCAACAAGCTCCCACGGAGAGAACGATGAGAGACATCCGTGCGAAACCCTTCTTGAAGTGGGCCGGCGGGAAAAACCAGTTGCTCGGGGAGTTCGAGAAGAGAATCCCTGTGGAACTAAAGGAGGGGAAACTATCTACATTCATCGAACCGTTTGTTGGTGGGGGAGCCGTTTTTTTCGATTTCAACAACATTTTCGATTTCGCGAAGTGTCATATTTTCGATATCAATGAAGAATTGTTCCTTGCCTACACGGTGGTAAGGGACGATGTCGATTCACTCGTCGATCATCTTGGCGAACTCTCATCGAGGTTTCTATCAGGAAATGATACGTTCCGAAAGGAATTCTTCTATCAAATTCGGGATGAGTTCAACCAGACAAAGGCCGATATCAATCTCAACCGGTTTGAATCCTCATGGACGAACAGGGTTTCACATCTCATTTTCCTAAACAGGACCTGCTTTAACGGTCTGTTCCGCGTAAATGCACAGGGACAATTCAACGTCCCGTTTGGAAGGTATAAAAATCCAAAAATCCTGAACGCCGAATTATTAATCCAGGATTCCGAGGTCCTCCAGAACACAGAGATTCACTGTGGCGATTTCGCTTCATCAGCACCCCACATCTCAGATACTTCTTTTGTCTATTTCGATCCCCCCTACAGGCCTCTCAACCAGACCTCGTCGTTTACCAGTTATTCAAAAGGCGGTTTCACTGATGATGAGCAGCGACGACTCGCCCGCTTCTTCCAGGAATGCGATAGAACCGGAGCGAGGTTGATGCTCAGCAACTCAGATCCGAAAAATATCAATCCCGATGACAATTTTTTTGACACTCTCTACTCGGATTACCGGATTGAACGAGTTCCCGCGAAACGGATGATCAATTGTGATCGGACGAAAAGAGGGGAGATTCGCGAGATAATCGTCACCAACTATTGAATGCCGATGACGTCACTGAACGATACCGCGTGGGACAGGGTCTTCCAAGAACTCGGACTTCTCGATGAGATTCACAGAGTGGGTTATGCCAGAATCAGTGCAACGACGCTGAAGGAGGTTGGCCACTGAGAACTCCGGCTCATGGCAAAGCAGGACACCCTGGAGTCACGTCCTGCAATTTTCCGGAGACATCACCTGGTTATCCTACCTGTAAAAAATGGAGAATATATCATTTTCAGGGATACCCGTCCCCAGAGTTACTATTCATTTGATGCAAGTGTGGAAGAGATCAGGGCGGAACGACACGATTCGAGCATCGAGGCCGACCGGATACAGACATTAAGCCTTGGTTCGATATCCAGTGAATTTCAGGCTATCGATTACGCTCATCTCGTATCGGTGCTTAGGACATTCACATCGGAACCCAACCTCTTTCTCACGATCAGGGGAAAATATCGGTCAAATCATTTCTTTGTCAATCTCCCGGGGATCGACGAACCTGTCGAAATCAACGGGGTACAGATTGAAATCGATTCAGGATTCGAGGGTGAAGACGGAATTTATCTGATCGAAGCCAAACCTGGAAAGAGGGCTGATTTTCACATCAGGCAACTGTATTATCCCAGGAAGGACTGGTCAACTCGCACCGGCAAACCAATTGTTCCCATTTTTTTCAGCTATTCAAACGGCCTCTTCTATTTAACCAAATTCAGTTTTGGGGAGAATTACGGCGACATCGAGATATCCGAACATCGCTGTTATTCGGTTGATGAGGATCCGATTCTGTCCGTTGATCTTGACGAATTGATGGAATCAGTCCCTCGTGGGGACGCCGAACCGGTTTCTGTCCCGTATCCACAGGCCAACGACCTCGATAAGATCATCGACATCATCGTCTCGTCGAGTGACGATCCGATAACGAAAGAATCGATTACCGAACATTTCGAGTTCGATGAGCGGCAGGGGGATTACTATGCCAATGCCGCGATTTATCTGGACTTCCTCAGTCGCGATCGATCGCTATCGGGATCGTTCATTCTGACAGACCTCGGAAAGGAGCTGCAGGACTGCAGGACGAGGCGCAGTCGCAACAATCTCCTGGTACGTCAGTTATTCCGGAGACCAACATTCCGACAGGCAATCATCCGGATGAAAGAGCGTGGGTTTGTGGCTGAATCTGTTGAGATTGATGAGATCATGGATATGATCAATGAATTTGACGGGCGGTGTAACCCTGTCACCTGTCGGAGAAGGGCGTCAACGGTCAGAAGCTGGTTAAAATGGCTCTCCTCGAATGTTTACTTTACCATTTAGTCCTGGGATCTGGTTGATGGAAATTGTTATCAGGATAAAATCGTTCTTCCACGGAGCACCTGTCCGTGGCAATATCTTTCATTCTTCACGCTGAAATCTTACAATCATGGAGGAGCCCGCGTCCGACCCGCTGACCCGCCTTCCCGTCGATGATCTCTCTATCGACGAACCGATCCGGTCGAAGCGGGGCCGGAAGAAGACATCCTCCGAATCGAACGGCGCGACCCTCGGCTTCGAGGCGCGGCTCTGGACGGCTGCAGACAAGCTCCGCTCGAACATGGATGCGGCCGAGTACAAGCACATCACGCTCGGCCTCCTCTTTCTGAAGTACATCTCCGACGCTCGAGGAGCGGCGGCGCGAGCTCGAGGCCGAGGCGGCAGAGGGTGCGGACCCCGAGTCGCCGGACGAGTACCTCGCCGCCGGCGCTTTCTGGGTTCCGCCGGAGGCCCGGTGGCCGGCCCTCCAGGCGAGCGCGAAGCATGGCGACATCGGGAGGCAGCTCGACGATGCCATGATCGCGATCGAGCGCGAGAACCCGATGCTCAAGAACGTGCTGCCGAAGGACTACGGCCGGCCGGCGTACGAGCACGTCCGCTTCGGCGAGCTGATCGACCTGATCGCGGGGATCCCGCTGATCGACCCGGAGCACCGGTCGAAAGATCTGCTCGGCCGGGTCTACGAGTACTTCCTCGGGCAGTTCGCGTCGGCCGAGGGGAAGAAGGGCGGGCAGTTCTACACGCCGCGGTGCGTGGTCGAGACCCTGGTGCGGATGCTCACGCCGTACCGCGGCCGGGTCTACGATCCGTGCTGCGGCTCGGGCGGGATGTTCGTGCAGAGCGAGGGGTTCGTGGAGGCGCACGGCGGCCGGCGTGACGACATCAGCATCTTCGGCCAGGAGTCGAACATGACGACCTGGCGCCTCGCAAAGATGAACCTCGCGATCCGAGGGATCGAGGCGAACCTGGGCAAGGAGCCGGCGGACTCGTTCACGCGGGACCAGCACCGGGACCTGAAGGCGGACTTCGTCCTCGCGAACCCGCCGTTCAATATGAAGGAGTGGTGGCAGGAGAGCCTCGCGAGCGACGTGCGCTGGAAGTTCGGGACGCCGTCGGCCGGCAACGCGAACTACGCCTGGATCCAGCACATCATCCACCACCTGGCGCCGACGGGTACGGCCGGCTTTGTGCTGGCGAACGGTTCGCTCTCATCGAACCAGTCGGGCGAGGGGGAGATCCGGCGGCGGATCCTCGAGGCGGACCTGGTGGACTGCGTCGTGGCGCTGCCGGACAAACTCTTCTACTCGACGCAGATCCCGGCCTGCCTCTGGTTCATCGCGCGGGATAAGCAGAACCGCCGGCTGCGGGACCGGCGCGGCGAGGTGCTCTTCATCGACGCCCGGAAGCTCGGACCGATGATCGATCGCCGGCACCGGGAGCTCTCGGAGGCGGACCTGGAGCGGATCGCGGGGACGTACCACGCCTGGCGCGGGGACGAGGGCGCCGGCGCATACGAGGACGTGCCGGGATTCTGCCGGGCGGCGACGCTCGCGGAAGTGGCGGCGCAGGGCTTTGTGCTGACGCCGGGCCGGTTCGTCGGGGCGGCTCCGGTGGAGGACGACGGCGAGGGGTTCGAGGCGACGATGGCCTGACTGACGGCCGAGCTCCGGGAGCAGTTCGCGGAGTCGGCGCGGCTCGAGGCGGCGATCCGGGAGAACCTCACCGGGCTCGGGTTCGAGGTGTGAGGCGAGCGATGAGCGGAGAGCATGAGGATCTGCCGGCGACGGTCGCGGGGCCGACGCCGGCGCTGCTCGACGACCTGCGGTCGCTGATCGAATCGGCCCGGCTCCGGGTCGCGGTCGGGGTCAATGCGGAGATGGTGCTCCTCTACTGGCGGATGGGCACCCGGATCCGGCAGGACGTGCTGGGGGAGGCACGGGCGGCGTACGGGAAGCGGATCGTGGAGACGGTCGCCGACCAGCTGACGGCCGCCTACGGACGGGGATTCAGCCGGCCGAACCTCTTTCGGATGCTCCGGTTTGCCGAGGTCTATCCCGACGCCAAGATTGTCTCGACACTGTCGAGACAATTGAGCTGGTCGCACATCGCCGAGCTCCTCCGGCTCGACGACCCGTTGCAGCGGGAGTTCTACACGGAGATGTGCCGGCTCGAGCGGTGGTCGGTCCGGACGCTGCAGGCGAAGGTCCGGGGGATGCTCTTCGAGCGGACGGCGCTCACACTCGCGTCCTACGAGGACGATGCGATCTGCACCACGGTCGAGGCCTGGGCCGACACGGTGCCGGCACTCGCGTAAGCGAGCATGGATCTCGTTGGGATCGGTATCGGTTCCGTCGTGGGGTTCCTGGTGGTCTGGGTACTGCGACGGTTGGGACTTTGGTCGGACCGGGGGTGGAGAGCGGCCCGGTCCGGCTCGAAGCCTTGGTAGGGTGAAAGAGGGAGTTGGGGTGATTTTGTCAAAATGGGATCCATTGATATCAATGGTAATCCCAATATTTCGCTGTTTTTTCAAATCCAAGGTTATTCTGGGCCTCAATACCATTCATTTGCACCAAATTAAAAAACACGTGGTTCTTGGCAGATCTGGTGCTGATCTAACAGGAAATGAGGATGGTTAAGGCAAGGTGGTATGAATCCGTCCAGGAGATGGCGTTAGATCGCGTCCAAATCGACACGATTTTCTCGCTTTTTACCAATTAGAAATCCTATGCCCATGGAGGTGCCGCGCGCGTTTTTGATTTTTCTAAAGTGATCTGTCGCTAATGTGAAAAATTAATAAACAGCAAATTCACCCTTGAAATTGAGAAAGGAATTAGCCTGACAAGGCCTTATGCCTCAGCCCGGATTTGAACCGGGGACAACCAGATCTTCAGTCTGGCGCTCTCCCAAACTGAGCTACTAAGGCAGGTGGATCATAAGATTGCCTCTCCCGCCATAAAAACCTCGCGGTATCGAGCGTCGACGCTCTTGAGCATACTTTCATTGCCGGCCGTGACCACCCGTACGTGCATGTCCCATCCCTCGCCCCTCTCGCCCGCGGAGCTCCGCCTGATCGATGCGGTCCGGGACCGACGTGTGAAGGTGGTCCACCTGACCCATAACGACCTCGACGCGGTCGGCGCGGACGCGATCCATCGGCGACGGTACGACGGGGTCTTCACGCTCTTCTCCTCGGTCGGCAAGTTCCCGGCCTTTCTCGAACGGATCGCCGCATTGCCTGGGAACGGCGACCTCCTCTCCATCACCGACCTCGGGTATCAGGCAGCGACCGTACCGGCCCTCGAGGCCGCGCGCAAGAACGGATGGCGGGTCGAATGGCGGGACCACCACCGCTGGAACGACGACGAAGCCGCCGCTGTCCGGGCCCTGGTCGAGCTGCTCCGGATCGACATCACCCGGTGCGGCTGCGGGATCGCGGCCGTCGACCTCCTCCCCGACGACCCCGTAGCGCGCGAGATCGCCTCGGTCGTCTGCGACTACGACCTCTGGCTCCACCGCGACCCCCGGTCCGCCGTGCTCGGCCAGGTGCTGCAGCGGCATCGCAACCGGAACCACGTCCGCGACCTGCTGGTCAAGGGCCGGTTCACGGACAGCCGGGTCGAATCGGAGTACGCCGAGATCCGGACCGAGATGGCCGGCATGATCGACCGATCGATCGCGCACATCCAGCTCGCCGACAACACCCGCCGGATCGGGTTCGCGCCGCTCTACGGGTATCCGTCCGAGACGGCGGCCGCGATCCGGGAGCGGCTCGGGACCGAGGTCGAGGTGATCGTGAACGGCTCGGGCCGCTTTTCCATCCGGTCAGTCGCGCCGATCAGCCACCTCGTCGCGCGAGGGTTCGGCGGCGGCGGCCATCCCCATGCGGCCGGCGGCGACTTCGAGTTCTCGCTCCTCGAGCGGCTCGGTTTCTCGCTCCTGAAGCGGAGTCGCCGATACCGCGACCTGGTCAAGGCGGTCGACGAGCTCTGAGCTCGTCGGCATACCCTTTTTTACCCCCCCGGTCGACGGATCTGGCATGTGGCGCGCGATTGAGATCGAACGCTGGATCGGCGAGCGCCGCTCCTCTGTGGCCGGGGCCCAAGACGCGGCCCAGGCGATCATCGGACGGGTCCGGAGCGAGGGCGACCGCGCCCTCTATGCCCTCGCGCGCGAGTTCGACCGGGTCGAGCTCGAGGCGCTCGCGGTCACCGAGGAGGAGCGCGAGGCCGCATTCGAGGTCGTCGACGCCCGGGTGACCGAGGCCCTCATCGAGGCCGAGGCCCGGATCACGGCGTTCCACGAGCTCCAGCGCCCCCCCGGCCTCTGGCTGACCGAGGTCGAGCCCGGGATCACGCTCGGGGTCCGGACCACACCGCTGGCACGGATCGGGGCCTATGTCCCGGGCGGACGGGCCGCGTACCCCACGACTGCGCTGATGTGCACGGTCCCGGCCCGGGTCGCGGGCGTGAAGAGCATCTGCTGCTGCTCGCCGCCGCCGATCCATCCCCTCACGCTCGTCGCCCTGGGGATCGCCGGCGTCGACGAAGTCTACCGCGTGGGCGGCGCCCAGGCGGTCGCGGCCATGGCGCTCGGGACCGAGACGATCGCGCCCGTCCAGAAGGTGGTCGGGCCGGGGAACGTCTACGTCACGGCCGCCAAGCAGCTCCTCCAGGGCGAGGTCGAGATCGACTTCCCGGCCGGCCCGAGCGAGATCGCGATCGTCGCCGACGGCACGGCAGACCCCCTCTTTGTCGCGGCCGACGTGCTCGCCCAGGCCGAGCACGATCCCCATGCGGCCGCGGTCCTGCTCACGACCGACGGCGAGCTCGCCGTCGCCGTCGGTGCGGCACTCGAGCGAATGGCCGCGACAAGCCCTCGCCGGGAGATCGTGGAGCAGGCCCTCCGGAACTGCGGCTACATCATCATGAGCTCGCTCGAGGACGCAGCCGTCGCGGTCGACCGGATCGCCCCCGAACACCTCTCGATCCAGGTGGCCGACCCGCTCGCCATGCTCATGACCGTCCAGAACGCCGGGTCGATCTTTCTCGGCCCCTACTCGCCCGTCGCCTGCGGCGACTATGCCGCCGGGACGAATCACGTCCTTCCCACGGCAGGCCACGCGGCCACTCGTTCGGGCCTCGACGTCCGGCACTTCTGCAAGACCTCGACGGTCCAGCAGCTCTCCCGCAACGGCCTCGAGGCGCTCGCGGACACGGTCGAGGCGATCGCGACGGCTGAGGGGCTCGTGGCCCATGCGGCCTCGGTCCGAGTCCGTCGGAAGGGGTGAAGCCGTGTCGAGGGCGAAATCCGGATATTTCCGGGAATCCGTCCGCCTTTTTTTCGATGCCCAACAAAACACCCAATTTAAAAATGGACATCTATTAGTATAAGGACCGTGGAATTCTCTACGTGCGCATGAGGTTGAAGCGAGCCGTTACAGGAGCCAGGGTGCTCGGCGACGGTCTCGTCCCGGGCATCGCGCTCCTCTCGATCTTCGTCGCCGAGCTCGTGATCTACGTCTCGGGGGACCTCTTTCTCCTTGTCCTGACGAACCTCTTCTACCTCGGCGTGGTCCTGGCCGCATTCCTCTTCTCCGAGTGGGGCCTGCAGATCTCGGCCGGCCTCGGCGTCTTCTATGCCGGGCTCCGGTACGCGCTTGCCGCCGCCGTCCCCTTCGACCCGCTTCCGACGGCGATGCAGTCGCTCGTGCTCTGCTCGACCGGGGTCCTGGTCTCGCACCTGACCGGCCGGCTCCAGAAGGAGGAGCAGAAGTTCCGCACCATCTTTGACGAGGCCGAGATCGGCATCGTCCTCGTGGACCGACAGGAACGGATCGTCGAGGTGAACGAAACCGGGGTGGCGATCATCGGGCTGCCCGACCGCACGCTCACCGGCACCGACGTGAATCACCTCTGGCAATCGCTCTCCGTCTGCGGCGACCTGATGCTGACTCTCCGGGGGCAGGGGATGGTGACGCGATACCAATCCCGTTTTCGCCGCTCGGACGGCTCGTGGGGCTGGCTGATGCTGAACGGCCGGTGCCTCGAGCACGGTCTCGCCCTGCTGGTCTTTCTGGATATCACCGATCAGATGAACGAGCATGACGAGCTCCGGCACCTCCACGAGGAGGAGCACCTCCTGCTGGATATCATCACCCATGACATCAACAACGTCAACCTGGCCGCGATCGGCTACGCGGAGCTGATCCGGCTCGAGCGGGACGGCGGGGACGAGGACCAGAACGAGGAGGCCCTGATTCGCACGGTCCGGAAGTCGATGGAGATCATCCGGAACATCAACACGCTCCGCCGGCTCCACGAGGGGGAGGCTCCCGAGCTCAGGCCGGTCCTCCTCGACCAGGTGATCCGGGACGAGCTCACGAACCATCCGAACATGCGCTTCGTCTTCGAGCCGACGGGGGCCTGCGTCTGGGCCGACTCCCTTCTTTCCGAGGTCTTCGCGAACCTGTTCGGCAACGCGCTCAAGTTCGGAGGGCCCGACGTCACGGTCAGCATCCGGGCCGTACCCGGGGACGGAGCCCCTCGTCTGCTCGTGGCCGACAACGGCCCGGGCATCCCCGAGTCGCAGCGTTCGTCACTCTTCTTCCGCTATTCTCGCGGCGTCGGGCACAAGAGCGGTCGCGGCCTCGGGCTCTATATCGCGCGCATCCTGATGGAGCGCTACGGCGGCGGGGTCCGGCTTGTCGAGCCGGAGGGTGGCGATGGCGTCACCTTCGAGCTGAGCTTCCGGGACGGCCGCGGAGCCTGAGGCAACGGCCTCAGCGTCAGCATTATACAAGCCTGTCGCCAATAGACCATTGTTGAGGGGTTGAGGAAGAGTGCTGCACAGGGCGCACGGATGCGCGGTCGTCCTCATTATACTGGCTGCGACACTGGCCGGCGCAGCAACGGCGGCCCCGACCGTCGGGATCACCGGCCCGGCCGTGATCACAGTCCCGGGGACCTACGTCCTCGAGCAGAACCTGACGCTCCACGGCGGCCGGATCGGGATCGAGGTGCAAGCACCCAACGTCACGATCGAGGGGAACGGCCGCGTGATCAGCGGGGAGGACGCACCGAACTCCTGCGGCATCCTGGTCCATTCGCCGGCCGGCCGCGTCCGGAACGTGACCATCCGGAACCTGCGGATCCGCGACCTCCAGTACGGGGCCTACTTCTGGAATACCGAGGACGGAGGGATGGAGGCGTGCCTCGTCCAGTCCTGTACCTACGGGATCATCTTCAACCCCGGACTCCGGGGCTGCGTGACAACCAGCCGGCTCGAGGGAAACGACTACGGCCTCGCGATCTCGGGTCGATCCACGGCCCCGCAGATCTGCTCGAACCGGGTCACGGACAGTGTCCTGACCGGGCTCTATCTCTACCGCACCCGGGGCGGACAGATCACGGACAACTACCTCGTGAATAATCGAAATCTCTACATCGGGGGGGAGGTCTCGGGAATCAACTGGGCGGCCGGCCCGCGTTCGGGCCGGTCGATCGCAGGCGGCCCGGCCCTGGGCGGCAACTTCTGGGGGCGGCCGAGCGGCCGGGGCTTCTCGCAGACCACGGTTGATAAGGACGGAGACGGGCTCTGCGACCGGACCTACCCGGTCGCCGGATACATGGTGGACAAACTCCCGCTCCGGGCGATCGGGAACGTGACCGCCCCGGTCGCGGGCTTCTCGGTCGCCCCGGCCTCGGGCACGGCTCCGCTCACGGTCCGGTTCAACGAGACGTCGCGCGGGGGCGCCGCCCTCTTCGACTGGTCGTTCGGCGACGGCACGGGTGCGATCACGCGGAGCGCGACCCATGTCTATCAGAAGCCCGGCCGGTACACGGTGACCCTCAGGGTCAGCGACCTTCGCGGTGCGAACACTTCGGTCCGGACCCGCCAGGTCACGGTCACGGCAGGGGTGCAGCGGCCCGAGGCCGCGTTCCGCGCCACGCCGCGCGCGGGGCCCGATCCGCTTGCGGTCCAGTTCACGGACGCCTCGACCGGGGTGCCGCGCGAGTGGCGCTGGACCTTCGGCGACGGCTCGAGTTCGACCGAACGGAACCCGCGCCATATCTTCCGACAGCCCGGAACCTACTCGATCGGCCTCCGGGTCTCGAACGCCGCCGGGGTCTCGACCCGGACTTCGACCCGGTTCATCACCGTGACGGACCGGACATAAAGAGAAGCATTATTGCTGGGATCGGCCTTACGATATCCTGCAGAGCGATCTGTGAGAGTAATCCAAATGGATAACAGAAGATTTGGCGGGCCGCGTGGCGGTTCCAGGAACTTTGGTGCCAGCAGCAGCGGCCCGAGGGAGATGACCAAGGCGGTCTGTTCGGACTGCGGTAAAGAGTGCGAAGTCCCTTTCAAGCCGACTGAGGGACGTCCGGTGTATTGCTTCGACTGCCTGCCGAAGCACCGTAAGCCTCGCTTTTAATTAGATTCGGGAACTGCCGTTCTGGCATCTCCCATCCTTTTTGAGAACGATCGCTGCAGCCGGACGACCAGGGCCGTCAGGGTCGCCGCGAAGAGGACCTGCGTCAGGAGCGACGGCGGCAGCTCCATCGGGACGATGAAGATCAGCAGAGCGTAGAGCGGCGCGAGCAGAGAGACGATGTCCCGCCGGGGCTTGAGATAGGCCAGGTATGCGAGCAGGACCGAGCCGATCACGCAGCCCCAGGCGAACGATCCAGGGTCCTGGACGAGTCCGGCCCGGGCGAGCCCGATGGCGACCGGAATTCCGCCGAACGCAGCGATCGGAACGCCGAAGGCGAGGAGCCGGTCCCGTTTTTCTGCTGAGACCATATGCATCTACGGTACTCCCCGGGGGGAGATAGGGTTATGCCCCGGGGGGCCGGAGGCGGACCCGGCCCGAAAAGACCTCCCCGATCCCCTCTTCAAGGGCAGCGAGGACGGCGGTCTTCTCCTCGATCTTCTGCGCGGCCACGCGGGCAAGTCCGCTCCGCTCGTCCTCGAGCGCGGCCTTCCGGTGCTCGAACTGCCGGAGCCGGCTCGAGAGCCGCTCGCGGTCGATCGTGACGGGCGAGGCTGCGAGCTGCCGTTCGATCGCGTCTCCTTCGGCCGCGACCCCGACCTGCGCCGCGGCACGGGCCAGGAACGCCTCGACCGTCGATGCGGGCTCCTCTTTCGGCGCGATCTCGCCCTCAGCGACCAGGTCCCGGACCTGGGCGAGGCCGTCCGCGAGGAGGGGGGCGAGCGCGGCCTCGTCCCACGGAAGGGGCTCCTCGAGCAGCCCCTGAAGGCGATGAAGGCGGGTCGCCGCCTGGCGCTCGCCGCGCCTGGCCCGGAGCCGTTCGCCCCGCCGGAAGGCCTGGACGAAGGCCTGGGCCTCGCTGCGATGCGCGGTCTCGAGGGCGAGGGCCCGGGCCCGAAGCCGGTCTAGCCCGGCCCGCTGGACGTCGAGATCGGCGGCCCTGGCCGAGCGGTTCAGGCGCTCGAGCTCGGCCCCGGCGGCCGTCTCCTCGTCGACAAGGGCCTCGAGCCCTCCTTTGGCCTCGGCCGAGCGCCGGAGTGCTTGGCCGTGCTCGTGCTCGAGGGCCGCGATTCGTTCCAGCCGCTGTCGGAGCTCCTCCAGGCGTGCGAGATCCCGCTTCTCCTCGCCGAAGGCGGTCGTCATCGTGTTCACGGCATGACCGATCACATCGATCCCGTCCTTGATGGCTTTCATCTCCTCCGGCAGGACCGCGCGCAGGTATCGCCCCTGGCCGCGGAGGGCCGAGACCGCGCACTTCAGGACCGCGGTCGCGGCCCCGTAGAACTCGTGCGGCTCCTCGGGGAGCGGCCGGGCGAGGCAGGTGTCCATCGCGCGGACGAACGCGGGGAGCGTGGTCCGGGAGATCTGCTCGAGCTTCGGGTGGAGGGCCATGTCCCAGTCGGCCTTTCGGAGAACGGCGAGCACGCCCTCGAGCCCGGACACCGCGTGCCGAATCTCCTGGGCCGGCGCCTCGCATACCGGGCCGACCCGGGCGGTCACACGCTCCTCCTCCCGATCGAGGAGGGCTGGCAGCTCCTCGAGCCCGAGCTCCTCGACCGCCGGCTCGGCGTCCTTCCGGCCCAGAAGGTCCCGGACGAAGCGGAAGACCGGCATCAGTCGCTCCTCGCGATCTGCCGGAGCCGGCCGACACCGTCGATCTCGTTCAGGACCTCGACCACGGGCGTGGGGACGAGCGGCTCCCAGGCCTCGCCCTCGAGCATCCGGCGCCGGATCTCGGTCCCGCTGTGCCGGTCGCGTTCGTACATCGCGTCCGAGTGGACGGCCATGCCGGCCTCGGCGAAGAGCCGGGTCACCAGCGGGTTCGCCGAGTGCACGATCTGGAACGGCGGGGTCATGGACCGGACGTGGGCGGCCCAGAGCGAGTTCCGGCGGAGGTCCTCGATCGGGATCACGTAGACCGGCACCCCGAGCCCTCTGAGCGAGCGCGTGATCATCAGGACGCGCTCGCCGGCCGTGAAGGGGTTCTGGAGCTCGTGCGAGAGCTGGGCCGACCCCACCCCGATCACGATCTCGTCCGCGGCCTTGGCGATCTCGGTGAGGACCGCGTGGTGGCCGTTGTGGTACGGCTGGAACCGGCCGATGTAGAAGGCGCGCCTCACGGGCTCACCGCCTGGTTGGCAATCTTTGCCGCAAACGCGCCGGCCACGAAGCCCGCGTCGATGTTCACGACCGCGATCACCGAGCAGGACTGGAGCATCGAGCCGAGCGCGGCCTGGCCCTCGCCCTGGTATCCGTACCCGGTCGAGACCGGGACGCCGATCACGGGCCGGTCGACGAGCCCGGCCACGACCGCCGGGAGCGTGCCCTCGCGCCCGGCCGCGACCACGAAGACGTGCGCCCCGAGAAGGGCCTTCAGGGCCGGGAAGAGCCGGTGGATCCCGGCCGCGCCCACGTCGTAGGCGCACCGGACCGTGCAGCCCATCTCCTCGGCGACCGCGCGGGCCTCCTCGGCGACGGGGATGTCCGAGGTCCCGGCCGTGACGATCGCGACGACCCCCCCGGTCCGCGGCCGTTCGCGCCCGTCCGAGGCGATCAGGACCCCGGCCTCGGTCCGCTCCTCGAGCCGGAGCCCGGCTTCTCCGGTCGCGCGTCGGACCGCGTCGGCCTGCTCGACCGAGACCCGGGTCACGATGCAGCGGCCGGCGGCGCGGGCGTGCGAGACCACGATCGCCGCGAGCTGTGCCGCGGACTTGCCCTCGGCGAGCACGGCCTCGGGCAGGCCGCACCGGACCTGCCGCCCGAGGTCGATCTGCGCGAGCTCTCCCACGGCCTCGAGCCGGAGCCCTTCGATCTCCTGCGCGGCCGCCTCGAGCGAGATCTCTCCCGCCCGGTAGCGCTCGAGCAGGGCCGCAAGTGTCCTGTTCGCTGGCATGATCTGCACTACAGATATGGGTGCGCGTTAAATAACTGCTGTATCCCATGTCCTACCTCGTCTACGTCGCCTGGATCGGCGCGGCCGGTGTCGCCTACCTCTGGCTTCGCGACGCCCGGATCTTCTGGCGGACCGGCCGGCCGGGCTACCGCACGGCCGCGTACCGCGGCGTCGTCTTCACGGCCCTCGCCCTCCTCGGCGTCGGCCTCTCGTACGCGCCCCAGCTCGAACTCGTCGGCCTCGGCCTGATCCTGCTCGCGCTCTACCTCCAGGGCAGGGTCGGGCGCGAACGGATCTGGACCTCCGAGTCCACCCTCGACCGCGCGCTCGGCTCCGCCCCGCGACAACAAAGATAAGCGGCCGGAACCGAGTTTATAAGGATGCTGCAGCGACCGCGCGGGACCAGGGACTTCCTCCCGGACGAGATGGAGGCGCGCCGCGAGATCGAGGAGCGGATGCGCGAGGCGGCCCGCCGTTTCGGGTACGGCCAGGTCCGGACGCCGGTCTTCGAGGAGCTCGAACTCTTCACCCTCCGCTCGGGACCGGGGATCGTCAACGAGATGTACGCATTCGAGGACAAGGGGGGCCGCGCCCTCTCCCTCCGGCCCGAGCTGACCGCGCCGGTCCTCCGCCTCTACGTCAACGAGGCGCGGGTGCTCCCGAAGCCGCTTCGCTGGTTCTACTACGACGACTGCTTCCGGTACGAGCGGCCCCAGAAGGGGCGGTACCGGCAGTTCTGGCAGTTCGGGGCCGAGCTGATCGGCGCGGACACGGCCATGGCCGACGCCGAGGTGGTCCTGCTCGCCGACGCCGCTCTCCAGGCCTCCGGGGTCGAGTACGAGCTGAAGGTCGGCCACCTCGCCCTGATGCGCTCGCTCCTCGCCGACCTCGACGAGGGCGCGCGCCGGGCCGTGATGGGCCTCCTCGACAAGCGCGAGTTCGACGGCCTGGTTGCCGCCCTCGCCGGGCTCGGGCGCGAGGACCTGGCCCCGTCCCTCGAGGCGCTGGTCGCCGCGACGACCCTCGACGAGGCGTTCGCGCTCACGGGGCCGCTTCCCGAGGAGGCGCGCCTCCGCGAGCTGGTCACCCTCCTCGACGCGGCCGGCCTCGACTACACCCTCAACTTCGGGATCGTACGCGGCCTCGACTACTATACGGGCATGGTCTTCGAGGGCTTCGCCCAGAACCTCGGGGCCGAGAACCAGATCGTCGGCGGCGGGGCCTACCGCCTCGCCCACCTCTTCGGGGGCGAGGATACGCCCTCCTGCGGCTTCGCGATCGGCTTCGACCGCGTGATGGTCGCGCTCGGCCAGGTCGAGGTGCCGCCGCGTCCGACAGTCGCGGTCCTCTCCACCTCCGAGGGCGCCTGCGCCGCGTGCGTGGCCGCGGCCGCGTTCCGCGCCGCCGGCCTCCGGGCCGAGCTCGACCTCTCGGGCCGGGGCCTCGGGGCCCAGCTGACCAGGGCGGCCAGGACCGCGGACTATGCGGTCCTGATCGGAGCGCGCGAGGCCGAGGCCGGCGTCGTCGCGTTCAAGGACCTGGCGAGCGGGGTCCAGGAGACCCTCGCCCTCGAGGCGGCCGTGGCCCGGACGGTTGGACGGGAGGTGGACGCCCCTGGCGCTCGCTGAGGAGCTCGCGCGACAGCAGCGGTCGATCTCGATCGCCGAGTTCTTCGAGAAGAACAAGCACCTGCTCGGCTTCGACTCGCCCACGCGCGGGATCATCACCACGATCAAGGAGGCGGTCGACAACGCCCTCGATGCCTGTGAGGAGGCCGAGGTCCTCCCCGATATCGAGATCGAGGTCCGGCGGACCGGGCCCGAGACCTTCCGCGTCGCGGTCGAGGACAACGGCCCGGGGATCGTCCCCGAGAACGTGCCGTTCGTCTTCGGCAAGCTCCTGTACGGCTCGCGCTTTCACCAGATCCGGCAGAGCCGCGGCCAGCAGGGGATCGGGATCTCGGCCGCGGTCCTCTACGCCCAGCTCACGACCGGCCTTCCGGCTGTGATCACGACCCGGACCGGCGCGCTCGAGCCGGCCCACCGGTTCTCGCTCCGGATCCGGGTCGAGACGAACGAGCCCGAGCTCCTCGAGCACGTCGAGGTCGAGTGGGACCGGACCCACGGGACCCGGGTCGAGATCGAGTTCCGCGCAAGCCTCGCGGCGAAGAAGCGGCTCGTCGAGTACCTCCGGTCGACGGGCGTGGTCAACCCCCACGCGCGGATCCGGGCCGAGATCGACGGCGAGGCCTTCATCTCGGACCGGGTCGTGGACGAGCCGCTCGTGCCGCCCAAGGCGATCAAGCCCCACCCGCTCGGGATCGAGCTCGGGCAGCTCGCCCGGATGGTCGCGGGCTCGAAGGGCACGGTCGCCCCGTTCCTGGTCGACCAGTTCGTCCGGGTCGGGCAGAAGACCGCCGAGGAGATCTGCGCCGCGGCCGGCCTGCAGCCCTCTGCACGGGTCGAGGGCCTCTCGGGCGACGACCTCTCGCGCCTCCTCGCCGCGCTCCAGTCGGTCCGGGTGCCGCCCCCGCCGACCACCCAGTGCCTCTCGCCGATCGGCGAGGAGCTCCTGATCCGCGGGCTCTCGGCCGAGTACCGGATGGACTTTGTGGCGGCCCGGACCCGGCCGAGCGCGGTCTACGGCGGCCATCCCTTCATGGTCGAGGCCGCGCTCGGGTACGGGGGCAAGCTCCCGGCGGAGGGGAGCGCGCAGCTGATGCGCTTTGCGAACCGCGTGCCCCTGATCTACCAGCAGGGGGCCTGCACGACCACGCACTGCGTGGCCGAGGTGAACTGGCGGAGCTACGGGCTCAGCCAGGCCGGCCTGCCCCAGGGGCCGCTCCTGATCCTGGTCCACGTCGCGTCCACGAACGTGCCGTTCACCTCGGAGTCCAAGGACGCGATCGCCACGATCCCCGAGATCGAGCGGGAGGTGATGCTGGCGCTCCAGGACCTCGGGCGCGACCTGCGGACCTTCCTCTCGCGCCGGGACCGGACACGGCTCGCCGAGGAGCGGGCGCGCGCGGTCTGCGCGATCCTGCCCGAGCTCGCGGCCAAGGTGGCCGAGGTGACCGGCCGGCCGCTCCCCGACATCTCGCCGATCGAGGGGCAGATCATGAAGAAGGTCGTGGCGAAGAAGCGGACCCGCGACGGCCGGGTCGAGATCGAGGTCCAGAACCATACGAGCCGCGAGCTCTCGCTCCAGGTCTTCGAGCAGTCCGAAGACCTCGCCGAGGACGCGGTGCCGGCCCCCGACTTCGCGACCGCGCTCGACGACCTGGTGACCCGGGTCTGGCAGGTGACCCTCGCGCCGGGCGACGCCTGGCGCGCGGCCTACACGGGGCGCGGGAGCGGGACGATCGATCTCCGCGGCGTGGACGAACACCAGAAGGTGGTGGTGGACCTCGATGTATAAACAGGAACTGGACCAGCGGGCGCAGACCGAGCTCCTGCGGATCGCAGAGGCGTGGTACGACCAGATGCACGGCGGCGAGGTCCCCTCGATCGCTCTCCCGACCCGGACCAAGCAGAACATCGAGTTCGATGACGAGTCCGAGGTCTGGAAGTACGGCGAGAAGGAGAGCCTGCGGTCGGCCCACACGGCGAAGTCGGCCCTGCACCTCCTGAAGATGGCCTACGTGATCGGCTTTCTGAAGCAGCAGCTCAACGAGAACCGGTCGTCGACCCTCAGAGAGCTCTACTACATCTCCGAGGGGTGGAAGCGCGCGAAGTTCGGGGCGCAGGACGAGTCGAACTTCCTGATCGAGGACCTCGAGATCCTGACCACGCTCCAGCGCGAGGCCTTCCACCTCCGGCCCGAGGAGGACGGGGCCTCGATCTTCGGGCCCCTCCGGATCCGGGAGACGACCCGGCGCGGGGTCCGCGAGATCCACTGCCGCGACGACGTGGGCGAGGCCGGGTACGGGATCCCGAACAATGTCGAGGGGCTCGACTTCGTCGACCACGATGCGAAGATGGTGATCGCGATCGAGACTGGCGGCATGTACGCCCGGCTGCAGGAGAACGGGTTCGACGAGGAGCACGACGCGATCCTGGTCCACCTGAAGGGCCAGCCGGCACGGTCGACGCGCCGGGTGCTGCACATGCTCAGCGACCGGTTCAACCTCCCGATCACGGTCTTCACGGACGGCGACCCCTGGTCCTACCGGATCTTCGCCTCGGTCGCGTACGGCTCGATCAAGTCGGCGCACATGTCCGAGCTGCTCGCGACGCCGCGCGCGCAGTTCATCGGCGTGCAGCCGAGCGATATCGCCGACTACAACCTGCCGTC
>SISS01000038.1 GCA_004332335.1 Methanoregulaceae archaeon UXB-2016 | reverse complement strand
CATGCGTGGAAAACTGCCGCTCCACCTGAAGATTGCAATCACGGTGATCTATGCAAAAGGAAAACGGGAAAAGCATGGTGTCGAGAATCTCGGCTATGTGACAAACGGCGTACCCTGGGGACCTCGACGGATCCACGAGACGTACCGATCACGGTTCGCGATCGAGTCGTCGTACCGGATGCGCAACCAGGTTAAGCCCCGAATGTCGACCCGGAATCCGGTGATCCGCTATCTCTTCGCCATCATCTCGTTTCTCCTCAAGAACATCTGGATGGCCGTGCTCTGGACACGGTTTTCACCCGTGAAACCCGGGCCGCGGACCATTGAGATGTGCGCGTTCCGGTTTGGTCAATTCCGACTATTCATCTGGGAAGCGGTGCGATAGACCTTGAAGATTGTGCGCACCATTCCTGCACTCAGAAACCCGGGATAGCCAAAGGAAACCTGGAGCGCGAATGAATGAAAAAAGTCGCGGAGGAAAATTAGCGAAGTTGGTCCTGCAGGGTGCCGGCCAGGTAGTAGCGGTTGACTGGGCCGAAGATGGCCGCGAGCTCCCAGTCGGGCTCGTCCCGGTCCATCCGCGCCCGGAACCGGGCCATGCGGTCCGCGAGCTCTCGGGCCGGCACCTGCTCTTCCATACCATTCATCTCCGTCGTCCGGAGATATCTGGCTGACGGGGCCCGCCCCTCCCGTGAGGGCTTTAAGAAACCGCTCGGCCTATCATCCTGGTACCATCAGAGGAGTCTCATCGCCATGGCCACCATCCTGATCGACGAGGAACGCTGCACGGGATGCGGGACCTGCGCCGCCGTCTGCCCGGCCCGGCTCATCGCCCCGGCCGGCGAGGGGCGGGCGCCCGCGGTCGACCCCGCCCGGGCCCCGTTCTGCATTGAGTGCGGGCACTGCGAGACCTACTGCCCCGTCCGGGCCATCGCCCTGGACCTCCCCGAGGAGCGGTCCGCCGCCGGCCCCGAGGACTGGGAGATCGAGCCCGGACGCCTCGGGCGCTACCTGCAGGCGCGGCGCTCGGTCCGGCAGTACACGGCCGAGCCGGTCCCGCGCGAGACGATAGAGGCGATCCTCGATCTCGCCCGGTACGCCCCCTCGGGCGGCAACCGGCAGCCTGTCGAGTGGCTCGTGGTCCACGACCCGGCCGAGGTCCGGCGCCTCGCCGGCCTCGTGGTCGACTGGATGCGGCACGAGCTCGCCGCCCCCGATCCCATGATGCCGCCCTCCGTGCTCGCGCCGCTCGTCGCCGCGTGGGACCGGGGAGCCGACCCGATCTGCCGCGGGGCCCCCCACCTGCTCGTGGCCCATGTCCCGGCCGACGGCGGCTCGGGCTTCGTCGACGGGATCATCGCCCTCACCCATGCCGACCTCGCCGCGCCCTCGTTCGGGGTCGGGACCTGCTGGGCCGGCTTCCTCGCGATCGCCGCAGCCCGGTGGGAGCCCCTCCGGGCGGCCCTCGCCCTGCCCCCGGGCCGGGCCTTCGCCTTCGCCCTGCTCTTCGGCCGACCGCGGTTCCGTCCGCACGGGATCCCCCGGCGGGCGCCGCTCCGGGTCGAGTGGCGATGACGCCGTCCCTCCTCGAGTTCAGGGACGTCACGGTCGTCCGCGAGGGCCGGACCGTGCTCGACCGGGTCTCGCTCCGGCTCGACGAGGGCGAGCATCTTGCGATCCTCGGCCCGAACGGGGCCGGGAAGTCGACCCTGATCCGGACGATCCTGCGCGAGTTCTACCCGGTCCGGCGGGAGGGGACTCTGTTCGCCTGCCGGGGCCGCGAGGTCTGGGACGTCTTCGAGCTCCGCTCGGCGATCGGGGTCGTTTCGAACGACCTCCAGCAGGCCTACGCCCCCGGGGTCACCGGGCGCGAGGTGGTCCTCTCGGGCTTCTTCTCCTCGATCGGGCTCTTCAACCACCGGGTGACCCCTGCGATGCATGCCAGGGCCGACGCGATCAGCCGATTTCTCGGGATCGAGCACCTCATGGGCAGGCCGATCGGGGCCATGTCTTCGGGCGAGGCCCGGCGCTGCCTGATCGCCCGGGCGCTCGTTCACGACCCGGCCGCGCTCCTGCTGGACGAGCCGACGAACAGCCTCGACCTCTCGGCCCTCCACACCCTCCGGCAGACCCTCCGCGAGGTCGCCCGGGCCGGGACGGCCGTGATCGTCGTGACCCACCAGCTCCACGACATCGTCCCCGAGTGCGGACGGGTCGTGCTGATGCAGGGCGGGCGGATTGTCGCCGACGGACCGAAGGAGGCGATCCTGACCGACGAGCGGATCGGCGGGCTCTTCGGGGTGCCCGTCCGCCTGGTCAAGGAGCACGGCTGGTACTATGCGACCGGATACTGAGCCCGTCCTCAGCTTAAAGTCCGGCCCGGTCAATAGATCAGGCGCATGTACGCGGACCGGCTCAGCGCCCTCCCCCCATATCTCTTCGCCCGGATCGACGCGATGAAGGCCGAGAAGGCCCGGTCCGGCGCCGATATCATCGACCTCGGGGTCGGCGACCCCGACCTCCCGACCCCGCCGCATGTGGTCGAGGCGCTCTGCACCGCGGCCCGCGATCCGGCGAACCACCACTACCCGTCGTATGCCGGCATGGCCGCATACCGCGAGGCGATCGCGGGCTGGTACGGACGCCGTTTTGGCGTCGACCTCGACCCCACGACCGAGGTGCTCGCCCTGATGGGCTCCAAGGACGGGATCGCCCACATCCCCGAGGCGTTCGTGAACCCCGGCGACGTGGTCCTCGCGCCGAGCCCGGGATACCCGGTCTACCGGACCTCGACCCTCTTCGCCGAGGGCGAGCTCCACGAGCTTCAGCTCGCGGCCGCAAACGGCTTTCTCCCCGACCTCGACGCGATCCCGGCCGACGTGGCGAGACGGGCGAAGCTCCTCTTCGTCAACTACCCGAACAACCCGACGGGTGCGATCGCGCCGGCCTCGTTCTACGACGAGGTCGTCGCGTTCGCCCGCGAGCACGACGTCGTGGTCGTCTCGGACAACGCCTACTCCGAGATCGCCTACGACGGGTACCGCGCCCCCTCGTTCCTCGAGGCCGACGGGGCCGCCGAGGTCGGGGTCGAGATGCACTCGCTCTCCAAGACCTACAACATGACCGGCTGGCGGATCGGGATGGCCGTCGGGAACAGCGAGGTCCTCGCCGGCCTCGGGCGGGTCAAGACGAACGTCGACTCGGGCGTCTTCGACGCGGTCCAGCACGCGGCGATCGCGGCCCTCTCGGGGCCGCAGGACTGCGTGGCGGCCGCCTGCCGGGTGTACGAGGAGCGGCGCGACGTCATGGTCGCCGGCCTCCGCTCCCTCGGATACGAGGTCGAGGCCCCCAAGGCGACCTTCTATGTCTGGCTCCCGGTCGAGGACTCGATGGCCTTTGCGGCCCGGCTCCTCGATGAGGCCGCGATCGTGGCGACACCCGGGGTCGGCTTCGGGGACTTCGGCGAGGGCTACGTCCGCTTCGCCCTGACCCGCCCGATCGAGCGGATCCGGGAGGCCCTGGGCCGGATGGAGGCCCTCCGATGAACCTGCCCCCGCATCTCTCGGTCCGCGAGGGCCATCTCTGGATCGGCGAGCACGACACGGTCCGGCTCGCCGGGGAGTACGGCACCCCCCTCTACGTCACGGACGAGGAGCGGGTCCGGGCGCGGTACCGCGAGTACCGCGACGCCCTGCAGGCATACTACGAGCCGGTCCAGGTCCTCTACGCGGCGAAAGCGAACGGCAACCCCGCCCTCCTCCGGGTCCTGGCCGATGAGGGGGCCGGCGCCGACGTCTTCAGCCCCGGCGAGCTCGACCTCGCCCTCCGCGCGGGGATGGACCCCTTGCGCCTCCTCTTCAACGGCTCCTCCAAGTCGCGCGAGGACCTCCGCCTCGCGATCGAGCACGGCGTCCGGGTCTCGCTCGACTCGACGGACGAGCTCCGGGCGATCGACGAGGTCGCGGGAGCGTTCGGGAAGACGGCCGAGGTCTCGTTCCGGGTGAACCCGGCCCTCGAGGTCCCGACCCACCCCAAGATCGCGACCGGCATCGCCTCCTCGAAGTTCGGGATCCCCCATGCCGAGATCCCGGACGCCTACCGGGCCGCGCTCGCAGCCGAGCACGTCCGGCCGGTCGGGATCCACTGCCACATCGGCTCGCAGATCCTGGCCCTCGAGCCCTTCGTCGAGGCGGCCCGGGTCATGGTCTGGATCGCGGGCGAGCTGGTCCGGCTCGGGGTCGTGCTCGAGTTCATCGACCTCGGCGGCGGCCTCGGGATCCCGTACCGCCACGACGAGGAGCGAGCCCCCACGCCCCGCGAGTACGCGGACGCCGTGATGCCGGTCTTCGTGGACGGGGTGACCGCGCTCGGGATCCGGCCGGCCCTCTGGGTCGAGCCGGGCCGCTCGCTCGTCGCGGACTCGACCGTGCTGCTCACAAGGGTCAACTCGACCAAGGACGCCCACCGGCGCTTCGTCAACGTCGACGCCGGCTTCAACCAGCTGATCCGGCCCGCCATGTACGACGCCTACCACGAGGTCGTGGTCGCGAACCGGGCCGATCAGCCCCCAGCCGGGGTCTGCACGGTCGCGGGCCCGATCTGCGAGTCGGGGGACATCCTGGCCCCCGACCGGGCCCTGCCCGCCGTCCAGGAGGGCGACCTGATCGCGGTCCTGGACGCGGGCGCGTACGGCTTCGCCATGGCCTCGCAGTACAACGCCCGGCCCCGGGCGGCCGAGCTGCTCGTGCGCGGCCCCGACCGCGCCCTGATGCGCCGGGCCGAGACGATCGACGACCTGGTCGGAACCCGGGCGACCCCGCCCTGGCTCTAGGCCATGCGCTTCCACTACGCGCTCGTGGATGACCTCCTGCCTGAGGCGGAGTTCGAGGAGCGGGTGGAGGCGAAGGCCGCGGCCTGCGGCGGGCTCGTGGACGAGGAGACGGCCGCGATGCTCGTGGTCGGCGACCTCGGGCGGGCCCACCGGAAGGTCCGCGACCTCTTCGGCAAGGCGAGCCTGGTCCTCTTCTTTGGCAGGGTCCTCGCCCTCTCCGAGCCGCGCACCTTCATCCGCGCCGACGGCGATGAGGGGCGGATCGCGACCGTGACCCTGGGGGACGAGACCGGCCGGGTCGAGATGGCCCTCTTCGACGAGCGGGCGGACGCGATCGCCGAGCTCGCCGTGGGCGAGGTCCTCGAGGTGATCGCCCGGCCCTCGGCCCGCCGCCGCGGCGAGGTGACCGCGCTCGCCCTCCAGAAGGCCGGGTGCGAGGTCGACTGCCAGGCGCCGCCTGGCGGAGCGGGCGGCGGGCGGACCCCGGCCGAGGAGGTCGTGGCCGAGCTCGTCGTCCGCGTCCTGACCCTCCGGCCGCCGCGCTCGTTCACGCGCCGTGACGGGACCCCGGGCGAGATGACCGAGGCCCTCGTCGGGAACGAGGACGGGGTCTTCCGGCTCGTGGCCTGGCAGCCCGGGCTCTTCGACGGGCTCGGCCCGGGCGACGCGGTCCGGGTAACGAACCTGCAGCCCTCGCGCCGGTCCGAGCGGCGGGAGTTCTCGATCGACGAGGGCTCGACCATCGAGCGGGTCGAGAGTGCCCCCGAGGTCGCGACCACGCCCCTCGCCTCCCTTCCGGCGGAGGGGACGGTCTCGGTCCGGGGCGAGGTCCGGTCCCTTCAGCCCCCCCGCCAGTTCGTGGCGCGCTCGGGCGAGCCCTCGTGGGTCCGGAACCTCGTGCTCAAAGACGACGGGGGCGAGGCCCCGATCGTCCTCTGGGGCGAGCACGCGCTCCTCCCGCTCGCGATCGGCGACCGACTCGAGGTCTACGGCGGGACCGCGAAGCCCGGCCGGTACGGCGACCTCGAGGTCTCGGCCGGCTGGAACACGGGCGTCCTCCTCCCGTCCGCGGGCGATGAGGAGGTGGCGATCGAGGGGACGGTCCTCGCGACGCCGGCCGGCCTCTTCATCGACGACGGGGTCCGCTCCTACCTCCTGGCTGGAGGCGAGTTCAGGATGGGCGACGAGCTCCGGGTCGAGGGCCGGCTCGCCGGCAACCGGCTGACGCCCGAGCGGGCCGTCCCGGCGTCTCCGGACGCCGAGGCGGTCCGGCGCCGGCTCGCGGCCCTGGCCCCTCACGGGTGAGGGGCGGGCTGCGTTCGGGCGTTCCCACCCGGCGTGCCGGCCCCGACGATCGACCGGTATCCCCTGTGTCGCACTCGTCGCCCCTTCACTTTCGCGCCACGATGGTCCGGGTTATAACCGCCTGCGTCGACTTTATATTCTAGAGCGACCGGAATCTCCGGTCGGATTGCACCGCAAGAAGAACTCATCAGTTCTGTAGGAGATAACGATATGACTGCACCTGTCGCAGCACCCACGCTCGACATCGAGGACCTCCCCGGCGTCGGCCCGACCACGGCCGACAAGCTCCGCGAGGCGGGATACCTGACCGTCGAGAGCATCGCGACCGCGTCGCCGACCGATCTGGCCGAGGCGGCCGAGATCGGCGAATCGACTGCGAAGAAGATCATCAAGGCCGCCCGCGAGATCGCGGACATCGGTGGATTCCGGACCGGCCAGGAAGTCTTCGAGCAGCGGAAGCAGATCCGCAAGCTCCAGACCTTCGTGCCCGAGTTCGACGCCCTCCTCGGGGGCGGGGTCGAGTCCCAGGCGATCACCGAGTGCTACGGCGAGTTCGGGTCGGGCAAGTCCCAAATCGTCCACCAGCTGGCCGTGAACGTCCAGGTCCTCGAGGATCTCGGTGGGCTCGGCGGCTCGGCGATCTACATCGACACCGAGAACACCTTCCGCCCCGAGCGGATCGAGCAGATGGTCCACGGGCTCTCGTTCCCCGACCACCCCGAGTACGAGATCCCTTCGCCCGAGGAGTTCCTCGCGAACATCCACGTGGCCCGGGCCCACACCTCGGACCACCAGATGCTCCTGATGGACACGGCCCGCGAGCTCGCGGTCGAGCTGAAGACCTCGGACATGCCGGTCAAGCTCTTCATCATCGACTCGCTCACGGCCCACTTCCGCGCCGAGTACGCCGGGCGCGGCACGCTCGCGACCCGGCAGCAGAAGCTGAACCGGCACATGCACGAGCTCTTCAAGCTCATCGACGAGAACAACGCGGTCGGCCTGGTCACGAACCAGGTGATGTCGAACCCGGGCGTCTTCTTCGGCGACCCGACCAAGCCCATCGGCGGCAACATCGTGGGCCACACGGCCACCTTCCGGCTCTACCTCAGGAAGTCGAAGGGCGGCAAGCGGATCGCGCGCCTGGTGGACAGCCCGAACCTGCCCGAGGGCGAGGCGCCCTTCATCGTCGAAGAGGCAGGTCTCAAGCCCGTATGAAGGCCGTCGTCACCGATATCGACGGTACGATCACGGACCAGGTCCGCCGGATCAGCCTCCCCGCGATTGGGGAGATCCGGCGGCTGGTCGACAGCGGCATCCCCGTGGTGCTCGCGTCGGGCAACACCCTCTGCTTCATGGACGGCATTGCCAAGATGATCGGGACCGGCGGAGTGGTGATCGCCGAGAATGGCGGGGCGTGGCGGAACGGTTTCGCCGGCGAGGCGGTCGTCATGGGCGACCGCCAGGTCGCGCTCTCCGCATTCGAACACCTCCGCGAACACTATGCCGACCGGGGGATCGAGCTGATCCCCCACTCCCACAACCTCCGTCTCGCCGACGTCGCGTTCGCCCGCACGGTTCCCGCGGACGAGGTTCGAGCCCTGTTGAAGGATCACCCCGTGCGGGTGCTCGACACGGGCTTCGCCCTCCATCTCCAGCAGGCAGGCGTCACGAAGGCGACCGCGCTCGCCGCAGTCGCCCGTGCCATGGACCTGGCGCCGTCCGATTTTCTCGCGGTGGGCGACTCCGAGAACGACGTGGAGATGATAAAAGAGGCGGGGACCGGAGCCGCTGTCGGCAACGCCGCGCCCGGGGCACAGGCGGCGGCCGACTTCGTGGCGACAGCCCCGTTCGGCGACGGGTTCGTCGAGGCCGTCCGCCACTACCTTCCCTGATCCTATTTTTCGACTTATTTCTTCGAGAGGAATCGGTCCACGACGATATAGTCCTTGATGTCCTTGACCGCCTCGAACGGGATCAGGAGCCGGTCGCCGTCGACGCGGTAACCGGTCACATCGAAGGTCGGGTCCGGCCGAACGATCAGGTCGACGACCTGACCGCTCTCCAGGTCGACCAGGATATTCTTGAGTGTCCCGATCACCATCCCGTCGTTCGACATGACACGTTTGCGTGAGAGGCTCCGGGAGAAGGTGTTCACCATGGCAGAATGGTCAGCTTCTCGTACTATAAATACTGCGATCTCCGCTCTCGGACCGGAATACCCGCCTCCGTCTCAGGAGGACGGGAAGACCCGGATGATATCGGTCTTGGTCAGGATCCCGATCGGCCGTCCGTCCTCGACCACGATCAGGCGCCCGATCTCCTGCTCCTTGAACCGCCGGACCACCTCGAAGAGCCGGACGTCGGCCTCGACCTGGACCACGTCCGGGGTCATCACGGCCGTGACCGGGGTCGAGAGGGGTCGGCCGGCTGCCAGCGCCCGGATCACGTCCGAGACCGTCAGGATCCCGCGCATGGTCTCGCCGTCCATGACCGGGGCCCCGCTGATCTGTGCTCCGGCAAAGAGCCGGACCGCGTCGTCCAGCGCGGCCGAGGCCGGCACCACCCGGAGGGGACGGGCCATGTACTCGCGGACCGGCTTCTTGGGGAGCGAGATCATCTCCGAGATCGAGATGATCAGGGCTCCCTGCACCTCGTCCTTGCCGAAGATCTCGCCGCGCAGGAGGAGCTTGTTCACGGGTGTCGGCCCGACCGTGATCTCGTCGCCGATCTCGAACTGCTTGACACTGCCCATGATCCGGACCACGGCATGGCAGACGTCGGGGTGGCAGAGGGTCGTGAAGTCGATCTCGGTCACCCCGAGGCCCGGGAGGGGCTCGCCGTTCCGCGCGAGAGGGACCTGGGCGTCCGTTCCGAGCTGCGAGAGGTTCAGCTCGTGGTAGGCCTTCGCAGTCGGGTTGTACCCCCCCTTCGGCCCGGGCACGCCGTCGACCAGCTCGAGGGCCTTCAGGGCCTGCATCTGGTTCCGAATGGTCCCGGGATTGCGCTGGATCACCTCGGCGATGTCCTCACCCTTGATCGGCCGCGAGTGCTGGTGATAGAGGGTTATCAGGGTGATCAGAATGTCCTTCTGGATGAGCGAGAGATCCATAATGATTGATCATGTTGATAAGTATATAGAAGTTCTGAAGGCAGGTCTCTTTGCCCTGCTCAGAGCCAGGCCCAGGCGCCGGTCGCGGCGCAGCCGACGAGGAAGCCGAGGATGACACCGCCGTTGAGGGGCGGCAGGCCCGCGTGCGCCCGGCCCTTGTCGACGAAGTGGAGGAGGAGGGCCATGCCGACGACCGATCCCGCGATGGCGCCGAGGGCCGGGCCGTTCAGGAACCCGATCCCGGGGGCCGTGATGAAGGTGTTCGCCGAGACCACGAGGATCGAGGGCATGATCAGGTCCCCCATCCCGATCAGCAGGGCCGAGCGCCCGCCCTTCCCGTTCGACTCGGGCTGGTAGTCGTCGACCGGCCCGACGCCGTCGCGAATGAACGAGTACCCCCGCTCTTTCGGCACGACGAAGAGGATCGGGGCCCGCTGCTCGAGCACCCCCTCGGCGAGCGCGATCATGTGCTTGGTCCGGTAGACCGAGAGGGCGTCGTAGACCGCGAGCAGGACCAGCAGCAGGAGCACGGGGAGCACCCCGAGCGAGGTGCCGAAGATCGCCGCGACCCCGGCCGCGAGCAGGAGCCCGAGCAGGTCGATCACGTACCACTCGGGGTACCAGAAGAGGACGAGCACGGCGGCGGCCCCGAGCAGGCTCGAGCCCCCCAGGACGATCATCGGGTCCGCGATCACGATACCGAGGAGCGCGACGAAGATGTAGACGAATGAGAGCCCTATCGAGAGGAGCACGATCGCCTGGATGATCCGGCGCATCCCGAACCGGATCAGGACCAGGAGCACGGCCGTGAACCCGAGCAGGAGCAGGACGAAGATGATTGGGTTCGCGGTCGAACTCGGGTCCTCGAACGCGACGATCCCGGCGCGGTGCATCAGGGGCCCGAACAGGGCTGCGCCGAGCTCCACCACGACGAGCATCACCCCGATCCCCACAAGAGGCAGCAGCCGATTCGTCTTCATAAGCGCCCCGAAACAGGTAGCTTAATTACTGGACCTTCATCATCTAAAAGCATGGACCTCCGCGATGCCCTCTCCGAGTTCGTGCTCACGATCATCCTGGTCGTCTCGACCCTCGTGCTCGTCCTCCGGCTCTGGCAGGATCTCACCATCGCGGTCTCGGCCACGCTGATGATGCTCTCGCTCGGCGGCCTCTTTCTCGTCTTCGGCGCGAAGATCACGCTCCTCTCGCGCACGCTGGTCGAGCGCGAGCGCGGGATCCGAATGAACCTGATCGAGACCCAGGAGGTCCTCACGGACAAGTACGACGAGACCGTGACCCAGATCGACGCGATCATCCAGGACTTCCAGCGCCGTCTCTACCGCTAGGGCCGTCATATTTAACCGGTTCCGCTCCGAGAGGTGATCGCCATGGGGGTCGCTCTCCGGGACATCCTCGCCCCGTACAAATGCCCGATCGGCTGGGACGGCCTCTCCGGCTCGGCCGCGATCGACGCGCACAACGCGCTCTACCAGTTCCTCACGATCATCCGCCAGCCCGACGGCACGCCGCTCGTGGACCGGGAGGGCCGGGTCACCTCCCACCTCTCGGGCCTCTTCTTCCGAACGACGAAGCTCCTCGAGAAGGGCGTCCGGCCGGTCTACGTCTTCGACGGCCCCCCGCCGCTGCTGAAGGCCGCGACGATCGAGGCGCGGCGGAGCGTGCGGGAGGAGGCCGGCCGGCAGCACGCGGCCGCGGTCGAACGCGGGGATAAGGACGAGGCCTACAAACAGGCCCGCTCGGCGACCCGTATCGACGGGGCCGCGATCGCGTCCGCCCAGCGCCTCCTCGAGCTCCTGGGCATCCCCTGGGTGCAGGCGCCGAGCGAGGGCGAGGCCGAGGCGGCCCGGATGGCTGCAACCGGCCAGGTCGCGTACGCGATCAGCCAGGACTACGACGCCCTCCTCTTCGGTGCCCCCGACCTCGCGCGCAACATCACGATCAGCGGCCGGCGCCGGCTCCACGGCCGCACGATCACGGTCGAGCCAGAGCGGATCCGCCTGGCCGAGGTCCTCGAGGGACTGGGGATCACGCGCGAGCAGCTGATCGAGATCGGGATCCTGGTCGGGACCGACTTCAACGAGGGGGCGCGCGGCGTCGGCCCCAAGACGGCCCTGAAACTCGTCCGCGAGGGCCGGTTCGGGGAGACCGTGGCCGAACGCCTCCCGGAACTCGATCCGGCTCCGATCCTCGACTTCTTCCTTGCGCCGCCGGCCGGCGCCCCGGCCGTGCTCGAGTGGCGCGCCCCCGACGGGGAGGGGCTCCGGGCCATGCTCTGCGACGAGTACTCGTTCTCGGTCGAGCGGGTGAACGGGGCCCTGGAACGGCTCGGCGTCACGGCCGGGCAGAAGACCCTCGATCAGTGGTTTTGAACCGGGCTCCGGGGTCGGGGATTCCCGTGCCCCGTTATGCAGAAGGTTTTAAAGTCGCGGTGGTCGGCAGAAGGACCTCCTCTTCTCATGACGTGGTCAGCCGCGATTCGTCTCAGTCCATCGAATGGCTGCGACCGTTCGGTATTTCTCCCGATCCGATCTCTCGTCTCTCCCATCATCGTGATGGGACTGAGGGCGATCCTTATACACGTCCATCGCCATTGGCTTTTTCATGGCCCAGCCGGCGGTATGGCGTTCTCTGTCGATTGTTGGCGTACCCTTCAGGCCCGCCTTTCTGAACAGGATGCTGATCCCCCCGATCGACAGGTGTCCGGGACCCAACCGCTGCAATGTATAAAAAAAATGTTGGAATACTCCCGTATCGGTTGGTCATCTGTCGCTCCTGGAGCATCTCCCCAACCCGCGGTCATCCTGTCTCTCCTGGGTCTCCCTCCAGACCCCGGACCGCGGCTCACAAGCGCAGCCGCACCGGGCGTGTCCTTCGCTGGAAGAACAGGAACTGGAGGAGGATGCAAAGTGAACCTGGGACGATGTTCATCGGATGCACACCTGCCGCGGGCGTGCCGGAACAGAACCTGCGGGGACGTTCGTTGATCAAGACGAAGGCTCGTCTTGCCCGACACACCTTCTGCTCGTCTCAACGAAAAATAAATCCAAAATCTTTATTTATTACTATGAATATAAGGGAATGTGTTTCTGGGTGTCGATATCACCAGACAGCGCTGTTGGGTACACCGTAACACATTCATCGATCTCGGCCCCGGTTCGAAATCATACCGCAGCATCAAGCACCTGCGGAACGGATGGTGAAAATTACGAGAGACGTTGTTATTAACAGTCATCAAAGCGCCCTCGTGCGCGCATCCATCGTGCTGCTGGCGGTCTGCCTGTTTGCCACCGGCGGCCAGGCGCTGATGGTCCCGATGGACGATGCGGATCTTGCGACCGGCGCGGATGAGATCGTGCGAGGCACGATCACGAACGTCCGAAGCCAGTGGAACGCCGACCACACCAACATCGTGACCACAGCCACGGTCACTGTGAGGGGTTACGCTAAAGGTCAGGGTCCGAATATGTTCACCCTTACGGTGCCCGGTGGCACCGCAGACGGAATCACCCAGTGGGTCGAGGACCAGCCGATCCTCACAGCGGGGACCGATGCCTTCATCTTCGTCAAACATAGCGCGAAGCGGGGGAATACGGTCCTTGGTGGCCATCAGGGGCTTGTCACTATTGTCCTGGGCGGTGTTATCCAGGGCCCGAAAGGCAAGGATTCCACCGTGAGAGCTGATGTATACGAACGCTACCTTACGGCGCTGGGGGCCGGTCAGTCGCCGACACCTCCGCAACCGAATGCCACGACGCGTGTCGTGGGTGCTGCACCGGTCATCATCACCTCCGTCTCCCCCACCACCGCCTCCGCTGGGACGGAGACAATCATCACGATCACCGGGAGCGGTTTCGGGACCAAGGCTTCACGTGAGTCATTGGCGGATGTAGCGTTCACATACCGTTGCAGAAACGCCGATGGTGGGGCGATACAGGTGATCCCGATCTATGCGTCGGGATACTGTTCATCGAGCTCTCCGTATTTCGGCAACAACGTGAACGATATCGTCTCGTGGTCGGACACGCAGATCAGGGTGAAGGTTCCGATCGGTAGAACACTGGATGCGTATAGCGGAGGTGCGAGCAGCGGGTACCTCACCGTCTACACAGATGCAGATGGCAAATCCGAGGATCACCCCTTCACTGTAACGTTTAGTTACGGCAAGTCCAAGTGGAACGGGCCGGCCCAGTTCTACGTCAACCCCGGGACCCTCGGACCGGGTGCCGTCACCGCGATCACGAACGCAGCCAACACCTGGAACGCGGCCATCCCAACGTCATCCTTCCTGTTTCAGAACCTGGGAACATCATCGTCTACGGAGTTTTCCGAAGACCAGAGAGATTTCCGGAACCTGCTCTGCTTCCGTCCCGCGTCGGATTTCGACTCTACGAGTACCATTGCAGAGGCGATTACCTGGTCTATCGGCAACAGGATCGTCGAGACCGACATCAGGTTCAACCTGGCATTTTCATGGACGACCGGGACTGCGAGCGGCAGTACCCAGAATGTCGAGACAATCGCTCTCCATGAACTCGGTCATTGGTTGCACCTCAACGATCTCTATGGGTATCTGCCGAATCGTCCGTCCGATGTCGGCAAAGTGATGTTCGGATATAACGGGGATACGTTTGGGAACAAGAACCTCAAGACTCTGCACACAGCCGACCGCGCGGGGGCCCAGTGGATCTACGGCGGCAGCACGCCCACCCCGACTCTCACGGTCAGCTCGATCTCCCCGAACTCCGGCATGCCCGACTCCTCGATCTCAATTACCAGTCTCTCCGGCACCGGGTTTCAGAGCGGCGCGACCGTGAAACTCCAGCGTGCGGGATCGATCGATATTACGGCCACCGCGGTCTCGGTCGCCACTCCGAGCCTGATCACGTGCCAGTTCGCCATTCCGTCCTCCACGTCGACCGGCGCCTGGAACGTCCTCGTGACCAACCCCGACGGCCAGAGTGCGACCCTGCCCAGCGGTTTTTCCGTTACCGCACCCCAGGCACTGACGGCGGCATTCATAGCCGCCCCGACCTCGGGCACGGCTCCGCTCGCCGTGCAGTTCACGGATACGTCGACGGGATCGCCGGCCTCATGGTCCTGGAACTTCGGCGACGGCGGGACCTCGACCCTACAAAATCCGAGCCACACCTACACAACAGCCGGTACCTACACGGTCTCGCTGACCGCCCGGAACGCGGCCGGCACGAGCGACATCGAGACCAAGACCGGGTTTATCCAGGTCACCACGGCTCCGGTCACCGGCCGGCTCGTGGCTGAGTTCTCCGCTGTGCCGACACAGGCCGCGTCGGCCCCGGCGGACGTGCAGTTCACGGACCTCTCAACCGGCAACCCGAACCGCTGGGTCTGGTTCTTCGGTGACGGCACGAGCTCGACCCTGCAGCACCCGGTCCACCGTTATGCCCAGGCCGGCACCTTCTCCGTGACCCTCTACCTCTTCAACGTGACCTCGTTTGCGAGCACCACGAAGACCGGATACATCCAGATAGGCGGCTCCGCACCGCTCGCCGCCGGTTTCACCGCAGAGCCCACCTCAGGTCAGGCCCCGCTAGCAGTCCAGTTCACGGACACCACGACGGGGTCGCCGACCTCGTGGTCCTGGAACTTCGGCGACGGCACGGCCGTCTCGACTACAGAGCACCCGTCCCACACCTACACGACACCCGGGACCTACTCGGTCTCGCTGACGGTCCGGAATAGCGCCGGCCAGTCGAACACGAAGACCATGCCCGGTATGATCACGGTCGTCGGTTCGACCGCCACGGCGCCGTGGTACGTCCCGCACGTTCTGCCGGCCACGGTCCAGGCCGAGGACTACGACACGAACGGTGCTGGCAACGCCTACATGGACACGACCGCGGCGAACGAAGGCGGGGCCTACCGGACGGACGCGGTCGACATCGAGCGCCTCTCCACCGGAGCCCATGTGGTCTGTTACATCCGTGAGGGCGAATGGACTCGGTACACGGTCGACTCCCCCACGGCCGCGACCTACCCGGTCTCGTTCCGGGTGAGCCGCTGGCTGGACCCGCTCCGGACGATCGAGGTCTACGTCGACTCGACCCGTCAGGTGACACTCGCGGTCTCGAAGACGGCCTCGAGCTCGATCTTCTCAACGGTCTCCACCTCGCTCGCGATCCCGGCCGGGCGGCACACAATCACACTGAAGTACCACGGCGGCAGCATGAACTTCGACTCCTTTGTGGTCGGGACGTCCTCATCCGTTCCGGGCTCTCCGCTCGGCGATGCAGTCGACGCTCCGACCCTTGCCTGGAACACCGATGGTACGGCGCAGTGGACCTCGCAGCAGGCAGTCACTCACGACGGCGTGGATGCTGCACAATCCGGGAATGTTGGGAATTCTCAGCGGTCGCGACTCTCGACACAGGTGACGGGCCCAGCGACAGTCACATGGTGGTGGAGGGTCTCGTCCGAGGGGGACTTCGACTTCTTGAACCTTGTTGTCGACGGCCAGATCCGGCGAGGGATCTCGGGCGAAGCCGGCTGGCAGCAGGCCTCGACAACGGTCGGAGCCGGTAGCCATACGCTCGTCTGGGACTATGTGAAGGACGGAAGTAACGACGATGGATCCGACTGCGGCTGGGTTGATCAGGTCGAGACATCTGGTCCAACGGACACCCGGGTTGCGGAGTTTGGCGCCTTGAAGACCTCTGGCCGAGCCCCTTTCGTGGCCCAGTTTACCGACTGCTCGACCGGATCGCCGATCGCATGGTCCTGGACCTTCGGTGACGGTGGGACATCAACTGCCCCGAATCCCACGCATACGTACACGACGAACGGATATTTGTATACAGTCACGCTCAAGGTCACATACAGCGGCGGTATTACCCGGGCCATGACAAAGAACTATTTTATTCACGTATCTGAATATTATTGACATTCCCGATTTTTTATTTTGCCCGGTGATTCGGACAGATCCAGATCCATTGTCTGGCCCGGGCTCCCCGTGCGCCGGGCTGTTCCAGGACTGAGGCGTCTCCGTTATATGGTCGGGTGAGGTTTGCTCTCACCAGAATCTATATGCCTCTACCATCCCAGACACTCATGAATGCGACTGTCTCCGCTGTGTCTCTGCATCGCGCTCCTGTTCTGCTGTGTCGCGCTTCCAGCTACGGTTGCAGGAGCCGAGTCCTATCAGTTCGCTGAGCGCTGGTCGTTCGCCGAGAAGGACAAGGGCTACCTGGAGCGGCCGGCCGGGATCACCGGCGACGCCGAGGGCCGGGTGTACGTCGTCGACCGCGACAGGGCCGCGATCCGGTTCTACAGCCCTTCGGGCGATTACCTGGGGCGGTGGGGCGCGCCGGGTACAGGTCTCCTCCTCTTCACAGACCCCGTCGATCTCTCGATCGACGCCGACGGCCGGCTCTACGCGGCCGACACGGGCAATAAGCGCATCCAGGTCTTCACCGAGGGATGCGACGTGATCGCGACCTGGTCCGGCCTCCGGTACAAGAAGCCGGTCGACGTGGCCGTGGTCCGGAAGGGGAAGGCCTACGTGGCCGACGCGGACCAGTCCGAGGTCCTGATCGTGGACGAGGAGGGCTTCGTCACGGGCACCGTCGGCTCCGAGGGCACGGGTGACGGGGGCCTTCGGCGGCCCCGGGCCCTCGCGCTCGACTCGGGCGGGAACCTCTACGTCCTGGACGAGTCCCTCTCCAGGGTCACGAAGTTCGGGCGTGACGGAGCCTTCCTCCTTCGCTTCGACGCCCAGGACTCGGAAGGGGGGAAGCTCAAAAATCCCGAGGCGCTCGCGATCGACGCGATGGACAACATCTTCGTGGCCGACTCTGAGAACGGCCGGATCGTGAAGTTCGGTCCGGACGGAGAGGTGCTGGCCACCTTAGGAGCGCGCGGCTCGGGCGACGGCCAGTTCGAAGAGGGCCCGTTCGGGGTCTGGGTCGACCCGCAGGGAACGGTCTACGTGCCCGACACGACCCGGCACGGGG
Organism: Methanoregulaceae archaeon UXB-2016; assembly: GCA_004332335.1. Lineage (GTDB taxonomy): Archaea > Halobacteriota > Methanomicrobia > Methanomicrobiales > Methanospirillaceae > UBA288. The sequence goes on along the minus strand of SISS01000038.1, from coordinate 96,142 downwards.
TCCAGGTCTTCCGGCAGGGCCCGGACGTCGCCGATACGCCGGCCGAGAACACGACCCCCTCGTCCGGGGAGAATATCACTCATCCGATCGGGACAGCGAACGGGACCTTGTCCAACAGCACCGCCCCCCTGAACACCACGCCGGGGAACGGGACCTTGTCCAACAGCACCAGCCCCCTGAACGCCACGGCGGGGAACGAGACCGCAAGGGTCAATGAGACGGCGGTCGCGACCCCGACGCCTCTCCCGGCCACCCCGCTCCCGACGATCACGGCCGTGAACATCACTCCGTACGGCACCCCGACTCCGCTCAGGAGCCTGCCCGCGCCGCTCGGCGGCCTCCTCGGGGCACTCGCCCTCGCCGGGCTCCTCGTCGAGCGCCGGCGCCGCCGATAGCCCCGGCGGTGACGGGAGCCACCCGGAGACAGACCGACCTCTTCTTTTTTGCCATCCGCTCTCCCGGGTCTCTGTCCGTCCCGGTGCCACTCTCGCTCCCGTCCCCGGAGACCGGCGTCTCTGCGGGAGCGGCGCTGCCGGGCCTGGAGCTGCAGCAGGACGAAGAATCGCCGGTAGCCTGCCCGTTACACAGAGGAGGCCCGGGTCGGACAGAAGAGGAGCGGCGCACGGTTTTCGGGCTGAGGGAGGCCGACGGGCCTACGGCCGTGACCCGCGGTGCACACGGGAACGTGTGGGGCAGCAGCCGGGGGTCGGCTTCACACTCGCTGCCAGACCCAGAGGAAGCGCTGGAGGGCCGTGAAGTGGCCGAGCACGCCGAAGACGACGAGGGTCCATCCGAGGAACGGCATGCCCCAGACCGGGGCCCCGACCACGATGTCGAGGACCGATGCGGCCATCAGCAGCACGAGCCTGTCGGCCCGCCCGAGGAGGCCGCCGTAGTACCGGCCCACGCCGACGGCCTGCGCCTGGGTCCCGAGGTACGAGGCCATCAGCACCCCGGTCAGGGCGAAGACCCCGATCTGCCAGGAGGCGAAGCCGCCGGCGAAGACCCCCGTGATGATGAAGATGTCCGCGTACCGGTCGATCGCGTGGTCGAGGAAGTCTCCGCGCGGCCCCTGCTGCCCCATCGCCCGGGCGAGGGCGCCGTCGACCGCATCGAAGACCGAGTTCGCCGCCACGCAGACCAGGCCCCCGAGGATCGAGCCGGCCGCGTACAGGAGGCCGCCGGCCAGCGCGAGGAAGAACGAGAGGGCCGAGAGCAGGTTCGGCGTGACCCGGAGGAAGAGCGCGACGCGGACGAGCAGATCCAGGACGCCCGCGACCTGGGGCCGGAACGCGTCGAGGGTCATGGGCTCTCCGTGAGGAAGTCGGAGAAGTCGAGGGAGCCGTGGGACGGCTTGAGCCGCCCCTCGACAAAGGCCGTGACGAGGTCCGCGGTCTCCTCCGCGCCCCTCGCGGTCGTCTCGATCTCGAGGAGCCGCTCGGGCGGGTGGAGCTCGAGCGCCTCGCAGAGGACCACGTCGAGGGCCTCGGCCTCGAGGTTCTCCCGGACCTTCGCCGCCGGGTAGCCCCTTGCCTCGAGCCGGCTCCGGAGCACGTCGGGCCGGCAGCGGAGGATCACGAGCCGATCGCAGGGGAGGAGATGGGCGAGTCCGCCCTCGACAAAGCCGTCGACCGGCTCGAAGGCGGCGGCCCAGGCCTCCTCGTCGACCTCGCGTACGCCTTCCTCTTCGGCCACGACGAACGGCCCGATCGTCTCGGCGACCCTGACGATCCGTTCGCCCCTCCGGGCCAGCACGTCGCCGACTGCGGTCTTCCCCGTTCCCGGCGTCCCGGCGATCCCGACCATCATCCTATGTCAGGTGCACGCATTGAAGATAAGAACCGATCGTCCCCTGTGGTCCGTCGTTCCCGGGCCGATACTGTTTTTCCCTTTGCAGCCATAGAGGGCGGGTACACCGATCCCGCTCCTGCTGCGCGGCCGCTGGAGCCTCCGCGCGAGGCAAGCGAGACGGGGGGTTCACATGATCTGCTCTTCACGCCCGGTCGTCCCGTGCCTGCTCATTCTGGTCGTGCTCGGGGTTCTGATCCCCGGCACGGCCATGGCCCTGTCGCCTGACCCGACCCCGATTACTGCTCTGGACGCGAACGGAACCGGTTCTGCCCCGGGGCATGGATTCTCCCTCGCACCCGAAGCGGTTCGGAACCTCCCCCGCCAGTCCGCACGAATGGTCGACCCGGACCTCCCCGACGACGACCGGGCCAGCCCCGCGCCCGCCCTGGTCCAGCGCCTGCACCGGGACCTGCTGACCCGCATGATGCGGAACTCCTCCGATCCCGACGCGATCCGGAGGTTTATGGCAACCCGTCTCGCCCCCCCGCAGGTATGGACCGGCGGCCTCCCGTCGAAGGGAAGCCCTCGATCCCTCGTGATCCTGGTCGACTTTCCCGACTCGCCCGCGCTCCCATCCCAGGGGGTCCAGGATGTCGCCTCGAAGATGTTCGGGAACGGAGGCTACGCCCCGGAAACCCCGAAAGAGAACCTCCGCCGCTACTACCAGCGCTCGTCGTTCAACCAGCTCGATCTCACGGGAGATGTCTACGGCTGGTACCACAGCCCGCACCCGCGCCAGTACTACTTCGACCTCGCGACCGCATACCAGGCGCAGTGGGGAGGGACGTACGGCCCGAAGATCGGGATCGCGTGCGCCCGGAGCGATCTCCTCTACGATGCCCTGGACGCACTCGACGCGCAGATCGACCTCTCCCGCTACGACAGCGACGGCGACGGAGCGGCCGACGCGATCTATCTCAAGTACGCGGGCGAACCGGGGGAATGGGCGAGCCTCTTCTGGGCGGCCCAGGCGAGCTACGTCTGGGAGCAGGGCACGTTCGACGGCGTCAAGCCCGGCGAGTACGTCTTCTCGTGGTACTCCTCGAAGACCCGCGACTCGTCCTATCCTCTCTACCGCCCGTCGACCGACATCCACGAGACCGGCCACCTGCTCGGCCTGCCCGACTACTACGACTACGACAGCACCGTCGGGCCGAAGGGCGGCGTCGGCGGCTGGGATATGATGGACGCGAACTGGGGCGACCACAACGTCTTCTCCAAGTACCTGCTCGGGTGGCTGACCCCGACGATCGTCTCCTCGGGGTCGCAGGTGATCGACCTGCAGCCCGCGAGCGTGAGCCGGGACGCGGTCCTCGTGATGCCCGGCGCCTCGCTCGACACGTATGCCGAGTTCTTTATGGCCGAGTACCGCGTCCCCGGCACGGGTGTGGTCCCGACGTACATCCTGGTCCCGACGGGCAACTATTACACCTCCACGGCCTACACCACGCCCGGCCTCATGCTCTGGCATGTCGACGCGCGGCTCGACGGCCAGAGGACGGACTTTGCGTACGACAACTCCTACACCGCCCACAAGCTCCTCCGGCTGATGGAGGCCGACGGCCGGGAGCACCTCGAGCACCAGGCGGGCACGATCGACGGCAACTTCGATCCGGGCGATCTGTACACGACAGGCTCGGTGCTCGGGGCATCGACCCTGCCCGGGTCGGCCAACTACGCAGGCGCCGCGACCGGCGTGACCGTGCGGGCACTCTCACAGACGTCCGCCTCGGGTCGCGTGAGTATCGGGACGGTCGCGGGCCCGGCCCCGGTGCAGCCCTCGACCCTCTCCCCCACGGACCCGAACGGCGACGGGCGGTACGAGGACGTGAACGGCAACGGTCGGGCCGACTTCGCGGACGTCGTGCTCCTCTTCAACGAGCTGACCTGGGTCGCGGCGAACGAGCCGGTCGCGGCCTTCGACTTCAACGCCAACAACCGGATCGACTTTGCGGACGTGGTCGAGCTCTTCAACGGGCTCTGACGAAAAGATGAGTCCGCCGGGTCAGTCCCGGCTGACAAGCGATCCGATCGCCGCCAGGAACCGCTCGTTCTCCCAGTCGGTGCCGACCGAGACGCGGAGGTAATGGTCGGCGAGGTCCGGGAAGGACCGGCAGGACCGGACCAGCACCCCCTCCCGGGCGAGCGCGGCGACCGCGTCGTCCGAGGAGTGCGGCGCGACGTCGACCATCAGGAAGTTCGCCTCGGAGGGGGCGCACGGGAAGGGGCACTCGCGGGCGATCCGCTCGCGCCAGGCGACGACGTGGGCGCGCGTCCGCTCGGTGTGCGCCTCGTCCCCGAGGGCCCCGACGGCCGCGGCGGCCGAGACCGAGGCGATCCCGTAGAACGGGGTTGCGGCCCGGGCGTACGCGGGCAGGAGCCACTCGGGGACCTGGGCATACCCGACACGGAAGCCGGCGAGGCCGTAGAGCTTCGAGAAGGTCCGGCCGATCGCGAGGTTCTCGCAGGCGTCGAGCACGGGCCGGTAGTCGCGGTCCGAGAAGTCGACGTAGGCGTTGTCCAGGAAGAGGAGGCAGTCCCCGCAGGACTCGGCGATCGCCCGGACGTCCTCGACCGGCGTCGCGGTCCCGGTCGGGTTGTTCGGGGTGCAGAGGAACGCGAGCTTCGCCCCGCGGCAGGCGTCGGCGAAGGCCTCGAGATCGACCCCGAACCCGGGTCCGCGCGGCACGGTCACGACCCGGGCGCCCTGGCCCCGGGCCGCGATGCCGTAGAACGAGAAGGTCGGGGTCGAGACCACGACCCGGTCGCCGGCCTCGCAGAAGACCCGGAGGAGGGTCTCGATGATCCCGTCCATCCCGTTTCCGACCACGTACGCGTACTCGCCGTATCGCTCCCGGAGCGCGGCCCGGAGCGCGCTCATGGACTCGTCGGGGTAGCGGTGGGCGTTCGCGAGCGCGGCCGTCGCCGCCTCGAGCGCGGCCGGCGAGGGCCCGAACGGGTTCTCGTTCGAGCCGAGGCGCGCGATCCGGTCGAATCCGTAATGGGCCGCGATCGCCTCGGGCCGCTCGGCGTAGACGTACCCCGGGCCGTCGAGGTACGGCCTGATCGCCGGCCTCATCCGGCGAGGGCCCGGTTCAGGACGTCGCAGACCCGGTCGATCTCGTCGTCCGTGATCACGAGCGGCGGCACGAGCCGGAGGTTGCCGTCGGCCGCGCAGTTGACGAGCACGCCCTCGGCGGCGCAGGCGGCGGTGACCGCGGCGCAAGCCTCGCCGACCGGGATGCCGACCATCAGGCCCCGGACCCGCGGGTTATGCGCTGCCAGCGCGGCCCGGAAGCGTTCGCCCTTCGCGGCGACCTGGGGCAGGACCTCTCCGATCACGTCGATCGTGGCATGGGCCGCAGCGCAGGCGAGCGGCCCGCCCGCGAAGGTCGAGCCGTGCTGGCTCCGCGTGAACTCGAGCCCCTCCCGGGCGAGGATCGCGCCCATGGGGAAGCCGGAGGCGATCCCCTTCGCGAGGCTGACCAGGTCGGGCGCGACCCCGGTCTGCTCGATCGCGAGCCAGGTCCCGGTCCGGCCCATGCCGGTCTGGACCTCGTCCACGATCATCAGGGCGCCCGTGTCGTCGCAGATGTCGCGCACCCCGCGGAAGAACTCGTTCGGGGGGATGATCACCCCTGCCTCGCCCTGGATCGGCTCCACGAAGACGCCGGCCGTCGACCTCGTGACCGCGCCCTTGAGGGCCTCGAGGTCGCCGTACCCGACGAAGTCGCACTGCGGCTCGAGGGGGAGGAACGGCTCGCGGATCGCGGGCTTGTGCGTGACCGCGAGCGAGGCCATGGTCCGGCCGTGGAACCCGTTCTTGAACGCCACGAACCGGTCGCGGCCGGTCGCGAGGCGCGCGAGCTTGATCGCGCCCTCGTTCGCCTCGGCCCCCGAGTTCGAGAAGAAGGCCTTGTACAGCCCCGAGAGGTCCACGAGCCTTTTTGCGAGCTCGGCCTGGCCGGGCACGTAGTAGAGGTTCGAGACGTGGATCAGCTGCCGGGCCTGCCGGCAGATCGCCTCGACCACGTGCGGGTGGCAGTGGCCGGTCGAGCAGACCGCGATCCCGGCCACGCAGTCGATGAACTCGTTGCCCTGGTCGTCCCAGACCCGCGAGCCCTCGCCCTTCACGAGCATCCGCTCGCGTCCGAACGCGGGCATGTAATACCGGGCGTCGAGCGCCCGGTAGTCCGTCTCTGTCATGTTGATGATATCCTGTGGTTATTCGTACTCGATCGTCGCCGGGGGCTTCGGGGTCACGTCGTAGACCACCCGGGCGACCCCGGGGATCTCGGCCGTGCAGCGCGAGGCGATCCTGGCGAGCACCTCGAACGGGAGTTCGAGGGGGTCGGCGGTCATCCCGTCTCTCGAGTTGACGGCCCGGACCGAGACGATCCAGCCGTGGAGCCGGACGTCGCCCTTGACCCCCGTGCCGAGGCCGACGAGCGCAGCCAGGCACTGCCAGGGTGCGAACGCCTCGACGAGCTCCTGCTCGACGATCGCGTTCGCCTCGCGCACGACCTCGACCTTCTCCTTCGTCACCTCGCCGAGGACCCGGACCGCGAGCCCGGGCCCGGGGAAGGGCATCCGGTGCTGGATCTCCTTCGGCAGGCCGAGCGCGCCCGCGACCTCGCGGACCTCGTCCTTGTACAGGTCGCGCAGGGGCTCGATCACCTGTTCGAACGCGCACTCGAGTGGCATGCCGCCCACGTTGTGGTGGCTCTTGATCCCGCCCTCGCTCTCGATCCGGTCGGGGTAGATCGTGCCCTGGAGGAGCACGGTCGCGCCGGTCGTCAGCGCCTCGCGCTCGAAGACGCGGATGAACCGCTCGCCGATCGCCTTCCGCTTCTCCTCGGGGTCCGTGACCCCTTCGAGCGCGGCGAGGAACTCCTCCTCCGCGTCGACCACGGTCAGGTCGAGGTGGCCGAAGAGCTCGCGGATCCGGTCGGTCTCGCCCTTCCGCATCAGCCCCGTGTCGACGTAGATCGGATGGAGCTGGTTCCCGATCGCCAGCGCCGCGAGCGCCGCGCAGACCGAGGAGTCGACCCCGCCCGAGAGGGCGATCACGACCGTCCGGTCGCCGGCCTCGCGCCGGATCTCCTCGACGGCCTGCTGAATGAACTTCTCCGTGTTGACCATCCTAGATCACCTGCTGTGCCTGCTTCTTCTCGCGGCAGGCACGCACGAACCCCATGAAGGGCGGCGAGGGCCGGGCCGGGCGCGAACGGAACTCGGGGTGGAACTGGGTGGCGAGGAAGAAGGGGTGCCCCTCGAGCTCCATCACCTCCATCCGGTTGCCGCAGGTCCCCGAGAAGACGACCCCGGCCGCTTCGAGCGCGGGGATCTCGGCGGGAGTCACCTCGTACCGGTGCCGGTGCCGCTCGACGATCTCGCTCCGGCCGTAGAGGGCCCGGACCCGGGTTCCGTCGCGGAGCTCGACCCGGTAGTCGCCGAGGCGCATGGTCCCGCCGAGCCCTTCGACCTCTTCCTGCTCGGGCAGGATCGCGATCACCTGCCGCCCCTCCCCGATCTCCTCGGAGCAGGCGTCGGTCCATCCGAGCACGTTCCGGCTGTACTCGACGACCGCGAGCTGGAACCCGAGACAGAGCCCGAGGAACGGAATCCCCTGCTCCCGGGCGTGCCGGATCGCTTCGATCTTCTCCTCGATCCCGCGCTTGCCGAAGCCGCCGGGGACCAGGACCCCGTCCACGTCCTGGAGCTGGCAGGGCTCGAACCGCTCGGCGTCGAGCCAGAGGATCTTCACCTCGGTCGAGGTCGCGCGTCCCGCGTGCTTGAGGGCCTCCTTGATCGAGAGGTAGACGTCCTCGATCCCGTACTTCGAGACGATCGCGACCGTGACCCGGCTCGTGAACTCGCGCGTGACCGTCTGGTACCAATCGGTCACGGCCAGGCGGCGGGGGAAGTGCAGGTGGTCGATCACCGCGTCCGCGAGCCCCTCCTTCTCGAGCTCGACCGGCACCTGGTAGATGTCGGGCGCGGTCGTCGCGCTGATCACGGCCGCCGGCGAGACGTCGCAGAAGGCCGCGATCTTCCGCTTGGTGTGCGGCGAGAGCGGGTGGCCCGAGCGGCCCACGATCATGTTGGGGTAGAGCCCGACCTCGCGGAGGGCCTTGACCGAGTGCTGGGTCGGCTTGGTCTTCATGTCGCCCATCGTGTCCTCGGGCACGAGCGTGACGTGGATCAGGACCGTCTCCTCCTTCGGGAGCTCGCCGCGCATCTGGCGCACGGCCTCGAGGAAGGGCATGGACTCGATGTCGCCGACCGTCCCGCCGACCTCGACCAGGCAGGCCTCGGCCACGCGACCCTCGGCGTCGGGCTCGGTCGCGGCCCGGGCGATCCAGGCCTTGATCTCGTCCGTGATGTGCGGGATGATCTGGACCGTGTCCCCGAGGTAGTCGCCGCGCCGCTCCTTCTCGATCACCTCGCGGTAGACCTTGCCCGTCGTGATGTTGTGCGGCGCGGTCAGCTCGATGTCCAGGAACCGCTCGTAGTTCCCGAGGTCGAGGTCGACCTCGGAGCCGTCCGAGAGCACGAAGACCTCGCCGTGCTGGGCCGGGTTCATGGTCCCGGCATCGATGTTCAGGTACGGGTCGATCTTGACGGCCGTGACCTGCACGCCGCGGTTCTTGAGGATCCGTCCGACCGATGCCGCCGTGATCCCCTTGCCCAGGCCGCTCATCACGCCGCCGGTCACAAAGATGTACTTCACCCGCTCGCCTCTCGGCAGTAAAGTTGGAGCCCGGGCACAATGAGCCTTGCGGGATAGTCGGCAGTGTTTTTTATAGAGAGCATAGATTATGGCAAATATGCGAAATGTATTGTTCTATGGTTTTCTTCTCTGTTGCCTGTTCTTCTGTGGTTGCATAGACCAGACTAGCCGCGAAGTCCCCGGCGTGACCGGGGTCGCACCGGAACCTTTGCCGCCTCCTCTACCCAGAACGCTCGTAATGAATATAACAATCGGTACCATCGGACCCACACCTGTAGATTATATCACCTATCCAGGTACGACCGGTCCTACCTCTCCGTTTCCCCCGGTTATGAACGATGGGAATCCGTTGACACTGGTCATCAACAACGCCTCGGTCATGACCAGAGATGCATCAAGCGAGGTGCTGGAGAGCGCAGAAGACAAACTCCTCGTCCTAAACGTGACTATCCGCAACGTGCAGGCAGATCCATACGACCTCAGACAGTCTTCAATCAAGGTGATCGATTGTGAAAATCGAGGGTTACGACCGCTTTCCGGAAGGATTCCAGGAGAGCAGGAACTCGGCGACGGGCAGCTATTGCAGGATCAGTCACGATCGGGAACAATTGCCTTTGAGGTGCCGTCACAGGCCGACCGGCACTATATGATTTACATCGATGATGACCGCAAGCATGAGGGCCTCTGCATCTCGCTCTTTCAAGCAACAGAATTAGAATGAGGTCTCCAGTTGCGTCCATTTTTCTCATATGACCGGATCTCTTGTTAGTCGTAGGTGATTCATCCCCGCGGAAGGTGCGATCTCATTGCCATGGGACATTGAGGTACAGGCCATCCGCTGTGTCCCCGAATGGTGAGTGGGCCCGGTCAACGGCGCGAGACTGCGTAGGACGCGGTCGTCGAGCTGCAGAGCCGGCCCTCGCCGTCGAAGACCTGCCCCTCCCCGAAGATCACGCGCCGGCCCCGCTTAACCACGCGCCCGACCGCCCGGAGGGTGCCTGCGTTCACGCCGCGGAGGAACGCGGTCGACTCGGTGATCGTCGCGATCGTCTCGCCCTCCTCGAGGGTCTGGTAGACCGCGAGCACGATCGCCTCGTCGGCCAGGGCGGTGTAGAGCCCGCCCTGGACCCAGCCCTCGCCGTTGCCGAACTCGGGCCGGACCTGGATCTCGATCTCGCCCTCCCCACCGTCCGTCCGGAGCACCCGGACGCCCATCCATGCAAAGAACGGGTTCGCCCGTTCGCCCTCGGCCCGAAGTCGGTCCAGGTATGACGTCATCGATGAGATCAGTCGCGTTCAGGGCCGAAAAAGGTTCCATCGACCCGCAGGATTATTCACCGCCCCGCGCGCATAATGGGTATGATCGGCCGCAATCGCGGCCGGACAGGAGCGGAAGCAGGTGCAGGACGGGGCGACGCGGGGGAAGGGCGCGATCTCACCTGCCGACTGTACGATCGTGATCCCGGCGTACAACGAGGAGCGCCGGATCGGGGGCCTCCTCGAGGACCTCGGCGCGGTCGAGGGGCCCGTGATCGTGGTCGCGGACGGGACCGATAGGACGGCCGCGATGGTCGAGGCCCATGCGGCCGCCCACCCGGCGCTTCGCCTCTCCTGCCTCTCGTTTCCCGAGCGGCTGGGCAAGGGCGGGGGGATCCTCGCCGGGTTCCGGTCGGTCGAGACGCCGTACATCGGCTTCATGGACGCGGACGGCTCGACCTCGCCCGACGAGATGTTCCGGCTCTTCTCCTGTCTCTTGGATGCCGACGGCGCGATCGCCTCGCGCTGGTGCCCGGGGGCGGTCGTCCCGGTCCGGCAGGGGCCGCTCCGGCGGCTCCAGTCGCGGGCCTTCAACCTCCTGATCCGCCTCCTCTTCGACCTGCCGTACGCCGACACCCAGTGCGGCGCGAAGGTCTTCCGCGCGGAGGCGCTCCGGCCCGTGCTCGACGAGATGCAGCTCTCCGGCTTCGAGTTCGACGTGGAACTCCTCTGGCGCCTCCGCCGCCGGAGCAGCCGGATCGTCGAGGTGCCCTCGGTCTGGTGCGACCGGGGCGGCTCGAAGGTCGGGGGCGGGGACTCGATGCGAATGCTGAGAAACCTGGTCTCGCTCCGGCTCCGATGACGCGCGAGGAAGAGAAAGGGCAGGCGTTCCGGCTGCTGGAGGCCGGCGACGCCCCGGGCGCGCTGCGGATCGCCGAGGGGCTGATGCAGGGCGGAGCCGAGCCCGAACTCGCCGTCCTCGCGGCGACCTCGCTCCACCGGCTCGGCCGGCTGGACGAGGCCGAGGCCCACCTCCGCGACCTCGCCCGGCAGATGCCCGAGGCCTCCTACCTCCACAGCCTGCTCGGGAGCGTGCTCGCGGCCCGCGGGGACGAGCGCGCGACCTCCGAGTTCGCCGAGGCGATCCGGCTCGACCCCGAGAACCCCGAGGCCCTCCGGGAGTACGCGAAGTACCTCGCCGACCGCGAGGACCACCGTGCGGCCGCCCGCCTGGGGCGCCGGCTCGCGGCCCGCTCGTCGCGGGACGAGGACCGGGCCCTGCTGGTCCGCTCCCTCCTCGCCCTCGGCGAGTACGACGAGGCGGTCGGCGTCCTCGAGAGCGCGCCGCCGGCTCCGCCCTCGATCGAGGCGGCCGAGGCCCTGCTCGGCGCGGGTCGGGCCCGGCGTGCGGCCGCGCTCGCGGCCGACGGGTACGAGGCGACGGGGGACCTCGCCTTCCTGCGGGCCCATCTCGCGGCCTGGGCGGTCTTCGACCCGGCCGGCGCGGTCGAGGCCTACGCGGGCTGGACCGGCGCCGCCCCCGGGATAGACTTCGACCGGGTCCTGCTCCTGAAGTCGCTCGGGCGGTACGGGGAGGCCCTCCCCGTGGCCGCGGCGCTCGTGGCCGAGGAGCCGGCCCCATTCCACCGCCTGGTCGAGGCCGAGCTCCTGGGCCTGGCCGGAGACCGTGCCGGGGCCGAGCGGGCGGCCGAGGGCCTCGCCCGAGACCTGCTCGGGACGCTCGAGGACCTCGATACCCTCGAGATCGTGCTCCGGCGGTACGAGGACCTGCTCCTCGCGGCCCGGCCCGCATCCGAGGCCCTCGCGCGCTACGTCGCGGTCGTCGGCTCGGACCCGACCACGGTCGGCCTCGTCCGGATCGGCGAGGCCTCCGAGCGACAGGGGGCGCTCCAGCAGGCGCGAGACCACCTGTACCGGGCCTACCGGAGCGACTTTCTCCGGGGCGGGCTCGCCTACGCCCGGTTCCTCGCCCGGCAGGGGGAGTGGCGCGAGTGCGAGAAGGTGATGCTCTACTGCGCCGAGCATGCGACCAAGACCGCCGACCTCGAGCGCGTGGCCGAGGTCGCGTTCGACGTCGCGACCGGGATGCACCGGCTCCCGCGCCTGCTGGACCGGCTCGCCGAGAGGCTCGCGACCCACCGCGAGACCCTCTCGTCCTTCGGCCAGGAGCTCGCGGCCGTGGCCCTGCTCGCGCGGGCGACCGACGCGTTCGAGGCCGGGCGGTACGACCGGGCCAAGGAGTGCTGCCTGATCGGGCTCGACCTCTTCCCGGCCCACGCGGGCGAGCTCCGGCTCGACGATCTGTACGCCCTGCTCGCCCGGTGCAAGGAGGAGGCCGTGCTCGACCGGCCCGTGCTCGGCCGTACCCGGTCGGCGGTCGCCGCGGTCTTCGAGCCCCCTCCGCCCCCGCCGGAGGCCGCGCTCTCGTTCTCGCCCGAGGAGACGAGGCTGGTCGCGTTCCTGCGCGAGCATCAGTCCGCGACCGAGCGCGAGCTCCGGGCCGTGCTCGGCTCGCGCCGCGTGGCCGGGCTGGTCAACCGCCTGATCCGGCGGGCGGGCGAGCAGGGGATGGCCCTGGTCGAGCGGCGGGGGGCCGGGGACGAAGGAGAGGTGTATGTCTATGTCGGACGATAGAGGACGAGCAGAGAGTCTCAATATCATCAACGCGCTCCGGCGCGGCACCGTGCCCGCGAGCGGACTCGCGCGGCTCGCGGTCGGGATCGAGGTCGAGGAGGGCGTGATCGCCCGGCAGCTCGAGTACGTGGCCGACGGCGGCGGGGACCTGAAGTTCATCAAGGGCGACTACGGCGCGGGCAAGACCTTCCTCCTGGCCCGGGCCCTCGAGCTCGCCCAGGAAGCCGGGTTTGCGACCGCACACGTCGTGGTCTCGGCCGAGACCCCGCTTGCCCGGCTCCGGTCCGTGTACCAGCGGGTCGCGGCGAACCTCCGCACCCGCGACGACGAGGCCGCGTTCAAGGCCGTGCTCGACTCGTTCCTGTACGCGATCGAGGAGCGGGTGCTCGAGATCCGGGGCGGGGACCTCGCCGACGACGAACTCCGCGAAGAGACGGTCCGTTCGATCGAGCGGTCCCTCGCCGAGCTCGCCGAGGGCTCGACCGCATTTGCGGCCGCGGTCCGGGCCTACTACGAGGCGAACGCGGACGAGGACTACGGCCTCGCCCAGGGCGCGCTCGGCTGGCTCGCGGGCGAGCCGAACGTGGGCCGGCCCTTCCGGGCGAAGGCCGGCGTCCGGGGTACGATCGACGAGACGGTCACGCTTGCGTTCCTTGCGGACCTGATCGCGGTGGTCCGCGGAGCCGGGTACGCCGGGCTCGTGGTCGCGCTCGACGAGGCCGAGACGACCCAGGCCCTCCCCAGGGCTCAGCGTGAGAAGGCGTACAACAACCTCCGGCAGCTGATCGACCTGCTCGACCGGGGCGAGCTCGCCCACTGCTACCTGCTCGTGACGGGCACGCCCTCTCTCTTCGAGGGCGCCAAGGGGGTCCGGTCCGTGCCCCCGCTCGCGGACCGGATCGGGACCGTCGGCGACGACGGCTACCGCAACCCGCTCCAGCCCCAGCTCGCGCTCGCCCGGTTCGACGCGCAGAAACTCGAGCAGGTGGCCCTCCGGGTCATGGACATCTACGCCGAGGCGCACGGCGAGGTCGACCGCGAACGGGTCAGCCACCGGTTCATCCGGGCCCAGATCCGGCAGCTGACCAGCCGCTTCGGCGGCCGGGTCGACGTGATCCCGCGCCTCTTCCTCCGCGAGTTCGTGGACGTGCTCGACAAAGCCGCGCTCTACCCCGAGTACGACCCCTGGAATGCCTACCGCTTCGACCCGGCCGCGGCCGAGCTGCCCCTCAACGAGGAGGAGGAGGCGGTCATGGTCGTCGAGTGGTAGGGACGCGACCCACCCGATGGGTTTATCGGGAACCCGGCTGCTGATCAGCTATGGGCATCTCATCCCTCCGATACCGGGTGGCGCTCGCAGCCCTCGTCCTGCTCCTGCTCGCGACCGGCGCGTCCGCGATCGAGAGGCCGTTCATCTACCAGGGGACGGTCGAACGGGTCGACGAGGCCGCGCGGAACGTGACGATCCTGCCGTTTGCCGAGTACGCGGGCGGCGCGTGGACCGGTGCCGAGAACCGGTCCCTGACCGGGACCGCGCCGGCCGGCGCGGACCTCGCGGCCCTCCGCACGGGCACGACGGTCGAGGCGGCGAGCCTCGGCGTCCCGGGAGGGCGGTGGACCCTGCTCGCGCCGGTAGTCTCGCTCTCGTCCCGCCCGGTCGCGCTCGCGACCGCGCTCTACGGCGACCCGGCCTTCCTGGTCAGCCGCTTCCCCGGCGAGCTCCAGGTCCAGTACACGACCTCGGGCGACTGCGCCAACACGTCGGGAGCCCGTTCGGCGAACGTGACCGTCGCCGCCGAGGCGGACCCGGGCCAGGTGCGGACCCTGGCCCTGCAGCTCGGGGAGGAGCAGACCGCGACCCTGAACGGCACCGCCCTCCGGGTCCGGTTCAACGGCGGCCAGGTCAGCAGCGGCTGCCCGCCCGTCGCTGGCCCCCAGCCGGTCGCGGACTTCACGATCCTCGCGAGCACCGGTGCGCCGGCCACGCCGACGGTGGCCCGGACGAGCGAGCCGGATGCGCCCGGAGAGGAGACCCCGGGCTTCTCGGCCCTGCTCGGGCTCGCTGCGGTCGCCGGTGGGGCGCTCGTCGCCCGGCGACGGTAGCGGACTCCTCACTCCTCTCCTGCCCCGTCCCCGATCCTGCGTGAAAGATGCCCGGGGACGGCATCACTATGTCTGCCGGCGTCGAAATCTGCCCGCATGGTACGGCATATCCCCGGGCCGCGGACGGTTCCCGCGGCCGGCTCACCGCCGAAGCTGATCGAGGAGTTCGTCGGCCGCCTCGTCTCGGGCACGGACGCCCTGAGCATCGCCAGGATGCGGAGCCCGCCCGGCTGGTCCGAACCTCCGCAGCGGGCTGCGTTTGACGAGTACACGCTCGTGCTCGCGGGCGCGCTCGTGGTCGAGAGCCCGGGCGGGCCGGTCGCGGTCCGGGGGGGGGAGGCCGTCCACGTCCGGGCCGGCGAACGGGTCGCGTACGCGACGCCTGAGGGGGCCGAGTACATCGCCGTCTGCCTGCCCGCGTTCGACTCCGAGCTCGTGGGCCGCGAAGAGGCCGTGGCGATAGAGCCGGGCTCGCCGCCGGTCCCCCCCCGGGAGGTGGCCTTCGAGGTCCTCGGACCGGACGGCCTCGACCGGATCGAACCCCTCTGGGAGGGGCTCGCCGCCCACCACATCGCGCAGGCGCGGGCGGCGGCGCCGAACTATCTGGACGAGATGTGTGGGAAGACCTTCGCGGCCCGGCGGACCGAGCTGCTCGAGAAGAACCGGGACCGCCTGCTCCGCGTCGAGCTCGCGGTCGACGGGGCTGCGGCCCGGCCCGTCGCATACTGCGTCTCGAGCGCGGCCCCGGGCTCGGTCGGCGAGGTGGAGTCGATCTATGTCGACGGCGAATACCGGGGCTGGGGGCTCGGGAGCGCACTCCTTGAGCACGCCTCGACCTGGATGGACGGAGTCGGCGTGACCGAGCAGGCTCTGCTCGTCTTTGCTGGGAACGACGGGGCCCTCCCCTTCTACGCCCGGCACGGTTTTCACCCGCGGTTCCACGTCCTGGTCAGGAGGGCGTGATGGCGGCGGCACTCCTCCTCGTCGACCTCCAGCGCGACTACTTCCCGGGCGGCCGTTACCCGCTCGCGGGCGCCGACGAGGCCGTCGCCCACGCTGCCCGGCTTCTCGGGGCCGCGCGAAGGACCGGCCTCCCGACGATCCATATTCGGCACCTCTCGACCCGGCCCGACGCTGCGTTCTTCCTGCCTAGGACCGAGGGCGCGCTCTTCTCCCCGGCCGTCGCGCCGGCGCCCGGCGAGACCTTGGTCGAAAAGCACTTCCCGAACGCGTTCCGGGGGACCGGCCTCGCTGCGGTTCTCGAGGCGCACGGTGTCGATCGCCTCGTCGTGGCCTGCATGATGACCCACATGTTGCATCGACGCGACGGTCCGGGCCGCGGTCGACCTCGGGTACGGGGTCGTGCCCGCGGCCGACGTCCAGGCCGCATTCCTCGCGGCGCTCGACGGCCGGTACGCGGAGGTCGTATCGGGCCGGGAAGCGATGGCGCGGCTCGATGAGTAGGAGGCCGGATCGGTCCCTCTCCGACCCCGCCCGCTCTTTCTGGATGCGGTTTTTCCCCACCGTCGAAAGGCCCATACGGGGTCGGGTCGTACCCTTATCCACGCCGGGCCTCCCGACCCGTCCCAGGGAGCTGATCCTGCCATGCATCTCCGACCCCTCTTCATTCTCCTGCTCATTCTCGCCCTGGCCGTCCTGCCGGCAGGGGCGAAGGTCACGATCCTGCCGCTCGGCGACTCGATCACGCGGGGCGACACGTCGGCGGACTCGACCAGCGGGAGCTACCGCTACTATCTCTACTCGAACCTGACGGCGGTCGGGTACGACGTCGACTTCGTCGGTTCCACGACCTTTCCGGACTTCACCAGGTTCACGTTCGACCAGGATCATGAAGGCCACAGCGGGTATGAGACCGGGACGTATCTCTCGGACAAGCAGACCCAGTCGCTCGTGACCCTGATGAGCGCATACGCCCCACCCGACTTCGTCCTCCTCCATATCGGCACGAACGACGCCCTCCAGCAGATCCCCCTCGCGATGCGCCTCGCGAACCTCCGGCAGGTCATCGGCATCCTCCAGAACAGGAGCCCGGGGGTCACGATCCTCCTCGCTCAGATCATCCCGACCTCGAATACGTATCGGAACACCAACCAGATCGTGCTGTTCAACAACGCCCTCCCCGCGATCGCGGCCGAGTGCTCGAGACCGGACTCGCGGGTGGTGCTCGTGGACCACTACAGCGGGTTCGACGGTGTGAACGACACCCAGGCCGACGGCATCCATCCCAACGCGAACGGGATGAGAAAGATGGCGTCGACGTGGTATGCAGCCCTCGTTCCGCTCCTCCCCTTCCCGCCGTCCCCGACGACCGCGGTCACCACATTCCCGACGATCCCCCTGCCCACGCCGACGGCCTCCGTCGTCACGGTGCCCGGCGCGAACGGCCCCCCCCGCGATCTGAACGGCGACGGGCGGTACGAGGACATGAACGGCAACGGGCGGCAGGACTTCGCCGACGTCGTGCTCTACTTCAACCAGATGACCTGGATCGCCACGAACGAGCCACTCTCCGCGTTCGATCTCAACGCCAACGGACGGATCGACTTCGCGGACGTGGTCCGGCTCTTCGAGTCCCTCTGAGGGGAACCCGAAGAGACAATCACGATGGAGCGATGGCTGAACAGAGGGGCTGCTGAAAGGAGAGATAGCCCGGAGCAGATTCGAACTGCTGTCGGCGGATCCAGAGTCCACCATGATTGACCGCTACACTACCGGGCTGCTTGCCTAAAGAGGTGGTGCTGCAGAATAAAAAAGGTGCCGGAGGAGGCGCGCTCCTCAGTGGCCCGCGCAGCCCCGGCAGACCCCGCACGCGCCGTCCACGGGCACGACCGTGCCGAACCGCTCGCAGAACCGGGCGAGATCGGCCGCGTCGCGCCGGTGGTAGAGGTGGGGCACGAGCGAGATGTGGGTGTAGGTCCCGACCGACGCCCCGACGCGCTCGGCGATCGCCTGCTGGAGGTGCACGAGCGCGAACATGTTCGCGCCGGCCGCCGAGAGCATGTCGTTCGAGCGGAAGACGACCTGCATCGCGAGCCGCCCATCGCGGAGCTCGCACTGGACGAGCTGGAGGCAGGGGCAGTCGCGCATCCGCTCGTCGGTCGTCGGGTTCCAGGTGACCGCGACGGCCCGCCGGCTCACCGGGGCCTCGATCAGTTTCTCGACGATGTAGGCGATCTGATCGACAGCCACGGCGGCGCCGTCATGGACGAGCCCTTCGCCCCAGCCGAAGAGGCGCGAGTGGTAGTCGTACTCGAAGACTGCCTCCGAGCCCTCGATGAGGTCCCTGGCGTACTGGTCGAGAAACCGTCGCTGAAACCGCGAGGCCGTGCTCGCCATCGGCTCGGCCAGGGGGTCGCGGAGCTCGAGCGCGAGGGGCTCGCACTCGATCGTCGCCTCGTCGTTCTCGGTCGTGACCGGATACCCCTTCTCGAGCACGGTCCTGACCGCCCATTCGTGCGCAGCCGCGAGCTGCGGGGCCCGGAACGTCCGCATGTGCTCCAAGGTCGACGGCGAAGCGGATAACACTTCACCGAGCCCTCGTCGGATTGCCTTGGGCTCCGGGTGCTCCGGGCGCTCCGGCGATCCGATCTCGGACGGATCGGCTGGTGCCGGATCGAATTGGCCCCCGTCGGCGAACAGTTTCAAATCTCATCGTACATTTCTCATCAATATCCTGTACGGGCTTTCTTAACGCAGAACCATCTTAAAAAAATATATATACAATAAACGGTTTATGTTAATGCTGTAGCACCAGACCGGCCTGCGACCGCCGTGATCACATGCGGCCGCCGTCAATCCACAGGACCGGATCTGACGGGATGATCGTGCCATGAGATACCTCTGCTCAGTACTTCTCCTCTGCCTCTGCTTCGGCTCGCTCGTCGTCCTCGCGGACGCCTCCGTAACGATCATGCCGCTCGGCGACTCGGTGAGTCGCGGCGGCTCCCAGGCCGACTCGCCCTACCCGAGTTACCGCTACTACCTCTACCAGTCGCTCACGGCCTCGGGGTACAGCGTGGACTTCGTCGGCTCGACGAGCGCTCCGACCTACACCAAGTTCTCGTTCGACCAGCAGCACGAGGCCCACAGCGGATATACGACCGGTAAGATGGTCGGGACCACCGCATCGTCCCCCCTGAAGTCCTGGCTCGCAGCCGCTCCGATCCCGGACATCGTGCTCCTGCACGTCGGGACGAACGACGTGATCCAGCAGGTTCCGATGGCGACCCGTCTCGCGAACGTGGAGACGATCATCGGGCTCCTCCGGCAGAAGAACCCGAAGGTCCGGGTCCTGATGGCGCAGATCATCCCGACCGGCGACAGCTTCCGGAACTCCAACTCGGGGCTGATCAGCTTCAATCAGGCCCTCCCGGCGCTCGCGGCCCGACTCTCGACATCGGCCTCGCCCGTGACCATCATCGACCAGTATTCCGGGTACAGCGGTGTGGCCGACAACCAGGCCGACGGCATCCACCCGAAGACCGAGGGAGAACGGAAGATGGCCGCGAAATGGCAGGCAGCCCTCGTCCCGCTGCTCGCAGCGGCCCCAACCCCGACCCCGACAAAAGCCCCGACCACCACGCAGACGAATACCCCGACCGTCACGCCGACGAAGACGACGACACCCACGCCCACGCCGAGCCCGGTCCCATGGGCGAACCACCTGGTGCCGGGCGTGATCGAGGCCGAGGACTATGCCGTGGGCGGACAGGGAGTCGGGTATATCGACACGACCGCGGGGAACAGCGGCGGGGCCTATCGGCATGACGACGTCGATATCACCGCTCTCGGGAGCGGCGGCTACGCGGTCACGTCCATCGCCGACGGGGAGTGGCTCCAGTATCGCCTCTATGTGACCACGCCCGGCATCTACGAGATGAACGTCTCGAGCGCCAGCGCCGTGACCTCGGCCGGAATCTCGATCCAGATCGACGGATCCACGTGGGCCCAGTTCCAGGCGCCTCAGACCGGCTCGCTCACGAAGTTCTCGACCAAACAGCAGCTTGTCTACCTTCCGGCCGGCGATCACACCATGACCCTCCGCCTCTCGAGCGGCCTGGCCTTGGACGCCATCCGCTGCACGATCCAGGTCCCGCTCTCGACGCCGGCTACGACCTCGCCTCCGACCGCAACCCCCACGAAGACGCCGACAGCGACGCCCACTCCGACGGCCACGGCGACCCCGTCCCCCTCCCCGACGATCGCGGGCTGGCCCGTCCCGGGCCTGGTCCAGGCCGAGGACTATGACGGGGGCGGCGAGGGGACCGGCTACCACGACACCACGAGCGGCAACGGCGGCGGGTACTACCGGGGCGACGGCGTCGACATCACGAAGCTGGACGCCTCCTCCTACGCGGTCACGGGCGTCGCCGACGGCGAATGGCTCCGTTACACGGTCGGCTCCCCGACCGGCGGGCCTTTCTGGCTGACGCTCCGCACGAGCGCGACCGCGTCCGGACGCCAGGTCCGGGTTCTCGTGGACGGGAGCCAGGCCGGCCTGGTCCAGGTGCCCCTGACCGGGAGCGCCGCCGTCTTCGCCTCGCCCGGCTGCACCATCGTCATGACCCCGGGATCGCACGTGCTCACCCTTCAGTTCGTCGGCGATCAGACCGGCCTCGACTGGTTCCGGCTCGACCCGGCCTCGCCGCCGACGCCCACGACCGCCACACCGACCACGGTCAGGACGACCTCGGCCACGCAGGTCCCGGGGAACGCCATCCCCGGCACGATCGAGGCCGAGGACTACGACGCGGGGGGCTACTCGGACACGACATCCGAGAACCTGGGCGGCGCCTACCGACACGACGCCGTCGACATCGAGTCTATCTCCGGGGGTGGGTACGCGATCTCGTACGTCCGTAACGGCGAATGGCTCCGGTTCACGGTCCCCGTCGCCGCGACCGGGAACTACCGGGCTGCGTTCCGTGCCAGCTCCTGGGGCACGGCCAGCCATGCGCTCGAGGTCTCGGTCGACGATCGTGTCGCCGTGACAGTCCCGATCTCGAACACCGGGGCCTCCAATGTCTGGACGACGGCGACGGCCGAACTGCCGCTCACGGCCGGGACGCGGGTCCTGAAACTCCGGTTCATCGGCGACGGCCAGAACCTCGACCGTGTCGTCTTCTCCCCCGTGAGCGTGACGACCTCCCCGACCACCTCGGCGCCGACCACAGTGATCACGACCCCGACGAAGACCCCGACACCCACGCCGACTGCGACTGTGACCACGGTCGCGACCACTCCGACTCCCACGGCGACGCCGTCGGGCCGGCCCGTGCCGGGGACGATCGAGGCGGAGGACTACGACCTGGGCGGCGAGGGGGCGGGATACCACGACACGACGGCGGGCAACCATGACGGGGTCTGCCGGCACGACGACGTCGACCTCTCGGTCAACCCCTCGGGCGGGTACAACGTCGGCTATGTCGTCGACGGCGAGTGGCTGGCCTACACGCTCGCGGTGCCCTCGGCCGGAACCTACACGGTCTCCGCATCCGTCGCGTCCTGGGCCGACGGACGATCGATCGCGCTCCTGCTCGACAGCAGCAGCACACCCCTCGCCTCGCTCGCCGTCCCGAACAACCTGTGCCAGGGATGGCGCACGGTCTCTGCCAGGGTCACGCTTCCGGCCGGCAGCCACCGGCTCAAGCTCCGGTTCGGCGGCGACAAGCAGATCCTCGATCGGATCACGATCGGAGCCGGCACCGCCCCGACCACGGTGCCGACGACCGCGGTGATCACCACGCCGACGAAGACGCCGACGCCGACCCCGACCGCCCCGGCCGGGGCGGTCCAGCTCCCGGCCCGGATCGAGGCCGAGGACTATCTGCCCGGCCTCGACGGGGTCGGGTACCACGACACGACACCGGGCAACCAGGGCGGGGCCTACCGCCAGGACGGGGTCGATATAGTCTTTGTCCCGTCGATCGCGAGCCACGCGGTGACCCAGATCCGGTCCGGCGAATGGCTCGAGTACTCGGTCAACGCGCCTGAGGAGCGCGACTACCCCCTCGCATTCAGGGTATCGAGCCCGACCGGGGGGCAGTTCTTCGAGATGAAGGTCGACGACCGGTCCGAGGTCACGGTGATGGTGCCCCGGACTGGATCGTACGACACCTACACCACGATCTCGACCTCAGTCCGGCTGACGCGCGGGCTGCACCGGATCCGGATCGTCTTCTACGGTGACGGGCAGAACATCGACGCGCTCACGCTCTCCTGACGGGGCCGATCCCCCGCCGGCTTTTCGATCTGTTTATCATTGGCGACGGCGATCAGTCTCTTTATGAGGTACCTGATCCTCGTCATGCTCCTCGCCGCCCTGCTTCTCGCGGCGGGGTGCACCACGGCACCGCCCTCGAACGCGACGGCCACCCCCACGGGGACGGCCACCGTCACCGCGGTCTACACCGCGGCCGACCGCGGGAGGACGGTCCCGCTGGGGCTCCATCAGATCCTGAGCGTGCGCCTCCCGGAGAACCCGACCACGGGCTTCGCCTGGAACGCATCGGTCACGGACGGCCTCGTGATCGTCGACACCGGGTACACCCCCGACGCCCAGGCGAGCGGCATGGTCGGCGTCGGTGGCACCCGAAACTGGACCATTCGAGGCGACAGGGCCGGGACGCAGCGGTTCAGCGCGGTCTACGCCCGTCCCTGGGAGCCGAACCTGTCGGCCGACCAGTTCAACCTGACCGTGCAGGTGAGCTGAACGCCGGGCGCCGGGGGCCTCCGGCCCCCGCTCTCTTCTGACCTCCCCTCCTCCTATTCTATCGGGACTTCGTGGTTGCTGCCGCTCCCCGCGACCGATCGGCACCTGCCGTGGATGAAGTACCGCCGCTTGCCGCGCCCGAGTTCACGCTGGTGAAGGAGATGCCGCCTTCGTCGCGCCCGGCCGCAGCCGTACGCAGGGCGAACGGCCGTGCTCAGTGTTCGGGTGATCCGCGTTGTATTCGGGGCCGAATATCCGCGGAAAGACGCCCCGCCGGGCGTGAATGCAAAAAGAGTGAGACCGAGGTATCCCGATCCGCTGTCCTGTGGCGTATCAGATGGCGCGTTCGGTGAAGACGATCGAGCCCGAGACCCGGGTCACCCTTATCTTCACGGTCTGGCCGGGCTTCCCACCCGGGACGTAGATGATGAACTTGCCCTCGCGGGCCACTCCGTCGCCGCGCTTGCTGACCGACTGGATGTGGACGTCGACGATCTTGCCCTCCTCGAACATCTTCGCCGGCTCCTCGGCCTTCGCCTTCCGCTTCCGGACCGGGCGGTGCGAGCCGCAGGCGTCGCAGCGGAGCAGGAGGATCCGGTCGTCCTTGACGAGCCGCGTGTCGGGCCGCCCGCATTCGCCGCAGAGGACGTAGTCGTTGAAGTAGTTGCTGATCGCGTTTGCGATCTGCGAGGTCTCGAACTTGCCGTTGAAGATCGCGCGATTGCCGTCGATCTTGCCGGCCGTCCCGAGCTCGCTGACCAGGAACTTCATCACGTGCTCCTTCTCACGCCGGAAAGTATCGGCGATCTCGGTCAGGTTCTCAAAGACCGTCGTTTTGCCCTCGATATAGGACCGGACCTCGGGGATCGAGAATCGTTCACCGGTCCCGCTCGGCTCCGTGATCTGCTCGTAGGCCTTCTTGAGCAGCGCCTCGTACGGGTCCACCATGATGGCTCACTATATGCGGGCGACTATTATATAGTGTTAGATCGACGGCCGGCGGCTCCGCCCCCACCGGCACTGCGCGGCGGGAACGGTCACTGCATCGATCGGCCGCCACGACCATGGCGATGCCGCCGCATCGGAGATCGTGAAGAGAGTTCGTCGGGGACGGACGGGGCCCTCCACCACTCCCCGATACCGTCGTGGCCGGCGGACGGGGCGGGGCGTCCTCCTCCTCTTTTTCCGGGCCGGCCGAGGCCGGCGCAGAGGCATCGGACAGGTTCAGGGGCGATCCGGCTCGGACTCCTCGAGACGGAGCCGTTCGAGGTCCGCGATGAGCGGCGGCAGATCCCGCAGCACGGTGAGGTAGACCTCCACCGGATCGATCTTCGCGTAGGAGTGGATCAGCGCGTCCCGGGTGCGCGCCATCAGGGACCAGGGGACGTCCGGCAACCGGTCGCGAGTCTCCTGCGAGACCTGTTTTCCCGCCTCGCCGATCACCTCGAGGCACCGGACGACCGCGTACTGCGTCCGCCTATCATCGAGGAAGGCGCTGCGGTCCATTCCCTGAACAAAGCCGACGGCGTCGCGGGCCATCAGGAGGATATCGAGGAGCAGGGCGGGGTCACGCTGCATAGACCGGTACCATGGTCTGGAGAATCCGCCGCCGCCGAAGCCGGTTGCGGTCGTTTTCAACGCCGCGGAGGGTGTGGAGGTCGACCCGTCTGCCGGTCAGCGCCTCAAGTTCGCCGGCCAGGGCCGCGAGATCCCAGAGCGTCCTCTCGTCGCCGGGGAGGAAGTCGATCACGAGGTCGAGGTCGCTCTCGGCCGAGAAGTCGTCCCGCAGGGCCGACCCGAAGAGCAGGAGCTCGCGGACCCGCCAGCGGCGGCAGAGCGCCTCGAGCAGGGCCGGAGCGACGGGGACGGCGTGGATGAGCGGGAGGGACGACATGACGGCGGGTTCTTGAGGCTGTATCGGGTGATCATCGTGTCGGTAGGAAGATATCTTTATCGGCCGGGGCGCTATCGGTGACGGGCAAGTCTGAAAAAGAGGTAAGGGCCGTCGAGGCGTAACGGATCTTCAGGATGATCGTCCAGTATATCGCCACCGCGCTCGCCTCGGCCATGGACGGGACCGCGATCCATGCGACCGACGACGATTCGTTCTCGGCCGCGCTCAAGTGCCACGTCACGAGCGGCGAGATCTTCACGGTCGCGTTCACGCAGACCAAGATCACGATCTCGTCGTACGAGGACGAGGCGATCCGCACGACCGTCGAGAACCGGGCCGACACCGTGCCGGCGCCGGCCTGACTATGGGGACCCGTTCTCGGGACCGGTTATCGGCACCCCCGTAGGATTCCTGATCGTGGGGTTCTGGGACGCCTGGGGTTCCGGCCCGGCGCCCCGCCGGAGTCCCCCTATGAGAACGCCTGGTGAAGGCCGGGGACGAAGCCAGGCGGGGAACGTCACCCCGCTTTTTTCCGTGCGGAAGAGTACGGCGCCGCGCCGCGTTGCCGACGGCCGTGGTCCGACGTTGCAACATTCGAGATCGTGTTGCAACCCCGTGTGCAACACATGTACAAGATTCTTATTGTTGAAAACGGGGTTCCGACGGCTCCGCCCTCCCCCGCCATGCCTTTATGCCCGTGCCGGTCGACCCTGATCCGCCATGCTGTCCGACACCGACCTCGCCGAGGCCCGGCGGCTGCTCGGCCGGGAACCGACCCCGGTCGAGGCCGCCTGCCTCGAGAACCTCTGGTCCGAACACTGCTCGTACCGCTCGACGAAGCACCTGCTCCGGACGCTCCCGACGACCGGGCCGGACGTGCTCGTCGGGCCGGGGGACGACGCCGCGATCGTCCGGTTCTCGGACGAGTGCGCCCTCGCGATCGGGATGGAGAGCCACAACCACCCGAGCTATGTCGACCCGTACGATGGGGCCGCGACCGGGGTGGGCGGGATCGTCCGCGACGTCCTCTCGATGGGCGCGCGCCCGATCGCGCTGATGGACCCGCTCTACTTCGGCCCGCTCGAGGACGAGAAGAACCGGCATCTCTTCTCCGGGGTGATCTCGGGCATCGGAGGATACGGCAACTGCATCGGGGTGCCCGTGGTCCGGGGCGAGGTCGTGGTCGACCCCTCCTATGCCGGCAACCCCCTGGTCAACGTGGTCTGCGTGGGCACGGTCCGGCCCGACGCCTACATCACGGGCCGGGTCCAGCAGCCCGGCAGCCGGCTGGTGCTGGTCGGGTCGCCGACGGGCCGGGACGGGCTCGGCGGGGCCTCGTTCGCCTCGCGCGACCTCTCCGAGGACGCCGAGGCCTCGGACCGCCCCTCGGTCCAGGTCGGGGACCCGTTCATGGAGAAGCTCCTGATCGAGGGCTGCCTCGCCATGATCGAGACGGGGAGGGTCCTGGCATGCCGCGACCTCGGGGCGGCCGGGCTCGCGGGCGCCTCGTCCGAGATGTGCTCGACCTTCGGCGGCCTGATCCGGGCGGACCGGGTCCACCTCCGTGAGACCCGGATGACGCCGCTCGAGATCATGCTGGCCGAGAGCCAGGAGCGGATGCTGCTCGAGGTCGAGGCGGCCGATGTCGAGATGATCGGCGCGATGGCCGAGCGCTACGACCTGCCCTGGTCCGAGATCGGCGAGGTGATCGACGAGCCGCGGTACATGGTCACGTTCCACGACGAGGTCGTCTGCGACCTCCCCATGGAGGTGCTGATCAGCGGGGCGCCGGCCTGCGCCCTGCCCGAGCAGCCCTATGCGGCCGAGCGCCCGTTCCAGCGCCCGGTCCGCCCCCTCCGGGAGCTCGCCCTCCTCGTCCTCGCCCACCCTGAGGTCGCGGACCGGTCGTGGGTGTACGAGCAGTACGACCACGATGTCCAGCTCCGGACGGTCGACGCGACCCACGACGCGGCCGTGCTCCGGCTCGGGAACGCGGCGCTCGCGCTTTCGTGCGGCTGCAACCCCCGCCAGATCCACCTCAAGCCGTACGAGGGGACTGCGAACGCGGTCCTCGAGAACGCGGCGAACCTGGCCTGTGTGGGCGCGGTCCCGATCGCGATTGTGAACTGCCTGAACTTCGCCTCGCCGATCCATCCCGAGGTCTACTGGCAGCTCTCCCAGGCCGTGCGCGGCCTCGGCGAGATGGCCCGCTCGCTCGACTGCCCCGTGGTCGGCGGGAACGTCTCGCTCTACAACGAGTCGGACGAGCACGAGACCCAGATCAAGCCGACGCCCTCGATCGGGATGGTCGGCAAGGGGCCGGTCCGGTGCTGGACCCGGCCCGAGCCGGGCTGGACTCTCGCGGTCGTGGGCGAGGGCGGCCCCGACTTCGGCGGCTCGGTCCTCGACGCGGTGACCGGCTGCGGCGGCCACGCCCCGACCATCGGCGATCCGTGCACGGTCGCCGCGGTCCGGAACGTGGTCGCGGGCTCGGAGCGGGTGACCGCGACCGACCTTTCGCAGGGAGGCCTGCTCGCGGCGCTGGCCGCCATCGCTCCCGATGCCGAGGTCCGGCTCGAGGGCGATCCGCTCGAGGCCCTCTTTGCCGAGGGTACGGGCCGCTTCCTGCTGGCGGTCGCCGACCCGGCCCTGCTCGGGGACCTCCCGCACCGGGTCGTCGGTCGGGTCGGCGGCACCGGCCTCCGGATCGCGGTCGGGGCGGAACGGCTCACGCTGACCCGCGACGAGCTTGCGGCCGCCCGGGCCACGCTCAGTCGGCGGATGGCGGACGGGTGACGAGCGCGACGAGCTCGGCGAGGCGCGCCTCGCTCTCGATCTCTTTGCGGTCGAAGTGGACCGCGCCGCGGACCCGTGCCCCCCGCTGCTGGAGGGCGCTGCCGAGCCTCTCGGCCGCGCTCCGTGGGCCTCCGCCCGAAGTGACGAAGACCACGGCCTCCTTTCCTTCGGCTCCGCTGAGGGCCGCGACCGCTCCGTTCATCGCGGGGGTCGGGGCGAAGGCCCAGACCGGCGTGCCGAACACGATCACGTCGTAGGCCGTCACATCGATCTCGGCCGGATCGATCGCGGCCGCCTCGCCGCGCATGGCCCGCGGTGCCCCGGTCATGTATGCCGTCAGGGTCGAGTACTGATGGAGGTCGTGGACCTCGACGAGGTCCGTTCCGTCGACGAGGGGGGCGAGGCGCCCGGCCAACAGTTCGGCCACGCGGCGGGTGTTGCCCGAGAGCGAGTGAAAGACGATCGCAACACGCATGGACGAATATCGGCTCTCCTCCTTTTGAACCTGCGCACGACCCCCCCCCCGCGGAGATCGCGGGACGTCTCCGGGCTCCTCTCCGACACGCTCCGCTCATGCCGGAGCCGTTGAAAAAAAGAAGCGATCCGGTTACTTCCGGAACTGCGGCATCATGCCGCGGACCTCGGCCCCGACCTCCTCGATCAGGTGCTCTTCGTCGGCCTTGGTCAGGGCCGTGAAGACCGGCCGGTTCACGAGGTTCTCGAGCATCCACTCGCGGGCAAAGGCCCCGGTCTGGATCTCGGCGAGGATCTCGCGCATCGCTTCGCGCGACTCCTCGTTGATCACCCGCGGACCGCGGGTCAGGTCCCCGTACTGCGCCGTGTTCGAGATGAACCGCCGCATCTTGGTAAACCCGCCCTCGTAGATCAGGTCCACGATCAGCTTCGTCTCGTGGAGCACCTCGAGGTAGGCCATCTCGGGTGCGTACCCGCCCTCGACAAGGGTCTCGAAGCCGGCCTTGATCAGCGAGGTGATCCCGCCGCAGAGGACGGCCTGCTCGCCGAAGAGGTCGGTCTCGGTCTCCTCGGCAAAGGTCGTCTCGAGCACGACCGCGCGCGTGGCGCCGATGGCCATGGCATAGCCGAGCGCGACCGCCTTGGCGTTGCCGGTCGCGTCCTGATGGATCGCGATCAGCGCGGGCACGCCCTTGCCCTCCTCGAAGGTCCGGCGGACCATGAACCCTGGTCCCTTCGGTGCGACCATGATCACGTCCACGTTCGGCGGCGGCACGATCTGGCCGAAGTGGATGTTGAACCCGTGGCTGAACATCAGGACCTTGCCGTCCGCGAGGTGCGGCCGGATATCGGCCCGGTAGACTGCCCCCTGCGTCTCGTCGGGCAGGAGCACCTGGACGATGTCGGCCTGTTTCACGGCCTCGTCGACCGAAAAGACCTCGAACCCGTCCGTGCTCGCCTGCTCCCAGGATCGACCGGGCCGCAGGCCGATGATCACGTTGAGGCCCGAGTCACGCAGGTTCAGGGCCTGTCCGCGGCCCTGGGATCCGTAGCCGATCACAGCGATCCGCTTTCCCTGTACGGCGCCGATATCGGCGTCCGATTCGTAGTACTTCTGGATCATATCTCGCTTCATCCCTGGCCCAAAGCCATATACATATTAAATAATAGAGGATAAACTGTTTACCTTCATTTTTTCATGGATACGAGTGCCATGCGGAAATCGTGTAGAGGCCCGGAGTAATGGAACTACCAGATGTCCAGTCCACCTGCCCTGACGTGCGCATCAACCTGACGCGCGTCGGCGTAAAGAATGTCAAGAAGCTGGTTGAGGTTTCGCGAAAGAACAAGCGGCCCGTCATCTTCATCTCGAAGTTCGATGTCTTTGTCGACCTCCCCGGGTCATTGAAGGGTGCGAACCTCTCGCGCAACTTCGAGGTGATCGACGAGGTGCTGCAGCAGGCGATCGAGGGGGGCGTCTCCGAGATCGAGCAGCTCTGCAGCGCAGTCGCGAGGAAGCTCCTCGACCGGCACGAATACGCGGACCGGACCGAGGTGATCATGCGGTCGGAGTTCATGGTCCGGCGCGAGACGCCGGTCTCGAAGACCAGCTGCCACGAGGTCGTCCTGGTCCACGCCCGGGCGATCGCACAGCGGACCTTCCACGAGCCGATCGTGCGGAAGTCGATCGGCGCCGAGGTGACCGGGATGACGGCCTGCCCCTGCGCTCAGAACATCATGGCTGAGCATGCCTCGCAGGTGCTGCACGAGCTCGGTGTCGACAGTGAGACTGCGGGCAAGTTCTTCGAACAGGTCCCGATGGCGACCCACAACCAGCGGGGCCGCGGCTTCCTCTGCATCGAGACCGATGACGACGAGCACGTGGACCTCGAGACGATCATCACGATCCTCAAGGACTCGATGTCGGCCAGGACCTACGAGCTCCTGAAACGGGGCGACGAGTCGGCCGTCGTGATGGCTGCGCACAAGAACCCGCGCTTTGTCGAGGACTGCGTGCGGGAGATGGCCAAGAAGGTCCTCGCCGAGTTCAGCTACCTGCCCGGCGACACCCGGATCACGATCAAGCAGACGAACGAGGAGTCGATCCACCAGCACGATGCATATGCCGAGCGGAAGGCGACCCTCGCCGAGCTCGTGGTCGAGCTCTCGGAGGAGAACGGGAACCCCCGTTCGTAGGAGCGTAGAAAAAACCCCTCTCATTCAAATACTTTTCATAATTCCTTCCTATCGGCCCCCCCGGAGGCTAGGCCGTGCCGACCTCAGAGGCTGACTATTTTCGCTGAATCGGCTAGAAATAAGCTCTTTTCCCAATCGGCTTCCGTTCCGGCGAAAATAAGCGAAGCATTATATGCGGTGCGGTTGCAGGTTAGAATATACGTACCGTGTACGTCCGGCCGGCCCTGGGGGTCGGTCCGTCATCAAGACCCTGTACTGGCTGTCGAACACCGAATTCCCAAGAGGAGATTCAATTGTCGAAAGTTATTGAGATATCCCCCACCACGAGACATGAGGGACATTCGAAGCTCGTCTTAAAGGTCGATGATCAGGGGATCATCGAGCGCGGTGACTGGCTCTCCATCACGCCGGTCAGAGGTATCGAGCGGCTCGCGGTCGGCAAGACCTACGAGCAGGTACCGAAGATCGCGTCCCGTGTCTGCGGTATCTGTCCGATCGCCCACACCCTTGCGGCTGTGGAAGCGATGGAAGCCTCGATGGGCGTCTACATCCCGGACGACGCCTACCTGCTCCGCATTGTCCTGCAGTGTGCGAACCGCGCCCACTCGATTGCCCTGCACAACATCCTCTCGCTCCCGGACATGTACATCCCCGGGACCGATGTGAAGATCAACCCCTTCACGCCCGAGGAGCCTGTCCGCTCGGTCGCCAAGCGCATCCAGCGGATCCGTGAGATCGCCCAGACCATCGGCGAGATCTCGGGCGGCGAGTGCATCCACCCGTCGAACCCCCGGATCGGAGGGCTGTATACGAACGTCTCGCCCCGCGCGAAGTCGAAGATGTTCGACCTGGCGAAAGAGGGCCTCGCGCTCGCCCGCGACCAGATGGAGTTCATGATCGCGGTCTTCCGGAACTACCAGAAGCGCGACTGGTCCGAGGTCGGCGGCATGCAGGTCGAGATCCCCGCGACGCTCGGGTACCACAACCAGGGCTACATGGCGACGGACCCCGTCTACGGCACGTCGAGCCTGGACGAGAACCCCCGCTGGGACCCGGCTCGCTTTAACGAGACCCGTCCCTGGGACTGGTACATGGGCGAGATGGAGATCACGGACGACTATCCCAACTACCCGATCGGCGGCACGACCCCGAAGGGCGCGAAGGCCTGGCCCCAGATGGAGGCCTGCTCGGGCGTCCCGCTCTACGACGGTCAGCCGGTCGAGGTCGGGCCCCGCGCTCGCCTCGCTCAGTTCCGCGGCTACGACGAGAAGGGTACCATCGGCCAGCAGATCGCCCGGCAGATGGAGTATACGGACAGCTTCTACAAGATCATCGAGTGTCTCGATGCACTCAACACCTCGGCCTCCGTGCTCGCGGACGAGATCCCGCAGGGCGACGGCTCGCTCGGCTGGGCGGCGAACGAGGCCCCGCGCGGCTCGGACGTCCACCTTGCCCGGGTCAAGGACGGCCGCGTCCAGTACTTCTCGATGCTCGTCCCGACGACGTGGAACTTC
This sequence comes from Methanoregulaceae archaeon UXB-2016, assembly GCA_004332335.1. Lineage (GTDB taxonomy): Archaea > Halobacteriota > Methanomicrobia > Methanomicrobiales > Methanospirillaceae > UBA288. The sequence continues at coordinate 64,937 of SISS01000038.1, read as the reverse complement.
CCGACCTGCAGCCGCGCCCTCACCGGTGCACCGTGGCAGCTGGCCGAGGTCGTGATGCGTGGCTACGACCCCTGTGTCTCCTGTGCGACCCACATGATTGTGGTCGACGAGAAGAACCAGCTCGTGGCAGAAAAGCTGATTCAGTGAGCGTTCTGGCATGCTGTTCCCAAGGATCGTGATAGCGGGGTGCGGCAACTGTCTCTTCGCGGACGATGGCTATGGCCCGGCCGTGGTGGAGGCGTTGCAACAGGTCGACCTGCCCGACGACGTCAAGGTGATCGACGTCGGGCTCGGCGGCCCCCACTTCGTCTTTACTCTGCTCGATCCCGAGGTTACGAAGCGGCTGATCATCGTCGACTGCGCGGACTTCGGGGCCGAACCCGGGACGCTCGCGCGGCTCCGTGTGGAGGACCTGCCTCCGGGCGCCTATCGCGACGCCCACTCGTGGGACCTCGCCGAGCCGTTGCAGCGCCTCAAGGATCGGATCGAGATCACGATCATCGGGTGCCAGCCGAAACGTGTCAGCGCGCCTGAATTTGAAATGGGGCTCACTGAAGAGGTTCAAGCTGCGATACCGAAGACGGTGTCGTACATCCTCAAGGAGATAGGAGTCGAGAATGGGACTGCTCTCCAGGATTCTGACCATCTTCACGAAGAAGGACGTCACGGTGGAGACACGCGAGACGACTGCCCCGAAACCAGACGAGCCGGTGATGCCGGCGGCACCGGTGAAACCGGCGCCCCCGCCGACGGAAGCCAGACCGGCTGAACGTGCACCGGTGGTGGAGGAGCAGAAGCCTGCCATCCCCCCGGATGAGAAGGTACTGAAAACGGCACACCCAGATATAAAGGAGGTAAAACCTGTGTCTGACAAAATTACCGCCGGCCACGTGCACATGAGTGGATGCACGGGCTGTGAGGTTGCAATAGCTGATAACTACGCGGGGCTCTTAACCCTGCTCGACCGGTACGTGGACTGGGTCTATGACCTGACCCTCGCCGACGTCCGCCACATCCCCGAGATGGATGTTGCGCTCGTCGAGGGGTCGGTCTGTATCAACGACCACCTCTCCGTCGAGGAGATCCGCGAGACGAGAGAGAGATCGAAGATCGTTGTGGCGCTCGGCGCCTGCGCCTGCACGGGCAACATTACACGCTTTGCCCGCGGCGGACAGCAGAACCAGCCCCAGCACGAGAGCTTTGTCGCGATCGGCGACCTGATCGATGTCGATGTCTTCATCCCCGGATGTGCGCCGACACCCCAGATGATCAGGAACGTCTGCGTCTGTGCGTATCTCCTGCTCAAGGGGAACGACGACCAGAAGGCGCTGGCCGGGGCCTACCTGAAGCCCCTGATGGCCGCCGCCAAGTGCGACCCAGCCCCAACCGGCTGCGGCCACGCCTGCGGCTGCGACCTGATCGTCGGCGTGATCAACCAGGGCCTCTGCATGGCCTGCGGCGCCTGCGCCGCGTCCTGCCCCGTCCGTGCGATCACGATGGAGCTCGGCAAGCCCAACATCGACCGCGAACTCTGCATCAAGTGCGGCGCCTGCTTCAACCAGTGCCCGCGCAGCTGGTACTCGTTCGATGTGACCAACCAGTACGAGTCGATCATGGAGACGATCGACGCTGCGATGGCACCCTGAGGTGAAGAGAATGGTTCAGGACAATTTCCTAGGAAACTACACATCCTGTGTCGCCGCGCGCAGCACCAACCGGGGCATCCTTGCGGGATCACAGGACGGCGGGATCGCAACGGGCCTGCTCGCCTTCGCCCTCGAACAGGGGATCATCGACGGCGCAATCGTCTCGATGGTGGACCCGTCCGAGCCGTGGAAGCCGATGCCGTTCGTGGCGACGAGCCCCGAGGAGCTCTACTTCGCCCGCGGCACCCGGTACAGCCTCTCGCCGAACCTCGCCCTGATCAAGGAGGCGACGCGGAGCTACGGTCTCGACAAGGTCGGTATCGTCGGCACGCCCTGCCAGATGCAGGGCCTGCGCAAGGGCCAGCTCTACCCGATCGGCCTGCGCGACGTCCCCGACAAGATCGCACTCGCGGTCGGTATCTTCTGCATGGAGAACTTCCCGTACCAGTCGATCATCCAGCTCGTGGAGGACCACGGGAACACGAAGCTCGAGAACGTCGTGAAGATGGACATCGGCAAGGGCAAGTTCTGGATCTACACGGAGCGCGGCGCAGTCGTCCAGCTCCCGCTGAAGATCACGCACAAGTACGAGCAGCCCGGCTGCCACGTCTGCCTTGACTATGTCTCGAACCTCGCGGACGTCTCGACCGGCTCGGTCGGCACCCCCGACGGCTGGTCGACGGTCTTTGTCCGCTCGAAGAAGGGCAACGACGTCTGGGCCAAGGCGATGGCCGCCGGATGCTTCGAGACCAAGCCGATCGAGGAGGTCAAGCCCGGCCTCGACCTGGTTACGAAGCTCGCGACCGAGAAGATCACGAAGAATCGCAAGTCGCTCGAGGAGCGCGCGAAGTTCGGGATCGGCAAGGGGCTTCGGAACCCCTACATCTAATCCTCTTTTCTTTCAGGCGCTCCAGGGCGGGCAGCGGCCCGTCGTGAACATTCGGATTGTGGCCGCCGCCGTGCTGGTGGGACGACGACTCGCCGATCGGATATCTCTGTCTTACGGAGGGCTCCGGCCCTGCGGTTCGAGGGGGGGCGACGGGATCCCCGGAGACGCCAGTCGTTCTGCAGACGCCGGCTCCGCGATCGCCGTGGGCACGGGAGGGGTCGACCGTGGTACGCCTGCCGGCACTTCGCCCACGGGGGGTTCCGCCGAGTGCGGGTCGATGCACATATCCTCTTCCGGTGATAACACTGGAGAGAGACCATGCGAATCCTTGCGATCGGGATCGGGGGCGCCGGCGGCCGGCTCGCGGACACGCTCTACCGCCTGGACCGGGAGGGGCGGGTGACCTGCGTGGATGCGGCCGCGATCGATACGGACGCGCCGGCCCTCCGGCTGCTCTCGGCCGTGCCGGAGGAGCACCGGCTCTACTACCCGCCCGTCGGCCCGGAGGCGATCGACCTCGAGCAGGTGCTCTTTCACCTGAAGAGGCAGGACACCTCGGGGGTCGACGCGCTCCTGCTCTGCGTGGGCGCCGGGGGCGAGACTGCGGCCCTCGCTCCCTCGTTCGTGGAGACGCTCCGGAGCGCGTTCGCCGAGCCCGTGCTCGTGCTCGTGACTCTTCCGCAGCGCTCCGAGGGGCAGCGGATCGCGGCCGGGGCCGCGGAGGCGCTGGATGCGCTCCTGCCTCGGGCCGACGCGGTCCTTCTCTTCGACAACGAGACCTTTGCTGCGCGCCGGCCCGAGGGGGCGAGGGACCCCTCGCCCACGCTCTACGCGGCCCTGAACGAGGAGGCCGCCCGGCGGATCGGGCTGCTGCTCCGGGCGGGGGAGTTCGGCGGCGAGGTCGGGCAGATCGTGGTCGACGCGGGAGATGTGCTCGGGACGCTCGTGGGCCAGGGCTTTGCTGCGGTCGGGTACGCGTTCGAGCCGATCCGCGAGCACTGGCTCGTGCGGCTGCTCGGTCGGCCGATCCCGTTCCTCTCGCGGCCGGACCCGTTCGACGGTGCGGCGCGGATCGTCGAGCTCGCCAAGAAGGCCTGCTACGAGGAGGCCTCGGTCCCCTTCGACCTGACGGCGGCCGAGAAGGCGCTGCTGCTCGTGGCCGGGCCGTCGCGCGAACTCTCGATGAAGGGCTTCTCGACCGTGCAGCGCTGGCTGGACCGGACGATCGCCGGGTTCGAGCTCCGCTCGGGCGATTACCCCGTCGACTCGCACCGGGTCGGGGTGGTCGTGCTCCTGGCCGGGCTCCGGAACGTGCCGCGTGTGGCCGAACTTCGCGAGGCCGCTGAGCGCGAACGCCGGCCCGTCGAGATCGACCTGATCGAGACCGGCGCCTGACGCCGTTCGCGCTCGGCGGCGAACAGCGTTCGCCCCTACCGTGTCCTTGATACCCCTTCGGGTCCAAAACGGATACGTGCCCCCGCGAGGGGTCCTCAGGCCGGCCCCTTCCGGCCTGTTGCGACGTGATCCCATGAGACCTGTTCCTGTCATGGCACGCCTCGCCGGCGTGCTCCTCCTAACCGCTCTGCTCTTCGCACCGTTCGCGGCCGCCGCCTCCGAGGCTTCGGCTGTCGCGCCGTTCCTCCATCCCGACGAGGCCGCGCTCGAGAGGTGGGTCGGCGACTACGAGCAGGCGTCTCCGGCCCCCGGGCAGGCGTTGAGCCGCGCCCGCTCTGCCGAACCGGCCGCGACGTCGCTCCTGCCGTTCGTTCCGTACGTGCCGGCCGAGCGGAACCAGGGCGCGGCCGGGACCTGCTGGGTCTGGGCCGGGACGGGCTGCCTCGAGCTCTCGCACCTCTTCGCCGTGGGGGTCCAGGACCGCCTCTCGGTCCAGTGGTTCGACTCGAACTACAACGGCGGTGCCGGCCCGGACTGGGCCGGGAACGGGGGAACCCTCTCGGACTTCGCCCGGTTCTACGAGGGGGAGCGGACGGCCGTGCCGTGGTCGAACACGAACGCCTCGTACGCCGATGGAAATTACCGGTCCGTGATCGAGGAGCGGGCGCTCGTGCCGGCCTCCCTGATCGCGGAGACGCCGAACTATACTCTTACGGATGTCGAGGAGCAGCGGGTCCAGACGCGGGGCGTGGGGCAGGTGCAGGCGATCGCGAACATCAAGGCCCAGCTCAACCAGTTCCGCCCGGTCTTCGTCGGGCTCACCTACCCGAACCAGGGCGCGGTCTCGGACTTCCTCTCGTCCTGGTACTCCGGCGGCGAGTCGGCCGTCTGGGACCCGTCGCCGTACGACGGCGCTCAGTGGGACCCCGCGACCGGCGCGGCCCACGCGGTCCTCTGCGTCGGGTACGACACGACCGACCCCGAGCACCCGTACTGGATCATGCTCAACTCGATGGGGACGGCGAACGGCCTGCGGCCAAGCGGCACCTTCCGGATGGCGATGGACATCGACTACGACGCGGTCTACACCCACGACTATGCGATCTATCCCTCGCAGTGGGAGGTCCTCGAGGCCTCGTTCGCCCCGCCCACCCCGACGCCGACTCCGACTCCGGGCGTGGTCCCGTTCCCGGGCCAGGCGCGCGCGCCGACCGACCCCGACGGCGACGGGCGGTACGAGGATGTGAACGGCAACGGGCGGGCGGACTTCGCGGACGTGGTCCTCCTCTTCAACGAGCTCGCCTGGTGGGCCGTGCACGAGCCGATCGGCGCGTTCGACTTCAACGCCAACGGCCGGGCGGACTTCGCGGACGTGGTCCGGCTCTTCGAGCGGCTCTGAGCCCGGGCGGGCCCCCCCCCGCGTTCCGCGGACCTGCCCCGGCCGGGTTGGAGCCGGGCCCGCGCCCCGCTATATATACTGTTCAGGGAGCTCCGCTCCTCCTCGCTCCCGGTGGAGGTGACCCGGCCGCACCCATTTTCTCGTCGGCCCCGGAAGCGGATCATGCTGACTTAAATGCTTCGAAGGCGTACCATTCAGAGATCAATCAGGTTCTGAGCCGGTGCCATCGATTCTCGATAGGGCCCTGCTCGAGGCCTTCTGTTCGGACCTGCGATCGGCCGCGAAGGGAAGGGTTACGCAGAAAATCGGCGGCTCTCTCAGTTTTGGCATCTCATATTTATCTTTTCTCTATCTCGATCTCTGATTTTTTTCTTTAAATCCGCGAATAGAAACGTTTTTACTGTATGGAGTGAGTATCTTCTAGCATGAACCAAAGGAGGTTATTGTATCCATGACTACGCAGAAGCGCGGTCCTGAGTGGCGGTACGGTTTCGTACTGGCCGCACTCGTGATTGCCGCATTCATGCTCGTCTCCTCCGCCGCAGCGGCGGACACGGGCGCGAAGTTCAAGGGATTCGGCGGCGCCTATCCGCCGGTCGCGAACTTCTCAGCAAATGTGACGTCGGGCACAGCCCCGCTCACAGTCCAGCTCTTCAACAACTCGACCACTACGACGCCGATAACGTCGTATCTCTGGACCATCGCACAGGACGGTCGCACATTCACCACCCAGAACCCGGTTGTGACCTTTGCATCGGCCGGCACGTATGACGTGACCCTCCGTGTCACCAACGGCACCGATCAGTGGGCGTCCAATATGTCTGGCACCACCATCGGAACGTACACGATGCCGCAGATCGTCGTGACCGCTCCGACGGGTGTCCCGTCCTTCGGTTTCACACCGGCAGACGGCGCCCTTCCTCTGGACTTCCCCATCGAGTTCAAGGCAACCCAGACCGGCGGCCAGACGCCGACGACCTGGACCTGGAACTGGGGCGACGGCACCTCGACCTCGAACGGCGCAAAGGTCACCCACACCTTCACGGGCAGAGAGCATGCGGATCACGTCGTTACCCTGACCGGCACGAATGCCGCCGGGTCCAGAACGGTGAGCCACAAGTACACCTTTGAAGACCTCGATGCTCCGGATGCAAAATTCTCCGCGAACGCAAGCTCCGGTGTAGCACCCCTCGCAGTCGGCTTTACCAGCTCGGCCACTGGGAACATCTCGTCGTACGAGTGGAACTTCGGCGGCGCCGGCACCTCGGCACTCAAGGACCCCGAGTTCCTCTTCACGCTACCGGGCGACTACAACGTGACCCAGAAGGTCTCGAACGCCAAGGGCAGCTCGACCGCCTTCCAATGGGTCAACCTCACGGGCCCGAATGCGCCGGCCGTCCTCTTCAAGGCCGTCGGCTCTGATGGGACCACGAACTGGGGTGTGCCCGCTATCGGCCTCGCCCCGACCTTCAGCTACTCCTCTCCGTACACGATCGACTTCACCGACTACTCGGTGAACTACTCGCAGGAGCGGGCCCCCACCTTCGGCGCCCCGACCTCCTGGCACTGGGACTTCGGCAACGGCCAGACGTCCGCGGTCCGGAACGCGACAGTGACCTACGCCGCAGCAGGCGACTACACGGTCCGGCTGACGGCCACCAACTCGGGCGGCTCGAACTCGTCGTACGTGAAGGTCAGCCTCGTCGCAGCAGGCGTCCCCACAGCGGCACTCGCGATCAACAACACGCCCGTCGCTAACCTGGCCACGTTCCCTGGTCAGATCCTGACCGGTGAGACCGTCAACTTCGGGAGCATCTCGACTGGCAACCCGACCTCGTACACATGGGTCTTCTCGGACAATCCGAGCGCGATCTACAGCACGAGCAAAAACACGACCAAGGCCTTTTCGACACCCGGGCCATACCTTGTGACCTTCACGGCCACGAACGGCGCTGGATCGAGCACCAAAACCGGTATCTTCACTGTCACCTCTACGCCGTCTGGAAACTCACCTGTTGCCGCGTTCTTCATGAACAACGGTACGCAGAACGTGACCGTTTCGGCCGATGGTCAGACATTCAACCCCGTTAACCAGGTCAAGCCAGTCACGCTGAGCCTTAAGAACTTCTCGACCAACGCGCCGACGTCGTTCCAGTGGTTCATCAACGGCGCACTCGTCTCGACTGAGCCGACCTTCCAGACTCCCCCGTTCTCGACGGCTGGCGTCTACACGATCATTTTCCGCGCGACCAACGCCTACGGCACTGGTCAGCGCTCAACGACCGTGACCGTTGTCGAGCCCGGTGCGATCCCGGTCGCGTTCTTCACGACTGACCCCCCATCCGGAACCTCCGCCGCCCCCGCGACGGTGAAGTTCACCGACACCTCGTCGAACAGCCCCACCTCGTGGTCCTGGAACTTCGACGACAGCCAGACCTCGACCGAGCAGAACCCCTCGCACACCTTCAGCGCTCCGGGCAACTACACGGTCCGCCTGATCGCAACCAACTCGAAGGGCGCATCGGTTCCGGTCTCGCAGCTCTACCAGGTCAAGACCCTCGAGAAGCCGGAAGCTAAGTTCACGGCCAACACCGTGATGAGCACCGCAACCGAGATCCAGGGCTCGATTCCGTTCGAAGTGAACTTCACGTCCACCTCGACGATGAACCCGACCGCGTTCCTGTGGCAGATCACCGGCACGGGCGTCTCGTTCACGCGCACCACGAACACCTTCAACTACACGTTCGAGACCCCCGGCAAGTACAGCGTCCAGCTGATCGCCTACAACGCTGCAGGTCAGGACGTCGTCTACAAGTCGGCGTTCGTCAACGTCACGACCTCCGCACCGGTGTCCGACTTCACCTGGACTCCGACCCCCCCGACCAAGAACCAGCCCGTCCAGTTCACGGACGCGACCCTCTACGGTCCGACCGTCTGGTCATGGTCGTTCGGTGACGGCGGACTCTCGTCCGCTCAGAACCCGAGCCACACCTACATGTCGGCTGGCGCCAAGACGGTCACCCTGACCACATGGAACAGCCAGGGCCAGAACACGATCTCCAAGGTCGTCGTCGTTGCGGACATCACTCGGCCAGTGGCCAACTTCACCTACTCGCCCGAGAACCCGATGGTCGGCGATCTCGTCACCTTCACCGACTCGTCGACCAACAGTCCCACCGCGTGGACGTGGGTCATCGAGAACACCCAGTACAACATCCAGAACCCGTCCGTGACCTTCACGACGCCGGGCACCAAGATCGCGTTCCTGATCGCATCGAACGCCGCCGGCGCCTCGGAGGCGAAACTCGTCCAGATCAATGTCGCAGCGACCCCCGTGACGGTCACCCCGACGCCTGAAGTCCCGATCGTCGCCGGATTCACCGTCGACAAGAACTCGGGTGCGGCCCCGCTCACGGTCCAGTTCGTCTCGACCTCGACCGGTCCGTACAACTCGCTCGACTGGACCATCCTCGTCGGCGATGAGATCGTCGACACGATGATCGGCGAGAACCCGAGCTTCACGTTCAACACGCCGAACACCTACACGGTCCTCCTCGAGGCCTCCGCCACCTCCGGCGAGGTCGCCACGGCAGAGAAGACCATCACGGTCACCGCGCCGACGACGGCAACCGCGACCCCGACCGTGACCACGACCACGACGGAGACTCCGATCGGCGGCAACATTCCCTACCCCTCGGCACACAACCTGCCGGGCATCGTCCAGGCTGAGGATTACGACGTGACCGCGGGCTACCCCGCGTACTCCGACACGACCCTCGCGAATGAGGGCGGCGCCTACCGCAACGACGCGGTCGACATCGAGGTCGGCGGAAGCGGCTACAACGTCGGCTGGATCCGCGCAGGCGAGTTCCTGACCTACTCGGTCGACACGGCCACCGCCGGCACGTTCAACGTCAACTTCCGCGTTGCGAACCCCGGCACGGCCAAGACCGTCTTCTTCTACGTGAACGGTGCGGAGCGGACCCTGACGATCCCGTCGACGGGCTCGTTCGGCAACTGGCAGATGGCCACCCTCACGGGTATCAGCCTCAACGCCGGCCGGAACCAGGTCAGGATTAATACGGGCACCTCCGCCTCGTTCAACTTCGACTACATGGACTTCCAGAGGTCGACCTCCCCGACGGTCACCACCACACCCACGGTGACCACCCCGACCACGACCATCACGCAGTCCGGCAGCGCGACCTTCACGGCCGCTCCGAACCCTGTCAAGAAGAGCACCGCGATCAAGTTCACGGTGACACCCAGGACCGGCAAGACCATCAAGTCGGTCTGGTGGACCTTCGACAAGGTCGGCCACTACAACACGTGGAACTCCCGGAACACCAACCCGACATTCTACTACCCCGCTGTGGGCACCTTCACGCCTATCGTGATCATCACCTACACGGACAACACGATTGAGACGGTCGAGAAGACCGGCTTCGTCCGGGTAATAGCCTGAAGGGCAACCCCACCAATCACACCCTTTTTTTCAGTCGTTCAAGACCCTGTTACGCGTGTCACCGCAGCAGGTCCCTGCGTCGTCCGTCCGGAGGACAGAAATGGTGAGAGCAGGCCCGGGCGAATGCATGCCAGGCTCCGTCTGCCCCGACGGGCTACACTGTTAAGACTCCGCAGACAGTCCCCGGCCGTCTGGGGAAAAAAGAGGGTTGGGCGGCCCGGTTACCACTCGAACCGGGGGCCGAGTGCGCGCTGCTCGATCTTCCCCGCGGACGCCTTCGAGGGGGTGCCGGTTTCGTGCCGACGGCCGTAGGCGCGCCTGACGCCACGGGTCTCCTCCTCCTCGGCCGAGGGCAGGCGCGTCGCGCGATCGAGACGCTCCATCGAGCTGAGCAGGTCCTGGTCAGAGCAGGACCGTGCACGACCGCTCGACTTGATCCCCCTCGCCGAGAGGCTGTGCTGGTACGACGACCCGCCCCGCGTCCGCCGCGCCGCCGGTGCCTCCTGCTCATCGGCGGCTCCCTCCGCTCCATCCGGCCTCGCTCCGTTTTCAGCCTGCTCTCTGTTCACGGCCCCGTCCCCCCATCAGGTGGCCGGGAGGCTCGGCGTTCTCGGTCCGCGGTCCCACCCGCCTCGACCGCTCCGGTCGACCCGCGGCTCGCCGCCGTGCCCAGGTCCCGGTCGGCCGCCGGTCCCTGCCCTCCCCAGTCGCGCCGGAGCGGGGCGTCCATGTCCTCGGACGGTGTCGGGCTCTCATAGACCTGCTCGGGCGGATAGGGATCGCCCTCGGTCGGGTTTCGTCCATCGCTCGGCAACGGGGCGGGATCGGCCTTGTCACGTCCTGGTGCAGGAGTTCCTGGCCTTATTGAGTCTATTTCATCCATATGTCGCTTGATGCGCCCTTCGGTAATAATGGTTCTGAATAGAATACTTCAAATTCAAGACGCACGGGCGGAAAATCGGCTAATTCTTAAAAAGTGATGGTATCGTGAGCACCTGTTCGACGGGACGGGTCGCCCCTCGAGCCGGATGTTCCGCCCGACGAGCCAGACATTTCACCGCCCGATGAGCCCGACATCCCGGAGCGCTCGTTCACCGCGCATTCCCGCTCGGTCATGGCCCGCTCGCGTTCGCTCATCCCGTGCTCACGGGCGCAGAGGCCCTGCGCGTACTCACTCGAGCCTCGCCGCATCCAGGTCTGGGTCGAGGTGCCCATGCTCTCCTGCTGCTGCCCGGTCGAGCTCCCGCGTCCGGTCGTCTCCGGACCGGTCATGGTGGCCCCTTCCTGCCCGCTCGAGGAGCCCCGCCCTGTCGTCTCCTGCGTGCCCCCGGTCTGCTGGCCGACCATGGGCCGACTCCCGGGTCTCCTGGAGCTTCCTGTTCACATCCGCCATCGCCATCACCGCGTATTCTGTACCTGGTAGTTGGTGTAATTGGTCGCCCCGAGTCCACGGCCCATGTACTTCTCCCCGCGCTGTTTGAGCCCCTGTTCACGGGTCCGCAGCTGCTCCTCCGGTCCTTCAGGCACCGCTCTCCCGGTCTTTCAGGCACTCCTCCCTGGACTGCAGTTCCTGCTCGCTCTGCTGCTGTCCCCCCTGCACGCCCGCCTGTTGCTGGCCGGTTCTCATCGACCCCTGGGACTGCATCGAGCCCTGTTGCTGCATCCCGGTCTGCATTCCGGCGCCGCGCTCGGCCGCCGTCTTCTCCATGCCCGGCCCGCCCTTGGCCCCGACCGTTGCCTGCCCCCCGGTCCGGGAGTCTCCGGGAGAGGTGTTCGCGACCCGGGCGTTCTCGTCCGGGTCGCGTCCTGCTCTGCCAACCGTCCCGGACGATCCGCCGGTCTATGACCCTGTCGAACCGGTCGACTGGCCCTTCTTCTGGTCCTGCATTTCTAACTCACCAGGGGCTCAAAGGCGCTTGGATCATTAAATTTTTATCCGGATATTAATGTAGGCTATTTATAGTCCTCCTGCTGGAGGCTCTTGCCGAGTTTGTGGCTTCTGCCTCCGGTCCGCTGCTCGGGATTCGGATCGGGCTCGGTCGCACCCCGGTCTCTCTCGTCACGCTCCGGCGACTCATGGGCCTCCGTGGGCCTCTCCTCCGCGCCGCTGATGTCGCGTTGCCTGGTGCTCTGCCCGGCCTCGGAAGGGGGCTGCTCTTCCGATCCGGTCGACTGACTCCTCGTGCTGTCCGGCATCTCTGCCTCACCAGGGGGCTGAGAGGCTCCTCGATGAGATAATCCTTGCCCTGTACTATCTGGCAGGGATCGGAAAAATGAAGAAGAGATCTTATCGTTCGTCCGGGCGGGTGTCCTTGCGGAGCTGCTCGCCCTCGCTGCCGGTCCGCTGCTGCCGGCTCGCCTCGGGCTCCTCCTGCGCGGCTCGCCCCTCGGGAACATCCTCGCCCCGCCAGTGCTGGCCCGAGGTGCCCGGCCCGGTCTCGGACTCGGTCTCCCTGCCCCCGACCTTCGGGTTCTTTGCCCAGGGCTCGCCCTTCCAGTGCTGGCCCTTTATGCCGGCCGACGTCGTCTCCTCGCTCGCTCCGGCCGATTGCCCGGACTCACGCCTCGAGGCATGGGTCGGCGCCCCGACGATCTCGCAGGACTCGTCCGAGGGTGTCCCGCACCACTCGGCGTCCTTCGATTCGGTCGACTCGCCCTTTTTCGCCATCTCCTTCCAGACCTGACTGTCCTTCTCGGCGTAGAGCCCGGACTGGTTCATGGGCTGCACGTCGCTCACCGAGCTGGTGGCCGGCGCGGCCACGGTCGGACCGGTTCTGTCCCTCTTCTCGAAGACGCCGAAGCGCGTCTTGTCCATCGACATGTCCGACGAGTCCTCGGGGCGCATTCCTTCCCAGTACCCGGCACCCGGGTCACCGCCCATCTTCTCGGTCGGCAGGGCACTCCGCTCGTGCTTGGCCATGCCCTCGCGCTCCTTGGCCGCCCCCCGAACGTTCTCGTCGGTCTCGAGGCGCTTCGTCTTCGAGACATCCTTTCCTTGCTCACTCTGTTCCTCTGTCATGGTATCCACCGGAGCAAGAAGAGACAGACTGGGATATATAGATATCCTTCGAAGAGACTATTCGGGACCCACCAGGATGTCGTAGACCGCATGCCACCGCCCCGGCGAGTACGACCGGACCCGGTGCTCGGCGACGCCGGCGACCGGGAAGGGCTCGAGCGCCTCGAGCGCGGCCCCCTCCTCGCTCTGGAGGTGATAGAGGTGGATGGTCCCCCCCGGGCGGCAGAGCGAGAAGGCCGCCGGCAGGAATGGTGCCGGCGAGAGGGGCAGGTTCATGACCAGGCGGTCGAAGGGCCGCGAGAAGAATGCGGGCAGGTGGACCGCGTCCGCCAGGATGGGGAGCACGTTCCGCACCCGGTTTCGCCGGCAGTTCTCCACCAACGCCGCGACGGCCGCCGGGTTGATGTCGGCTCCGGCCACGAACCCGGCATCGCGGGCCAGGGTCAGCGCGAACGGCCCGGCCCCGGCGAACATGTCGAGTACGCGCTCGCCCGGTCGGACGAGGCCCAGGAGCCGCTGCCGCTCGGTCGCGAGTCGAGCCGAGAAGTAGACCGTGGAGAGATCGACCCGGAAGACGAGGCCGTGCTCGCGGACCTCGGCCACGGTCGAGGGCTCGCCCGCGAGCACCTCGAACCGCCGGGTCCGGTACGTCCCCTCCACGTGTCCGATCGGCGCGACCACGGTCCTGAGCGAGGGGCGAGATGCGAGCACGCGTGTTGCTGCTTCGCGATCGGGCTCGGCCAGGATCGCGATCCCGCCCACGAGCTCGTGCCGGGGCAGGCTCTCGCGCGGAGCATGGGCGGCAAACGGCGCGCGCACCGCCCCTTCAACCCGCACGAGGACGGGGAGGAGGAGGCTGTCGGCCTCGGTCCGGACCCGCAGGGAGCGGTCGAGGAGCCCGGCCGCGAGGAGCCGGCGCCGCTCCGCCTCCCCGTCCTCCTTTCCAACCCTGATCGCCCACTGCTCCTGCTCCCCCATATCTCATCATCTCCGGCGCCCATATCTCTGGTATGGATGAGTACCTGCAGAAGCTTCGGAGCGGGGCGCTTAAACTCTATGCCCTCGAGCAGGCGCTCCCGGCCGCCGAGGCGGTCGCGGTCCGGCGCGCCTACATCGAGGCCGAGACCGGGGTCGCCCTCCCGACGGTCGGGGCCTATGCGATCTCGCCCGACCGGGTAACAAGGCGGAACTGCGAGAACATGATCGGCGCGGTCCAGGTCCCTGTCGGGGTCGCGGGCCCCCTCCGGGTCCGCGGCGAACACGCCGACGGCAGCTACTGGCTCCCGCTCGCGACCACCGAGGGGGCGCTCGTCGCCTCGGTCAACCGGGGCTGCAGCATCATCACCCGGGCCGGCGGAGCCGAGGTCCGGATCCTCGCCGACCGGATGACCCGCGCACCGGTCTTCGCCGCCTCCTCGGTCGGGCACGCGGCCGAGGTCGTCCGCTGGGTCGAGGGCCACCTCGACCTCCTCGCCGAGGCCGCCGCCACGACCACGCGCCATGGCCGGCTCGTCGGCGCGACCGCGTCGGTCGCCGGGACCTCGGTCTTTGTCCGGTTCGAGTTCACGACCGGAGACGCGATGGGCATGAACATGGTCACGATCGCCTCCGGGGCGGCGGCCGAGGTGATCGAGCGCGAGACCGGGGCCCGGCTCGTCGCGCTCTCGGGCAACCTCTGCACGGACAAGAAGCCGGCCGCCATCAACGTGGTCAGCGGCCGGGGCCGGACGGTCGCGGCCGGCGTCTTCCTCCCCGACGACCTGATCCGCGACATCCTCAAGACGGATGCCGCGAGCCTCGCCGAGGTGAACACCCGCAAGAACCTGGTCGGCTCGGCCCGCGCCGGCGCGCTGGGCTTCAATGCGCATGCCGCGAACGTGATCGCGGCCCTCTTCATCGCCTGCGGCCAGGACCCCGCGCACGTGGTCGAGGGATCGCTCGCGATCACGACCGTCGACCCGGCTCCGGGCGGGGTCTACGTCGCGGTCACTCTGCCCGCGCTCCCCCTCGGCACGGTCGGCGGCGGGACCTCGATCGAGACCCAGGCCGAGTGCCTCTCCCTCCTCGGCGTCGCCGGGGGCGGCGACCCGCCGGGCGAGCACGCGAAGGCCTTTGCCGAGGTCGTCGGTGCGGCCGTGCTCGCGGGCGAGCTCTCGCTCCTGGCCGCGCTCGCGGCCCATCACCTGGCCCGGGCCCACGCGACCCTCGGGCGGGGTTAAAGGAACCAGCGCATCATCAGCCGGGCGTCCTCGCCGTTCGCGTAGTACGCGGGGATGGTGAAGACCTCCTGGTACCCGCACCGGCGGTAGAAGGCCTGGGCCGCGAGGTTCGAGTCCCGGACCTCGAGCTGGACGGCCGAGGCCCCGGTCACGAGGAACTGCTGCTCGGCCCGCACCACGAGCCGCCGGCCGATCCCGCGCTCGCGGAAGCCCGGCGCGACCGCGAAGTTGCAGATGTGGCCGTAGACCTCCTCGCCCGTGTCCTCCAGGGCCCCGGCGAGGAAGCCGGCGATCCCGCAGCCGGTCGACGCCACGAAGAAGAAGTCGCCGCAGTAGTCGAGGACCCAGGAGAGGGTCGACTCGTCCCACGGGTCAGGAAACGAGACCCGTTCGATCGCGGCGACTGCCGGCAGGTCGTGGACCCGGGCCCGGTGGATCTGCAGGGGTTCGCCCATCATCGTCCCTGTAGGTTGGCGGATCCCCCTTATCATGGTTCGGTTTGTGCTGGAGCACGGGATTAAGTGAGTGCACGCCGTAGAGTACCCCAAGTCATGGTGCAGCTCCATCCGTTCGCCGGCGTCCGGCCCGCCCCGGCCCACGCCCAGGCGATCCCGTCGGTCCCGTACGACGTGGTCTCGGCCGCCGAGACCCGTGCCGTCCTCGAACAGAACCCCCTCTCGTTCCTCTCGGTGATCCGCTCGGATGCGGACCTCCCCGATCTTCCGGCCGACGACGACCAGGTCTATGCACTCGCCGCAGCACGCTTTTCCCGGGTTCTTGCGGATGGGCTGATGGTGAAGGACCCCGCCCCCGGGTTCTACGTCTACGAGGTCACGACCGGAGATCGGATCTATACCGGGGTCGTCGCCTGCGTCGAGGCCGCCGACTACGAGGCCGGCGTGATCCGCCGGCACGAGCAGACACGGTACGACAAGGAGCGGGACCGCACGCGCCATATCCAGGCCGTGAACGCGAACACGGGGCTCGTCTTCCTCCTCTATCGCGACCCCGGCGGCGTCCACGCCCGCCTCGAGGCCCTGGCTGCGCAGGCGGACCCCGTGACCGAGGTCGTGAACGACCGGGGCGAGCACCACCGCCTCTACCGGTGCGACGACCCTGCCACGGTCGGGGCCCTGGAGGCCGCGTTCGACAATGTCGACGCGCTCTACATCGCCGACGGCCATCACCGTGCGAAGTCCGCGGTCAACGTGGCAGAGGAGCGGCGTGCGAACGGCACGGCCACACCCGAGTCTGAACGGTTCATGGCCGTCCTCTTCGCCTACGAGCGCGTCCGGCTCCACGGGTACTCGCGGCTCGTGACCGACCTCGGAACCCTCACGCCCGAGGCGTTCCTCCGGGCCCTCCGGGCGCTCGGCACGGTCGAGCCGATCTCCGGGGTCGACGCGCGCGGCTTCCATGTCGTGCCGAGGACCTCACAGGCCTCGGGCCGGCGGGTCCTCCACCTCTACTTCGAGGGACAGTGGTACGAGTTCGTCTGCCTCCGCGCTCAGGGCGAGGGGCTGATCCACGGGCTCGACGTCCAGTTCCTCCAGGACCGTGTCCTCGGCCCGATCCTCGGGATCACCGACCCGCGCGGCGACCCGCGCCTCCACTACCTGGGCGGTGCGAGCCCCCTCTCCCGGCTGATCGAGGGCGTCGACTCGGGCGAGTTCGCGGTCGCGTTCGCGCTCCAGCCCCTGCCGATCGGGACCGTCCTCGACTGCGCGGACGTGGGGCTCGTGATGCCGCCCAAGTCGACCTGGTTCGAGCCCAAGCTCCTCTCGGGCTTCGTGGTCCACCTGCTCGACTGATCCTCCTTTTTATTCCCGCCTGTCGAGCTCTCTTTCATGATCACTATCGCGCTCCCGAAGGGCTCGCTCGAGGAGCAGACGCTCGCCCTCTTTCGCGAGGCCGACCTCGAGGTCCGCCGGACCGACCGCGACTACAGCCCCGTGATCCGGGACGAGCGAATCGGCAAGGTCAAGATCCTCCGGCCCCAGGAGATCCCGCAGTACGTCGCCATGGGCTACTTCGACCTCGGGATCTCGGGCCTCGACTGGGTCCGCGAGACCGAGGCCGACGTGGTCGAGGTCGCGAAGCTCAACTACTCCAAGACCGGGGAGGGCACGGTCCGGATCGTGGTCGCGGTCCACGGCACGGACCCGGCCGACCGGGTCGAGGCGATCCGGCCCGACGCCCGGGTCACGACCGAGTACCCCCGCCTGACCGGGCGGTTCTTCGAGGAGCTCGGGGTCGCGGTCCGGCTCTTCCCCTCGTACGGCGCGTCGGAGGCCAAGGTCCCCGACCTGATGGACGTGGTGGTCGACCTGACCGAGACCGGGACCACCCTCCGGAAGAACGGCCTCAAGATCGTCGGACAGATCATGGAGTCGTACACGGTGATCGTCGCGAACCGCGAGGCCTGGGCCGACCCCGTGCGGCGGCAGGCGATCGAGGAGATCACGACCCTCCTCCTCGGCGTGCTCGATGCCCGGAGCCGGACCCTCCTCTCGATGAACGTCCCCAAGGACTCGGTGGGAGCCGTGATGGCCGCTCTCCCCGCGCTGAAAAGGCCGACGGTCTCCGCGCTCTTCGGGATCGACTACTTCTCGGTCGAGACGGTCGTGCTGAAATCCGAGGTGAACCGGCTGATCCCGCTGCTGAAGGGAGCCGGCGCCGAGGACATCCTCGAGCTCCCGATCGCCAAGATCATCCGCTGACGAAAAGCGATCCCCTTAATGCGCCCCCTCTCCGATATATGCGCATGGAGATCGCCATCATCGGGGCCTCGGGATATGCAGGCGGCGACCTGATCCGTCTGCTCGCCTCCCACTCCTCGGCCGAGGTGACCGTCGTGGGCTCGCGGCGGCACGCCGGCACCCCGCTCACGTCCGTCCATCCCCAACTCGCCGGCTTCTCGGACCTGGCGTTCACGAACCCCGAGGTCGGGGCGATCGACGCGGACTTCGTCTTCCTCGCCGTGCCGCACACGGCCGCGATGCAGTACGTGCGCCCCCTCCTCGAGCGCGACATCCGGGTCGTCGACCTCTCGGCCGACTACCGGCTGCCGAAGGCGGTCTTTGAGGAGGTCTACGGGGTCGAGCACACGGCCTGGTTCGCCGCGCCCTACGGGATCCCCGAGCTTCACCGCGAGGCGATCGTCGACAAGCGATTCGTCTCGAACCCGGGCTGCTTCCCCACGGGAGCGACCCTCGCGGCGGCCCCGCTCGCCGACCTCGCCACGACCGTCATCTACGACTCCAAGAGCGGAGTCTCGGGCGCCGGCGACAACCCGTCGGCGACGACCCACTACCCGAACGTCGGCGACACCTGCACGGCCTACAAGTGGACGAACCACCGCCACCTGGCCGAGATGCGCCAGGAGCTCGGCCTCCTCGGCTCGCGCGCGCGCTGTTACTTCACGCCGCACCTGCTGCCGGTCAACCGGGGGATCCTGACGACCGCGCACATCCTGCTCGACGAGCCCCTCGGCCAGGAGGAGGTCGAGGCCCGGTACCGCGAGTTCTACCGGAAAGAGCCCTTCGTCCGGTATCAGCGGCCGAGCCTCTCGTCGGTCCGGGGCTCGAACTTCTGCGACCTCGCGGTCGAGGTCGGCGAGGACCGCGTGGTCGTGGTCTCGGCGATCGACAACCTGGTCAAGGGCGCGGCCGGCCAGGCGATCCAGAACATGAACCTGATGTGCGGCTATCACGAGGACGACGGGCTCCGCTGCCCGGGCGTCGCTCCCTGAGGAGAGATGATGAAGGTCAACGAGATCATGACGCCGGACCCGCGCACGGTCCAGGTGAATGCGACGGTCCGCGATGCGGCCCGGATCATGCGCGAATGCCACGTAGGGGGACTCCCGGTGCTCGAAGGGCAGCGGCTCGTCGGGATGGTGACCGACTCGGACCTGCTCGCCCTCCTCTCGACCAGGCCCCCGTCCGAGGACCTCTGGCTTCCCTCGCCGCTCGAGATCATCGAGGTTCCGATCCGCGAGTTCATCAACTGGGAGAAGACCAAGGCCGCGCTCGCCGACATCGGGATCACGACCGTCGAGCACGTGATGAGCGAGCCGCCGATCACGATCGAGGACGAGGCCGATATCGAGGAGGCGGCCGCGCTGATGCTCCGCGAGGGGATCGTCCGGCTCCCCGTGATGCGCGGCGCGACCCTGGTCGGGATCGTGACCCGCTCGGACATCGTCCAGGGGCTCGCGGTGGGTCGGGAGTCGGAATGAGGTCGATCTGTGCGATCGAGGGGGTCGAAGCGGCCGGGATCAAGGAGGGAAAGCACGGTCTCGCCCTGATCCGGGCCGAGGGGACGGCCGCGGGGGTCTTCACCTCGAACCTGGTCCGCGCGGCCCCGATCGAGCTGATGCTGGAACGGATCCGGAGCGGCCGGCTCGCGGGGATCTGCGTGAACTCGAGCTGTGCGAACGCCCACACGGGCCGCCGGGGGCTCGAGGACGCGGCCGCGATGGCCGCCATCGGCGCCCGGGCCCTCGGGGTCGACGAGCGCGAGGTCGGAATCGCCTCGACCGGCGTGATCGGGCGATACCTCGACCTCCCCCTGATCGAGCGGCAGGCCGGCGCGCTCGCCGGCACGCTCGCACGCTCCGAGGCGGCCGAGACCGCGGCGGCCCGGGCGATCATGACGACCGACCTCGTGGAGAAGCACGCGCTCGTCAGGGGCGACGGCTTCTCGATCGGCGGCATCTGCAAGGGCTCGGGGATGATCGCGCCGAACATGGGGACCATGCTCGCGTTCCTCTACACGGACGCCGCGATCGAGCAGCCGATCCTCTCGGCCGCCCTCCGGCTCGCCACGGACCGTACCTTCAACCGGGTCGTGGTCGACGGCGACACCTCGACGAACGACGTCGCGTTCCTGACCGCGACCGGAGCCGCGGGCCGGATCGATGCGAACCGGTTCGAGAAGGCGCTCGAGGCCTGCTGCCGCGCGCTCGCGATCCAGATCGCGGCCGACGGCGAGGGCGCGACCCGCCTGATCGAGGTGACCGTGACCGGCGCACCCGAGGAGGAGGACGCGGCCGAGGTGGCCCGGACGATCGTCGGCTCGTCGCTCGTCAAGACCGCGGTCTACGGTGAGGACCCGAACTGGGGCCGCGTGATCGCGGCCGCGGGCCGGGCCGGGGTCGAGTTCGATCCGTACGGCGTCTCGCTCGCGATCGGCGAGGGCGAGGGCAGGGTTCCGCTCGTGGCCAGGGGCGAGATCGTGGTCGATCTCGCACGGGCCAAGGCCGCGATGGCCGGCAAGCGTGTCGTCTTCACTCTCGACCTCGATGCCGGCGAGGGCGAGGCGACCGCGTGGGGCTGCGACCTGACCGAGGGCTACGTCGAGATCAACGGGAAGTACACGACATGAAGCGCGTGGACGTCCTGATGGAGGCCCTGCCGTACATCCAGCAGTTCCACGGCACGGCCATGGTGATCAAGCTCGGCGGCCATGCGATGGTCGATCCGGCCGTGCTCGAGGCCGCGATCCGCGACGTGGTCCTGCTGCACTACATCGGGATCCGGGTGGTGCTCGTCCACGGCGGCGGGCCCGAGATCACGGCCAAGATGAAGGCGCTCGGCAAGGAGCCGAAGTTCGTCGGCGGCCTCCGGATCACGGACGAGGAGACCCTCGAGGTCGCGCAGATGGTGCTCGTGGGCAAGATCTCGTCGAACATCGTCTCGCTCCTCGAGAAGGCCGGCGCGCACGGGGTCGGGCTCTCCGGCAACGACGGCAACCTGCTCGTCGGGCGACGCCTGACCCCGCAGACGGTCCGGATCGGCGACCGCGACGAGCAGGTCGACCTCGGGCACGTGGGCGAGGTCGAGGTCGTGAACCCGGCCCTGCTCTCGACCCTGCTCGACGACGGGTACATCCCGGTCGTGGCGCCGATCGCGATCGACCGCGACGGCAACGCGCTCAACATCAACGCCGACACGGCCGCGGCCATGATCGCGGTCGCCCTCGGAGCCTACAAGCTGATCAACATGACCGACGTGGACGGGGTCATGGACGCCGACCGGACCGCGGTCTACCGCCGGCTCTCGGTGACCGACGCCCGCGGCATGATCGCCTCGGGCGCGGTCGCGGGCGGGATGATCCCGAAGGTCGAGGGGATGTGCAAGGCGCTCAGCTCGGGCGTCCGGTTTGCCCATATCATCAACGGCAACACCGAGCACAACATCCTCCTCGAGCTCTTCACCCGCGACGGCGTCGGGACGATGATCTTCGCGTGAGCAGGACCGACCGCTCCTCTTTTCCGCCCCAAGTGCCTCACCGGGACGAGGCGGTACCCTCCCTCCTGCGGGCAATGAACGGCCTGTCGCACGGGGTTTGCTGGTCGAGCAGGAAAAAAAGAGTCCGCTGCCGACGCCAGATCCACTCTGGAGTCGGGTCGGAGGTTCATCGAAGTGCTGAAATGGAGCTCACACTCATCGTGGCTTCGCGTGGATGGGATGCCAGCGATGCAGGATCACTATACCTTCGAGGGCCGGCCCGCACTGCCCGCGGGCCGGTCCCGCCCCTCGTCGCCGTTTCGCCGCTCCGACCGGCGGCTCTCGTCTCGAGCGGCCCGGCGCAGGATATGGTGGGCGTTGAGTGTCGCCACACGGTTGTCGATCTCTTCTGCCATTCTCTTCACCCCATCCGGACCGTGATGCCCGGAACGCCCCCGATCGCGATCGCCTGTGCCGCGCCGAGTGCCCGTCGGATCGTCGCCTCGTCGACTCGCACGCCGGTCATCCCGAGCAGCTCCCGGAGCGTGACCGTCTGGTCCTGCTCGAACGGGACGTTCACGGTCGCGAGCCCGTAGACGTCACCGCTCACGGTCCCGATCACCCGGAACGTGAGCCGGTCCTGCCCGGCCCGTATGGCCGTGAGCGCGGCCTCGAGCAGGGCCCGGTTGTCGAGCGTGACCGGCACGGTCCGCCCGTTCGTCTGGCCGGCCGGGAGGACGAACGCACCGGTCTGGCCGGCCCCGAGCTGTCGGAGGCCCGTGCTCTCGACCGAATGGACCGTGAATGCGACATCCTTCAGGGGGATGTCGAACACGTTCGGGTTCGCGACCCGCACCTGCACCTGGAGGTTGGTGTTCGCCGGCGTGAGCGTGCCGACCTGGACTCCCTCGACGGCGACCGTCGGCTGAGCGACGGAGGCGGCCGCGCCGACCACAGCGAGGAGGAGAGCGAGAACCAGAACGGGGATGAGATACCGGGGCATAAGAGAGACTCCAGCACTACGAGGTGCGTGCGCTCCACATGGGGCTGGATTTTACTTAATGATATCCTTGCGATGGTCCCGGTGAGCCTTCACAGATCCGGTTGGGGAAAAAACGGTGTTCTCGCGACGGCTCGGGTCAGCGCCGGACCATACAGACCCACCGGTCGTAGATCGGATCCCGCTCGTTCTCCACGACCTCGACTCCGCGCCCGGCCTCGACCGCCCAGCTCGCAACGAGCGCGGCCTCGGGCTCGGTCCCGAGCGTGATCAGGGTCTCGTCCGAGAGCGCGAGGAGCTGCTCGACGAGCCCGCGCCAGAGCTCCTCGTTGAGCCAGGGGTAGATCTGGCCCATCATCATTCCGAGACCGAGCGGGGCCGGGCTGCAGTAGTCGGACGCACAGGTCCCGTCGATGCAGCAGACCGCCTCCGGCTCGAGCCGGCCCTCGGCAAGGCCGAGCGCGAGCAGGGCCGCATCGTTGTCGTACGAGAGCGGGGCCATCCCGAGTGAGCGGAGCACGGACGCCCCGATCCCCGAGCCGCAGCAGGCGTCGATCACCCGGACGCCGTCCCGCTCCCCCCAGGTCTCGGCGACCAGGTCCGTCGCCTTGGCCAGCCGATCGGGAGGCAGGTCGTTGATCGCCGGCTGGACCTCGAGACGTATCCGCTCGGCATAGTGTCCCCTGACCGCCCGTACCCAGGTCTCGCGCGGCTCCTGGTAGATCTCGCCCCCGGTCTCCTCGAACCGCTCGAGCCCGAGCACGGACGGCGTCCGGTAGAGGAAGGTCGCCACGTGCCAGGCGTCATCGTCGCGGAGTGCGAGCGCGATCGGGTCGTCCTCCTCGTCCACGAGCAGGCGACCGTCGGTCGCCTCGAGCTCGAGGAGCACCGAGGAGTAGAGTTCATCGGTCAGTTCGGCAAAGCTCGGTTCGACGAACCGGAGCTCAGGCACCTCCAGCAGTTCTGCAGCGGTCACGGTCACAGTATCACGCGTCCCTCACGATGCGCAGGCCCTCGGGGGCCAGCATAGTCCCGTCCACGAGCGCCCGCTCGTGGACCTCGATCGTCCGGCCGTCGAGGTCGCCGAGGATGTGAGCCCCCTGCGCGACCACGATCACCCCGCCGCACGCGACCGTGCCGTGGACCACGCTCCCCGGCCCGATCACGACACGCTCGGCCGCCCGGACCGAGCCGAAGAGCGTCGTCGCCGATCCGATCGCGACGGTCCGCGCCCGAACATTGCCGTGGAGCCGACAGAACGACCCGATCGCCATCTCGCCCGGCACCTCGAGCCGCTCCATGTCGAAGACGGCGCCCGTCGGGATCACGAGCGGCTGTTCGATCGGCTCGTCGTCCCCGCCGAGCACCTCGGCCATGAACCGCTCCACCTCGTCCTCCCGCTCGAAGCGGAGCATGGCCATCAGGTAGAGCATGAGATAGACGATCACCGGAAGCGGATTTCGGATCTGAATCCAGCCGCGGGCCTCGAAACCCTGCTCGATCTGGACGTTGTCGCCGATATCGAGGTCGCCTGCGACCGAGAGCCGGCCCGCAATCCGGACCCCCTCTCCGAGGTAGGCGTCCGCGCCGGTCGTGACGTTGCCGGCCACCTCGGTCCAGTGGTCTATCCGAATATCGCCCGAGGCGGTCACGGCCCCGTTGATCCGGCAGAACTCGGCGATCACGACCTCGGCGCCCGAGAGGCCGTAGTCGATCCTGGAGCGGTCTCCGATCAGGACCGCGCGGTCGGTCATCAGTGTATGCTCCTGGAGCTCGGTCCGATCGGGGATCAGGCACCGATCGAGGAGCAGTGCGGGCGCGGGCTCTTCCATTATCGTCTGCCGTACACTCTGTCAGGCCCCGTATTTATGGGCCTTGTCGATCAGGTCGAGCAGGATCGGCAGGATGTCGCACCCGCGAATGCGGTGGAGCCCGCCCTCGGCGCAGGCGAACTCGTCGTAGCGCTCCACCCGGTCGGGGCGGACGCCCTCGCCCCGGATCAGGACCGGGACCGGGTCGGCCGAGTGATCCTTGACCGTGCACGGGGTCGAGTGGTCGCCCAGGACCGCGATCACGGTCCCGGGCAGGTCGAGGAGCGGAGCGAGGGCGCCGTCGACCCGGGCGATGAAGTCGCGCTTCTGCTCGGCCTTCCCGTCGTGCCCGGACTCGTCGGCCCCCTTGATGTTCAGCAGCACGAACTGGTGCGTCTCGAGCGCCCGGATCACGGCCCCAACCTTGTTCTCGATGTTGGAGTCGACCGATCCGGTCGCGCCCTCGACCGGGATCGGCTCGAGCCCGACGACCCGGCCGATCCCGGTGATCAGGGTCGCGGCCGAGATCACGGCGCCCGCGAGATCGTACCGCTCCGAGAACGGCTCGAAGTGCCCCATCCGCCCGGCCCCGCGCAGCAGGACCTCGTTCGCCGGCAGCAGGCCCTGGGCGAGGCGCTCGCGGTTGAGCGGGTGGTCGAAGAGGAGCGAGCGGGCCTGCCGGACGAACTCGTTCAGGACCGCAGCGGTCCTCGCGTCGGCGGGCAGGTCGCTCGTCGGTGCGAAGGGGTGAGGGGGGGCGCCCTCCTTCTTCGGGTCGTTCGAGCCGACCCCGTCCCCGAGCCCCTCGCCCTCGAGGGCAAGCGCGGCTCGGTGGCCGGCCCCCGAGACGAACCGGAAGGTGACGCCGAACGAGGAGAGGTCCACGCCCTCCTCGATCGCCTTCGAGAGCGGCTCCGTGCCGTGGATCCGCCCTGCACGCCGGTCGGCCACGCGCCCCTCCGGATCGAGGGTCGCGTAGTTCGCGCGGAACCCGACCATCCCGGGGCGCATCCGTATCCCCGAGCCCTCGGCCTCGAGGGGCCCTCTGCCTGTATAGTACTCGCGCGGGGGGTATCCCAGCAGGGCCAGGTGAGAGGTGTCCGAGCCCGGCCGGATCCCGGGGGCGATCGTGTCCATGATCCCGGTGATGCCCTCGCGTGCGAGCCGGTCGAGCACGGGCGTGCGTGCGGCCGAGAGGGGGGTGGCTCCGTGCAGCGCCGGGTGCGGCCGGTCGCCGATCCCGTCGAGGACGATCAGCACGATCCTGCTGGCAGTCATCGGGTAGAACTTCGCGCTCGTCTGCCATAGATGTGCCGGCCCGCTAACTTTATCGAACCCCCGTGCTCAATCGATCACGTGATCCTCGTCGTCTCGGACCTCCACGCCGGCCATCCCGACGCAGCTGTCCCCGAGTTCCTCTCCTTTCTCGACGCCTGCGAGACGGCCCAGATCGGCACCCTGGTCCTGCTCGGCGACATCTTCGACCTCTGGCGCCGGAAGAACGGCCCGCTCCTGATCGAGCACGGTGCGCTGATCGAACGGCTGATCGACCTCGACGGGGTGGACCTCCGGTACGTGGTCGGGAACCACGACTATGCCCTGCTCGAGATCGCGGAGCGGAACGGGGGACGCGGGCCGTTCCCCATCCAGAAACGGCTCCTGCTCGAGGAGGAGGGGGGCCGGACGACGCTCTTCCTGCACGGCTACGATCTCGAGGTCTGGGGCGCGCTCGAACCGCTCTCGGTCGAGGCCTACGAGGTCTTCTCCTCCCGGATGTGCGCGGTCGGGGACTTCGGGGGCGCCGCTGCAGGCCGCCTCGTCGAGCTCTACTCCCGCGGCCTCGACCTCGTCGCTCGTCGTGAGACCCTGGCCCGTCCGGCGCACGAGCGCCCGACCCTCGACGGAGCCGAGGCCCTCGCCCGTTCGCCAGCCCGGCACCTGCTCCTCGGCATGGAGCCCGGAGACCGGCTGGTCTACGGCCACACCCATCGCCCCTCGGTCAGTGCCGACGGACTCGTCGCGAACCCGGGGTCGTGGGTCGCCGACGGCGGCGCGCTGACCTATCTGAAGATCGAGAACGACGAGGTGGCCCTGCGCCACTTCGGGCGGGACTCGTTTCCCTGAAGAAAAAGAGAGAGTTCAGGCCACCTGGGTGTGGATGCGGCCCAGGAGCTTGGACTTGATCACTTCGATACGGCGAACCGGGAAGACGACCTTGGAGTCGGCCATCATCTCTTTTGCGAGCGAGCCCGTAACCATGGCCTCAGTGACCGTCGACCATTCGTTCTCGGCGATGAAGGCCGTGGCCCGCTCCGTGATCCGCTTGCGGATCTCGTGGATGTGGGACGAGTCGGCGGCCATCAGCGTGTAGCAGGTCACGGTCATGTGAAGCCGGACCCCGTCCTTCGTGGTCCCGATCACGTGCGAGTCGATCCGGCTCGAACGCCGCTTGACCAGCGAGCGGAGGTAGTCCTTGGTCAGCTCGTGCCCGACGAACTCCGTGTACGCGGCGTCGCCTGCGACCCGGTTGATGCGGAACTTCATCTTGACGTGCTGCTTGCCGTAGTCGTTGTTGATCTCGCCGAGGGTCGCGTTCATCACGCGCCCGATCATGTTCTCGGTGTCGGCCGAGATCGTGTCGCCGATGTAGGCGGAGTTGAAGGTCTCGGGGGCGTTGACCTTGTACCAGGTCTTCGCCTTCCAGCCCTCAACGCGCCGTCCGGTCTGCTTTTTTCTTGCCATTCAGTCACCTGTGGTTAAACAAATCGAAAAATTTCATGTGCATCGCCAAACCGCCGGCGTACCGGGGCTGGCCAGTCGTCGAGCTCGAAGCCCTTCTGCGCGAGGAACGCCGCGGTCCACCGCTCGAGGCCGATCCCCGAGCAGCCGGACCAGAGGTCCTGGCCCGACTGGACCTTGACGTTGAACCCGCGCGGGTACTTGTCGCCGTTGACCGAGACGTTCTGGAACTCGAGCCACGAGTCGGAGTACGGCAGCACGGCCTCGTAATCGGTCGTGCCGATCCGCTCCGACCCTTCGCCGCCGAGCATGCCCTCCTGGGCCATGAACCAGGGCGTGACCCGAGCCGAGCGCCACTCGAGCTCGAGGACCTCGTCGAAGAGCCGGCGGTAGCGCTCGTGGAGCAGGTCGGCCGTCTCGACCGTCTGCTCGGGCGAGCCGAGCCAGAGGAGCTCGATCCGGTGAAACTCGTCCACGCGTTCGATCCCGTGGATCCCGCCGGACTCGTACCGGTGTGAGGTCCCCGAGCGGTCGAATATCCGGGCCGGAAGGCAGTCGTTCGTGAGGGTCGTACCCCCGACGAACGGCCAGAACGAGGGGCACTGCGCGTAGCAGAGCCCGCCGATCGGCCCGTCGATCTTCTCCCGGATCATCTCGATCGGGACCTCGCCGGTCACCTTGAAGTAGTCCGCGACCTCTTCCCAGTAGGCCGGGTCGCGGGTCTTGGGGACCGAAACGTAGTAGATCTCGGGGTAGACGCCCTTGGCGTGCCCCGACTTCATCCAGACCTCCCAGGGCACGAGCTTCGGGAAGACCATCTCGGTGAAGCCGAGCGGCTCGATGATCTCCTCGAGCACGATCGCCTCGAAGGTCCGGAAGAGCCGGGTCGACTGCGGCCCGTGGATCCACTGGCCCCGTGAGAGTGCGTGCTTGATCCAGCCGCGCCGGATCATCTCCGCGGTCGGATCCTCCCGGTAGGAGTGCTCGCGCTTGGGGGACTCGTACACGAGTTCCCAGTGCTCGGTCTTGCCGCCGTACGCGGCCGCCTCGGCCTTCTCCTCGATGAGCCGGATCAGCCGGTCGGGGATCTTGTTCTCGAGGTCAGCGGCCGAGACCGCGAGCACGAGGTCGATCCGCTCTGGGCCGCACTCGGCCGATTGGATGAAGGGGAGCACGGGGAGCCGGAGCCCCTCGGGGACCTCGCCCCGGAGCTCGACCCGGTAGTCAGAGACCACGAGGTCGCGCAGTCCGATCCGGTGCCGACCGAGTAGGCCCGCCACATGCTTCCTGAACCGGAAGAGGGCATCGTGAACCCGGGTGTATCCTCCGCTCACGAGCGTGAGCGTCAGGGCCGCTCCCGCGACCGAGTGCCCCGTGATCCGACCGATCTCGTCCTCGGGCGCGTCCTTCGGGACGCCCTTTCGGAAGAGGACCGTGTTCGCCTCCTCGACCGCCCGCTCGATTGCGGGCAGGGCCTCGTCCGGGATCTCTTTCGAGAAGACGAGGTCCGCTGTCAGGCTAAATCGTGGCTGCATTGCTCCTCCGCAATCTGACAGTTCATCAGGTAGTCGTCCATTGTTGCGATGATCGAGCCGCACTCGCGTCCGCCGAGCCGGGCCACGACCGCCCCGTCCTCGACCGCGGTCGAGCAGAGCAGGTGGTCGTCGGGCCCGAGCGCGGCCGCCACGCAGGCCGGGCATCGGTGCCGGGTCCTGATGACCCCCTCACACCTCATGCGCCGACCGCCTCTGCGAACGCGGCCGCGAACTGCAAGAACGCGCCGGCCGGTACGACTCCGCCGGCCCGGCGCGTGTGCCCGCCGCCGGTGCCGCCGGCCTCGGCCGCGAGCTGCCGCACGAGCGGGCCGAGCGGGACCCTTCCATCGCCGCGGGCCGAGAGCCGGACCATGCCGTCGCTCCCGCCCGCCACCAGGATCGGTCCTCCGGCCGGCCCGGCCAGCGCGGCCGCGACGTCGCCCGCGAGCGCGGGGTCCGCGATCCGGTAGGCGACTCCGGCCTCCTCGACCGGCATCACCCCGGCGATCGCCTCGATCACCCGGCGCCGATGCGCCGCAGCGACCGTCCGCCCCTCCTCGGCCGCGCCGGGAGACCGGAGGCAGATCGAGGCGGCGAGTCCGCCGCGCCCGGTCTTGCCGCAGGCCTCGACCACGGCCGCAAGGGTCTGCGCGTCCGTGAGGGTCTCGCGCAGACAGAGCACGCGGTCGCCCCAGAGGGCCTCGAGCGCCCCCGGCGCCGCCCTCTCGGCCGTGTCGAGCACGACGAGCGAGAGGAGGAGGTCGAGGGCCGGGCCGTCCTCGCCGAGCGAAGCCCGGAGGAGCTCGCGGACCCGGCCCTTATCGCCGGAGATCCCGGGGAGGTACGGGTCGATTGCGAGCTCGAGCTGCTCGGCGATCGAGCTGCCGGGGAGCGCGACCCCGCGTTCAAGCTGGAGGACGCCGTTCGTCATCCCTTCGTTCAGGATCTCCGCGTTCTCGTCCTCGAAGGCCTGGCCGTCACCGAGCACGCCGGCCGCGGCCAGGCCTGCGAGGTCGCGGCAGTTCGCGAGCCGGTTCGCCACGCGGTAGGCCAGGGCCGCGGCCGAGAGCACCCGCTCCCCGTCGAGCCCGGCGAGATGCGGGTTCAGCACGATCCCGTCCCCGCGCGCCGCGGGCGCGTGGTGGTCGAGGACCGCCACGTGAGCGGGCAGGTCATCGAGGCCCGCTCCGAGGTCGCAGAGCAGGGTCGGGACCTCGGTATCGAGGTCCGGAACCCGGTCCACCACGCGGAGACGGAAGCCCGTGCCCCGGCGCCAGAGCGCGTGGCAGACGAGCGATGCCGCCGTGATACCGTCCGCATCGTGGTGGCCGTAGACCTCCACGTAGCGCTGCTCCTCGAGGAAGCGGGCGAGGCGTTCGGCGGCGGCGTCGATCGACATGGGGAATTACCGCGAGAGCAGGATCTCGGCTGTCTCGGGTTTGTAGACCCAGCCCTTCGGGAGCCGCTTCGACCCGACGTAGTACTTCACCAGGCGGCGGACCTTCGATTCGGTCAGCTGGAGCTGCCGCTTGTTGTGGACATCGTTCCGGTTCTCCGCGAGGTGCTTGCGCATCCCCAGGGCCTTCACGATCAGGTTCCGGAGGTCCTCCGGGATCTCGGGTGTGAACCCGTTCGCATCAAGAATCTCGCCGACCCGCTTCCCGGTCGCGAGTTTCACGTCCGGGACTGCGTACTGGTCGCGCAGGATTGTTCCGATCTCGGCGCTCGATCGCTCCTTTCTGTGGAGCTCGATGATGAGCTTCTCGATCTCGGCCACGTCGGTCGTCGACCACGCGGGCGGGTCTGCCCGTTGTGGTCGGACAGAGCCCGACTTGCCTCTCCGTCGCGCATGCATTCGTGCCATAGTTCTACTCCGATTCCGATAGTCCCGAGAAGAGCAGCGATGAGACGCACGCTCCGTAATCCCAAGCCCCGAAGGGCCGCACCGCGAGGCGCGTCGGACTTACCGGTGTGTCGTGCACACGTCAGCGACGGTGCCGGGTATATATTCTCCCGGAGGCTTCATAAGGCTGCCGACAAACCCAAACGATTACCCGCCTCGAATGCGTTCCTCCAGTATGTCAATAGCTCGCACGGTATCTGCGATCGCTCTTCTCCTCCTCGCGTTGCTCATCACCGCCGGATGCACCGCGCCGGCGAACCGGGACGGTGTCGGTTCGACCGGGGATGCGGCCCTGCAGACGTATTCGGATCCCGAGCACCTCTTCTCACTGAAGAAACCGGCCTCGTGGACCGTCACGGTCGGGGACGAGGTCCAGGTCAGGAACCCGGGGGCGGGAGGTGCTCGGGTCGTCCTCCGCCCCCTCTTCCTCAGCGGCGCGTATCGCACGGCGACGGCCCCGATGATCGCGAACTATATCGTCGGGCAGGAGGCGCAGGGGGTCACCGGGTTTGCACTCGACTCCGTCCGACAGACTCAGGACGGTTCGATGCTCGAGATCGTCGCCTCCTACGACCGTTCCGGTGTTCCCATGACCGGGGTCTACACCTTATTCGTGAAGTCTCCGTACGGGATGTACTCCGCGTACGAGGCGTCCAGGGCAACGTTTGCGCAGGACGAGCCGTCCATGCGGTCCATCGCGGCCTCCTTCACCCAGCAGTCGTCGCAGGTCGCGGGGGCAGGGACGACGTCGTCGGTCAGGAGCAGTCTCGGCTCGTTGAAGGAGACGCAGCAGTCCGGTGGGGTCTCCATGCGAATCCCCGAGGGATGGGGCGTCCAGGTCTTCCCGAACTGCGCAGGCCTCATCGCAGCCGATTCGCAAAACACGCGCGGCGTCGTCTTCCTGAACAGCCTTCACAAGGACCCCGGGACGACCCTGCCGCCGGGGGTGAGCCCCGAGGACTACCTGACGACGTACCTCTCCCAGGACTTCTCGACAGTCTCGAACGTGCGCATACTCTCGTACGAGGACGCGGATCTCTCTGCGTTCTCCGGCGGCCCGGCCGCTGTCAAGGCGATGAGGATCGCCTTCTCGAATAGCGGCACCCCGACGACCGGGTCGTTCACGGTCGGTACGTCGCAGGTCGGCGGAGGGTACTTCACGGCGGTCGAATACCTCTGGGGGATCTACTCTCCGACGACGGATTGGGACCTCGACGCCCCGGTCCTCCTCGAATCGTTCCTCTCGATCGACTACAGCCAGGCGACCCTCGCAGGCTGTCGGAACCTTCTGGCCGCGTCGTGGGGCGCCGGCTCCCGGTCGGGCAGCGGTTCGGGGAGCGGTTCGGGGAGCGGTTCGGGGAGCGATGCGCGCGACCAGCAGCTGAAGGAATGGTACGCGAAGCAGGAGGGCGAGGACATCTTTATGGAAAAATTTTCCGATTACACCCTGAACCGGGACCGGGTCTACAACCCCGAGACGAACGAGGTCTACCATGTCGACCAGGACTTCTACCGGTACTACGATACGCACCGGCCGGAGTACCAGCAGCAGAACATGCAGCAGTTGACCGACAGCCAGTTCCGGAGTCAGGTCCCGCTCGATGGAGCCCTCCACATCCGGCCGAATACCTGAGAAAAGAGATTCCGGGGTGAGCGTTTCTGCGCCGCCCCGTTTCAGAGTTCGTCCTTGTGAGGCCGGCGCCGCCGGCCCTTCTTCTTGCCCATCGAGAGGATGTCGACCCCGTACTGCCCGGCCTTGCCCAGGCCGATCACCATCTCGTCGGACTTCGCAAGCCGCTCGATGTTGATCTCGTAGGAGCCCGGGCCCCGGATCCGGATCGTCTCGATCGACTCGTGCAGGGGCCGGTCGGGCGTCTCCTCCACCTCTCCAGGGACCTCGTGCACGTCCGCGTCGGGCGCCTCCTCCACGAGCGCCTCGAGCGGTGTCTCCTCGAGCACGTCGCGGTGCCGCTCCTCGGCCCGGACATAGAGGAAGCGCTTGCCCGAGCAGCTCGGGCAGCCGCGGAGGACGTCCTGGGAGCCGTCCTCAAACTCCCGTCCGCAGGTCGTGCACTTGTGGGGCATGGGTTATCGTGACGAGACCCAGGCGCTGATCAGGTCCCGTTCCTTGCGGAGCATCTTGAGCTGGTTCGCCGGCCCGATCACGGTCAGTCGCGACGGCGACTCCTTGTTCCCGAACAGGCGCGCGAGTAACCCGCCGCCCTGCGAGCGCGCGGGATAGGTCTCCATCTCGATCCCGGCAAAGCCGTCGGGTGAGATCTCCATCATGGTCATCTCGATCAGCCGGCTGGACTCCTCGGGGGAGAGCCCCTTCTCGAGCACCACGATGTTCCCTGCCATCACCTCGTCGAGAATCAGCCGGATCTTCTCCATCGAAGTGAGCCGTGCAAGACGCTCCTCCGAGATCAGGTCCAGTTGTACGCCCTGAATCATACAGCGATCACCCGAAGAACTCGATCATCTTGTCATAGAGCTCGTCCACGTTCTTCCCTTCGAGCCCCGAGATCGAGATCACGGGGTGCTGCGGGAATGCAGACTTGATCCGGGCGGGCGAGGCGTCCGGGAGGTCGATCTTGTTGGCGACGATGACCACCGGGAGGTTGCGCGACTCGATGATCCCGACCATCATGATGTTGACCTGTGCGAACGGGTCGAGGGTCGCGTCGAGCATGTAGATGACGCCGTCGATGTCCTCGCGAAGCCAGTGCATGGCCTCTGCCACGCCCTCGGTCGCCTCGCGGGCCCTCTTGACCGCCTCCTCCTTCTCGATTCCGTACTCGGTGAACTCGTGGTAGTCGATCTTGGTCGTGACTCCGGGGGTGTCGACGATATCGATCACGATCGAGTCCCCGTCCCCGTTCGTGATGGTTACGTCCTCCTTTCGCCGGGCGCGCCGGGTCTCGTGCGGGATCTCCGAGACCGGGCCGAGCGCGTCGCCGGTCCAGTCACGGACGATCCGGTTGGCGAGCGTGGTCTTGCCCGCGTTCGGCGGGCCGTAGATCCCGATCCGTGACCGCTTTTTCTTGAAGAAGACCCGCAAAAACCGTGAGAGCCGTTTTCTTGCCTTTGTCAGAATATCCATGCAGCACCCCGGCCGATGATGGTACAAATGTTATGGCTCATGCGTAATGAGCCCTTTGATGGCCCGCGAGGTCGAGAGCCTCGGCCGGGCGAACCCTTTTATCTGAGACAGGCCTATCTCCTCTCGTCGAGCCAAGGATTGGCCCGAATTGCCAAAAAGGCCGGGGATTATCCGATCCCGGATAACCTTAATGAACTATAATGACAATTTAAGTCCAACGCAGGGGGGACACCTGAATGAAGTCGTCCGACACCATGCACCTTGAGACCAGGGTACCGCTCAAAGAGATGATGCGCCATAACCCGACCACGATCGACTATAACGCCACGGTCGCCGAAGCGGCCAGTACCATGTGCCATGCCGATGTGGGCAGCTGCATCGTCCTCGAGAACGGCCTCCCGATCGGCATAGCGACCGAGCAGGACATCAACTGCAAGGTGGTCGCCCATGACCGCCGGCCAAGCGAGGTCCGGGTCAGTGAGATCATGTCCACCCCCCTCATCACGATCGGCGCCGAGCGGACCGTCCCGGAGGCGGCTCAGATGATGGTCCGGCACCGGGTCCGGCGCCTGCCGGTCGTGGACGACAACTACCGCGTGATCGGGATCGTGACCGTCCGCGATCTCCTGACCGTCGCGAACGAGATCAACGAGATCATGACCGATCTGGTCCTGATCAACCGCCCCGACGGGTACGAAGGCGGAGTCTGCGAGCGGTGCGGGATCATGGCATCGGACCTTGTCCGGTCGGACGGCCAGCTCCTCTGCACCCACTGCCGCGTCGAGGAGCATCTCTGATGAAATCGGCAGCTGACCTCCTCTGTGAGGTCCCGCTGCTCCGCTCGGACGATCGGGTCACCCGGGCCCGGTCCGTCCTCCGCGACGACCATTACCGCGAGCTCTTCGTGGTGGACGAGCGGGGTGCGCTCGTCGGGTATATCGATATCTCGGACGTCCTCCGGGTCGCGGCGACCCGGTCGAACGTGACCCTCGACGGGTTCGTGCGCGAGGCGCCCTCGGTCGCGCCCGACGCGAGCCTCGAACAGATCGGCGCGCTCCTGCGCGAGGCCCGGACCGACTCGGTCGCGGTCCTCGGCCCTGATCGCCGGGTGCTGGGGGGGGTGCTCCTCACCGGGATCTTCCCGATCCTGGTCTCGCGGCACGCGCCCCGGGGCACGGTCGAAGAGCGGATGTCGACCCGGGTCGTCACGGTCGAGGCCGACGATCCGGTCTCGCGGGTTCTGGCCCTCGTGACCGAGACCGGGTACTCGGCCTTCCCGGTCATGAAACGGCGACAACTGGTGGGCATGGTCTCGCGGCGGGACCTGCTCAGCTCGGGTCGCACGCGACGCGGTGCCGATGGCGGCCTCGATGTCGAGGCCCTGATGAGCACCCCCGCCATCACGATCTCGCCCGATGCAGCCGTCTGCGATGCGACCGCGCTGCTCTGCCGGCATGACATCAGCCGGCTGCCGGTCGTTGACGGGACGAAGGTCGTCGGGATTCTCGATCGACACGATGTGCTCGGCGGGCTTCTGCTCGCCGAAGCCTGAGGTGAGATATGCACGGGAATGGATTCAATCACAAGGCATCGGACCGGCTTCTGAAGATGCCGGGCAAGCTCGATCGCGGGCCGGTCGAGTTCAACTCGCGGGTGGCCCCCCACACGGGGGAGGTCATGGGGGCGGCGACGACCCATGTCGTCTCGGTCCCGCCGACGATGTCGATCATTGGAGCGGCCCAGACCATGACCACCTGCGGCTTTCGCCGCCTTCCGGTCACGGACCCGGGGACCGGACGGATGCGCGGGATCGTGACCGCCTCCGACATCGTCAACCTCCTCGGCGGCGGCGACAAGCAGAACCTGGTCACGGTCAAGCACGGGGGTAACCTGCTCGCGGCCCTGAACGAGTCGGTCCGCGAGATCATGAGCGGGCAGTACCTCTCGCTCCGGACCACCCAGACGATCGCGGACGCGCTCGATCTTATCCTCGAACGGAAGATCGGCGGGCTCCCGATCGTCGACGGCGACGAGACCCTGCTCGGGATCATCACCGAGCGGGACGTGCTGCGCCTCCTGGAGACCGGGCCGAGTCCGCTCAACGTCGAGGACGTGATGACGACCTCGCTCCACGTGACCACGCCCGACGCGACGCTCGGAGGAGCCACGAAGGAGATGAACCGCTGCCGCTTCCGCCGCCTGCCCGTGGTCTCGGACGAGGTCCTCTTCGGGTTCATCACCTCGACCGACATCGTCCGGTATCTCGGGACCGGCGAGGTCTTCGAGCGGCTGATCACGGGCGATATGAGCGAGCTGACGACCCTGCCGGTCCGGACCCTGATGAAGGGTGAGCTCGTCACGACCACGCCCGAAGTCCCGATCGACACGGCCGCCCGGCTCATGCGCGAGCGCCGGATCGGGGCCCTGCCCGTGATCGAGGACTCGCGCCTGATCGGGCTCGTGACCGAGTTCGACCTGGTCCGGGCCTATGCGGAGGTGAAGGGGTGATGCAGGCCTCGGACGTGATGTCGACCCCGGTCCACGTGCTCGGACCCGACGACTCGGCCGCGTACGCCCGGAACGCGATGATCCGGCACCGCTGTTCGCGGCTCCTCGTCGTGGACGAGGACCGGCTCGTCGGGATCGTCACCAAGAAGGACCTGGGGTACCGCCTCCGACAGGCCGAGCCCGCCTGGCGGCGGCGGCCGATCGACCGGATCCCGATCCGCCTGCTGATGACTCCCGATCCGATCAGCGTCGCCCCCGATCTCACGGTCGGGGCCCTGGCCGGGATCATGCTCGAGCTCGGGATCGGGGGCCTGCCCGTGGTCGACGACTGCGCCCTGGTCGGGATCGTGACCCGGTCCGATCTCCTGGGCTCGACCTCGGTCGCCCGGCTCGAAGGGAGGGTCGAAGACCTGATGAGCGAGGCGGCACTCGTCTCGCGGTACCATTCGCTCGATCACGTGGTCGAGCACGCGGCCCAGCACGACGGCCGGGTCGTGGTGGTCAACAACGACGGGACTCTCGCCGGGATCATCACCGAGTCGAACCTGGCGTTCTACGAGTTTGCGGGGCGCCAGCCCGGCGAGTCCGATCGCGAGCCGACCATGTTCCGGCGCGAGAGCCCCGGGGGGCCGAAGACGCGCCCGTATGTGCGCGACGTCTCAGCTGTGGCCGAGGACCTGATGTCCGGGCCGGTCGAGACGACGACGCCCGGGGCTCCGATCGCCGAGGCGGTCGGAGAGATGCGTGCACTGCAGATCAACAGCCTTGTCGTCGTCGAGGACGGCGAGATCAAAGGCATTATCACACGAGATGGTGTAATTAAGGGAGTTGCCCTATGACCCAGACCTTATTTATTAAGGACATCATGTCCAGGCCTGTGACGATCGCGAAGTCGGCGGTGATCACGGAGGCGCTCGATCGAATGCTGGACCAGGAGATCGATCCCCTGGTCGTCACGAACAACGGGACCGTGGTCGGGATCGCCTCGCGCCGGGCGATCGCGGAGGCGATCGGCTCGAAGCGGAACGCCGGTCTCTCGCCGAACCAGATCCATGTCGCGAACGTGGTCGAGGAGGAGTTCACCTCGGTCTATGCGGACGAGGGCCTCGACGTGGTGGTCCCCCTGCTCCAGGCCTACAAGCTCGTGGTCGTGCTCGACGCCGAGCACCGCCCGATCGGCCAGGTCTCTCATGCCGACCTCCTGAAGGTGCTCCGGCCCCAGGGCACGGTCAAGGAGCTGATGGAGAAGGTCACGGTCGTCTCACCCGACGAGCGCGTGGTCCATCTCCGCCGCCGAATGCTCGATGACGGAGCGAACCGCTTTGTCGTGGCCAATGGCGACCAGCTCCTCGGCATGGTGACCGAGACCGATGTGGCTCGTTCGATGGCCGAGTTCCGGGAGGACGTGGCCGACCGGTTCCAGGACCACCGGATCCGGAACATGATCGTCAGCGACATCATGTCGACGCCCCTGATCTCGGTCCCCCCCGAGACCCTGGCCGTGGACCTCGTCGAGACCATGCTCTCGCGCGGGATCAGCGCGGTCCCGGTCGTCGAGAACGGGCGCGTGCTCGGCGCGGTCTCGCGCCAGAGCCTCGTCCAGGCCCTGTAATCACCTCCCCCATTTTTCGGATGCCTGTTGCCGTTCGGAGACGCCTCGCTGCACATCCCTGGGTCTCGGTGCCGACGATGAGCCTCAGGGGGGCGTCTTCCCGCCGGGACGGGTGCAGTCCGCCCGCAGGGTCGAGACGAGCGGTCCCCCTTCCATCGGCCCGGCCCCCGCGTCCGCTCGCCGCAGCCTCTCTAACCGAGGAGCGTTCTGCCGAGCTCAAAGAGCGTATTCACCGTCTTGAACCCCTTCTGCGTGACGATGTAGTCCCCCCGCTCGTGGCGCTGGAGGATCATGCCTGCATCGACCAGCTTCTTGATGTGGAAGAGGAGATTTCCTCCGCGCAACCCGGTCATCCGGGAGAGCTCGGAGAAGGTCCGGGTCCGGGTCGCGAGCGCTCTCAGGATCTGGAGCCGCTGGGTGCTCGCCACGGGATCGACGAGCTCCCTGACGATGAGTTCATCGGAGACGTCCGCCGCGGGCTCCGCTCGTTCGCCGGCGCTCTCGTAGATCCCCAGGGACTGCATCAGGTCCACCTGCTTCTCGAAGAGACGCCGGACCTCGGAGAAGCAGGTGTCGCACCGTTCGAACGGCCCCTTCATTCTCATCCGGCTCATCTGCTCGCGATAGTTCCGGACCAGGTCTTCGGAGACCTTCCCGTCTCGGATGTGCCCGGCCGTGCTCTGCAGGAACTCCATGAAGGTCTGAAGGCACCGCTCTCGCATCGCGCAGTCCGCGATCATGCGCGACGAGAGGTCGGCGCGCGCCGTGTCGACCTGGTGGCCTGCGAAGAGGTTTGCGTAGTTCTTCTTCAGGTCGCCGAGCACCGTGTCGACGTGCTGCTGGTTTGCGTGCTCCACGAATCGCCTGAACTCGGCCCGGAGCCCGATGAGCTCCGCCCTGATCTCCTGCAGGTCGGTTGAACTGTACTGGACTCCATCCATCGTCCCTCCGCTCTCCGACGATGGGCTGCAGGCAGCGGCCTCGTGCGGGGTAATTTTCTGCACCGGCATCTCCTTGTATATTTTTATGACGCTCAAGTATATGCTTCTAACCTGCACATCTCTGTGTGGTGAGAGATATGCCAGAATGGAAATACACAGGAGTCCCGGTCGAGGCCGACAGGGCCGAGGCATCGCTGAAGACCATCCGGAGTGCCTGCTTCGGCTGCGGGACCCACAGCGAGGACTGCTCGATCGCACGGGCGGCGGGAGACGTCGCCGGGATGCTTGAGAAGAAGGTCTCCGTTCGGGATCAGATCCGTGCGCAGATTGCCGGTGCGCTCGCCGGAGCGACCTTCCCGATCGCCACCCCGGTCGACCTGATCGCAGCGTTCCCCAACGGCGCGGACACGACCTGCCAGGTCGGGGAGCTGAAGATGACGGCCGGGGAGGCCGGCACCCTGCTCGGGCCGTCCGACTTCCCCTTCCGGAGCGCCGAAGATGTCGCCGACACGATCGTCGATCGGGCGGGACTCTAATCTCTTTTTCGTGCGTCCTCCGCCGGTCAGGATCTCCACGAGGTACACATTCGGCTCCTGCGTGAGTGCACGGTCCGTCCCGTCACCCCTCTGCGATCGTGCTCGATCCCTCTGACAGGTTCCAATGAAGCCAAGGCCCGGAATCGAACCGGGTTACGCTGATCTGCAGTCAGCCGCGTAGCCACTCCGCCACCTTGGCAGGCGATTTCACGATCGTGAAACTCCACTACCATCTACGCCCCCGAACGGGATATACCCGGGGACGCCGGTAAAAATTGCCGCGATCGAAACCGGCATGCCGACCCCCCCGGGGGCAGTTGCAGGTGCCGTGCGGTGTTGTCAGGGGCTCCGGGCCGGGGTCTGCTCGACCGCGGCCTCGAAGGTTTCCACGAGCTCCAGCTTCGCCTTCGTGGTCGGCATCGAGGGGACGGCCTGGCACCCCGTGGCCGGCGTGATCGAGGTCTCGAAGGTCCCGATCCGGCGCGCCATCGCGATGATCTCCTCTTTGTCGAAGCCGATCAGGGGCCGGTAGACCGGTAGGCGGGTTGCATCGTCGAGGGCCCGGAGGTTCTCGAGGGTCTGGCTGGCGACCTGTCCGAGGGCCTCGCCGGTCACGATCCCGAGGGCACCCTGCTCCTCGGCGTACGCCCCGGCCAGCCGGTACATCCGCCGCTTGCAGAGGACGCAGGTGTACCGCTCCTGATCGGCCCGGCGGAGCACCTCCTTCGCACGTTGCAGGTACCCATCGTGGAGGACGTGGAGGGCGATGTCTGGCTGGTACGGGCGGAGCCGCTCGACCACGGCCTCGGCCCTGGCAACGGCCGTCTCGTCGAGGTACCCTTCGAGCGCGACCATCATGGGGAGGATCCGGCAGCCGCGCTTCATCATCATGTACGCGGCCACGGGCGAGTCGATCCCGCCCGAGACGAGGGCGACGAGGGTGCCCTGCGTCCCCGGCGGCAACCCGCCCGGTCCGGGGAAGACCTCGTGGTACAGGTG
This sequence comes from Methanoregulaceae archaeon UXB-2016, assembly GCA_004332335.1. Taxonomy (GTDB): domain Archaea; phylum Halobacteriota; class Methanomicrobia; order Methanomicrobiales; family Methanospirillaceae; genus UBA288. The sequence continues at coordinate 24,985 of SISS01000038.1, read as the reverse complement.
GCAGCGTTCGTCCCGGATCTCGACGTGGAGCGTGACGTCGGGGTTCGAAAGGTCGACCCGGAATCCCGGATGAGCCGCCCCGATCAACGCCCCGAGCGCTCCGGCCTTCTCCTGCGAGGAGAAGGGGTGGTCGCCCACCCGCTTCACGCGCACGGCGAAGGTGTTCCGCTCCAGATCGCCGAGATATGCAGGAACATACACTCGAGCACGGCCCGATCGAGGTCCTCGAGGAGGCACGGGACGACCGGGGAGAACGAGACGACACCGAAGACCCGGGAGAGAGCCTCGCGGTCGACCGGGCCGTCGAGCCAGAGCCGGCCGCGGCCGATCCTGACCACGACGCCCGGCATCCGCTCGCGGATCGCATCGGCGAGCACCTGCTCCCATCGTCGCCGAACCGGGTCGGACTTGAGAAAGATCTCGCCGTAGCGGACGAGGTAGCGTTCCATCTCAGCCGACCTCCAGCATCCTCTCGAGAGCCCGGCGGGCCCCCTCCGCGACCGCGGGGTCGACACGGACCACGGGTGTCCGGGTCCGCACGGCCTCCTCGACCTGGTCGAGCGTGATCATGCGCATGTCGGCGCACGACATCATGGCCGAGGCCGGGACCAGGACCTTCTCCGGCGCCAGCGTCCGCATCCGGTGGAAGATCGAGACCTCGGTCCCGACGATCACGGTCGCGGCGGCGGTCTCCTGCACCCGCCGGATCATGGCCGAGGTCGAACCGATGAAGTCGGCGAGCGCCTGGACGGCCGGCGTCGTCTCGGGGTGGACCATCACCTCGGCGCCGGGATGGAGACGGATCTGCTCCTCGACGTCGCGGACCGAGAGGGCCTGGTGCGTCGGGCAGCAGCCGAGCGCCGGCACGGGGATCACCTCCTTGGTCGTCCGGGCCGCGACGTACGCGGCCAGGTTCCGGTCGGGCGCGAAGATCACGCGGTCCGCGTCGAGGCTCTCGACGATCCGGGCCGCGTTCGCCGAGGTGCAGCAGATATCGGAGACCGCTTTGACCGCGGCCGACGTATTCACGTAGGTGACGACCGCGGCGTCGGGATCCCGGGCGCGCTCGATCTCGGCGACGGTGAGGCGCGAGGCCATCGCGCACTGCGCGAGCGGCTCGGGATGGACCACAGTCTTGCCGGGTTCAGGATCGCGGCCGTCTCGGCCATGAAGTCCACGCCGGCCACGACGAGATACGGTCTCTCGCTCTCGCAGGCGAGCCGGGCCAGCTCGAGGCTGTCGCCGACGACGTCCGCGTAGTCCTGGACCTCGGGGCGAACATAGTTATGCGCGAGGACGAGGACATCCTCGCGTGTGTCGATCGGAGTCATGGAAATTAACAATTGTGAAGTAACCTTTATGAGCCTCACCCGTATATGTTTTGGGTATATGGTCAAGCTCCCCTGTCAGGAGGTCGTCTGGGACCTTCTGCCCGCCATCCGTGCGGCACTCGCTTCCGCGCTGGTCCGGCGGGGTCATTCCCAGCTCCAGGCGGCCAAGCTCCTCGACATGGCGCCGGCCGCGATCTCGCAGTATCTCTCGGGCAAGCGGGGGTACCGGATCGAGTTCGATGACGACGTCAAGGCCGAGATCGAGCTGGCGGCCGACGAGATCGCAACCGGCGATCCTGAGGTCGTCCCGGCCCGGCTCTGTGCCATCTGCCGGTCCCTTCGCGAGCGGGCGGCCGAGGGAGGCCCACCGATCCGCGGCGGCTGCGGTGGGTCCGCGCCTCCGGACGACGTCCGCCCGGGGGGCGGATAGATGGCGGCTATCGAACTGGATTCGTCCGAACGCGAGCGGTACGGCCGGCAGCTCCTCTGCCTCGGCGAGGAGGGGCAATCGCGTCTGAAGGACGCGCACATCGTGATCGCGGGCGCGGGGGGTCTCGGGTCGCCGATCGCGATCTATCTCGCGGTCGCCGGGGTGGGCCGGCTGACCCTGCTCGACCGCGATACGGTCGAGCGCACGAACCTGAACCGGCAGATCCTCCACGGCGACGCCGACCTGGGCCGGCCCAAGGTCGAGTCCGGAGTCGAGGCCCTTCGGGCCCTGAACCCGTCGATCCGGATCGAGGGGATCCGCGTCACGATCACGGACGAGAATGCGGCCTCGCTGATCGGAGACGCGGACGGGGTCGTGGACGCGATGGACAACTACCCGACGCGGTTCGTGCTGAACCGGGTCGCACACGAACGGGGGATCCCCCTCTTCCACGGCGCCATCCGCGGGTTTCACGGGCAGGCGACGACGTGCGTCCCCGGCCGTGGCCCCTGCCTCGCCTGCCTCTTTCCGAACGTCCCACCGAAGGAGGTCTTTCCCGTGGTCGGCGTGACCCCCGGGGTCATCGGCTGCATCCAGGCGACCGAGGTGATCAAGTACCTGACCGGCGAGGGAGACCTGCTCACGGGCCGGCTTCTGCTCTGGGACGGGCTCGCCTGCTCGGCCGAGGAGATCGCGGTCGAACCGCGGACCGGGTGCCCGGTCTGCTCGTGAGGACCGATCTTATGAACGTCACCATCCGCCTCTTCGCACAGTTCCGGGAGCGCTTCGGGCCGGTCCACGAGCTGGCCTTGCCCGAGGGCGAGCGGCTCGCCGAGGTGCTCCACGAGCTCGCCGGCCAGACCCCCGACGGGGTGGCCGCGCTCTTCGCCCCGAACGGACGGCTGCTCGACTACGTGATCGTCATGCAGGGGGCCGCGCGGATCGAGCACGACCACGCCGCGACCCTCGAGCTGCGCGACGGGGACACGATCGCGGTCTTTCCGCCGGTCGCGGGAGGTTGAGGATGGAGCCCTATATCGGGATCCAATCGGGAGACGTTGAGATCGAGGCCCTCGTCCGCGCCGCGAAGGTCCCGGGCACGGGCGCCGTCGTGGTCTTCGACGGCGTGGTCCGTGACGACGGCATCGACCGGATGGACCTGGAGACCTACGAGTCCGTGGCCCGCGAGCTGATGGCGGAGATCGCCCGGAAGGGGATCGCCCGGTTCAACCTGCTCTCGGTCGCGATCGTCCACAGGATCGGCGCACTCGACGTCGGCGAGAACATCATGATCGTGGTGGTCTCGGCAGGCCATCGGAAGGAGGCGTTCGAGGGGGCCGTCGCCATGATCGACGAGCTGAAGGCCAATGTCCCGATCTGGAAGAAGGAGCACCTCCGGGGCGGCGGAACGGTCTGGGTCGAGGGGAACGCCGAGGCCCTCCCCTGGGGGCCCGGCTCCTCGGGCTAGCCGTCCCTCTCGGGCAGGGGCGGTGCGCCGGCCACCCGCTCGGGATGCGTGTAGATGTTCATCCGGCCCGCCCGGACGAAGCCGACGATCGCCACCCCTCCTTTTTCCGCCAGTTCGACCGCGAGCGAGGTCGTGGCTCCGCGCGAGACGATCAGCGGGATGCCGGCGCGCAGGCACTTGCGGGCCATCTCGGACGAGATCCGCCCCGTGGAGACGGCGAAACAGCCGGCGGTCTCGACCCCGTTCAGGGCCGCGTGCCCGATCACCCGGTCGAGCGCGTTGTGCCGCCCGATATCCTCGACAAAGCTGACCACCCCGCCGTCGGCCTTGACGAGCCCCACGCCGTGGATGCCGCCTGTGAGCCGGTGCAGGGGGGAGCTCAGGAGGTCCTTGACCGAGGCGATGATCGTCTCTGGCGCGACCACCAGGTCGGAGCGCACCTTCGGGAGCCGGCGGGTGTCGAGGAACGAGGTCGTCCCCCCGCAGCCCGAGAGGACGCTCTTCTTCGAGAAGAGCAGCTTCTGGGGATTCGTCGTGATCACCTCGACCGAGGTCTCGCGCACGGCGAGCGCCTCGATCTCGGCCGTGTTCTTGATCAACCCCTCGGTCAGGAGAAACCCGACCGCGAGCTCCTGGAGCATGATCGGGCTCGTCATCATCGTGGCCGCGGTGCGGCCGTTCACGATCACCGAGACCGGAACTTCATCGACAACAGGGTGGAGCGCGGGCACAAAGGCCTCGTCCTCGTACTTGATGCAGGGCAGTTCGTGGTACATGGTCATCCCTGGCGGACCAGCTCGCCGACGGTTGCCAGCAGCAGGTCCACCTCCTCCTCGGTGTTGTAGAGGTACAGGCTCGCCCGGACGGCGCCCTCGGGGCAGGCGCAGTGCTCCATGAGCGGCTGGCAGCAGTGGTGGCCGGATCGGACCAGGACCTGGACGGCCTCGTCGAGGACGTGGGCCACGTCGTGGGGGTGGTAGCCCTCCACGTCGAACGAGACCACGCCGATCCGCGGCTCCGCCTCCCCGGGGCCGAGGACCCGGACCCCGTCGCAGGCGGTGAGGCCGGCGAGGAGCCGGGCGACGAGCCGCTCCTCGTGGGACCGGACGGCCTCCATTCCGACCGCCTCGAGGTACTCGATCGCCCGGGCGAGCCCGAGGAGGCCCGAGACGTTCGGGGTCCCGGCCTCGAACCGCCCGGCGCCGGCCGCCGGCCGGACCTCTCCGTCCGAGACCGCCTCGACCATCCCGCCCCCGAGCAGGAGGGGCTCGATCACCGGCTCGCGCATCCAGAGCACCCCGGTCGCCATCGGCCCGAGCATCTTGTGGCCGGCGAACGCGAGGAAGTCGCAGCCGAGGTCGGTCGCGTCGACCGGAAGGTGGGGCACGGACTGGGCGCCGTCGACGAGGATGCGCGCGCCCCTGTCGTGGGCGAGCCGCCCGATCTCCTTCACGGGCGCAACCGAGCCGAGCACGTTCGAGGCGTGCGTGACCGCGACGAGCCGGGTAGAGTCGTCGATCGCCTCCTCGAACGCGGCGAGGGGGACCGTCCCGTCGAACAGCGGATCGAGCAGGACCACCTCCAACCCGCACTCACGCAGGCGGAGCCAGGGGAGGAGGTTCGATTGGTGCTCGGCCCGCGTGGTCACGACCCGATCGCCGCGCTCCCAGGGGAGGCCGGAGGCGACCATGTTGATCGCCTCGGTCGTATTCCTGGTCGCGACGAGCAGGCCGTCGGCCCCGCCGATGAACCGGGTCACAGTCCGGTGCGCCTCCTCGTACCGGAGGGTGGCCATGCGCGCGAGGCGGTGGACCCCGCGCCCGACGTTCGCACGGTACTGGAGGTCGAACTCGCGGACCGTGTCCGCGACCTGGACGGGCGTCAGGCTGACCGATGCACTGTCCAGGTAATGGAGGTGCGCGAGCATCGGGAAATCGGTTCGACAGTCCTCGAGCAGCATGGGTCTCAATCGTTCGATTGGTCTTCAGGAACGGATAAAGGGTTTTGCTCGTCCCCTCCCCCTCCCTGTTCGGCCCCCGGCAGGACCGCGGCGTACAGGCTCTGGCGGGCGTCCCTGGGCGAGAGACGCTCGATAATCAGGTGCTCATCGCGCAGGCGTCCGAGGGCGTACCGGACCGTGCGGGAGGGGAGCGCCGTCCGTTCGATCAGCGCCTTCTGGGTCAGCCGTCCGTTCCAGGCCAGCACCGTGAAGACGAGCTTGGCCGACGGCGGCAGGCGGGATGGAGCGGGCAGAGGGCTCCTGACAAAAACGATCACTCCTCGGATGCATATCTAACATGGGGAATCACAATTGTTAACTTTTGGGTCCGGGGGAGTGAAAAAAGGGGGGTTCAGGCCTCGAAGAGGTCGGTCGAGAGGTACCGCTCGCCCGTGTCGGGCAGGATCACGACGATCAGCTTGTCCCGGCTCTCGGGGGCGGAGGCGACCCGGAGCGCGGCCCACATGGCCGCCCCGGACGAGATACCGGCCACGATCCCCTCTTCCCGGGCCAGGCGGCGGGCCGCCTCGAAGGCGTCCTCGTTCGTGACCTGCACCACCTCGTCGATGATCGACCGGTTCAGCACCTCCGGGACGAACCCGGCCCCGATCCCCTGGATCCGGTGCGGGCCGGGCGTGCCGCCCGAGAGGACCGGCGAGGCGGCGGGCTCGACCGCGACCGCCCGGAAGGACGGCTTTCGGGCCTTGATCCCCTCGGCCACGCCCGTGATCGTGCCACCCGTCCCGACGCCGGCCACGAGCACGTCCACGTCCCCGTCCGTGTCGGCCCAGATCTCCTCGGCGGTCGTCTGGCGGTGGACCTCGGGGTTCGCCGGGTTCCGGAACTGCTGGGGGATATAGACCGCGTCCGGGTCGGCGGCCGCCATCGCCTCGGCCTGTGCGACCGCGCCCTTCATGCCTCCGGCGCCCGGCGAGAGGACCAGTTCGGCCCCGAGGGCCTTCGCCAGCTTTCGCCGCTCGATCGACATGGTCTCGGGCATCACGAGGCGGAGCCGGTAGCCCCTCGCCGCCGCGACCATCGCAAGCGCCACGCCCGTGTTCCCGCTGGTCGGCTCGACGATCACGGTCTCCTGCTTCAGCAGGCCCGCCTCCTCTGCGGCCTGGATCATCGCGAGCCCGATACGGTCCTTGATGCTCGATCCCGGGTTGAAGGCCTCGACTTTGGCCACGATCGTGCCCGGCAGCCCGGCGGCCATGCGGTTGATCCGGACGAGGGGCGTGTGCCCGATCGTGGCCGTGATATCGTTGAAGATTCGGCTCATGCGTTCACGATCGTGAGATGGAGTATATACCCCTATCCTTCTATCAGGACCTCGTCCATCGCCCCCGGGCGGTAGCCCTCGAGGTCGAGGGCCACGTAGGCGAACCCGGCGGCCTTCAGCACAGGGACGAGCCGGGGCGCGGCCTCGAGCACCCGGGCGAGCTCGGCCGCCGGCACCTCGACCCGGGCAAGGCGGCCGTGGGCCCGGACCCGGCCCTGGGAGAAGCCGAGCTCGCGGAGCGCCTCCTCGGCCTCCTCGACCATCGCCAGCAGGGCCGGCGTGAGGGGCTCTCCATAGGGGATGCGGGAGGCAAGGCAGGCCGCCGAGGGCTTCTCGGCAAAGGGAAGGCCGAGCCACCGGGCGATCGCCCGGATATCGGCCTTCGTGCACCCTGCGATCACAAACGGATGGACGACACCCTCCTCGGCGCAGGCGACGAGCCCCGGCCGGTGCTCGGCGAAGTCCGAGCAGTTGACCCCGTCGACGACCGTCGGGATGCCCCGGGCCGCGGCCTCGCGTTTCAGGAGCGGGGCCAGGGCCTTCTTGCAGTGGTAGCAGCGGTCGGGGGGGTTCGCGGCGATCGCCGGGTCGTCGATCGGGTCGAAGGGGATCACCGCGAGCGGGAGGCCGTAGCTGGCTGCGATCGCCCTCGCCTCGGCTGCAGCCGTACGCGGGATCAGGGGGCCATCGAGGAACGCACAGGCCATGCGGTCGCCCAGCACCTCGCGGGCGATCACGGCGAGCAGGGCCGAATCGACCCCGCCTGAGTAGGAGACGAGGACCGGGCCGAGCCGCTCGAGCTCACCTCTCAGCGCCAGCAGCTTCTCTGCGGTCTCGCCGGACCATTCGGACATTTCGGATCGCGGTTCCATGGCTGATCACCCGTACCGGGACAACGGGAATAGGGGCGCCGGTCCCGGCCGATCTCACCGGATTCACAATTGTTAAATATATTTGCGGACCATCTTAGAATCACAATTGTGAGCTCCGGTCATCCCGCTGCCCGGAGGTTGGTTATGGATATACGGGTACAGAAAGTATTTGAAGGGCTCTACGCCCTGGAGGACCTTCGCGAGCTCCACCGGCGGGCGCTTCCCACCGGACCCGCCTTGCCGAGGAGTGCACCGTGCGCGAGGACGGCCAATCGGACTGCTGCGTCCTCTTTGCCTGCGTCGAACAGGGTGACGAGCGGGACCCGGCGGGGGTCGCCGCTCGCACGGCCGACGAGGTGATGGTCCGCCTCGAGCGGATCGGCGTGGACCAGGTCGTGGTCTACCCCTATGCCCACCTGACGCCGGCCCTCTCGGAGCCCTCGGTGGCGCTCGCCGTGCTTAACGCCCTGGTCGCGTCCCTCGACGAACGGGGGATCGACGTCAAGCGGGCCCCGTTCGGCTGGTACAAGGAGTTCGAGATGAAAGGAAAAGGTCACCCGCTCGCCGACTTCTCGCTCGGCGTCTGTCCGCATTCGATCCGGGACTGCGATGCCTCCTGCCCGTTCTGTCATCACCCCCTCCACATGGCAGGCCTCCTGGAGGAGTGCGATGAGTCCTGAGCTCCGTGAAGCAGCCCTGCTCCTGCTCGGCTGCCCGGAGGTCCCGGTCCAGCAGGCCCTTGCGCTCCACCTCCTCGGACGGCTTCGCGCCGACGGGTATGCGGTCACGTGCGCCGGCAACCCGGCAGTGCTCCAGCTCCTCCGGGTCTCCGACCCCGGCCGGCACTACATCGGGCCGGCAATCGAGATCGAGCGCTGTATCGGTGAGCTCGCCGAAGGGAAGCGGGCGCCGGCCCTCTGCGTCGCCTTCGCCCACAGCGATGCCGGGCTCACGTTCGCGGCGACAGCCCGGCACCTGCTGCCGGAGGCGCGGTTCGTTCTGCTCGTCTTCGGCCGCGAGGCCGAGGCGCTCGCGGAGGAGGCGACGTTCCCCTGCGAAAAGATCGTCGAGAAGGCGGTCCACAACCCGACCCGGCTGAAGCGGCGGATCGACGAGGTCTTCGCATGGTCTGCGTAGAGGACATGCCGTGCGAGGTGATCTTCTCCAGGGCCTCGTTCGCCGAGTGCCGCGAGCACGTCGAGAGGCACTGCCCGCGGTACTGCCACGTGGACCCGGGGTTCCGGCTCTTCGACTCGTACCTGATCGGCGTCCCCCCGATCGCGATCGGGGTCGACGGCGATGCCGTCCTCTTTCCCTATACGAAGCCGTGCCACGGGACCTTTCTGCTGCGGATCGAGGACGCCGGAGAGGCTGCTCGACTGGCATCACGCTGCAGAGATCGAAAAACGGGCTGAGACCTCAGCAGCCGCAGTCGGTGGCCGCACTGCGGCACCGGGTGACGCCGGTAGGGAAGCCCTCAGGAAGTCCCACAGAGTCCTTCTCGATGGCTTTATCGCCATCCCAATGAAAATTACTATCCAATGTCCCGCGCCCTGTACCTCGTTCTCCTTCTGCTCCTCGCCCTACCGGCCGTTGCCGGTGCAGTGCCGATCACGGTCCCGACCGTGATCACGGCACCGGGGACCTACGTCATCGAGACGGATCTCCTCGCCTCGGAAGCCGGGATCGGCCTGGAAGTCCGGGCCCCGAACGTCGTGATCGAGGGGAACGGCCATCGGCTCCAGGGCAGGGGGACGCCGAACACGCAGGGAATCCGGGTCCAGGGCGTATCGGGGGTCCAGATCCGAAACATCGACCTCGACGGGTGGGACCAGGGGCTCTGGGCCGTCGACGCGCCCGGGCTCGAGGTCGAGGGCGTCGTCGCCGCCGACAACCTCGCTGTCGGCGTCCTGATCACGGGGGACGGAGCGGGCTCCCGGCTGGCGAACGTGACCGCGTACCGAAACCGCGACGGTGTCATGCTCGCATCGACCGCGGGCGTCCGGCTTGAGGGCCTGACCGCGAGCCACAACCGGGAGGCCGGGTTCGCGCTCCACGCCGCGACGGACTGCCGGGTCACGGGCTCGGTCGCGAATGCGAACGGCCGTGCCGGACTCCTGCTGGTCGGAGGCGGCGGTTGCTCTTTCCAGGACAACTCGTTCGCGAACAAGGTCAACGTCGCGGTCGAGGGCGCCGCGCCGTCGAACACGTGGGCGAGCGGCCCCGGGACTGGGCCGAACATCGTCGGGGGACCCCGGGCCGGGGGCAACTTCTGGGGCTCGCTGGATGGGACCGGTTTCTCGGAGACGACGCCCGACACGAACGGCGACGGCTTCTGCGATGTCTCCTATCTCGCCCAAGCGCTCGGCATACGGGACCCGTACCCCCTCCATCTGCCGGCCGCGCCGCGGGTGATCACGGGCCCGAACAAGGCGACGATCACCGCGTCCGGCACCTACTTCGTCGGTACCGACCTCGTGGCGGGCCTCCCGATGGCGATCGAGGTCCTGGCGGATCACGTGGTGATCGAGGGCCGGGGGCACCTCCTCGAGGGCCCAGGCCTTGGTGGAATCCAGGGGGCCTGCGGCATCTACGTGAACGGAGCGACGGACGTGACCGTGCGCGATCTCCGGCTCCAGAACTGGGTTTACGGCGTCTATTACGATCACTCTCCGGACGGGCGGATCGAGGGGATCGCGGCCACGAACTCGTCCTATGCGGCCTTCATCCTCTCCACCGGCTCGGACCGATGCGTGGTGTCGAACTCGACCGTCTCCGGCAACGCCTGCGGCCTCTACCTCGCCTCGGTGAGCGACGGCCTGATCTGGAACAATCGCTTTGCAAACATCGACGACGTCCGCTTCGGCGGTGTCTATTCCTCGCATCGCTGGAACGTGACGCCGCAGTCCGGTCGAAATGTCGTCGGCGGCCCGATGCTCGGCGGCAACTGGTGGGAGGGGGTCTCCGGGTCCCTGCCCGACGAGGACCACGACGGGATCGGCGATGTACCGGTCGTTCTCGCCCTCGGCAACATCGATGCCGCGCCGCTCGTGCGTTATACCCCGGGCACGCCCCCGGAGCCGGCGTTCGGATTCACGCCGCACTCGGGCCCGGCCCCGCTCCGTGTGCAGTTCACGGACGCCTCGACGAACCTCGGGCCGCTCGGAGACTGCACCTGGGATTGGCGGTTCGGCGACGGCTCGACGGCCACGGGCCGGAACCCGGCCCACACCTTCGTGCAGTCGGGTACCTACCGCGTGGACCTGGCCGTGAAGAGCCGGTTCGGGAATGCGAGCCACGCCGAGTACGTCAGGGTCGGGGCCGGGACCCCGCTCGCTGCCGCCCTCGACTCGACCCTCGTCTTCGAGACCGACGGTTCGGCCGGCTGGTTCGGCGCCGTCGATCCGAGCGCGGTCGGCGGGGCCTCGGCCCGGAGCGGCTTCGTCTCCGACAACGAGGCCTCGGCGATCCAGGCCCGCGTGACCGGGCCGTACAGACTCTCGTTCTCGTGGCGGTGCTCGGCGGGTCCGGGCGACCGGCTCGTCTTCCTCGTCGACGGGGTTTCCGAACAGGCTCTCGAGGGCGAGACCGGGTGGCGCACCGCGACCCGGACCGTCCCGGCCGGTTCCCACGTCCTGCGCTGGGAGTACCGCCAGGATGGGGCCGGCACTGCCGGCAACGACGCCGGGTACCTCGACTGCGTGCAGCCCGGCGCCGGGCCCCGGGCGGACTTCGAGGCCTCCCCGCGGGTCGGGACGGCCCCCCTTGACGTTGTCTTCGTCGACCGTTCCTCGGGGGCCCCGACGGACTGGCAGTGGGAGTTCGGCGACGGCGAGAGCGCGGGCGGCCGGGCCATGACCGCCCACACCTACTACGAGCCCGGCACCTATGCCGTGGCCCTGACCGTCTCGAACCCGGACGGGTACGACACGAACCGAAAGGCCGCGTACATCACCGTCCTCCCGCCGCTCAGCGCCTCGTTCACGGCGGATCCGGCGGAAGGGCGTTCGCCGCTCGTGGTGCGGTTCACGGACACCTCGGCCGGCGGGCCGATGAACTGGCGGTGGGAGTTCGGCGACGGCCAGGTGCTCGACGGACCGTATCCGGCGGCCACGCACGTCTATGTCCAGCCCGGAGAGTACCCCGTGCGACTGACCGTAAGTAAGGCCAACGCCACGGATTCGATCACGACGCGGAGGGTCCGCGCTCTTCCCGCGAGCCCGTCCTCGGTCGATTTCACCGCTGATATCACAACCGGGTACGCGCCCTTCGAGGTGCGGTTCACGGACCCCTCGACACGCGACCCGACGAACTGGCACTGGGACTTCGGGGACGGCGCGACCTCGACCGGGAGAAACCCGGTCCACACCTACACCGCCCCCGGCACGTACACCGTCTCGCTGGAGGCCCTGAACGGAGACGGCGGGTGGAAGGAGACGAAGTCCGGCTACGTGCACGTGGCCGGGAGACCCCGGATCCTGCTGGAGCCCGGTCCGGTCAGCGTGACAGACCGGGGCCGGGTCCCGGTCCGGGTCCTGCTCGACGCCGCGCCTTTCGGCCTCTCGGGCTACAAGGTCACGCTCAGCCTCAAGGACGGAAACCGCGCGAACTTCACGGGGTCGGTCGTGTTCCCGTCGGGGCTCCAGCCGATCGATCCTACTGACGATCTCGGCCGAAATGCCACGATCACATTCAAGGCCGCCGATTTAGGTCACATCGTCGAGTCGGGTGCGACCCGAATCCCACTCGGGACTGTGGCAATCACCGGCGAACGGGTCGGCTCGACGGAACTCAAGGCCACGGTTGACCTCGTCACCGACGACGACGGGCGGTCGCCCGCGCTCGAATCCATGACGGTCCCAGTCGAGGTCGTTCCCGGGCCCGTACTCCTCCCCGGGGGATATCTCCCCCGCGACCTCGACGACGACGGCCTGTATGAGGACGTGAACGGCAACGGGCGCCTCGACTTCAACGACGTGGTCGTGCTCTTCGATAAGCTCGACTGGGTCGGCGACCATCCCGAGTTCATGGCATTCTTCGATTTCAACCGAAACGTCCGGACCGACTTCAACGACGTGGTCGGGCTATTCAACCGGCTCTAAGCTAAGGGGCCGGTCCGCCCGCATCCTTGCCATAGCCCTAAATAGTAATTCGATCAAGGTTTAATCGAAACGGTGTGACGGGGCTGGGACCGGCGGCACGAGTCGCGCTCATGGTGTGGTGGGCCCGCCAGCGTCCCGGTGCGCACTGGTGAATTCGATGAAGGAACATGATCAGGGAATGGACCGGCGGGTCCGAGAGTTCGTCTCTCTCTCGCCGGACGGACGAATCTGGGGAGAGATCATCACCGAACCGCTGCTGACGGTCGCGCAGGTGGCCGCGACCCTGCAGATCCGGGAGAAACTCGTCCGGAACCACATCAAGGAGAAGCGGCTCAAGGCCGTCAAGATCGGAAAGTACTGGCGGATCAAGCCTGAAGACCTCCATGCCTTCATCGAGGCGAACTCTTCAATTCGCTCCGAACCCCACCCCCACATCAACGATACGAACGGGCTCGGGGATGGAGTGATCAACTCCGGCGCCTGAGGCGACGGACCCCTTTTTAAAAAAGATTGCGGGCCTCTCGGGCCCGACAGAACCGTGGTGGGGGAGCCGGGGCTCCCGCGTTATGCGTCGATGTAAGGGACGTCCGGCACGAACTTCGTGCCGTAGTAGATCGCGCCTGAGTCGCCCTCGGCTCCGATTCGCCGGAAGACCGAACGGACCCGCATGCCGATACGGGCCTCGTTGACGTTCTCGACCACGATCTGGGCGGTCACCCGCGGCCCTTCGTCGAGCCGGATGATCGCGAGCACGAACGGCGTCTGCTGCGCGAACGCATCCGAGGCCGACCGGATCACGGTGTAGGTCACGACCTCGCCCTTGCCCTGGAACTGGTACGGGACGGTCTCGCCGGACCGCCGGCAGTCGGGACAGAACGACCGGGGCGGGTAGAAGGTGCGGCTGCACGAGGTGCACTGCGTGCCGATGAGGTTGTAGCGCTGCGGAATCTTGCGCCAGAAGCGGGGGACCGACATGCTCAGGCCCTCCCGAGGATGTGGACCGCGACCGAGGCCCCGGTGCCGCCCACGTTCTGGGTCATCCCTATCTCGGCGCCGTCGATCTGTCGCCGGCCCGCGTCGCCGCGAAGCTGCTGGACGACCTCGCAGACCTGCTTGATCCCGGTCGCGCCGACTGGGTGGCCGCAGGCCTTCAGCCCGCCCGAGGTGTTGACCGGAATCCGGCCGTTGAGCGCGGTCTCGCCCTCCTCGGTCAGCCTGCCGGCCTCGCCCTTCTGGCAGAAGCCGAGGTCCTCGATCGCACAGATCTCGGCGATCGTGAAGCAGTCGTGGACCTCGACCAGGTCGATCTGCGACGGCGTGAGACGGGCCATCTCGAAGGCCCGCCGTCCGGCCGCGACCGTTGCGTCCATGGTCGAGATGTCGCGCCGGTCGTGGAGCGCGATCGTGTCCGAGGCCTGTGACGTGGCGAGGATCCGGATGGGGGCGTCCGTGAACTCGCGGGCCCGCTCGAGGGGCGCGAGGATCACGGCCGCCGCCCCGTCCGTGATCGGCGAGCAGTCGAAGAGCCGGAGGGGGTCCGCCACGAGTGCGGAGCGGAGCACGGTCTCGACCGTGATCTCTTTCTGGAACTGCGCGATCGGGTTCCGGGCTCCGTTGTAGTGGTTCTTGACCGCGACCTGCGCGAGCTGCTCGCGGGTCAGGGGGTAGCGGTTCATGTAGTCGGTCGCGATCATCGCGTAGAGCCCGGGGAAGGTGGCGCCGACGAAGCCCTCCCACTCCCGGTCCGCAGCCGCGGCGAGCGCGTCGACCGAGGTCGAGGTCTCGACATCGGTCATCTTCTCGACACCGGCCGCGACCACGACGTCCTCGAGCCCCGAGGCGACCGCGATCATGGCCTGCCTGAAGGCGAGCGAGCCTGAGCAGCAGGCCGACTCGACGCGGGTCGAGGGGATGTGGCGCGAGGCCATGCCCGAGTAGTCGGCGATCAGCGCGCCGATATGCTCCTGTTCGACAAAGCGTCCGGCCGACATGTTGCCGACGTAGAGCGCGTCGATCTTCTCTCCCGAGAGGCTCGCGTCCTCAAGCGCGAGCGCTCCGGCCTCGAGGAAGAGTTCGCGGAACGAGGTTCCCCACTTCTCCCCGAAGGTCGTGCATCCGATTCCGATTACGGCGACGTCTCTCATCACTGCATCACGATCTTTCCCTTGTGTCTGGCGTATAGTGCATAGTCGACGTAGATCGGGTTCGCCAGGAGCTGGCGGACCGTCGGGGCGGCGCTCCTCCGGAACGCCTCCGACTCGATCGCGTCGGTCACCTCGATATCGAACGAGTCCGCGCCGGCCCCCGAGCCGAACGAGGTCACGAAGACCCGGTCGCCGGGCTTGGCGACGTCGAGCGTCGCGGCCAGGCCGATCATCGAGGCCCCCGAGTAGGTGTTGCCGAGGGTCGGGACGACGAGCCCGGGCTTGATCTGCTCTGGCGTGAACCCGAGCGTCTTCGCGACCCGCTGGGGGAACTTCGCATTCGGCTGGTGGAAGACCGCGTAGTCGTAGTCCTTCGCGGTCTTGCCGGTCTGTTCGAACATCAGATTCGCGGCGCCCTCGACGTGCTTGAAGTACCCGGGGTCGCCCGTGAACCGTCCTCCGTGGCGCGGGTAGTTCTGCCCCTCGCGCCGCCAGAAGTCGGGGGTGTCGGTCGTGAACGAGGCCGTCCTGTGAATGGTCGCGATCGGATCGTCCTGGCCGATCAGGAACGCGGCGCCGCCCGCGGCCGCCGTGTACTCGAGCGCGTCCGAGGGTGCGCCCTGGGCGACGTCCGAGCCGATTGCAAGGCCGTACGGGACCATCCCCGCGCCGACCAGGCCCATGCAGGCCTGGATGCCGGCCGTGCCGGCCTTGCAGGCGAACTCGTAGTCGGCCGCGGTCATGACCGGGGTCGCCCCGATCGCCTCGCCGACCGTGCAGGCCGTCGGCTTGACCGCGTACGGGTGCGACTCCGAGCCGACGTAGACGGCCCCGATCTGCTCGGGGTCGATCGTCCGGCGGGCGAGCGCAAAGCGTGCGGCCTCGACCGCGATGGTTGCCGTGTCCTCGTCGAGGTCGGGCAGCGATTTTTCGCGGACACCGAGCCCGCCCGTGATGTCCTGAGCGTTGTCGCCCCAGACCCGGGCGATCTCCTCGAGCTTGATCCGGTAGCGGGGGATGTAGGCCCCGTAGGTGATGATGCCTGTCATGCACTCCTCTTATGCCCGGCCGGGACCGGGGCTTGATGTACGTCTGTCATGAGTCGAAAGCGGTGCAATGTCTCACCACTCGGTCGCACGCAGGGTGGCGATGAGCGGATCGATCGCGGTCCGTGTGGTCAGCAGGGTGATCCGGTCCCGTTCGGCGAGCCGGGTCACGATCGGGTGGACGTCCCCGGGGGCGATCCCCTGGAGGACCACGCACCGCGGTTTAAAGGGCGTCACCCGGATCGCGACCATGGGCGACTTGCCGTTCGAGACCCCGGCAAAGATCAGGGCACGCTCGGTCGACCAGCCATAGATCCGGCTGAACTCGTCTGACGAGAGCTGCAGGATCGCATTCAGGCTGTTCACGACCGTGTACCCGAAGAGCACCTGGTCGAGCGATCCGGTCATCGGTTCGGCTCCGATCAGCTCGGCGAACCGCCGGAGCGGGATCGGGGCGGCGAACTCGTGGATGTCGTGGATGACCTCGTCGTCGAGCTCGGCGAAGAGCATCCGGCCGAAGCGCTCGGTGAACCGCCCCCCCCGCCGCTCGTCCATCGAGAGGATCGTGTCTACGATCTTCCCGACGACCGCGGTGCCGGGGCTCTTGCGCCGGCCGCTCTCGTAGTCCGAGATGACCGACGGCGAGACATCGAGCGCCTCAGCCAGATCGCTCTGCGGGATCTCAAAGCTGAGCCGCCACTTCTTGAGCGCCTTGCCGGGTGAATCCGACAGCGTGATCTCGCCGGCCATCTTCTCGGCCAACCGATGACGCAGTCCGGACTTCATACTGATCAGGTCGGTCCGGATGGTTAAATAATTAACGAAGCTGAGTTCGACAGTTCACGAAGTCGGGGCTGCACAACCCATAAATATCAAGCGTCTCAAAATTGGTATCTGTGACGATCGAGGCCGGAGACCTGGCATGTCTGAAGGCGATCGCGCTCCTCGGCGGCTGCCGGGGGCCGGTCCACGTCTCGAGCCAGTCGCTCGCCACGGCTCTCGGAGCAAGCTCCCAGACGGCGGCGCGCCGGCTCAAGTCGCTCGAATCGGCCCTGTTCGTGACCCGTTCGGTACGCCCGGCCGGCCAGTACGTCGCGGTCACGCGCACAGGCGAGGAGGCCCTGCACCGGGAGTACTCGGATTACTGCCGGCTCTTCGGAGGCGCATCGCCAGGGTTCGTGATGACTGGTCACATCGTGAGCGGCGTGGGCGAGGGGCGGTACTACATGGCGCTGCCTCCCTACCGCGCGCAGTTTGCCGAGGTGCTCGGCGAGGATCCGTTCCCGGGGACGCTGAACGTCCGGCTCGACGGTGCGAGCCTGCCCGTGCGGAAGCGGCTCGATGCCCTCGACTGGATTCCCATCCACGGCTTCGTGGCCGAGGACCGGACCTTTGGCGATGCGCGGGCCCTCCCCTGTCTGATCGGGGGCTACCGGTGCGCCATCGTGGTGCCCGGCCGGACACATTATCCCGAAGACATCATCGAGGTGATCGCCGGAGTGCCGCTCCGCGAGACCCTCGGGCTCTCAGACATGGACCGCGTGGCGGTCGAGGTGCCGGAGAGAGATGAGGTAGATCATGATTGACCAGGCGCTCAGCGCGCTGCGGGATGGGCGTTTCATCCTGCTTTACGACTTCGACAACCGTGAACGGGAGACCGACTTTGCAATCCGCGCCGATGCGGTGACGCCCGCGCACATCCGGCAGATGCGCAAGGACGGGGGCGGCCTGATCTGCTGCGCCGTCGCCCACGAGGCAGCCGAACGGATCGGCCTCCCCTTCGCCCACGACGTTCTCGAGGCGGCCCATATCGGTGTACAGGACCACGTGATCCCGTACGACCGGAAGAACCGCTCCTCGTTCTCGCTCTGGGTCAACCATGCCTCGACCTTCACGGGGATCACGGACAACGACCGGGCGACCACCATCAATGCGATCGCCGGGCAGGTGCAGCGTGCGCTCGCGGGCGAGGAGACCCGGTTCTTCGACGAGTTCCGCGTGCCGGGGCATGTCGCGCTCCTCCGAGGGGCCGAGGGGCTGCTCTCGCGCCGCTGCGGCCAGACCGAGCTCTCGCTCGTGCTCGCCGCGATGGCCGGCATCACCCCCGCGATCGTGGTCTGCGAGATGCTCGACGACGCGACCGGCCTCGCGCTCAAGAAGGCCGATGCCGAGGCCTACGGCGAGGCGCACGGTATCCCGTTCCTCGAGGGGCGCGAGGTCACGGCACGGTGGCACGACCCCTCGGCATGCACGGAGCTCGCCTCCCCGGCCGCACGCTGACCCCGGCAGCGGGAAGGCTCTCCGGACAGGGCTGTGGCAGGAATGCAGGCTCCGCTCCCATGCGAGCGGTCATGGCGTCCGCGAAGGCATGTCTCCGGATCCTGGCCCCTGCAGCCAATTTCAGGCCGAATTGAGCCATATACTGCCATCTTTATCGCGGCTCATCGGAATAATTAATACGGACGCCTGCTTCCGACGGCGCGGCCCGATACGGGCCAGGAGCACCAGGCAATGCTATCCGATCCGACCGACATCTCCCCCAAGGTCCTCCGCCCAACTCGAGAGAGCCGTGACAGCGCCGAGCGGATCGACTACCTGATCGGGCTCCGTGCGGGCCAGAGCCCCGGCAATCGCTGGAAGGCCGCCCAGGCCTTCGGGCGAATTCAGAACCCGGTCGCGCTCGAGGCCCTCTCAGAGGCGCTGTACGACGAGGACTGGCGGGTCCAGCGCAAGGCGATCTGGGCCCTCGGCACCATCGGCGATCCGCGGGCGCTCCAGCCCCTCCGCCAGCGGTACCGCGAGGTCGACGAGGGATTGCAGGAGCTGATCCGGGACGCCGAAGAGATGATCAAGACCCGGATGTACGGGCCCGGATCAGGGCCCGGGTCCGCGGCATCCATTTTTCAGAAAGCCGAGGCCAGATACCCCGCGCCGAGCAGGACGAGGGCAACGCCGCAGAGGGCAAGGACCCCCTGATAGACCCGGTCGGGCAGAAAGGCCCGGCCCCGCGCGATTCCGGCACCGACGAGCAGGAGCCAGCTCAGGTCGGCCATTCCATGGCCGGCCAGGAACGAGATCCCCTCTCCGAACCCGGACGTGAGGGCCGAGGCGAGCAGGGCCCCGCCGATGGTGGCCCACCAGAGCCAGAAGTAGGGGTTGGCAATCGAGGTGAGCACCCCGGCGAGGAACGTGCCGGCCCGCTCGGCGGGGCCCATGGGGGGCGAGAGGGTCGCCGTACGTGCCCCGTCAACCGTCAGTGCGCCGAATCCGATCAGGGCCACCCTCCGATGACGGCGATCGCCGTCCGCTGCGAGAGGACGACGGGCGCGAGCCCGAGCACGAGGGCCCCTGCCAGCAAGCCCTCGACGAGCAGGTGGCCCGCGGCCACGCGTCCGCCCACGAGCGGGCCGTGCCGGACCTCGCCCGAGATCGTGGCGAGCAGCGTCGGGCCGGGGGCGAGCGGACCCGAGAGCCCGACGCCGAACCCGAGCAGGAGCGACTCGAGAAGGGCCATAGGTGCGTTTGATATTGGACGGACCACAATGAAAAACTGGTGTCAATGAAGGGGACCGGGACCCTGGAGCAGGTGGTGGGACGGTCCCTCCACGACCTGGGCACAGGCGTCGTGACCTGGGTGCCCGGCCTGGGCGTCACGGGCTGTGCGGAGGCGTACACGGCGATCTCGGGCCGTCCGGCCCCGCCGTCGTTCCACGAAGAGGTCGCGGTCGGATGCGCCCACGGAGCCGCGATTGCGGGTGCTCGATCGGCCGTCGTGATGAAGACCCACGGCCTTCTCAAGGCCGCGAACGCGGTCTCGGATGCGCTCTTCTGCGGTACGACCGCCGCCCTCATACTCGTCGTCGTCGACGACCCGGCCGGGATCCAGTCGGACAGTGTCATCGCGGCCGGCCCCATACTCGGCGCGCTCGAACTCGCCTGGATGCGCTCGGGCCCCGAGACGATAGGCCGCGATCTCCGGGATCTCACGGCCAGGTCCGAGGCCCTGGGTCTGCCTGTCGCCCTCATCATCGACGGCGCCGATGCGTCCGTCCCGGCCGCGGCGACCGACTCGGTTCTGCCTCCGCCCCCGCTGTACCGGCGGGATCCGGCACGGCACCTGCTCGTGCCGGCACTGATCCGCCACCAGCGCGCGGCCCTCTCGGCACGATTGATCGGCAACGATCCGCCGACGCCCCCGCCACTGCCGAGGCTGCCCGAAGACGTGCCGGCTCGATGGCGCCGCGCCGTCGCACAGTACATGCCGCTCTTCGACGCCTTGGTCGTGCGCCGGCCCTCGTTCGTCGCAGGGGACATCGGCATCTCGAGCTGCTTCGGGTTTCCGCCGTACGACGCGATCGACGTCGTGAGCTACATGGGCGGCGCCGTCCCCCTCGCCCTCGGCGCCCGCCTGGCCGGCCGGACCGATGCCTGGGCCGTGACCGGCGACTTCTCGTTCGTCGCCGCCGGCCACCTCGGCCTCATCGCGGCGGCCGCCCGCAACATCCCGCTCCGGGTTATCCTGCTCGCGAACGGGCAGGCCGAGACCACGGGCGGGCAACCGGTCCCGTCGGGGCTGCTCGACCGCGTCCTCGCCGGGTACCCGGATGCAGTTGTCCCGCTCGACGACCCGCTCGATCCGAACGCCTGTGCCGGAGCCCTGGATGAGGCTGGCGCCCGCGACGGTCTCTCCATCGTGGTGGCCCGGTACACCCCTCCATGAGCCGCACCCCTCTCCCCCCGGTCACGATCGCGCTCGATACCGGGGTCGCCACCTGGGCGCTCCGGCAGCAGCTTCGGCGCGTCGCCGATGCGTTCGGTCTGCCCCCGCTCGACCCGGTTATACCGATCGCGGGGCCGTTCAGGCTTGCAGACGGGTCCGGGCTCGCGGCGGTTCGGGCCGCGGTCGAGGCCGCGGTCCCGGAGGTGCCCTACCTCGCGTGCGACCTGGACGGGTATACGGCACGCCCGTCGGGCACGGGCGGAACGATCGGAGTCGACGTCCGGCCGATCCGAGAACTCGGAGCAATGGCCGCCTCGATCAACCGCGCCCTGCGCGAGATCGCCGATACCGAGGAACTCCAGGGCGAGCGATTCCTCGTCCCGGCAGTCCGGATTCAAGGCAATGCCGAGTTCGTGATGGCGGCGAGCGCACGCGGCCTCATCCGCCCCCCCTGGTACCACCACCTCCTCCGGCTCTTCCGGGCGCCCGCACCGGCCGCACCCCTTCCCCAGATTCGCCGGCCGCTCGACGCGACCCGGCTCCTGGTCCTGCTCGGGGATCGGCCGACGGCCGGTCTCGACCTCGGACCCCGTCGCTGGCTCAAAGCGGCCGAGCTCCGCGACAGGCCGATCCGGGCCGAATCGCTCCGGGCCTACCGCCTGGCGCGGGGGTACGAACTCGCAGGGCCGGCCGGAGGTCCGCCCGGCGAGACCTGGTTCCTCGCCGACCTCCACCTCGGTCACCCTGAGATCGCCCTCTACTGCGCCCGCCCCTTTCTCGGAGCGGACATCGAGGAGCAGGACCGGGTTCTGCTCCAGAACTGGCACCATGCGGTTCGGCCGGACGACCGGGCCCTCGTGCTTGGCGACCTCTGCGCCCCGTCCGACCCCGAGACCTACCGGGCGGCCGCCTGCCGCCTCTCGGGCCGGCTCGAGCTCGTCGCGGGCAACCACGACCCGGCTCTCCCCGGGCTCGTACCGTCGGTCACGCTTGAGGCCGGCGGACAGCGGTTCCTGGCGCTCCACGATCCGGCCGACGTCCCGCCGGGCTTCGATGGATGGGTGATCCACGGCCACCTCCACGACGCCGACCTCGTCCGGTACCCGTTCTTCGACCCGCTCCGCCGACGGGTCAACGTCTCGGTCGAGACGGCCGGATATGTCCCGGTCCCGCTCTCACTCATCTGCAGGCTGATTCGCGAGCGGGCCGGCCCGATCACGCTTCGGGAGGCCCGGCCGGCGTGAGTGGGCCGGCCTCCTCCTCGGCGAGCGCCCGGATCGCCCGGGCGTAGCACCTGGCCTGGAACGCGAGGTCCTCGACTCCGACGGACTCGTCCGGCTCGTGCGACGGATCCGGCGCATTGGGCATCAGCGGCCCGAACGCGACCGTGTTCGGGAGCGACTTCGCGTAGGTCGTGTACCCGACCGACCGTGGGGCGGCGTCCCGGTCCCCGGTCTCGGCCTGATAGATCCCGAGCAGGGTCCGGACGAGCGGGCCGTCGGGGTCGACCTCGAGCGGCGAGAGGCGATCGGTCGCAACCGCCTCCCAGCCGCCCGCCTCAGCCGTCCGGTTCACGGCCGCCCAGACCTCCTCGTCCATGAGGCGGGCCGGGTACCGGACGTCGAGGGCGAAGGCGCGCCGTCCCGTTCCCGACCCGGCAGACGCCGAGGTTCACGCTCACGTTCGGCGTCGAAAGCCCGAGGACTCCTCCGTCGGGGGCGTGGTTGAAGGTCGCGTTCAGCGATCGGACGATCCCTCCCCCGTCCCCGGCGATCCCGATCCTGTCGAGGGCGGCCGCGAGCCGCACGAGGGCGCTGACCCCGAGATCGGGCTCGCTCCCATGCCCGGCCGTGCCCGTTGCCGTGACCTGGACCCGCCGCCCCTCGACCACGGGCTCCGCACCCGGCTCTGCGGAGGGCCGCGGCGACCCTATCGGGCTCTGCCGCCTCGAGCACGGCCTCAGCCCGATCGGGCACCACGTTCGGTGCGGTCCCGCCCTCGAGCGAGAGCAGGTCGACCGGCCCCCCGGATGTCCGGGCCGGGCGGTGCCAGTCGGCCCAGAGCAGCCCCTTCTCGGCGTAAACGACCGGGAAGTCGCCGTCCGGCGAGAACCCGGTGACCGGGTCGGGCCCCCGCGACCGGTAGTAGGAGATCGCGGCATCGTCGGTCTCCTCGTCGGTTCCGACGATGATCCTGACCTTTCGTTCGAGGGGGACCTCCGCATCGCGGAGTGCCGCGAGCGCGTGGAGGGCCGCGACCATCGGCTCTTTGTCGTCGAGCGCCCCCCGGCCGTAGAGCCGGCCGCCCACGACCTCGCCTGAGGGTTCCCGGGTCCAGCCTTCGCCGACCGGGACCGTATCGAGGTGCCCGAGGACGGCGATGTACTCCTCGCCGCCACCGTACTCGATGTATCCAATCCGGTCGTCGATCGCGACGGCCCTGAAGCCGAGCCGCTCGCCCATGCCGAGATAGGTCCGGAGCACCCGGCCCGGCCCGCTCGGGATCTCGATCGAAGAGGGGATGCCGAGCAGGACGAGGGTATCGTTCACGACCCCGCCGCGGTGCGCTTCCAGGGCTGCGTCGAGCGGATCACCGGCGGCCTGGAACACCCGGCGCCGGCAAGCAGGAGAAACAGCGCGAACATCGCCAGCGCTACCGTTCGACTCACTTCATCCGCTCCTCTCCGTCTCCGGGACCGTTCGGATCGCTAACCGGGCATTTCTCCCGCCCGGAACGAGGGCCCGGGCCCCCCCGCGACATCCCGAACAGGGGGGCGAATATGCTGAGCCCGAGCGTCGCCTTCATCGCTCTCAGAATGGCCACTATCTCCGTGGAAAAGAGGATCGATACGTCGGGATATATTGGGGTTGTCGTGCCGGAGGATCTAGTCCGAGCGGAGTCGGCCTGTGCAGGGGGGGATCTTTCCCCTTCGTTGCCTCTCAGGCCGCGAAGAGGAGACCGAGTTCCACCTTCTGCCAGTCCCGGTCGACGACCTTCATCCAGAGCGTACGGGTCTTAGGAACAAAGGTCATCTGATGGGTGGACGAGTACGGATATCCTCCGAGCAGGTCGTGGCGGAAGGTCGCGCCGCCATCCCCGAGGAGCACGTCGCGGATCCTGATCATCTCCTCGCCGTCGATCGCCCCACGGTGTTGTTCGGTGAGGTTGAGGAGGTTACTGTACCGTACGGCCGAGTGCTCAGCCGGGGATGCGGCCAGATGCCACGACGGGTCGACGAAGTGGTTCGCGGCCGCGATGCGCCCGTCGCCCTCGCGCCGCTTGATGTCGTAGGTCGTCTCCTCGTACGAGTACGCTGCGGCCGGTCCGGCTGCGTTCACGATCCAACCCCCATCCGCGCGCAGGGACTGGATCCCTGCATCGAGCCCTTCCATGTCGGAGTAGTCGAGCATCAGGCGGAAGAACTCCGAGATCAGGTCGGGCCGGCCCGCGATCGCGACCGCACCGGCCGAATCGGCCGCATTGTTGTCGGCGATGAAGAGGCCGGCGCTGTTCATCAGGGTCTCGGGCCGGGTCCCGGCCGGACCGAAGGTCGCGACCCCGTTGGATCCGTCGGTCGGGTTGTATACGGCAAGGGTATAGTACGGGTCGAAGACCGAGAGCAGGTCGGGCAGGTCGTAGTTGCGGGAGAGGACGACCGAGCCGTCACGGGTATAGTTCCCCCATGCGGCCAGGAACGAACACCCCGGATGTACGGAGGCATACGAGACGTAGAAGATGGGACCCTCATACAGGATCTCGACATCCTCCTCGGTGAGGCCGGTCGTGTCGGCCATGCCGGCCGTGAGCTCCTTCATCCGCTTCGGCTGGAGTGCGGTCGCCTGCCGCGCATCTTCGCGGAGCGAGTCGAGGGAATAGCCCCTCTCGGTGAGGTTCGCGATGAGCATCGCGTACTCGGCCTGGAGCTCGCCCTTCATCAGCGCGCCGTACTGCCGCCCCATTTCCCGGTATGATCCCGATAGGACTACGATGGGGTACGAGCCGGCCTGGTAGCGTGTGCCGTTCTCGAAGGTCGCGCACCGTGCGAGATCTCCGGTAGGAGCCGCGGTCGCCCCCGCGTTCTCCGAGGAGATGGCGATCACTGTGACCGGAACGATGAGCGCCATGGCGAAAAGGAGATAGATGAGCTTCATGATGAGACTATTCAAGATAAGAAGAGATATGTTTTTCTTAAGGTCGAAGACGGCATGCCCGCCTCGTCCTCGAGGTTCGGAGGCGTCGAGTCGTCCCGGTGGAACACGACCTCCGCTCCGTCCCCATCGGCTCAATTTACCGCCCCTCACCACGACCGTCGAGTTAGCCAGGTTGGATGTATTACTTGAAGAGTATAATGCCGAAGTTCTTATACCGGGGCATCCTTATATAAGCCAGCAGTTTTTCAGCTGTTGGAAAGCATCATGTACAACTCGAATTTTGGCGGTCGCTCGGACCGCCCACGTGAGATGACCAAGGTCGTCTGTTCAGACTGTGGAAAGGAGTGCGAAGTCCCGTTCAAGCCCACAGAGGGTCGCCCGGTCTACTGCCAGGACTGCCTCCCCAAGCACCGGCAGCCCCGCTTCTAAGATCAATTAAC
>SISS01000037.1 GCA_004332335.1 Methanoregulaceae archaeon UXB-2016 | reverse complement strand
CTGGCGCAACACCGAGCCGACCCGTTTCTACATGACCGGGTTCTACCTCTCCAGCGGTGTCACCCTGAACAACTGCGTCGCCCTCAACAGCCGCAATAACGGTTTCTGGGTCTGGCAGGGCGCCAAGGACGTGGTCCTGCGGAGCTGCATCGACTCGGGCTCGGACTGCGGCTTCCAGGTCAGGACAGGGCAACGGCTCCGGCTTGAGAACTGCTTCTCGAAGAGCGCCCGGACCTACGCGCTCTACATGTGGGGATCGGAGGGGGCTGTGGTCTCGAACTTCCAGCTGATCAATCCGAAGAACCCGTCCGGGTGCATCGCGATCGGTCTGCGGAGCGACCACCCCGAGCAGTGGTGGCCCGTCCGGGACTCGACCCTCGATCTCAGGACGACGGGGGCCGAGGCGAACCGGCTCTTCCGATACTACAACGGGGAACGGAACCTGGTCACGGTGAACGGGATGGACCACCTCCCGGTCGCCCTGCTCCCGATGCCGACGCCCCCGACTACGGTCCCAACCACGGTCCTGACAACCGCTCCCACCGCCACGGTTTCAACGACGAGCACGCCGCCGCCCGCCCAGGTGCGGGTCTTCGCGCAGCTCCCGGGGGCCTTCCTGGCCGCCGACTACGACGACGGAGGCGAGGGGACCGCGTACCACGACACGACGGCCGGCAATGCAGGCGGGTACTACCGGAGCGACGACGTGGACATCGAACGGTCGCAGAGCCTTGGTGCTCCCGTCGTCGCGTATACCCGACCGGGGGAGTGGCTCGACTACACGGTCAACGTATCGCGGGCCGGCGTGTACGAGGCCACGGTCCTGCTCTCGTCGCCCCAGGACCGGGGGAGCTTCTCGCTCTCGGTCGACGGGGTCAACTTCGGCCAGTTCGCGGTGCCGAACACGGGCTCGTTCGAGGCCTACACCGGTGTCCGCCGCCTGATCTGGATCGGCGGAGGCCAGCACACGCTCCGGATCGAGACCCAGGGCTACCACAATATCCACCTGATCCAGGTCTATCCGCCGGGCGAGACCCCGGTGGTCACGGTCCTCCCCACGACCGTGGTGACATCCCTGCCGACCACGACCGTGCCGCTCACCGTGGTGCCGTCCACAGCGGTCCCGACCAGCGTCGCGCCCTCGGCGACCCCGACGCCCGAAGCGGGCCACATGGTGCCCGCGCTCATCGAGGCCGAGGACTACGACGACGGCGGTGAGGGACAGGGCTACCATGACACGACGCCCGGGAATGTCGGAGGGTACTACCGGAATGACGATGTCGATATCCGGTTGAGCCAGACCGTCGGAAGCGGCATGATCACCGCCGTCGAGACCGGGGAGTGGCTCCGCTACCGGCTGAAGGTCGCCACGCCAGGGGTCTACATGGTCAACCTCTCGGCCGGGTCGACCCGGAGCGACGACGTGGTCGAGGTCCTGGTCGACGGTGCCTGCATGGCGAGGGTCTCGGTGCCGGTCTCGAGCGATGCCCGGTGCCAGCCCGCGATCGGATACGTCTATCTTCCCGCCGGCCGGCCGGTCCTGGAGCTCCGGTTCACAGGCCGACCCGAGGTCGACGCGTTCACGGTAACGCAGCCGGGAGGGTCGACGCCCGTCCCCAGGACATCGGTACCGACGACGAGCCCCACGGCGACCGCAACTCCGTCGACTCCTCCGGTCACACCGTCGCCAACCCCGACGCCGTCTCCCCAGACGACCATCGTGACCCAGGTCACGACCACTCCTCCGCTGACGCTGACCCCGTCCCCCTCGGTCACGTCAACCGTCACGCCGACCCCGAGCGTCACCGAGGTCTCGCTGCCGGGCGTGATCCAGGCCGAGAACTGGTCCGGGCTCGGACCCGCCGCATCGAGTGTGATGCAGATCACGCCGCCCGGGGTCCAGGGGGCGGCCGTCAGTTCGCGGGTCGAAGACGCGTGGACCTCGTACCCGGTGAATGTGTCCCGGACGGGGATCGTCGAGGCCGTGATCCGCCTCCGGCCGGTCGCGGCAGGAGGGACGCAGTCCGGAACGGTCCGACTGCTCATCGATGATACCGTCTGGGTGAACCTGACGGCGAAAGGCGACTCGTCCGCGTTCGTGAATACGAGCCGTCTCGTGTATCTCCAGAAGGGACTTCACCGGATTGGGCTCGACCTCGGACGGGGTATCGCTGTCGACTACCTCTCGTTCCAGCCGGCAGGGGCGACCGGCAACGCGGTCGACGGGACGAACGGGATCCTGGCGGTCACTCCTGCACCGGCCGGCACGGTGCCCCCGGTGAACACGACGGCCGTCGTGACGATCCCCCCGATACCGACCATCGTCACGGCCCCAGTCCCCCCGGCGGTGAATGTCACCGGATCCCTCTCACCGGTCGCCAATGCGACCGGTTGAGCCCGGTCTTCATTCATCGTTCTTCGCTGTCACGCCGCGGGGGCGCCCAGGGTTTCGGCTCTTCCCTGTCCTTCGTCTCGGTCCGGTCCTCCTCGGTCATTCGGGTTCCGTCGGGGTTCAGCTCGGGAAGCTCTCTCATCTTCTGATCCTTCTCCATACGGACCTCCTCTCACGCCCTTGAATAAAGGCTTTCTCCTCTGCCGACGGGTTCATCCCCCCGCCCCACCGATCGTTCTGCACGACGGAGAGATCCCCGTTCGACCTCTTTCTTGCAGCAAACCCGACGATCGCCGGTGCCTTCGGAGCCCTTGTACGGGCGCAGGTGGATGCGAACCCCCTCGACGGACGGACCAAGCACCTCCTGAACGTCGCGCTCCAGGCGGCCTATCGAAACCCGACCGGGGTCCCCGGCTCCATGCGGGCATGGCCCGGGATGCCGGCATCCCTATCGAGGAGGTCCTGGGAGCCGTGCTGATGAACCTCCACCTCGGAGGAGTCATACCCGTCCTCGATGCCCTGCCGGCGGCGAACGCAGGATACGGCATCGATCCGACCGAGCCGGCCCCCTGAGCAGCCATCATCGATCCGATACGATTTATTAAATTCTTAAGGGATGTATTCGAGCCTGTTATGGCATCTGGAGATCGATTGAACGTGAAGATCAGCAAGGCGGTCGACCATACGCGTGAGGCTGCGAACGAGGTCGTGGACGACGTCAAGGTGGCCGCACACGAGACCGAGACCGACGCGAAGATCGCGGCGCACCGGGCCGACGCGGATGCGAAGATCCGGGCAAAGGACGCGGAGGCGCGGCGAAAGATCGGGTGACGCGGGGTTCGTTAAAACCAAGATACGCCCATCGGAGCTCGGCCTTCCGAGACGCGTCTGTCCAAGGAGAGCTCCCGGGCCGTGCTCTTCCGCCCTGCGGGGAGGCGCTAATGTTCCAAAGAATTCGAAGTCTTCGACAGGGTTATCCGTCTCCGGGATGAACTCCGTGTATGAAGCGCCTCGTCGTGACGCTCGTGCTGGCCCTGCTCCTCCTCGCGGCCGGATGCACGAATCTGCAGCCGCAGGAGACGTCGTCCCCTTCCGTCGCGCCGGCACGCGACGCAGGCTCCTCCCTCGGATACGGTGAGGCCTCGAAGGCCCTGGCCACCCTGAGCCCGTCGGGGGGATATCCGACGGACCCCGTGGTGATCAAGAACGCCGATCTCCGGGTCGAGGTCCCCGCGCTCGAGCCGGCCCTGGACCGGGTGCGCGGGATCGCGGGCGAGCAGAACGGGACGCTCGCCGAACTCGAGCTCCGGAGCGAGTCCGGGGATCGGCGCACGGCGACGGCAACGGTCCGTGTCCCGGCCGGGCGGTTCGAGACGGCGCTCGAGGCCCTCCACGGGGTCGGCGAGGTGCGGTCCGAGTCCGTCAAGTCCGAGGACGTGACCGAGGAGTTCGTCGACCTCACGGCGAAACAGGCAGCCCTTGCGGACCAGCTCCAGCAGTACCGGCGGATTATGGCCAACACCTCCCGGGTGGAGGACGTGCTCGTGGTCCAGAAGGAGATCGAGCGGGTCCAGGTCGAGCTGGACCGGACCGAGGGCCGGCTCCGGTATCTCGAGAGCCGGACCTCGTACTCGCGGATCACGCTCCGGCTCGAGGAACCCGCCCCGCTCGCGGGCGGGGCCCTCCCCTCGATCGTCGAGGTGCTCGGTGCCGGCGTCCAGGGCTTCTTCACGGTCCTGGCCGGGCTCGTGGTCGTGGTGCTCTCGCTCCTGCCGCTCGTCCTCCTCGGCGGGCTGGCCTGGTGGCTGTACCGCCGGTACCGGCGCGGCCGGGCCTGACTCAGGGAACGAGGCTGCGGATGTACTCGAGCGCCGCGATGGCGTCGGCCCGCTTCAGGTCCACCGGGGCCGTCCGTACAAAGGCCGCGAGCTCCGCCCGATCCTGCTCCGAAAGACGGGCCTCCCGGAGCACCGCCGGCCAGGTCCGCCTAGGAAAGTAAAGAGCCCGGGCCGCCTCGAGCGCGGCCTCCGCGACCGGCGCCGCGGCGGCTCCCGCCTCGAGGGCCGCCTCGAGGGTCGCACGGATATTCACGAGCGGCTCGGAGAGCGCGTACCCCGACTCGGGGTTGTACACGAGCGCGACCTCGTCATCCGACTCGAGCTCCCCGGCTCGGTACCGGCGGTAGACCTCGCCGATCCCCGTCATCCCGAGGGAGTCGAGCTCGGCCGCCCTGAGGGCGCCCATGCTCGAGGCCCCGACCACGGTCACCCCTGCGCGGAGCACGCCGAGCACCTCCCGGTGCCCGACCGCGCACTCCTGGAGAAAGACTCCGTCGATCAGGCCGATCACGCGGGCGCCGTCGGCCGCGGCCGAGGCGATGTCCCCGCGGGCAGCCGGCGGCCGGTACTCGGCGTCGGGCAGGATGGCCCGGGCCGAGGTCAGGTCACAGCTCGGGCCGAGAAAGACGATGATCGCGGGCATGGCGGCAGCGGTCCCCTCTCCGCTCGGTATCCATCGCAAAGCACTCGAGCCCGGGCACGACCACCCGGACGACCGGGATCCCGCACTCGGGCCGGGTCAGGTCGACCGCGCAGACCCGGTCGAGTCCGACCACGTGCAGCCGGTCGCAGACGAGCCGTATGTCCTCGAGGAAGTCGTCTGAGTCGAGGGCCGGGATGGCGCCTGTCTCGATCGTGCGGGTTGCCTCGAACCAGTAGCGGTTGAGGCGCCTGGCCCGGTCATATCCGATCGAACGCCGAAGATCGCCGGTCGTCGTGTCCTCCCGGGCCCCGTGGATCTGGGTCGCACGGCTCTGCGCGACCTCGGTCAGAGCGCGGAGGCAGGCGACGGCCGGGTTCGTGTGCGTTCCCATGCCGATCACGAGCAGGGCCGGGTCGCGGAGCACGGGGTCGTCGGCGACCGCCGCGATCGTCGGGACTCCGATATCGCTCGTGATATCGCGGAGGACGACCGGCACATTCGCGTCCGCGAACCGATCGAGCAACGCCTGGACGGCCGGGTACGCGGCACCGGTGATGGCGGGGCCGGCGTCCCACGTCGCCTCCACGATCGACCAGGCATCGCGTTCGATCACCTCGGCCAGCGCGTGAAAGACCGCCTCCTCGAGCGTGTTGCCCGAGGCGATCCCGTTCGTGCTCGTCCGGAAGAGCCGCGGCGCTCCGAGCGGCAGGGGGTGGAAGACCGCGTGCGCCGGCAGCAGCACGGGTTCGCCTGAGACGATCTCGCGCCCCTCGACCCAGGGAAGCTGGGCATCAGGGTCCGCGTGCGCCGGCAGGACCAGGTCGACCGGGTCCACCGCGACGCCGGAGCCGAGCTCGGCAAACCGGGCGGTCGTAAGCGGCCGGTCCGTGACCTCGGCCGAGTAGCGCTCGATCCCCTCCATGATCGCCGAGACACGGGCCGCGAGCGGGGTGGCGCCCTTGCCGTTATACACCGAGATCGCGCCGTCGGCCGCGGTCGGGCGGATACAGGAGAAGACCGGAATTCCGACCCTGTCGAGCCCCGTGATCTCGGCGATCCGGGTGATGCCGGTCGCCGGCACGATCTTCTCGACTGTTCGCAGCGTCGTCTCGGGGTCGACCGCCCGCTGGGTCTCGGCCCGGTAGGCCTTGGGACAGGAAGAGAGTGCGCGCATGGTTACGGCCTGGAGAGGGCGAGCATCCGTTCGAGAGCGTGCCGGGCGCGCGAGGCGACCGGCTCGGGCACCTTCACGACCGGGCCGTGCCGGGCGATCGCCTGCTCGATCAGCTCGAGCGTGATCATCTTCATGTCAGCGCAGACCAGGTGGGGCGAGGCGGGAATAAAGCGCCGGCCGGGGGCCGCCTGCTCGAGGCGGGGGATCAGGCCAATCTCGGTCCCGACGATCACGGTCTCCGCCCGTGTCTGGGTCGCGCGCCGCAGCATGCCCGAGGTCGAGCCGATGTAGTCGGCCTCGGCCTGGACCTCGGGGGAGGTCTCGGGATGGACCATCACCTCGGCACCCGGGTGCAGGGCCCGCGCGGCCCGGACCTCCCCGGCTGTCAGTGCGTGGTGGACCGGGCAACAGCCGATCGCCGGGACGGGGACCACCTCTTTCTCCGTCCGGGCCGCCACATGGAGGGCGAGGTTCCGGTCGGGGACGAAGATCACGGTCTTCTCCTCAAGTGCGTTCACGATCTCGACCGCATTCGCCGAGGTGCAACAGACGTCCGAGACCGCCTTGACCGCGGCCGAGGTGTTGACATAGGCCACGACCGCCGCGTCGGGATACGCTGCCCGTGCGGCGAGCACGTCCCCAGGTGTGAGGCGCAGCGCCATCGCGCAGCGCGAGAACGGCTCGGGGTGGATCACGGTCTTGTCGGGGTTCAGGAGCGCGGCCGTCTCGGCCATGAAGTCGACGCCTGCGACGACGAGGTACGGCGTCTCGACCCGATCGCGGGCGATGCGGGCGAGCTCAAGGCTATCGCCGACGAAGTCGGCCGCGGCCTGAACCTCGGGCCGGACATAGTTGTGCGCGAGCAGGGTGACGTCGGGGTGGAGCATATTCACGAGTGGATCGCCCGGAGAATCGTGAAGAGCGTGTGCCGGACGCCGGTTTAATGGTTGTCCCGGGGGCTGTCGAGGAGTTTGCAGGCCCGGCAGATCGTGCCCAGGACCGGCTCGCCGCAGTCGGGACAGGTCGAGAACGAGGCGTCCGGCAGGAGCCCGTCCAGGCGCTCCTCGAGCGCGCGCTGCCCCCCCACGATCCGGCCGAGGGTCCCCGGGGCGCTGAACTCGGCCCGGTGGACCATGCCCCGGACCCCGGCGCGAAGGGCATGCCGGGTGTACGGGCACTCGGGGAGGTCGAAGGCGAGGTCGCGGAGGAGCGCGTACGAGACCACCTCCTTCTCTGAGAGCCCGGCCAGCGGCTTGAGCCGGGGGACGAGGAGCCCCTCGCCTCCCGAGGGCCGCGCCCCGGTGACCCGGTGGAGGTCGCCCCGGAGCCAGTTCATGACGACCGCCTCGGCCTCGTCGTCGAGGCAGTGGCCTGTCGAGAGCCGGTCGGCCCCGAGCTCCCGGGCGGCCTGCTGGAGAAGTCGGCGGCGGAGCACGCCGCAGACCGTGCAGGCGCGCGTCTCGCGCCCGGACAGCAGGTCGTCGAGCCCCCGACTGAACGCCTCCTCGAACGAGACGACGCGATGCGGCACCTCGAGGCGGGCGGCGAGCTCGCGCGCAGCCCGGACCGTCTCGTCGCGGTACCCGGCGATCCCCTCGTCGATCGTGACCGCGACCAGTTCGAGTGCGTTCTCGGGCCGAAAGACCGTCGCGAGCAGGTGGAGCAGGACCGAGCTGTCCTTGCCCCCCGAGAACGCGACCACGATCCGTTCGCCCCTGCGGAACCCTCCGGCCGCCACGATCGTCCGACGCACCGTCGCCTCGACGCGCAAACAGAGGTGCTCCTCGCAGAGGTGTTCGCCCGAGACCCGGTCGAGGTAGACGGCCGGGCCGGGGCAGTGAGAGCAGGAGAGGTGCGTCATCCGCCGTGGACGATCGGCACGACCCGGAGCCGGTCGTTCTCGCCGAGCGGGGCGTCGTCCGGGAGCAGGCGGCTCTCACGGGTCACGAGCACTTCGCAGGGGTTGATCCCGAGGTCCGCGAGGAGCCGGTCGAGCCTGCGGCCCGCGAGCGGCTCCTCGTGGCTCCGGCGGTCCGGGAGGATGAGCTGGACCATACGGCAGAACATGGCCGCCGCGACCAGTTAATCCCTCCCTTCACGGACCGCGATCAGGTTAATACCCGTCCGCCCCCACCCATCTCCGTACCCGATATCGGGAGGAAGCGCATGCGACGGTTGCGAGAGGACATCCAGACAGTCTTTGAGAAGGACCCGGCTGCCCGATCGGTCCTGGAGGTCCTCTGCTGCTACCCGGGGCTGCACGCGCTCTGGTTCCACCGTCTCAGTCACTGGTGCTGGATACACCGCCTCCGTTTCACGGGACGGCTCGTCTCGCACATCGGCCGCTTCCTGACCGGGATCGAGATTCACCCCGGGGCGAGGATCGGCCGCCGCGTCTTCATCGACCACGGCATGGGGGTGGTGATCGGCGAGACGGCCGAGGTCGGGGACGACGTCCTGATCTACATGGGCGTCGTCCTGGGCGGGACCGCGCTCGTCAACGAGAAGCGGCACCCGACGATCGGGAACGGCGTGGTGATCGGCTCGGGGGCCGCGGTCCTCGGGCCGATCCTGATCGGCGACTATGTCAAGATCGGAGCCGGGTCGGTCGTGGTCCGGCCGGTCCCGGCCGGCGCGACCGTGGTCGGGGTCCCGGGACGGATCGCGGGCGGGACCTGCGGGCCCGATGGAGCGGCCGGCGGCGAGCTCCGCGGCGACATGCCCGACCCGATGCTGCGGGTGGTCTCCCGCCTCCTCGACCGGCAGAACCAGCTCGAGGAGCGGCTCCGCGAGATGGAGCGGAGCCTGCCCGGCCCCATCGGCGAGGACGCCCGCCTCGAGCTCACGCGGGAGGACGAGGTCCGTGAGGCCCTCCATTCCGTGATCGACCCCGAGGTCGGGATCGACGTGGTCGACCTGGGCCTGATCCGGCAGATCCATGTCGACCCGCGGGAGGGGACGGCGCGGGTGGACCTCGTCCTGACCACCAAGGGCTGCCCCCTTGTAGACCACCTCTCCGAACAGGTGCGCCGACGCGTCGCGGGTCTCCCTGGGATCACGAGCGTCGAGGTGCGGATCCTCGACGAGCCGTGGGACTGGGAGCGGTTCGTGGACCGGTCGGCCCTGCTGAGGAAGGTATAGAGGATCGGAGCGCCCATGAGACGGGGAGGGGCGTGACCCCCCGACGGGAGAGAGGGTATGACGGTGAGAGTGAGGTTCTTTGCACAGTTTCGGGAACGCTACGGGGCAAGCCACGAGCTCGACCCCCCGGCAGGGGCCACGGTCGCCGCGGTGATCCGGCAGGTCGTCGGCGACGACCGGGCCGAGGCCTCGGTCCTGGGCCTGGACGGTCGGCTCCGTGACTACGTGATCCTGATGCGGAACGGTCGGCGTATCGAGCATGACGAGGCGAACACGATGGCGGTTGAGGATGGCGACGAGGTGGCGGTCTTCCCGCCGGTCGCTGGAGGATAAGAGATGACCGAGATCGAGTGCCTGATCCGAGTTCAGGAAGATGACGTTGCGATCGCGGACCTGCTTGCGGCGGCCCACAGGAGCGGTGTGGGCGGGATCGTGCTCTTCGACGGGATCGTGCGCGACGACGACTGCGAGGCCATGGAGCTCGAGGCCTACGAAGAGGCGGCCACGGCCGAGCTGCACCGGATTGCCTCGGATGCGGCCGAACGACACGCCCTCGCCTACATCGCCGTCGTGCACCGCGTCGGACGCCTCGCCGTGGGCGAGAACATCCTGGTGATCGTGGCGGCGGCCGCCCACCGTGCCGCGGCCTTTGCCGCGTGCCGGGAGGTCCTCGAGGCGATCAAGGCCGGAGTGCCGATCTGGAAGAAGGAGTGCGCGCCCGGCGGGGATCGCTGGGTGAGGGGCGAACACTGGCCCGCCGACGGGGCCTGAAGGCCTGCCATGCGCCTCCTCCTCCACCTCCGCGCCGAAGAGCCCACGGATCCGTCCGACGATCGTCGGGGCGGGCTCGCGCGCTTCGTCTCGCACCTCCTGGTGCAGGGATGGCGAACCGACCTCCCGGGAGGGAGCGATCTGGTCTACTCGTTCTCGAACATCTTTCCCTCCGGGGACGTACAGGTCGGGGACCGGCGACGCCTCCTGATCGCCTCGCCCAACCCCGATCTGATCCGGGCACTCTCCCGCCGGCTCCGGCAGGCCGACGACCGGCTCCGGGTCCACGGCATGTCCTTCCGGATCGAGCGGCACGAGACCTTCTCGGTCCAGGTCGAGCGGGCGGGCGTTCACCTCACCACGGCCACGCCGATCCTGCTCCGGGTTCCGTCCCCCGACGGGCGAGGGCGGGACTACTGGACCCCTCCGATGCCCCAGGAGAACTTCATCGCGGCATTGAACCGCGAACTCGTCCGCCGGTACAACGCCTACCATGCAACACGGATCGACGAGGAGACCCTTATCATCGCCGGGGGGGTGCTGCAGCGAGCGACCCGGAGCGGCCGCATTCCATCCTCGTACTGGGAGCTCCGGACGGAGCGTCTGAACGCCCCGGCGCAGCGGGTGATCGCGTTCTCGATCGATGCGGGGTTCGGGGAACGGGTCCGCCAGGGCTTCGGCTTCGTCAATGTCTCTCGAGGCGCCGTGACCGAGGTCGCGAAATAGAAAAGATATTACGCATCATTGCTTCAGTAGGTTGGTATGGCAGAGGAATGCGGTAGATTTGTTGACGGACGCTGGGTAGAGGGACTGCCCGCCACGATGGCGGCGACCGGAGAGCCGCCGGGCCGGGATCTGACCGGGGGAGCTCCGCTGGGCCCGGAGACCCCTGCTACGGAAGAGACGGCAGGCCGTCAGGAGCAGGCAGACTGCGAAGACCGGGAGTCTGAGGGCTCCACCACGGGGGGCGCCGCTCCGGACCTGATTGCAGAGGCCTCGACCTCGGTTACCAGGGCGGTCGACGACGTCCTGCGTGCAGCTCACCACCTCCTCGGCACCCGTGAGGGGCACCAGTACATCGAGAGTCAGGTCAACCGGGCGGGGTCGGCGCTCTCCGACGTCCTCCGTGACCTCACCGGGCGAATCGATCCCAAGAACAAGTGAGTGGCCGGGCGAGCGAGCCCGGCACCGAAAAGCCGGCATTGCTTTCAAAATTGCGATTGCGACTCAAATTCCCTATTTTTTTCGACAAGCTATAAGTAGTATGAAGCCAGTAAGGCGTTCGAGGTGATGAACAATGCGTGCTTACACGACCCTCTATTGGATTGCCCTCATCCTGACCGTCATCGGAGGGCTGAACTGGGGCCTGATCGGCCTGATCAATCTGAACATTGTTGAGGCGATCTTTGGGGCGGGGACGATCATTACCAGGGTGGTCTATGTCATCGTCGGTCTTGCAGCGCTCTACCTGATCGGTGCAGCACTGATGTACCGGCCCGTGGATACGGCCCGCCCGGTCGTCTAGTCGCTTCCCTTTTTTTTTGGTTCATCGCGCCGAGAGATCTGAACTCTATCACCCTCGGTATCCGTCTGCTCTGCGCGCCGGGGTTCGAGCGGGTCTTCGCATTGCCGAGCCCAACCGCCGTTCGACAGGTGTTGCAGCCGGTACGATCGATGAGGACCCTATGTGAGGGAAAAAAATAAATAGTATCTTGACCATCCAGGAAACGTCTCTGCGCAGCAGGGACCCACTTCGAAACACCCTCTACAGCATCGTGCCATGAACAGTGGTTCAGGAGAAGAGTCACCAGATAGTTTGTACGTTTCGTACGATCACCACCGGATCCGACAGGGAGGCGTGGGGCTCTTTCGGATCCACCTCATTTTTTCGATTCGTCCTGTGAGAGGGGACCAATAGGAAAGGTTTTTACAGCCCCTGCTGAGAGTACACTTCATCGACGCACAGGGGGAGGGTGTGGCGAGACGAAACGGGTGTGGAGAACGGGACGAACCGGGAGAGACTTCGGCATCGGGCGTCTTCGGCAACGATGATTCGGAGACGGGCACCGGCTCACCCTTGTGTATGCCCGTTCGTCAGTGCCCGGCTCCGACCACGCCCACCTCCCTTTCTGCGTATCCCCGCCTCGGGGAGGGGGCATGCCTGATCGCCGCGGACGATCCGGATATCGACGCTTCCGGCCGTGCACGTGAAGTCTTTCCTGAGCAGTCGGGTTTCCTGACCGCTCCGCCCGAGCCGAAGAGGCGTGAAGCGCTCCTCTCTGCCGGGCGAGACCTCTCGAGGGCCGTGGCCCGCGGCGAGAAGACCCGGGCACTGCTCGACCGGGCGACAACCCTGCTCGGGAAGGCCGGGGTATACGAATCCGTGTATTTTCTGGCGGAGACCGGGCAACCCGTGACAGAAGAGCTCGATCCCGCGGCTCTCGCCTTCCCGGTCGACGTGAACGGGCACCGGCACGGGCTGCTCGTGGTGATCCCGGACCCCGCACGTCGTCCCGGCGAGGACGAGATGCAGCTCCTCGAGGAGTGCGCGGACGATATCGCCCTCGCTTTCCACCGTGAATATCTCGAGCGCGCGCGACAGGATACCCTGCTCCATCTGATCGAGAGCGAAGAACGGTTCCGCCAGGTCTTTCACCAGACGAACGATGCCATCCTGCTCTACGGAGTGGATTCGGCCGGACATGCCCATATCTGCCTTGAAGCGAACGACCAGGCCTGCCGCTGGTTCGGGTGCTCACGGGAGGAGCTGCGGCAGCGGTACCCGGGCGACCTGATCCAAACGCATATCGTCTCGGGCCCGCCCCCGTGGGACCGGCCCGAACCCGGCCCCTATCAGTTCGACGCCCTGATCCAGCGCCGGGACGACGGGGTGATGACGGCGGCGATCAGCCTGCATCGCTTCAACCTCCTCGGTCGGCCGGTCATGCTCCTCGTCGCTCGCGACGTCACGGAGGAGAGGCGGCTCGAGACCGAGCAGGCGACGTCGCTCGAACAGATCCAACAGAACATGGAGCAGTTCCAGATCCTGAACGACGAGATCCGAAATCCGGTCCAGGTGATCATCGGGCTCGCCGATCTCGAGGGCGGAGAGCTCTCAAGCAAGATCATCCGACAGGCTCGCGAGATCGACCAGATTGTCCAGCGGCTCGATATCGGCTGGCTCGAGTCCGCCAAGGTATCGTCGTACCTGCGGCGGCATGATACCTGAGCCGGCATCACAAACACTCTGTCGGCCCCCTTGACACGGCATATGAGCCATTATCGGGGGTGAGTCGGACCTCTTATGCTTCAGTCACCGAAGATGCCGGCCTCGGAGCCCGAGCAGGGCCCACGATCCCTGGACCGATAATCTCTTCACTTCTTACGCCGGGCCGGGCGATCGGCTCCAGGTGAGTGTCCCTCGTTTCCGCCTGCTACGAGCCGATGCTCATGGCAGGCCGGCCCCGAGCACGATCTGGACGAGCAGTGCCGCACCCAGGATCAGCACCCCGAGCCCGGCCAGAGGCAGGGTGTATCTGCGTACGACCACGGACGGCTCGTCGCCCGTTGTCCGCTGGACGAGCCAGAAATACGGGTCGGTCACGAAGCTGAAGACACAGGCCCCGGCCCCGACCATCAGGATCAGGGCCACGGGATCGAGCGCGGCAGCGACCTCGGTCCCTGCCAGGATCCGCGCGACGATCACGGCCGTGACGACCCGCGAGCCCTGGATGGTCTGGACGAGCGCCGCGATCAGGAACGGGATCAGCACGATCGGCACGGCCCCGCTCATGGCGGCGAGGGCCTCCTCGGCGATCCCGCTCATCACGATCACCGACCCGATCGCGCCGGCGCCGACGAGGTCGAAGATGATCACGCCCGCGTGCTTGGTCCCCGCGAGCATGGCCGCGTGGCGGCGCTCGGAGGCCACGAGGGCGAGTGCGGTGACGGCTCCCGCGAGCATGATCAGGTTGATCAGGGTCACATGCGAGACTCGGGCGAGGAGGCCGGCGCCGACCGCGGCCAGGATCACCAGGAACGGCATCCAGGCCCGGAGGTGCAGGCGGGGCCCCGCGACGTCTGAGGCCGGCTCCGGGGAAAAGCGCACCGGGCCGAGGCGGGCCCGCACGACCAGGATCAGGAGGGCGGTCAGCAGGAGCGAGAGAGGAACCGCGATGGCATTGTAGAGGAGGAGGGAGGCGCCCGTGCCCAGCCCCTCCACAAGCGGGATCACGACGGGGGTCGGGTACACCAGCGCGTAGCTGACGACCGAGGCGATCGCGGCGAGGTACAGGAGTGCATTCTGCTGCCGCCGTTCCTCGCCGAGGGCCGAGAGGATCGGGACGAGCATCACGTAGGCCGTGATGCAGCAGGTGACCGGGACCGCGAGCAGGTACCCGAGCAGGCCGGCCGACGCGACCGGGTTCGGGACATACCGCCGCACATCGGCGACGATCCCGGCGATCCCGCCCTCGGCCTCGAGTGCCTTCGCGATCACGGCCCCGCACAGGATGATGATCCCGAAGGCAGAGAAGACATGCCCGACCCCCTGCACGATCCCCTCCACCGTCTGATCGAGGCCGAGGCCCGAGAGGAGGCCGAAGAGGAGCGCGCCCCCGACGAGGGTGAAGAACGGAGGCACCCGGTAGCGGTGGCTGGCGACCGAGACGAGCGCGAGCACTAAGAGAAATACGGCAAAGAGTCCGGCGGCGTCCATCGATCTTCCCTGAGATCTCGTGCTGAGGACGGATAAACCGGAGGTTCAGAGCAGGAGACGCTCGGGATGGGTGTAACAGACGAACCCGCCGCGACCTCCCTGGCCGCAGAGCGTGAGGCCGGTCCGCTCCGCGAACTCGACCGCAAGCCCGGTGGGGGGACCGGTCGAGGCGAGCACGGGCACCCCCGCGACCACGGCGGCCCGGATCAGCTCGGCTGTGACCCGGTGCGAGACCGCGCCGATCACGCGATCATGGAGGACCGTCTCCGTTGCCCTGACTCCGATTATTCTGGCGAAGGCCGTGGTGAGCCCGAGGTCGTCACTCCGGACGCTCCAGCCGTCCCCGGCCCTGAGCGCGGCCGAGAAGAGCCCCTCGGGGGGGGCGGCGACCAGGTCGAGTGCGGCGAAGACATCCTCGCGCTGTACGGGGACGATGGACGGAAGCGGGGGAAGTCGCCGCTCGGAGATCTGCGACACGGCCCCGCCGCAGCCCGTGATCACGCCGCGCCGAGGAACGATGACCCGGAACGGGTCAGTCGTCAGCACCCGGACGCAGGGGCCGTCCTCCTGTACCGACTCGATCTCGCTTTGGGCCCGGATCGCCTGCTCGACCAGGAGCAGGCCGAGAGCGAGCGCGGAGAGCCGATCGGGGGCGGTCATCGCGGCCATGAAGTGCCGGCCGTTGAGGTAGAGCGAGAAGGCAAGCTCGTCGAGAACCCGTGCTTGATCGGAGGTCGTCTCTCCGTCGACACCGACCCGCAGCGGGCGCGCGACCTCAGGCACCGCGCACACACTCCTCGACCCCGGCGAGCAGGGTCTCGAGATCGATCTCGTTCGAGTAGCAGTGGAGGCTCGCCCGGACCGTGCCGTCGGGGAGTCCGAGCCGCCGCATCAGGGGCTCGCAGCAGTGGTGGCCCGATCGCACCATCACGTTCAGCTCGTCCGAGAGGTACTGCGCGACCTCGTGAGGGTGGAAGCCTTCGAGCGTGAACGAGACCACCCCGATCCGTCGTGCCGGGTCTTCCGGCGCATAGAGACGGACCCCCTCGATCGCCTCGAGCCCCTTTACGAGCCGGGAGGTGAGGCGCTCCTCGCGGGCGCGAACGGCGTCCATGCCGATCGCTTCGAGGTAGTCGACGGCCGCCCCGAGCCCGATCGCCCCTCCGATGTTCGGCGTGCCGGCCTCGTACCGGGCGGGGCCCGCAGCCAGGGTCCATCCGTCCGGCCCGACCGACTCGACCGCGCCGCCCCCGAGCAGGAGCGGCTCGGGCTCGGGCTCCCGCATCCAGAGCACCCCCGTGCCGGTCGGGCCGAGCAGCTTGTGTCCGGAGAATGCGAGGTAGTCGGCGCCGAGGGCTGTCACGTCGACGGGCATGTGCGGGACCGACTGGGCGCCGTCCACGAGCAGCCGGGCGCCGTGCTCCCGGCAGAGTCGGGCGACCTCGACGACGGGCGTGATCGAGCCCACGGCGTTCGATGCGTGCGTGACCGCGACGAGTCGGGTCCGTTCGTCGATCGCGGAGGCCAGGCCGTCGAGGTCGAGGGCGAGGTCGTCGCCGATGTCCACGACCACGACCTCGACCCCGAGCGCGCGAAGGCGGAGCCAGGGGAGGAGGTTGGAATGGTGCTCGAGCACCGTGGTTACGACCCGGTCTCCCGGCTGCCAGGAGAGGCCGTGGGCCACGAGCTCGATCGCCTCGGTCGTGTTCCGGGTGAAGACCGTGGTCCCGCCCTCACCGTGGACGAACCGTTCGACCTTCTCGCGCGCGTGCCAGTACCGCTGGCTCGCGAGCTGCGAGAGCCGGTGGACTCCGCGCCCGATATTCGCCCGGTAGTGCCGTTCGAACTCGAGCACGGCGCCCAGCACGGGCTCGGGGGAGAGGCTCGTCGCGGCCGAGTCGAGGTAGACCGTGTCGCCGAGGAGCGGGAAGTCACCGCGCGCCGCCGCCCCCGGCTCTGCGGGCGCCGCGGGCGGCGGAGTCGCCGCTGGGGCGGGCGCCGGCCCGGGTGCCGCCGGCGGGCGGATCGGGGCGAGTTCGTATTCAGGCGTGAGCGCAAGGTCGTGGGTCCGGCAGAGCTCGACCATCTTCCGGGGAAGGCTCTTCCACCGCCAGAGCCCCCAGCGCCGGAACTCCTCGGGCAGGCCTGAGGATGCTGTGTACCGAGCGAGGAATGCCTCCCACCGGTCCGCGAGCTCGGGGTGGATGCGGCGCAGCTCGTCGTACTCCGCCTCGAGCATGGCCGGGCAGAGGTAGCACCCGAGCCGCTCGAAGCCCTGTTCGTAGAGGGGGTTGTAGGGAAGCTCCCGCCACCAGAGATAGAGCCAGACCTCGAGAGCCCGCCAGTGCCGGATCGGCGAGACGTTCAGCTGGAGCGGATT
This sequence comes from Methanoregulaceae archaeon UXB-2016, assembly GCA_004332335.1. GTDB lineage: Archaea > Halobacteriota > Methanomicrobia > Methanomicrobiales > Methanospirillaceae > UBA288. The sequence continues at coordinate 11,058 of SISS01000037.1, read as the reverse complement.
GTTCGGGTTCTGGCTCGTCTCGTCGAGGCCGGCCCGGTTCCAAGACTCGTACCACCGGTTCCCCTGGATCGTGACACAGGGGCCGGTTGCGGCGAGATGGCGCTTGAGCGGATGGAGCTTGAGGAGTTTGCAGCACCAGCGGTTGTCCTTTCCGGGCGGGCCCGCACGCTCGACAGCCTGGAAGAAGTCCGCCCCCTTCTCGATCACCTGTGCGCCCTCGGCCTTCACGAACTCGATCGTCTCGGGGAACTCCAGGCCGGTATCGATGAAGAACGCGTCGGTCACGCCGGCCCGTCGGGCAAGTGCGAGCACGGCCGTGCTGTCCTTGCCCCCCGAGAACGAGACGTTCGCACACGGACGGTCCTGGAGGTGGGTCCGGATCGTCCGGACCGCCTGCCGCTCCAGGTTCTTGAGGTGGAGGCGGTTCCGATCGATGACCACGTCCCAGCCCGGGTTCGGGCACCGGGCCGGCGTCACGGGCACGAGCTCGCGCACCCGCAGCCGGCCGTCGGCGAGGACGCCCGTCCCGAATCGCCCGCGGTACTTCACGATCACGCCGCCGTCGGGCTCGTCGCTCGAGACGGCGACCCGCTTTCCTCCGAGCCGGATCTTGGTCCCGGCAAAGGCCGGGTCCCGGTCCAGGTCGACCACGCCCTTTGTCACGGCCTCGATCAGTCCCGGGAGGGCCGCCGGCTCGAGCTCGAACCGGTGCTGCCGCTCGACGGGGTCGAACGAGAGCCATCCGAATCGGTCGCCGTTCGCGATCACGAGCTCGTTCCGGTCCACGCCCCCGGTCTTGTTCAGCAGGAGCACTCTGGGAACAGGGACCGGACCGAAGCGCTCATGGACGAGCCCGACGATGAGGTCGTGGTCGGTCTTCAGGGCCGGCCGTACGTCGTAAGGCTCGAGGAGCTGGATCGGCACGCCCTCATGCCCGGCCGCGCAGCTCCTGGCGATCAGCGGAACATTGCAGTCGGGGCACCAGTAGAGCGTCTTCTTCATGGGCGGGTCCTGTGATCTGTGCGCCCCCTGATCTCGCCGCATTCACCCAGGATGGGGCGGCAAAGGTACTTAAAACGCGTGCCGGGGCAGGTCCGGCGACGCTCGGATACGGCTGAAAATGAGGTCACCGGTCTCGTTCCGGAGGCAGATCCGCTGTGAGCCTCCGGTAGGTCTCGTCGCCGACGCATTCGCGGGCACACCGGCACCACCTGATACAGGACTGGATATCGTTATAGATCTCGCATCCGCAGGCGCTGCAGCTGACCACGCGGTCGTTCGAGAAGACCTCGACCTCCGCCCCGCAGCGCGGGCAGGGCCGGATCTCGAGGGTCGGGGTGCGGAGCCTGGCGGCGCCGGGACAGCGGTCGAACACGCCTCTCCGAAGAGTTCAGGAGATCGGACGTTCGGCCGGTCTCAGGACCGGGAGATCCGAACGCTGTCCCGCTCGCCTTCGAGCGCTCGGTCCAGGTGTCCCTCAATCGAGTCCATGCGCTCGGAGAGCCGGCGGAGTTCGGTTCGCATCTCGTCGATGCTGGCGACGAGCGTCGTCCCGACATGGTCCTCCACGGCCGACTGGCGGAGGTCGATATCCGAGAGAACCTGCGTGATCAGGCCGATCCCGTCACAGACCCGGTTGTGGGAGCGTATGAGCTCCTCGTACTTCTCTGCGACCAGGTCGAACTTCTGCTCGATGAATTCGTTCTCCATGATCTGCCTGCACAGGATCCGTGGCATTCGATCCGCATTAATGGTATTGGCCGGGGAGCCTTTCTTCGCCCGGCTCGGCCGGGTTCATGCCGGAAGAGACCCGTGGATCTGGACGACGAGCCAGGCATGGCCCGTGCCCCGGAGCACGGCCGTGAACCCCCCGGACACCTCCGGAGCGTCGTCGACGATCATCCGGGCCGTCACCCAGGCGATCGTCCCTTCCGCTCGCACCTCGACCTGATCGAGGAAGAACGGAGATGGGGGCGGAGCGACGAGCGCGTCCGGGCCGGTCAGCCGACCGGGGCGGTCGTGAAAGAAACCCGAGAACTCCGGTGCGATCAGCAGGCGGAGGGTATCGCTCTCTCGTTCCCGGATCGCATCGACGAGCCGGGCGAGGACGGCCTGGATCTGCTCGTGGGTCTGTCGACTGATAGTCATGGCCGGTATATCCTTCTCCGGAAGACCTTATGGGATTACCGCGTCGGACCGTTCGAGCATTTCCGAAAATTTATCAGCGCCCAGGGAGATGCATCTACATCCGGTCGATGGGTGCGGTTTCATGCCTCGTCTCCTCGTCGTTCGTCCTAACGAAGGGCTCCTTCCCCTGCTCGATGCGCTTCGAGCATACGGATTCGAGGTGACCGACGCGGACGGCCCCCCCGACGGAGCCGAGCAGCGTCGCTTCGACGTGGTGCTCCTCCCTCCTTCGGATGCCGCAGCCCTCCAGGACGGGACCGGCGACGGGCCGATCCGGATCCTCAGCTCCTGGACCGAAGGAGATCCCGAAGGTTGGGCCTCCCGGATTCAGGAGATGGCCCGGGAGCGGGGCCGGAGACGACTCCTATCCTGCGTTCTCGAGACCTCCCCGGACCTCGAGGCCTGGATCGGCCCCCAGGGCGACTGTCAGTACATCTCCCCCTCGTGCGAGGACCTGACCGGATATCCCCCCGAAGCCTATATCGCCGACCCATCTCTGCTGGTCAAGTCAGGCCACCACGACGACCAGGACCGGATCCGCACCTCTCTTCTGGGCGGGGCCGTGGCTCAGCACTTCTGCTGTCGCATCGTTACCCGGAACGGCGAGATTCGCCGAATTATTCACCGAGCCATTCCCTGTCAGGATGAGGACGGATATCCGATCGGCATCCGTGTCCATCAGCAACGGGCTCCCGACGAGGATCCTGCCCATGAGATCCAGCGCCTCCGGACACTCCTGGGCCAGACCGAAGGGGACCGGGCCCTGCTGACGGCCGTGATAGAGTCCCTGCCGGTCGGTGTGATCGCGATGGGAGGCGGCGGCGAGCTCCTGGTCGCGAACCCGGCCGCCGTGCCGTACCTGGAGCAGGTGCGGGGCGCCCCCCTCCCGGCCGAGGCGTACGTCGGCCACTACCGTGAACTCGAGCGCCAGCTCCGTGGCACCGACGGGCAGCCCCTCTACCTCCACCTGAGCGCGGGGCCGCTCGCGCGCACGGGCCATCGCATATTCGGAGCGGTCGGAGCGATCCACGACATCACCCAGACACGGGCATCTGCGCAGGCGCGGCGGCGCGAACTGGCCGAGGTCAAGCAGCAGCTCTGGCGTCTCGAGGGTACGAACGCCGATCTTGCGCTCCAGGTGGAAGCCCTGCAGGAGCAGGTGGCCGCACTCGACCAGAGCCGGGTCGAGCCTGTCGGAACGCCTCCGGTGTCGGAGTCGGGGGCCGTGAGGCCTGGCGATCTCCATGCCGGGCTCCTGGACCACCAGGCCTTTCCTGGAATCCTCGAGGCGGTGCCCGACCAAGTCTGGGTCCTTGACCCCGAACTGCGCAACCTCTACGTCAATGCGGCAGGGGCTGCGGCTGCGCGCCGACGTCCTGGGCGGCTCCTCGGGGAGCCGTGGACCGAATCCGGCCTTGCCACAGGCCTCGAACGGGAGATCGCCCGCAGGGCTGCCAGGGTCTTTGCCGAGGGCACCGCGAGAACCGGCATCTGGACCGACGGGGTCGAGGGGTCGCCGCAGATCTACCAGTACTCGGTTCGACCGGTTCTGGAAGGTCCCGATGTCCGTTGCGTGGTCGTCACCGTCCGGGACGGAACCGGGATCAGGAGGTTCCTCGAGGCGAAGGGTCGATCGACCGGATGCCTTAATCGGCTGCATACAGTGCTTCGGGCGATCATCGACCAGATGCCCGTCGGGGTCGTGATCGCCGAGGCCCCGTCAGGGCGCGTGATCTTCCGGAACCCGGGCTTCGCCGGGATCTGGGGGGACGGAGTGCCCTCGCCGGCCCGTGTCGCGGAGTACGGCGTCTGGCAGGGGATTGGGCCCGACGGCAAACCCTATACTCCCGAAACCTGGCCGCTCGCCCGGGCGGTGCAGACCGGCGAACGGATCGTGAACGAGGAATGCGAACTGCTCCTCGATGACGGCCGACGAACGATCTACAGCATCAGTGCGGGTCCGATCCTCGACGAAGGCGGTGTGGCATATGCAGCGGCCGCCACCTTTATCGACGTGACGGCCCGCCGGACGGCCGAGGATGCGGTCCGGGGGAGCGAAGAGCGTTTCAGGCTCGCCGCCCGCTCGCTCCCCCAGCTCTTTGCGATCTATGATCGTTCGGGCCGGTATCTCTTTATCAACGAGGTCGGGCTGCGGTTGGTCAGGCGGCGACACGAAAACCTGATCGGACGGACCGACGAGGAGGTCTTCGGACCCCGGAGCACGCCCGGATACTGCCGCCTGCTGCAGGAGACGATGGCATCGCTCTCGCCCCGGAGCGGTGAGATCGTCCTCGAAGGCCCTGACGGCCAGCCGTGCATCCTTCTTGTCTTGTGTCTGCCCCTGCTCCAGGAGAACGGTCGCTGTGACGAGATCCTGCTCATCGGCCAGGACCTGACCCGCGATCGAAAGGCTGCAGCGGACCTCGAGGGATATGCGGCCGAACTGAAGCGATCGAACGAGGATCTGCAGCAGTTTGCCCACGTGGCCAGCCATGACCTGCAGGAACCGCTCCGCTCGATCGTCAGCTTCGTCCAGCTCCTAGAACGTCGGTATCGGGGACAGCTGGACAGCGATGCGGACGAGATCATCGGGTTCATCGCCGAGGGCGGGACCAGGATGCAGGCCCTGATCAACGACCTCCTCGCATTCTCCCGGATCTCGACCCGGGGAGAGCCCTTTGCTGCGTTCTCCCTGGACGAGGCGATCCGTGACGCCCTGGTGGATCTTCGCTGTGTGATCACGGAGAGCGGAGCCGTGGTCCAGCGGGATCCGTTGCCCACGGTCTACGGTGACAGGACTCAGATCGTCCAGGTCTTAGTCAACCTGATGAACAATGCGATCAAATTCCGGCGTCCCGACAGACCCCCTGAGATCCAGATCTCAGCGGCACACATGAAGGGAATGTGGCATCTCAGGGTCGCCGACAACGGGATCGGGATCGAGCCGGAGTACTTCGACCGGATCTTCGTGATCTTTCAGCGACTCCACACCCGGGACGTCTACCCGGGAACCGGGATCGGGCTCGCCATCGTCAAGAAGATCATCGAACGGCACGGGGGGCGGATCTGGCTCGAGTCGATCCCGGGGGAGGGATCGATCTTCCATTTCACCCTGCCGATGGCCGGGTCCGACGACCCGGAGGCAGGCGCCGTGCTCCGGGATGCGGGCCTCCCGGCAGAGCCGTTCGTGCCGCTCTCCCCCTGAACTCAGCCCGGTATCGCCACGCGTCGCTCGAGAAGGTGCGCCCCGATCGTGGTGATCGTGACGAGGAACAGGTAGACGAGCCCGACCACGAGAAAGGTCTCGTTGTAGGTGAAGTACCGGGTCGCGATCATCTTACCGGCTCCGGTCAGCTCGACCACCGTCACCATGTACGCGAGGGATGAATACTTGATCAGGTACACGAACTCGTTCACAAGCCCCGGGATCGAGCGGCGAAGGGCCTGGGGCAGGATCACGTATCGGATCACCTGGGTTCGGGCCATGCCGAGGGCGAGGCCGGCCGTGAACTGTCCCTCCTTGATCGAACGGATCGAGCCCCGGATGTACTCCGAGTCGTACGCCGAGTTGCAGAAGATGAACCCGAGGACGGACGCGACAAAGGGCGAGAGCGAGATCCCGATCGAGGGAAGCCCGAAGTAGAGGATGAAGAGGAGGAGCAGGAGCGGCGTGCCCTTGAAGAACGTGACATACGCCCGGGCGAGGTACTGGACCGGCCGGCTGCCGTAGACGCGTCCGACCGCCACCCCCGCGCCGATCAGGACGCCGAACGGGGCTGTGAACGCAATCAACCCGAGGGTGACCACGAGCCCGCCCCACAGCGCTGGCAGAAGGGTGTTGATGATGAACGCCGTCTGGTCCATGTCTCCTCCTTACAGGTCTGCGAACCGGCCTGTGAACTGGCGCGTCCGTTCAAAGGTCGGGCTGGTCGCGAGGTCGCCCGGGGCGCCTCGCTCGAGGATGGTCCCGTGCTCCATGAAGAGGAGTTCGTCCGCGATCGAGAGGGCGAAACGCATCTCGTGCGTAACGATCAGCATGGTCATCCCGGCCCGGGCGAGGCCGCGGATCACCTCGAGGACCTCGCCTGTCAGCTCGGGGTCGAGGGCGGAGGTCGGCTCGTCGAAGAGCATCACGTCGGGGTCCATCGCGAGGGCACGGGCGATCGAGACCCGCTGGGCCTGCCCGCCGGAGAGCTGGGCAGGGTAGTGGTCGGCCCGGTCCTCCATTCCGACACGGCGCAGCTCGAAGAGCGCCTTCTCCCTCGCCTCGTCCTCCTTCATGCCCTTGACCTTGAGAAGTGCGATCTCCACGTTGCGGATCGCGGTCAGGTGATCGAAGAGGTTGAAGTTCTGGAAGACCATCCCGATCTTCGCCCGGTAGTGGTTGATCCTGGCCCCCGCGTGAGTCACCTCCTCGCCGTGAAGGTAGACGCGGCCCGCGTCGGGGACGATCAGCTGGTTGATGCACCGGAGGAGCGTGCTCTTCCCCGTGCCCGAGGGGCCGATGAAGACCTTGGTCTCGCCCTTCCGGACCGTGAACGAGACCTCCTTGAGGACCTCGGTCGTGCCGAAGGACTTGGCCAGCCCCTCGACCCGGAGTATCGTATCGTCGGTCGTCATGTCTAATCACTCCCGGACTCGAATCCCGGGACCGAGACCCGTTTCTCGAGCATATGGAGGCCCTTGATCCCCACGTAGTTCAGGACGAGATAGATTCCTGCGCAGACGAGGTAGATCGGCATCGCGATGTACTCGGTCGAGACGATCACCGAGGCCCGGGTCAGGAGCTCGGTCACCCCGATCGCGTAGCAGACCGACGTATCGGTCAGCACGGTCGGGTACTCGTTCGACCAGCCCGGAAGCGCGATCAGGAGTGCCTGGGGCAGGATCACATGGCGTATGGCCTGGGTCCGGCTCATTCCGAGCGAGCGTGCGGCCGTCATCTGCCCCTCGCCGATCGAGAGGAGCGCCCCGCGGAAGATCTCAGCCTGGTAGGCCCCGCCGTGGAGACCGAGCACGAACGCGCCGACCAGAAACGGGGAGACCCCCCCGAGGCCGAGCAGGGGGAAGATCCCGAAGTAGAAGAGGAAGAGCAGCACCAGGAGCGGCAGGCCCCGGAAGAACCAGACGTAGATGTTGATCACGGCTCTGACCTGTCGTGACCCGTAGACCTGGCCGATCGCGGCCGGAAGGCCGATGATGAACCCGACTCCAAGAGCAGCGATGACGAGCCCGAGCGTCAGAAGCACGCCGGTGGCAAGGAACGGGAGCCAGTCGATGAGAAGCGCGGCAAGGTCCATGGTCGAGTCCGTGGTGCGGGCCGGAGCCGCCGGCCGGGAAGAGCGGTTGGGGCAGCCGGGTTGGCCGCCCCGCCTTCACCAGTACTATTGGGTTCGGTAGTATATGATGCCGAAGGCTGATCAGATCGACTCGAGCTTGTACTTCGTCTTGAGCTCGTTCCAGTACGGATCGGCCATCAGCTGATCGAGGCCGTGGTTCATGGTGTTGAGGAGCTGCGTGTCCTCCTTGCGGATAGCAATCCCGTACTGCTCGTTCGTGTCGATCTCGGCGAGGATCTTGGCATCCTTGCCGGCGATCACGTCGACCGTCGGGGGCTTGTCGTAGACGGTCGCGTCGACCTGCTTGTTGGTGAGCGCCGTGATGGCGAGCGGGAAGTTGTCGAAGGACTTCAGGTTCGCGGCCGGCATCTTGCCCGTGTCGATCAGGTTCTCCTGGACCCACATCTCGCCGGTCGTGCCGCGCTGCGAGCCGATCACGACCTTGCCGGCCATGATGTCGTCCATGGTGATCGTCGAGTCCGAGCGAATCGCGATCGACTGGTTGATCTTCAGGTAGGGCTTGCTGAACGCGACCTGGGCTGCGCGCTCCGGGGTGATTGTCATGCCCGAGTAGACCATGTCGATCTTCTTTGCGAGGAGCGCCGGGATGATTCCGTCCCATGCAACCGCCTGGAACTCGACCTCGAAGCCCGACTTGTTCGCGATCCAGCGGGCCGATTCGACGTCGAAGCCCGTGAAGCTGCCGTCCTTCTCGCTGAAGGAGTAGGGCGGGTAAGCCCCGTCGAGCCCGATGATGTACTTGGTCTTCAGTCCGGTCTGGTTCGTTCCGTTCGTGGCGGGGGTAGAACCCGTGCAGCCGGCGAGGAGGACGCACCCCGCCAGGAGCAGCACCAGCAATCCGAGGAGATTTCGCTGCATGAATGCCAATTTTGGTGCTTTCAACAAAAAAGGGTTATGGAATAACCGTGGCCAGCAGGCGCCAGGCCCGTCGACATCATCGGCCTCTTGAGAAAATTATAAATATTATAGGTGCTATAGGCAGGGGTTGCCCCTCTGGATAGATCGAGGAGCCGCAGACGGATTCGCCGGGCTGCGGAGTTCATCGACGTGGGACCCTGCTTTGGATGGGTCACAGATCCTGCGGCAGGGATCTGCACAAGCCGAACCAGGCAGACAACACGAATATGAACAGAGATACCGGGCGAGACAACATGCACCATTGGGCGTGATGATACAGACACTCGACCCGGCGCAGAAGGTGTATCTATCCGGGGGCACCCTTCTCGTAATGATGAGAGGCTGCTCCTGGTCCCTGAGGTTTGACCAGGACGCCGATCGAGCTCTATTTCGTTCGCAAGCCTGAGGACAGCGCGCTCCCCAACCGGGGGATTCGCGTTTCAATGGCCATTCATGCGGAGTGGATCTCGTCGGGCGAGCTGCGCAAGGCCTGCCCGGAGTTCGTCGAGGTACTCCCCCCGGGAGAGACTGCCCTCGGGGAACGGGCAGTCGGGATCGTAGACCTGCCTGATGACCGGGTCGCTCGGGAGCAGGAGGTCGAACTCGACACCCGATCGAGCGATCGCCTGGACCAGGGCCTCACGAAAGAGCCCGATGCAGTAGGCCAGACGGTGTTCGTACAGGTCCCTGGTCCTGAGGAGGAAGCGCGTGAGCCGGTAGGTCTCGATCTCGAGGAAGTCGCGCCTGACGCGCGGGTCATGGACGTTTCCGAGCATGTAATGATAGTGGGCATACGGGTACATGCGTTCGAGCTCGGCGGGCACCACTCCGCAGGTACCGAAGATCAGGACCTGGTACTCGCCCGGTGTGAACACCTCGTCAAAGACACGATTGAAGAGCCGGTGGCTCGGGCTTGCGCTGTAGGGCTTCCGGACGGCACAGGGGATGAAGACCGCGAGGTCTCGGGGGACAAGCCGGTACTCGTCGAGGACGAACCGGAATGCCTCCTCGAACTGGGGGAGGTAGAACGGCGGATCGAGAAGACCGGTCGTGGAAGCCATCCCGATCGCATCGGGTACACCCATACATCAGCCTTCCGATACCTGACGAATAGTTTTGAACTCAATTGCGGGCCGCCGACGATTCACCTATTATCCCTCCTCTTCAGACGCTATTCCATGGGCCCGACCGAAGACTTCCTGAGCGTCTATCCGAAGAAGGCCACGCGGAAGAGTTACGGGGCTGCCGTCCGCCTCTTTCTCGACTCGCGGTATGGTCCGCAACGCGTGCGGGCGGCGGTCACCCCCGCAGAGCAGGAGGTGTACGAGCGTCTCGCGGCCGATTATCTCAAGGATCTATCCGACCCGGCGGGGGACGTTATCCGCTATATCGCATTCCAGAGCTCCCAATCGCCGGCATCGGAGCCCCCGCCAAAGACCGTAAACGTTCGCGTCGTGGGGGTGCTCCAGTTCCTCGCACATCACAACATCGATCTCTCAGCTCGCGACCGGCGGCGGATCGAGCAGAAGATCCCCCGAGGGGGTGCGGTCTCAAAGAAGGGCGACCTCCCCCACGAAGTGATCCGGGACATCCTCGCACACTGCGACGAGCACGGCCGGGCACTCTTCCTTCTCCTCGCGGGCTCGGGGATCAGTACTTCGCTAATTTCCCTCCGTGACTTTTTTCATTCGTTCGCTCTCCTGGTTTTCTTTGGCTATCCCGGGTTTTTGAGTGCAGGAATGGTCCGCACGATCTTCAAGGTCGATCGCACCGCCTCCCAGATGAACAGTCGGGACTGGCCAAACCGGAACGCGCAATTCTTGATGGTTCCTCTACCTTGTTTCACGGGTGAGAATCTGGTCCAGAACACGGCCATCCAGAGGTTTTTGAGGAGAAACGAGATGATGGCGAAGAGATAGCGGATCACCGGATTCCGGGTTGAGGTCCTGGGTTTGACCTGGTTGCGCATCCGGTACGACGAATCGATCCCGAACCGTGATCGGCACGTCTCGTGGATCCATCGAGGGCTCCAGGGTACGCCGTTTGTCGCATAGCCGAGATTCTCGACACCATGCTTCCCTCGTTTTCCTTTCGCGTACAGCACCGCCACCGCTATCGTGAGATGAAGTGCTGGTTTTCCACGCATGGTGTACTCTCCGAATCGTGACTGTGTCCCGTTCAGGAGCTGTTTCATCGTGCGGCCGTGTCTCCGGATCGGCAGGATGAATGGAACCTGTACGGTTGTCAGGAACGCGATGACCTTTCGCGCCGAGAACTCCCGGTCCAGGCAGAGTGCCTGGATCCTCAGTCCGGCCGTCGCGATCGCGTCCAGACACCGCGCGATAGACGCGACCTTTGGCGGTACCCTTCGTCACGGGATAGACCGCCAGGGTCACCTGGCGGTCGCGCGTGATCGCGTAGACGGTGACACATGAGTAAAAGTCGTTGGTCGATTTCTTGAGCCGGCTCCGGATGACGTATCCCTCGTTGTCCGCGACAACCGACCCGTAGTACGGGTTGTGCGTGAAATCGATGGCAAACGTATACGCCTTCCCGGATGTCAGGACGGAGGAGACCGCGTGACCCAACATTGCCGTATTCACGGCTTCGAGGT
>SISS01000036.1 GCA_004332335.1 Methanoregulaceae archaeon UXB-2016 | reverse complement strand
GAGGAGCGAGACAGACCAGGGCGTCCCAATCGTCCACGCGGTCGCCGTGCGGATCGTTCTCCAGCAGCAGCCGCGTGAGCCGGGCTGGGGGATCGGCGCCGGCGATCGGGAGGAGGGTTTCGAGAATCCCGTCCTGCCGGGCACGGGCCGTCACCACCGGCCCACATCGCCCGCGCCGTCTCGAAGCGAAAGACCGGGTCCAGGTAGCCCATCGCCCCGGCCGGCAGTCTTCGGGCCAGGCGCGGAAGCGGTTCTAGAGGAGCGGGAAAACGCCGTGTGGCACCAGGACGTCGCGGAACTCCCGCCACTCCTCGAGCGAGAGGGCCGGCGCCGGCTGCGGCGTGTCGCGCAGGATCGCGGCGAGGTAGAGGACGCGGTCGTCCGGCAGCGACAGCAGGGCGTTCGGACACCCGCGAGCGGCAGCCTCTCGTGGAACTCGCGGAGCCGCGCGGGAAGCGAGGGGTCGGGGGGGCCCGGGCTCATCCGTACCATGCATTCGCGCTCGGACGCTCTCTTGTTTCCCTCCGAGATCTGCGGGCCGGTTGGCATGCCGGTGCTCGCATCCGATGGCTGCTCCCCGTCGGAGATACGGAAAACTGTCCCCGCGGGAGGCGGTTCGGGGATCCCGGCAGCGTTACAGGTCCATCTCCTATCCCTGGTTCTACCGTGCCCGCGCCCTTACATTGAGGCAACCTCTCGAATGAAACCAAAACCTCATCTGTCTTACGATCTCGCAGCAGAAAGCCCACGGTTTAACCGTGGGATGAATGCGTCCGAAACAACAATGTAGTTCGGAACTACATCGATGATCAGAAGAATCGATGATACTGACGTACAAACTCCGACACGGTCGTGACTTCACCGATGAGTTGCAGAAAGCGTTCGCCGTAGCGGAGTTCGCCGTCATCACGCGGAGCAGAACATCAAAAGATGTCGCGCCCATCGGCCTCAAGTCGGTGATCGCGAACCAGGTCCTCAAGAAGTATGGTCGTCAGAAGAACCTCAAGAAGATTCGTCATGTCAACCTGATTGTTCCGAATCAGGGAATCAAAGTAGATCGCGATGCGCGGTCGATCTGGGTCCCGTGCCTGAAACTCAGGTTGCCATACCCGTTCCCCGATCGGTTCACGAAGATCAACCAGATCGAAGTGAACAAGGAGTTCGCGTTCGTCTCCTGCACGATCCCCGATGCATCGGTCGATCCACCGACCTGCTTCATCGGCGTTGACCGGAACACCACGGGGCATATCGCGGTCGCGGCGAACCCTGACACCGGGAAGGTCATCAAGCTCGGCAAAGCTGCGCTACATATCCACAAGAAGTACGCGGCGATCCGCACGCGGCTCCAGAAGCAGGGGAAGTATCGGGTTGTCAAGCGGATCAAGAACCACGAGAACCGTATCGTGAAGAACCCGAACCACCATGTCAGCACATGTCTGGTATCGGGGGCAAAGGGGCTGCATGCAGCACTCGTCTTCGAAGATCTGAGCGGGATCCGACAGACGAAAAAGCAATACCGCTCGTTCAACTACGCCCTGCACAGCCGGTCGTTCTACCAACTTCAGCAGTTTGTAGCATACAAGGCCAAGCTGCTCGGTGTGCCCGTTCTCTACGTTGACCCTGCCTACACCTCGCAGGACTGCTCGCGGTGTGGTGCGCGGGGGAACCGGTTGAGAAAGGGTTTCACGTGCCCGGTCTGCGGGCACGTTGATCATGCCGACGCCAACGCCGCATTCAACATCGCGTTGCGTCAGAAAAGCAGGGTTGATCGTATACAGACAGGGATGTATACGATGGGAGCACTGATACCCCACGACGCTCTGTTCGAATGCGGAGCAACGTCAGAACCCCACGTGCTGTAGCTGTGGAAGTATGTCAGATTCCAATCATCCACGAAGCTACCGGAGCCATGGAGGCCGGAGAATGGGACGAATTCATAATCTGAAGATTCAGAACTTTCGCGGACTTGTCGACGTCGAATGTTCCCCACGACGGATCAACATCCTCGTCGGCCGCAATAACTCCGGCAAGTCCTCGGTCCTCGAGGCCCTGGCCCTCCAGCTCTGTTCCAGAAACGGGTTCCGCGACAGCGGCGGGAACGACGTGTGGCACTCCCTGACTCGGCAACGGTATTACGACCCGCGTTTCCTCATCAATACCGCGGCGGATCGCGCAGCGATCGCAATAATAGACGACACGACGACGACCTCGCTGGTGCTGGAGGGATCCCATACGGGGATTCCCGACAACGGCCGTGCCGGCCTGGTCATGAACTACTACCGCGAGAGCGTGGAGGAGTATCTCGGCCGGTTTCTGTTGCGGAGCCCTGTCAAGTACACGACCCGTGACAGGACCGGGATCCAGCTCTCGGTTATCGACGCAAACGGTCGACAGACAGGGCTCGACGGGACGGACAACGTCCCGGATCAGGGGAATGAAACCGACATCAATGAGGTCCTCGATACAATGCGTGCCCCTCTTCTCTCATCCCTGATACGGTCGGAGAAAATGGTCATGACCCGGGCCGAGAGGGAGACCGTCACGGACCTGTACCTCTATTCCCGGGGGATCGCGGAGGGAGAGGAGCGCGGCTCCATCGTCTACCGGTTCGCTCAGGAGATGCGGACCCAGAGGCCCGAGACCGTCTTCACGAAGGGCAGGGCCGATCCGAACTGCGTCTTCGAGTTCGACCGATCGGTCTCGCCCGCGGAGATGAACCGCCTTCACGACCTCGTTGTCGAACGGAGCCGGATCCAGGCAACGCTCGGATACCTGAAACAGCAGATCGGGTACCTGACCGATATACGGAAGACCGACGAAGGTATCCAGGTCTTCCTCGAGGGGCAGGAGGGCCCGCTTCCGCTCAGCTCGATGGGCGAGGGTTTCATCGCCCTGCTGAAGACCGTCTTCGTCTCTTCCCTGCTCGACGACGGCCAGGTGATCATCGAGGAGCCGGAGTACGCACTTCACCCGGGGTTCGTCGACCTGCTGTCGAACCACATGCTCACGAGCCGCCCCGGGTTGCAGTACTTCGTCTCGACTCACAGCAACGACTTCGTCCGTTCGATGCTCGAGGCGGCCGACGAAATGGGATGCCTGGACGAGGTCCTCGTGCTGAGGCTGCACAAGCGGCTGGACACTCCCAACCCCGACCTCGAACCGATGGGCGGGGCCGAGGCGCTCACGGCGATGAGGGAGATCTGCCTCGACCTGCGGGGGATCTGAAGGTGCGCCACGTCCTCTGCGAAGGCAGAAATGACATGGTATTTCTGAGCAAGCTACTAGGTCCGGAGGGAGACCGGAGGGTACTGGCGATAGACTCCGATCTCCAGAAGTTCCTCTTTACGTTTACGAAGCCATTCTACGCAACGGCGTATCGCGCTGCTATCCTCGGAGATAGGGGGCGGGACGTCCTCGTCTCCTCCTATGTTCCGCATCTGGTCAGAGACCTCTTCGGTAAGGTCCGCAGCGCCGATCTTACGATCGTCACGGACGACGACAATTCCTCTCACGATGAACTATTCGGTGCATATTCCCAGACCATCACCTCGTCGCTCCTGTCCAGAGGAATGGCGGATACGACGATTGACACGGACCCATCTGCACGGACGTTCCGCGTAATCTCATCTCGGGACCCCTCGTTTCGTATCTCGCTATCGTTCGTCTGGGTGCCGATCAGCCTGGAGATGCAGGTGCGGGACGGCGCTCTTCGTCGGTATCAGCATCGATTTTCACAGACGCGCCGTGAAACGATCCGCGCCCTGGGCCCCCATAGGGCGCTCAATGTAATTGCACTCGATCTGAGCTGTTCAACCGACGACCTGTTCCGTATGAGTGTGGAGGACGGGTGGTTCGAGCAGGAGGACTGGTTCTTGGATTGCAGGTCGTGCTTGAATGAGCCTGATGTCTCGATTGAACCTGCGGGGGGTTGACCGTCCTCGAAGGTCAATGCATCGGGGACATTTCACCGTTCGGGAGTACTGTTCCGTGCACAGGTGCCTGGTCAACTACCCACGACTAAAAGTCGTGGGCATGATACCCATGACTCCCGTTGTCGGCTTGCCCTTCCAGCTTCCACACCTCTTCGAGGGTGGACGGAGTGCGATGGGCTGGTTGACATCAGCCCGTCCCGCGATATTTTTCGCGGCATTGCTATCAGCGTTCTCATGATGCCCACACTGGACACAGAGAAACTCGGCCTGGCTCTTCCGGTTATCGGTGGATGTGTACCCACAGACACTGCACTGCTGCGAGGTATAGGCAGGATCGACAAAATAGATAGGGATCCCCGCTTCCTGTGCCTTGTACCGGATGAAGGTACCGAGTTCGAAAAACGCCCACTTCCCGATCGCCAGTCGCTGTGCCTTCGTAACCGAGATCCGCGCGCCGATGCCGTTGAGAATCTCAAGGGCGATCCCGCGCGCGGTGTCTTTCGCAGTCCCGACGATTTTTTTGGAGATGATATGGTTCATGTCGCGCTTGAACCGACGTTCGCGTCCACTCAACCGCTTGAGATGTTTCTTTGCGTCCCAGGTCGCGGCCCGCTGGAGCTTCGCCTTGATCGCGGCAAACTTCTTTCGGACCGTGGTACACCGATCGCCGCTGAAGGTCTCACCATCACTCGTTGCGGCCAGGTTGACAATCCCCATATCGACCCCGATCACCTCGTCGGGCTCGATCATCGGCTCCTCTGGCACATCGACAACGACCATGAGATAGAACTCACTCCGGACGGAGACGAGGTCCATCTGACCCTTGATCTTCGCGCGGTCGATATCCCGGTAGTCGGGAACGATGATCGGGGCGACGATCCGACCGTCGAGGGTCAGGATCGAGACTCTGTCGGAGCCCTTGAAGGAGAGCAGACGCTGGTCGCAGACAAGGGCGCCGTCCGGCTCGAAGGTGTGCTGCACGGATCGATCGGCGAGGTAGCTCTCCGCGACCTTCGCGATGGCCCGAACGGCCATCTGTGCCGAGAGTCCGAAGTCCGACCTGATATCGCGGTAGAGGATCGTCTGGAGGGTGTACTTACCGAACGTTCGATTCAACCATGCGGTCTCGGAGATCGCGTCACAGGCGGTGTTAAAGCGTTCCATCGTAGCGATGATGGAACGGGCCTGATCCCCTGTCGGACACACTTTGATCCGAACCGTGATCAGCATGGAGTACGAGGAAATAGACCATGAGTGGAAATAAGCATGTCGACGGCATTCCTCCCACGACTAAAGTCGTGGGCCTCCTGCCTGTAAAGAGCGTGAAGGAGACCAGGCCCGGCATGAATGGGCCATGTCGGCGGAATGGTCAGCAGCAGTAACTCGGTCGCAGTGCCCTCTTCTTCGATCAGCTCTCTCCCAACCCACGGCTGAGGAAGACCTATTCTCCAAAAATATGTTGGGGGAGGTTGTCCCAGGACAGGTCTCCCCACCTCGAGAGAATGGCTCGAGTTCACTGATCTGAAGCACGAACCATCACCCGGAGCACGATCGCGAGCTCGGCTGTATCGATCGCCGCAGAGGCGCGAAACGCAGCAGACCAGGGCGTCCCAATCGTCCACGCGGTTGCCGTGCGGATCGTTCTCCAGCAACAGCCGCGCGGAGCCGGGCAGGTGATCGTCGTCAGCGATCTGGAGAAGGGCGTCGAGAATCCCGTCCTGCCGGGCACGAACCGCGTCGCGCTCAGCCCGCATCGCCCGCGCCATCTCGAAGCGAAAGACCGGGTCCTGGTAGCCCATCACCCCGACCGGCAGTCTTCGGGCCAGGCGCGGAAGCGGTTCTAGAGGAGCGGGAAAACGCCGTGCGGCACCAGGAGCTCGTGGAACTCGCACCACTCCTCGAGCGAGAGCGCCGGCGCCGGCTGCGACGTGTCGCGCGGACCCGGCCCCGGGAAGGGTGCGCCGCAGGGCAACGGGAGCGCGGCTGCCTCGACAACACGTCGCATCAGCCGTCCAGCTGCACGCCGATTGCAGATCTGCAACACTATGCTAACACCTGTGAAACGGAAGAATATCCCCCTGCCTGGAGTTTGCTCCTCATTCGCGGCATTTCCGGGATGAGCCCGCACCATGTTAACACTCTGTTAACACGGGCAAATCCTGCACTTCAGCGATCCCGCAGACGATAGAGAGTAGCAGGTGGTTTTCCTTCTCGAGTGAGGAATCCATCTGCCCCCGACCAGAGTTTGAGATAGCGAGACGCCTCGACGCTTGCCGAACGAGAGTTGCCGAGGTTCAACAGTTCGCGTACCTCGGCATTGTTGATGCTCCCGTGGTAGCGGAGATGTTCCCGGACGACGGCTGGGAATTGCGAAGTCTCGATACCCCGTATCCGGGTATAGCCCGCTTTCCCGATGAGATCCTTGGCAACCCTTCTGGTGAGGAAAAACGTTGCCATCCGCGTATGTCCTTTCCGTTCAAGAATGCCCCACCGGGACAGGATCATCTGGTCGAGGGTTCTCAGGGCCTGATCGGGGCTGACCTGGAGGAGTTCCGCCGCAGCGAGCGTGTCGAGGTACGGGTTGTCCCTGAGATACGAGAGAACGAGAAGTTCCGGGAGGCCAATCTCCACCCCTTCCGAGGTCCATTTCGCAATCATTGAGGCCATCCGGCGATCGAAAGCGCCGTCGTAGATGGTGAGCGTGACCTGGTATTCATCGGCTTCGTACTGCGGGATTCTCTTGCCGTAGTTGAGCATGGAGCCGAAGATGCGGGACCGGCCAACCCCGGCCGACTCGACAAGACGGAGCTGGACGAATGCGTTTGCCAGCGTCCGGTTCCTCTGGACGGATTCATGGGTCAGGATATTCTTCGGTGTGATGCCGCCGATGAACCCGCCAGGGCTGGTGACGACAAGTCGCGTCGGGAGGTGGCGGATCAGGACTTCACCGGGATTGGTATAATCACGATGAGTAACCGCATTCAGCACGGCTTCACGAACAGCCTCAAGGGAAAAGGCGGGGATCCGGATCTTGGTGAGACCGACCTCGATCTCTTCTTCAGGGTTGATCGGACTGGAGAAGATGGATTCGAGGTTTTCGATGACCTGGAGCAGACCAAGATTCCAGAGGTTGTTTCGGGAGACCGTGGTCTCGGAGGTCTGATGGACGTAATGAACCTGGCTCTGGTGGCAGAAATCCCGAAGGAGATCAGGCCGGCCGAAGAGGAGGAGGCCCGCGTTGGTCACATGGCCCTGACGAACGGCCTGGATCTCCTTCAGGAAGGTCGCATCTTCGAGGCCAAGGAGCGGGGATTCCGGGTTTCTTGCACGAAGAAAACGCTGAGCCCGGGCGATCTCAACGGGATCGAGATCATCGACTTCGATGCCGGCAGCCGGCTCTCCGGTCCAATCGATGACACCTGCCGAGTACCGTTCTTTCGTGTGTTCGGTTGGATGAAGGCCCATGCAGTTCTTCCCCACCCGTCTCTTGTACAACCCGGCAATAGTTCCATACGGAGGGTGTTCTCCTCTGGGGATCCGAACAATCACGAGTTTTCCGGTCCCCTCGGGAACGGATAGTTCCTCGACATCGACCTCAAGGGAGGGCGTCGTGCCCTGAAAGATCCCACGCTTCCAGGTGTCGATGGTGTAGTTCTTCGCTCCGTGAATCGCGTTCGCACGTCCGCGCACCCTGTCTTCTATGCCGAAGACGATAACGCCGCCTCCGGCGTTGGCGAAACATGCAGCATACATAACGGCCACCTTTAATTCGGATTTGGAGTCGCTCCAGGGCTTGAAGTCGAGGAACTCCGATTCGAGATCGTCTGCAGTTGACGTTTCGAGTTCGTCAAGGAGGGCGAGAATCTCGTCGTTGGTGGGTATGGTCATGGGGATGCGCCTTGTACGCTCGGCCCGAACGATAGGGTCCGCGCCGTGACATATCGGATAGATCTCGCCGCTACTGGAAGAAAAGGGTTGTTTCGCGGGACAAGACAGGTTGGTACCAGGAAGCGTCAGTCAACTACCCACGACTAAAAGTCGTGGGCATGATACCCATGACTCCTGTCGTCGGCTTGCCCTTCCAGCTTCCACACCTCTTCGAGGGCGGCCGGCAGTCCTCCGGCCAGGCGCGGAGCCGGTACGCGAGGAGCGGGAAGACCCCGTGCGGCCGGAGGTGGTCGAGGAACGCCCGCCACTCCTCGAGCGAGAGGGATGGCGCCGGCACGGGAGTATCGCGCAGCACAGCCGCGAGGTAGAGGAGCCGGTCGTCCGGGAGCGAGAGGAGGGCATTCGGCGGCCGCCCGGGAGCGGCAGCTCCGCGTGAAACTCCCTGAGCCGCGCGGGAAGCGAGGGGTCGGGCGGCAGCGCCATCGTCGATCCGACGTTGACCTTTCCGCGCCCTAACCCTTCCCCCGGTCGCAGTGCCGGCAGGCATGCCGGTGCTCGCGGCCGATGAGTGCTCCCCGTCGGAGATACGGAAAACTGTGCCGGCGGGAGGCGGTTCGGGGATCCCGGCAGCGTTGCAGGTCCTCCTCATATCCCGGGTGCTACCGTACCCGCGCCCCTGCACCGGGGCACCCCTCTCGAAATGAAACCAAAACCTCATCTGTCTTACATTCCAATCATCCACGAGGTCGGAGGGACCCCGGAGGCCGGAGAATGGGACGAATTCATGATCTGAAGATCCGGAACTTTCGCGGACTCGTCAACGTCGAATGTTCTCCGCGACGGATCAACATCCTCGTCGGCCGCAATAACTCCGGCAAGTCCTCGGTCCTCGAGGCCCTGGCCCTCCAGCTCTGTTCCAGAAACGGGTTCCGCGACAGCGGCGGGAACGACCTGTGGCGCTCCCTGACCCGGCAACGGTATTACAACCCGCGTTTCCTCATCAGGCCGAATAACAAACCCTTCGGGGTTTTAACGGGTTGTAATCGCCGCTCTTGGTGGCGATCAAGGAAGAATGAGACATGAGACGCAGCCGTCCCGGCCCCCGGATCCCGGCCGCGATCTTCATCGCCGAGGATCGGCAGAAGGCGTACGCGGCGCTCCAGGCCTCGACGAGAGCCGAGGATAAGCAGATCTTCGCTGATCTTCAGAAGGAGATCGGGGCACTCAAAGAAAACGTGTTCGCAGGGATCCAGATCCCTCGCGATCGGATCCCGGGTGAATAGTATCGACGGTTTCCGAACCTGGGAAGCCTGTGGAAGATGAACCTGAACCGGAGCTGGCGGCTCATCTATTCCGTGGCCGGTAAAGAGGGCACCGCGGTTCTGGTTATCGAGTGGCTATCGCACACCGAATATGAACGCCGCTTCAATTATTGACCTAGGCGATCCGGAGATCGTCGCGGCCGATATACTCGTCATAGAGCGCGGGGTTGTAGATCCAGCAGACCTTTCCCTCTGCATCAATGCCGACCTTCGCAGATTCCTGCAGGTATTCGAGGATCTGCCGGAACGTCTGATACATCACGCCGCGGGGGAGGGCCTTGCATAACGCTTTCCGCTTGTATTCGCCCGAGTGTTCCCGGATAAAGTCCTCAACCATCCGGATCGTTTCGAGTGTGGGGGACCGGACCGAAGACCCGACCGCTTGAACCGACGCCGACATGATCAAGACATGCGGTATATCAGATGATATACCATTCGGTTATAGGTGACATAGTTTCAATCACCGTCATTGAATTGATGGCCGGCGTGAAAATCGAACCCTGTGGAAATGTTGCCACAGGGTCTGTCAAGGGCGACATTCACGATAGATGTAGATATCCGGACAATATACATCACTTTTTCTATTCAATACTGGCGATAGACTCCGATCTCCAGAAGTTCCTGTTTACGTTTACGAAGCCGTTCTACGCAACGGCGTATCGCGCTGCTATCCTCGGAGATAGAGGGCGGGACGTCCTCGTCTCCTCCTATGTCCCGCATCTGGTCAGAGACCTCTTCGGTAAGGTCCGCAGTGCTGATCTCACGGTCGTCACAGATGACGACAATTCCTCTCACGACGAACTATTCGGTGCATATTCCCGGACCATCACCTCGTCGCTCCTGTCCAGAGGAATGGCGGATACGACGACCAGCACGGACCCGTCTCGAGGGAACGGACGACCCCTTCTCCGCGCTTAATCCTTAAAGCACGGCCTCGGCCGCGATGACATCCGCCGGCCGCACGAGCAAGTCGATATCGACCGACTGCCTCAACGCCAGGTCCGGATAAACCGTCCGCGCCAGGGCCGGCCCCGTCAGCAGCACCGACTCGATCCCCGCGGCCTCGAGCGCGTCCACGACCGTCCGGATCTGCCGGCCGGCCCGCATCGCCCTCGCGGCCGCGGAGAGGAAGACGCGGTTCAGCCAGGCCCTGACCTCGGTCGGCGGCCGGCAGTCCACCGGCCAGGCGCGGAGGCGCTATGCGGGAAGCGGGAAGACGCCGTGGGGGACGAGGACGTCGCGGAACTCACGCCACTCCTCGAGCGAAAGGGCCGGCGCCGGCTGCGGCGTGTCGCGGAGGATCGCGGCGAGGTAGAGGAGCCTGTCGTCCGGGAGCGACAGCAGGGCGTTCGGCCACCCGCGAGCGGCAGCCTCTGGTGGAACTCGCGGAGGCGGGCCGGCAGCGTGGCGTCGGGCGGTTCGGGGCTCATCGGTACCATGCGTGAGCTCTCTATCGCTCAATTGGTTCCCTCCGCGGCCGGGCCGGCCGGAGGTGGACCGACCAGCATGGTGTCCGGCACCGTGCGATAGCGTGGTTCACTCGGCCGGCCACTGCTCCCACAACAGGGAGGCGACCTCCCGTGTCAGCACCGGGAGACCGACCTCGATCACCCCCCAGACAACCTCGTCGGAGACCGTCGCGTAGCCGTGGATGAGCCGGTTCCTGAACATGATGATCCGGGATGCGTCCGTGATCCTCCCGGTCAGTACCGGGTCGGACTGTTTGAGATGGTTCAGGGCCTCCCCGATGATCTCGAACTGCCGCTCTACCGCCGAACGGATCATCGCGTTGCTGATATAGTCCGCCAGCGATTGTCCTGCTGTGAACTCGGCGATACGAGCGCACGCGACCGATATGTCGTAGAGATACGCTCTCGGATCACGCTGCTGCATAAAGGTCCACCCTGCTCTTCAGTATGGACGCCAGGACATAGGGGTTCCTGATCGAACTCCTCTCGACGAGATCGACCCTGCGCTGAAAGAGGCTCTCAAGGGCCTCGAGTAGGGCGAAATACTGGTGCATGTGTTCCGTCGCCGGCATGGGCTCGAAGTCGACGAGGATGTCGATATCACTCGTTTCCGGGTTGAACCCTTCGCCCGCGGCAGATCCGAAGAGCGCGAGGTCCCTCACTCTGTACTGCCGACAGAGGGAGATCAGGGTCCCGAGGACCTGTTCTGGCAGAATAGCGGGCTCGATCTGGTTCCGCATCGTGCCTCCTGAACTGTATATACGAAAACCGTTTTAAATATCTGTTGCTCTGACGCCATGTTTCGTCACCATCCATCATCAGCACCATAGTCTATCGTTGACGAAGCACACGAGTACGACCTCAGTGTGCGCCGCCACCACTCACATCCGGGTCAGAAGGTCCGTGGCAGACCGGGATTTCCACCGATGTCGGGCGCGGCCGCGGAGAGGAAGACGCGGTTCAGCCAGGCCATGACCTCGGCCGGCGGCCGGCAGTCCTCCGGCCACGCGCGGAGGCGGTACGCGAGGAGGGGGTAGACCCCGTGCGGCACGAGGAGGTAGCGGAACGCCCGCCACACCTCGAGCGAGAGGGCCGGCGCCGGCACGGGAGTATCGCGCAGCACAGCCGCGAGGTAGAGGAGCCGGTTGTCCGGCAGCGCGAGCACGGTGTTCGGCCGGCCGCCCGCGAGCGGCAGCTCCGCGTGGGACTCCCTGAGCCGCGCGTTGAGCGAAGGGTCGAGCGGGGCCGGGGTCATCAATCCCATGCGCGAGTCCTCTGCCGCTCTGATGTCACCCGCGGCGATGGATATGGGTTGGCACATCCTCAGGCAATGCGGTCAATACTCGAAGTTCTCCTTCTTTCCGACGGCAACGACACAGACGATGAGTCGGTCGTGGATGATCCGGAACATCGCCCGGAACTCTCCGATCCGTATCCGGTACCGTGGCCTGTCGGCGGGGCACCCCTTCACCTTCCTGATATCTCGGCGAGGAAACGGGTCGGCCGCATACTTCTCGAGCGCGCACTCGATCCTGATGCGGGCCGCCTGGGGGAGTGCTGCTAACGCTTTCTCGGCGCTATGGGTGAAGATCACCTCATAGACCATCATTCCACCAGGGACCGGATGGCCCGGTCATCCCCGAGCTCCCGCATGATCGCCCGCAGGCTGCGGACGCGGCCGGCCTCGATCTCTTTCTCGCTCGACCGGGTCTGTTCCAGCTCTTCAGCGGACAGCGGTTCGTCATCGTACGCCGCGTCGGCCAGTCGGCCGATGAGCTCGTCGTACGTCTCGCGGGGATGGAGTTTCAGGTCATCCAGTTTCGCCTTGGTCTCCGAACGGAGCTGGACCGTCGTCGTCGCCACGATCAACTATAGTCAACTATAGGGCGTTATAGTTTGTCCCCCGACCTTCTGCCCCGGGAGCTCGAGCAGGACCTCATGCAGTGGCGCGCGGACCCGCGGCGAATCGAAGAAGGCGGCCCTCGGATCGACGGATCTCGCGGCAGCCCTCCCGGCCACCGCGTTGTTGACAGACCTCATCATCAGCACCACTCGCGGATCGGGATGAAGATAAGCATGTCGACGGCATTCCTCCCACGACTAAAGTCGTGGGCCTCCTGCCTGTAAAAAGCGTGATCGATGACCGAAGGTCTACCCTGCCTGCTCGTCGTCGAGGATCCGCTGGAGCGAGGTACGGAGCGGCGGAAGATCCTCCTCGACTGTCCTCCACACCTGATCGGCGTCGACCTGGAAATAGGCGTGGATCAGTCGGTCGCGGGTGCCGGTGATCTTTCTCCAGGGGATATCGGGATGACCTGCTCTCACGGTGTCGGGCACGTTCTTTGCCGCCTCGCCGATAATCTCGAGGAGCCGCGTGACCGCCAGGACCTTCTCCTCGTTCTCGAGAAACCGGTCCCTGTCGAGGCCGTTCGTGAAGGAGAGCGCCTTCTCCGTTGCGTCGAGCATGTCCTCGATGTATACAGCGACCGTTCGGGGTCCTCTCATAGCGGAACGGCCTCGTGCAGGATGCGGTCGCGAAGTGCCGGCTTGATCGACCGTTTCTCCACAAGGTCGACCCGGATGCCGAGCCGATCCGAGAGCTCGTTTTCCAGGCCGGCAAGATCGAAGAGCGAGAGCTTCCTCTCCGGATCGAACTCCACGAGGAGATCGATGTCGCTCTCGCCGTCCTGCTCGCCGCGGACGTACGAGCCGAAGAGCTCGATCGACGTCACCCCGTAGTCGCGCCGGATCTCCGGCACGAGGGCGCGGATCGCCGCCCGGACCTCCACGAGCGTTCCCGGTCGCCT
>SISS01000035.1 GCA_004332335.1 Methanoregulaceae archaeon UXB-2016 | reverse complement strand
TACCCCTCATCTGATAGAATGTTTACGCTTGCGGGAGCCCATTTCAGAACCCCCTGGCTAATCAGACGGTCAATTTTTATCGGTGTTGGAAAATGGGTGACGTGACGGAACAGGATGATAGTGAGAGGCTTCCTGAACGCCTCAATCTCTTCGGGCGAATACACCGTTCGCTTACCGACGAGGCGCGCGATTTCGGCATTTTGGGTGACGTCCAGACGTACCTCTTCAATAACACCAAGTGAAGTGATTGCGGAATCATCGTGGGATCGATAGAAGAGCACGATGTCTCCCTCCTCCATCGTTCTTGCACGGGTGTTGCAGAGATAGGCCTTCTTTATCGCATTCCCCTCGACAATGAAACCTCCCCCATGTTCGGCTAAAGTAGTCTGTCGCCGTGGCGTGTCGGTGAACAGTTTATCGTGGTATTCCGGAAGAATCGGGATGATCCATTTCTTCACTAATGGCCCGTCGTAGACGGTTGGGTAATACTTGCGATAAATGGTCCTCGGGGACTTCTCGATGAGGGACGGGTCTTCGACGACCAGCTCTTTCAGATACACCTCCTCGCCCCGCGGATTCACTCCGACCTTCTCGAACCCGTATTCCTGGATTAACTCGACGAGTCGATCCCCCGCCTGAGTGAAATGGGTGAGATAAACTTCAGTGACACCATTCTGTACTGCGGCGTCGAATGACAACTTGAGGAATAATTCTCCGATTTTTTGGCCATAATCTGCGACCTTCATGGTGGCGATCTTCAGTCGCTTCTTCTGGGGTAAGGAGGGGGTGGCCTCGATCGCTTCATCCTCGAACTTCGTGATGAGAATCGCGCCGATCCGATCTTCCGCCTGATAACTGACGTAACATTTGTGGTGCTCCCGTACCTTTTTATCGAACCATTCCTCGAATGATGGCGATTCCCCGTCTCGCGGGTACTCCTGTTTGAGGGAATCGAAGATGGGGTCGGCATGGTTCAGGTTATACAGATACTCCTCTCTCATGGAGGGTGGAGTGGTGCGGCGATCTCTCGGTGGCAACAACCTCTTGAAATAATCTAAAGCATCATCGACATGGAGAACACGTTCGTTCTCGGCAATTATGGCTGCCTTCTGATGGATCCCTGTATCTTCTGTGATAAGGAAATCGACTGCACCTTTGCTCACCGCGTACAGGATTTCATTGTCGACGCGGTCCTGGGGTTGTCTGGGCTCTCCGACAAGGGCGGTGAATGCGGTATCCCTGGCGGCCATCGGGGGGTCGGACAATTCGTGATACGTACGAATTTTCGATAGTATCACCTCTCTCCTTCGAGCATCGGAATCGCGCCGGATATCCGTAACAGAGGCAGGGTGAACGTAGATCTCGACGGGTACATTATTCAAAAGCGCGAAGAGATCCCGAATATTCTGAGAGATAACGCGGTCGTCCTCACGGTAGATTATAATATTCGTATCTATCAGCAGCTTCAGCTCAATCCCCTCAAGTAGATGGGGATTCAATGGCAATAAAACGCTTTTACCGCGGCGTGAAAGTGCTTTCTCTCATGTCAGAATAATTGATTCCGCACAGACAGAAATCAATGTTCGTCGACTTATTTTTCAATTCGTTGCATATGTCCGCCTGGACTGTCGGGCACCGGTTACGCTTTGACGGCTTGTCCTCCCGCCCGGCCCGCACCCGCTCGAGCAGCGCGCCGGCCGGCTCGTACTCCCGCCCCTCACGCCAGGCGAGCTCGGCCTCCGTCGGCACGAGTTCGCCGCGGAACGCCTTGGCGAGGACGGCCTGCGTCAGCGCCTCGACACGCTCGCGAGCGCCGGCCACCTCGCCATCAATGTTATCGGTTGAAGGAACACGAGGGTACGATGATGCTTCGGGACTCGGTATGGCCTCCTGCCGAATGGAAATTCTGATGAGACTGGTTGACGAACTCTTAGTAGACTTGGAGTCATTCTGATCATGCGGTCACTGGCCGAATTACTCGACGAACTCAATACTCTTGACGAACACACTCGCATTGAGGCCAAGGCAGCGCGCGATCAGGTCGGTAAATCCATTCTCGAGACGGTATCGGCATTTTCAAACGAGCCCGGAATGAACGGAGGATACATCCTTCTCGGCGTCATCAAGCAGCCCGATGGACGCTACACCCTTGAAGGCGTCAGTGATCCCGATAAGATCCAGCAGGACTTCGTGACAAAGTGCGGCGATCCGGATCAGTTGACACCGCCGATCCATCCACGTATTACCGTTGAGTCTATCAAGGGGAGGGTCGGAATCGTCGCGTATATTCCCGAAGCACCGCCCACCCTCAAGCCGGTCCATCTGACCAAGCACGGTCTTCCCCGAGGTGCATATCGTCGGAGCGGCTCGACGGATCAGCGATGCACGCAGCATGATCTCCAGGAGTTCTTTCAGGCCCGAAGTCACCTTACTTTCGATACGACCCCGGTCCGGGAGGCGACGATCGATGATATCGATTACGAGGCCGTCAAGGTGTACCGCCGAGACCGGGAGAAAGCGAATCCGACTGCGGCGGAACTGGATCTCGAGGATAATGACCTTCTCCGCTCGATCAGGTGCCTGTCCTTTGACGGAGACAGGCTTGTTCCGACGATCGCCGGGTTGATCCTGTTCGGAACCGCCAAGGCGCTGCGACAACACCTGCCGATGGCACGGATCGACTACAGTCGAGTTCCAGGAACACGATGGATCACGGACGCTGACGAATCCTTTCAATCCGCTGAATTTCTGGGACCGCTCTTCAAGGTGATACCCCGACTCCGAGCAAACATTCTGGCCGATCTCCCCAGGACGGTCTCGCTGCCGGAACGGGAGCTTCAGCGACAGGAGAAACCGCGGATTCCCGACCGGGTGATCCGGGAGGCGCTCGTCAACGCGGTGATGCACCGGAACTATCAGCAATACGGGCCGGTGCAGATCATTCACTTCTCGGACCGCTTGGAGTTCCGAAATCCAGGGTATTCGCTTATCCCCGTCGATCAACTCGGCGAGCTCCACTCGGAGACGCGGAACCCGACGATCGCCGCGGCCCTGCACGACACACTGTATGCGGAGAACAAGGGGACCGGGATCGGCGTGATGCGGCAGAAGATGAAGGAGGTGCATCTCTCCCTGCCGAGATTCGAGTCATCGAGAGAGAAGAACACCTTTACCGCGTCGTTCATGTTCCATAATCTGCTCGATGACGCGGATCTGTCCTGGGTGGTCCGGTTGCAGGAGCACAACCTCTCCGAGGCGGAGGTCCGCATACTTCATCTCGCGCTCGAGAACGAGCAGATAACGAACGAGAAGTGCCGGAAGGCCACCGGACTCGAGATGTACCAGGTGAGCGTTCTCCTGCGGCGATTGAGTGATGCGAACCTTGTCATTCAGCATAAACACGGCGCGCATACGTTCTACGTGGCGTCTCCGCTTCTCATCGAAGTAGGAGGCGGAGACAGCCCTGGGGGTTTGGGATCCGGAAAGGGGACGGGAGAGGGCGATGGATCCCATCGTCTGCTCGAGGAGCTCCCCCCGCAGTTGCAGTACGAACTCTCGGAGCTGGGGTCACGGAGCAAATCTGTCGAACACGTGCAGCGTCTCGTCGTCGAGATCTGCTCGTTGCGACCCTTTACCGTGGAGGAGATCGCGATATTGCTGGACCGCGGAAAGGCATACGTCCTGAGCAACTACATCACGCCATTGCTCGAGGACGAGGACCTGGAGTGGACGGACCCGGAGGAGCGACAGGCGCTCCGGCCAGCACGCGGCGTTCAACCGCAGGAAGCACGGACCAGAAGGACGCTCGACGACTGGATCGAGTAGAGGTGCTGTCGTCTGCGGCGGGTATTCTTATTTTGACCTTATTTTTTAAAATTGGCCCTAATTTTTCCTTATTTTCTCCATAATGGATCGGTCTTGGTGGAGATAGCCAAGATCTCGGCCCTTTTGACGAAATCGCGCTCAATTTTTCAATTATTTCGTCTGTAAATTGACACAAAATGACCGATTCGAGTGGGACGACGTTGCGAACCTCGCCGTTCGCATGGGTCCCGGTTCATGGCCATAATGATTGTCGTTCCCTCCGTCCCGATCATCGGTCTTGAGAGAGCGACGGACGGCAGCGATCACTCGTTGATCCTCGGGCCTGGCGATGATGTCTCTTCCGCGTCAGGCCCCGGAGGATCCGCCCCGGTGACCGTGCCGAATGCCTCGAGAGTGATGGTGCTCGCACCTTTTTGCCGGCGCGGCGGTTTCTGCATCACACCCGATACCACTCGCCCGGCCCGCACCCGCTCGAGCAGCACGCCGGCCGACTCGTACTCCCAGCCCTCGCACCGGGCGAGGTCGGCCTCCGTGGGTACGACCTCGCCGCGGAGCGCCTTCGCGATGACGGTCCGCGCCAGCGCCCCGATCCGCCCGAGACCTCGGTCATCTCGATCCTCATAGAGATCGCCGGGCGGCGTCGGCAATTATATGACTGTCATGAGCAGGGCGCTGCGACTGGTGGAGACATAGCCATAGGTGATGGTAGGGGCACGGGCGACGGAGCAACGGTTCTTGTCAGCTCTTCGACCTGAACCGTAGGGACGATTCTTCTATAATCGCGCATCCTCAATCCCGGTTATTACGCGATAATCGATCCCAATCGCCTCGAAATGTTTCTCACCGCATATGGTCTTGGCTTTTTCAAGACCCCGGAGACCGAGTGCATCTTTCGTGCCCTTCGTCTCCCGAATCATGTAGATCAATTTCCCGTTCTTCTTCAGGATGGCCCAATCCGGATTATACTGGCCCACCGGAGTCGGGACCTTGAACCACGCCGGCAATTTGATAAAATATTTGATGTCTTTTAATGATTCAAGACTCTCGGCAAATTTCTTCTCGGTGATGGAATCGTACGTGATGTAATCGTAAAGTGATTTTTTCGTTGGAACAATACGATCATTGATGAACTCCTTCTCGTGTTCCTGTATCCTAAACCGGCTCATCTCGAACGCGATCTCGTTCAGCCGTTCGTATTGTATCCCCTCGATGATTATTCGGTTCAGCTCATCCTGGACGCATTTTACCGATGCATCCATGAAGGCCTGAGGATTTTTGACAAAATCGTCGAGGCGTCCTGAATCTTTGAGAATTGCATAGATGGTATGCCGGGTCAGCTCGACCCTACTCTGGATGTACGAGAGGATGTCCGGGACATGGGTTCTCTGCGTGAAGTACTCATGATCGGGTGTCCTGACTTCCTGCGCTCTGATCCCGCTGGTTTCAAATGTGATATCCGCGACCTTGGTGGTAATTTTCAGCGGCTCGATCTTCTCCATGTTTTTTATCGCGGTGGAGGTACGTTTGATGAGGTCGTCGGTATCGTAGTCAACAGAGTAAATTGTCTTCTGGCTAATCGCATTCCAGAACTTTTCGAATTCCGGATCGAGCAGTACGTCCTCCCTGACTTTGCTCTTATTCAGACTGTACCGGGTGACGTGATTCTCGATCTTATGCTGGTCGATGATCTCGATGATCTGACTGGTTACGGGCCGGAATTTTTCCGGGACGACGAAAGTATGGTCTTCAACCGCCTGGCTGAACGCATCGTTAATTTTCCCGTCATCGTCGATCCAACCGTTCTCCTGAATGTGAGTCCGGAGTTCTTGCGTTTCTTCCGACGTGAGGGATCTTTCCTCACCGGGCTTTCCGATACGGAGTCCCTGGAATGCCTCCCCAGGCAGGCGTCCGAAGACGATGCCTTCTTCCTCAAATTCGCTCTGGAGTGCGGCGACAAAGTCCGTGTAACTTTCGTTCGCTACCACAACGAGATTGTTTATTTCTGCATTGAAGATCCGGTCACCGTCTTTGTTCACCGGCAGCCTCATTCCCCGGCCGATCTCCTGGCGTTTCTTCAGGGAGGAGACGGATTCATTGAGGGTGCAGATCTGGAAAACGTTCGGATTGTCCCATCCCTCACGGAGGGCGGAGTGCGAGAAGATGAATTTCAGGGGGTTCTCCGGGTCGAGCAGTTTTTCCTTGTCCTTCATGATGAGGCTGTACGTATCCTCGTCAGGTTTTGAGCGGCCTTCGGTGTCTTTGAAGTGCCCTTTGGTATCTTTCGAGAAATAGCCGTTATGAACTTCTTCTGGGGGCAGGATTGTGAGACCGGCATCTGCATACTCCTTTGCGAGTTCGCGATACGCTTCCTCGAACCAATCGGCATATACCCCTTTCAGCGGGCCGGAATCGGTATATTTCCGGTAATTCTCCACGCGGTCGATAAAGAAGAGCGATAGGACCTTGATGCCCTTCTCCTTCAACTGCCATTCCTTTTCGAAATGCGCTTTAATGGTTTCTTTAATCTGTTTTTTTACGATATCCTGCCGGGATCCGCCTTGCTCCTGCCCGGGTCTCATTCTGATACCATTGGTAAATTTGATAAATTCCCTGCCTGGCTGGGCGTTGATCTCGGCGACGGTGAACCCGTTTTCATAGATGGTGTTCTCACCCGATTTCTGGTAGAGATCATCATCTTTTTTGACCGTGATCGAGGTGAGTTTCGGGCCGGCAGTGCCCATCTTAAAAAATTGGATTTTGGCTTTGAGCGGTGGTTTGTGGAGATGGATCTCTTCAATTCTGATGTAGGATTGCGTAGGATCGTTCTCCGCGAGGACGGAGGCAACCGAGATCTTTTTGACGAGGTTCATCCGGAATGCCTGGATCGGACCGAGATTATAGACTGGATTGTAGAGATCGCGATGCGTCGCCGAATACCGGAGCGTGCAGAGCGGGTTTAAGGATGCGATGGCTTCCTTTGACTTTTCGCTCTCCATATTCTGGGGTTCATCGAGGATGACGACCGGGTTGGTGGTCTGAATAAACTCGATTGGTCGCCTTCCGCCCATCTGGTCCCGGGTGTCATGGATGATGTTGTTCTCTTTTTTGTTGAAGGCGTCGATGTTGATGATCATGATCTGCTGGTCGTTGCCTGCTGCATAACTCCTGAGCTGACTGACCCTCTTCGAATCGTACACGAAATAGGTGAAGGGAACGTTATTGTACAGATCCCGGAAGTGTTCGAGGGTCATCTCGATTGATTTGAGTACACCTTCGCGGATGGCAATTGACGGGACGACGATAATGAACTTCCTGAACCCGTACTTTTTATTCAACTCGAAGATGGTCCGAAGATAGACGTAGGTCTTACCGGTCCCGGTCTCCATCTCGACGGTGAAGTTCTTTCCTTTGCTGGTGATATCCTCCACCGAGAGGATCTCGTTCTTCTTCTGAATTGCTTTCAGGTTTTTGCCGAGGGTCGTGTTGTCGATGACGAGCCGGTTGCCGTACCCGAGTTCGTTCTGGATGAGTGCCTGGCCCGAAGATTCGAGGAGGGGATTGAGCGACACCTCGTAGTCGCCGGCGCTCAATGTCTGGCTTTCGAAGAGTCCGGTAACGGCATCGATCGCATCCCGCTGGTAGTGCTGGTGGGGATCGAACCTGAACTTCATCATGAGTTATGTGGCCTCCGGGGTATCGGGTGCACGCTCTGACCATTCCATCAGTTTCTTCTTCAGCTCTTCCTTGGACGGCAGGTAGAGCTGGTACTGGGGGGCGTAGATGTTGGCGTTCTCGGGCAGCGTCAGATTAACGAGGGCGTCGTTCTTCGTTTTGCAGAGGATGATGCCGATGGTCGGGTTCTCATCGTCGAGTTTCACCTCGCGGTTGTAGTAATTGACGTACATCTGCATCTGGCCGAGGTTCTCATGAGTGAGTTTCCCGATCTTGAGGTCGATCAGGACGTAACACCGGAGGATTCGGTTGTAGAAGACGAGGTCCACGAAGAAGTTGTCGGCATCGAACGTGAATCGTTTCTGCCGGGCTTCGAAGAGGAAGCCTTTGCCGAGTTCCAGGAGAAAAGCTCCCAGTTTGTCGATGATCGCGGATTCGAGATCGCTCTCGGAGTAGCGTGTTTCCTCATTGAGTCCGAGAAATTCAAGGATGTACGGATCCTTGAGCAGGTCTCCGGGTTTTTCGATGACGTGACCCTTCTGGGCAAGAGCCCTCACACCTTTTTTATCACGGCTGAGTGCGAGCCGTTCATAGATCCCGGAGTTGAACTGTCGTTTGAGCTCGGAAAGCGACCATTGGTTCTCCTTCGCTTCTATCTCGTAAAATCTCCGTTCATCCCGGTTGCTGATAGTCAGGAGAAAGACGTAGTGCGACCAGCTGAGGGCGAACCGGGTTGTCAATGTAGCAGACAGTGTCTGCTGAATTGGTGCGTTCGCCGCGACGTTATCCGGAGATTGCCCAGACAGCGTCTGGGCGATTTGAGGTACAGTCTCACGATATTCGAGGTAAAACCGGCGCATATATTCTACGTTACTCTTCGAAAACCCACGCCCGAGTTCTTCAGTCAGCCTGTGAGAGAGCTCCCGTACTATTCGTTCCCCGTACTCTGCTTTGCGGCTTCCCTTCTGTTCATGTTCGACGATCCGCCGGCCGATCTCGAAGTTGGTGATGACCTGGAGAGTATTGACATTCTGTGCGGCCGCCCGGCGTGCGCTCTGCACCAGGTCCCGGATCTCCTGTACGAGGGGAAGGAGCGGTTCGACAGGCGACGGTGATGTAGGGTTTTCCGGTTTTCTTGCCACTTTTATGCCACCCTTCAGACCGTCCGGAAATCGGTAACCCCGTGCGACTTCATGATCTCCAATGCGTTCGTCCTGAGCTGGTCGTTGCCTTTGAATCCGGTATCGAGGCAGATCGCACGGGCCGGTTTGATCTCCGCCATCTTCACGATGAGGTCTTTCGTCAGCTCATGTTCGAGGCAGATGAGGAGGGCATTATCGTTAATGGAGTACACTTTTTTGCCGGCGATCTTCTTCTCCGCTACCGGGGTGGTGAGCGCAAAGCCGGATTTGAGGAGGAGTTCGTAGAGGATCTCCTCATCGGTGCTGCGTGGGTCGATGTGATCGATGAAGAGTTCGATCTGTTTCTCGACCTTCCCATTCGTCGGGACCCTGCCGTCCCAGACGGTAAAGTTCGAGGTGTCGAGGCGGAAAGCACGGAAGCCGAGGTTCTGAGGGGCATCGGGTTCGTTCGAGAGAGTTTTCTGTTTTGCAGCATCCTTTCGCGTGTCCTCAATTTTCTTGATTACGTGCCGGACTCGTTCCCTTCCGATATCGGCAATTGACTTCAGTTTTGATTCCGGAATAGGTAACGGTTCAGGAAGCTGAACCATAATGAAGGACCGGTTACCTCCATCCAATTGATTCTGTGAGAGAACCGCATGAGCTGTCGTGGCACTCCCTGAAAAAAAGTCCAGGATGATCTCGTTTTCAGTCCCATCCGTCGCAATCTGGAGAATACGTTGCAACAATCGAGTCGGTTTGACGGTATTCAGGACGTTCTCATTTTGTTCGAATGCAACGAATTCCAGAAGCTCTTTTTTTGCCTCTTGAGTGTGGCCCACGTCCTCGTATTTCCATAAAGTTTGAGGGATGAAGCCTTGTCGGACATCAGATAAAAATCTCTTTAATCGCGGCATATTACTGCCGTTATTCCCCCACCAGATCCTGTTGTCTTTATCGAGCTCAAGGAATCGTTCGTAGGAAGTACGCCAATATGTACCGATACCCGCTTTGAATTTTTTCCCGGATGGACTAGTGACTTCGTAAGTTCCTTTGCTGTAGTAATTTCTTGCGGTTAAATCGCTTGATGACCAAACGCCTCGTGGATCATTATCCAGGTTTGAATACCGGGACTCCGCATCCTCAGTTCGAGGAAGAAATTTAGGTCTCCAAATTTCTGAATCTCGGGCATATATCAGGACATAATCATGGTCTTCTGAGAAATATTTGGCTGTATTTTTCGGTGAAAATACCTTCTGCCATATCACAGAGGCTATGAAATTTTCTTCCCCGAAAATTTCATTCATCATCTCGCGGAGATTGTGGACCTCGTGATCATCAATCGAGACGAAGATAGCGCCATCATCCCGCAGCAGGTTCCGGGCCAGGAAGAGCCGGGGATACATCATGTTCAGCCAGTTCGAGTGATAGCGCCCGGCGGTCTCGGTATTTGTCGAGAACTTTTTTCCCTCCGCATTGACCTGCCCCGTATAGGCCAGATAGGTGTCGAGTGACTCGGAATACTTATCGGGATAGATGAACTCCTTGCCCGTGTTGTACGGCGGGTCGATGTAGATCATCTTGACCTTGCCGTAGTAGGACTTCTGGAGGAGTTTCAGGGTTTCGAGGTTGTCGCCTTCGATGAAAAGATTCTGTGTCGTATCCCAATCGACCGACTCGCCCATGACCGGTTTGAGTGTCCCGATACTCGGCTCCTGGATGATCCTGAAGCACTCCGCTTTTCCCCGCCACGTCAGCCCGAACCGCTCCTTTCCGTTCTCCACATCCGCACCGAGCGTACGCTGCAGCCGTTCCCAGTCGATCGTATCTTCGGTGAAGACCTCGGGGAAAAGGTGCCGAAGTTTTTCTTTCTGTTCATCGGGGATGGATTTTGAGGAAAGCGGGAATTTCGGAATCTCGGAAGTCATGGGGCATCTCTCGTAACGTTATTTGGTGCGGTTTAATTGCTTAAAAGATCGGATTTTTAATTTGCGGGGTGCGCCGTTTGTCACATAGCCGAGATTCTCGACACCGTGCTTTCCCCGTTTTCCTTTCGCGTACAGCACCGCCACCGCTATCGAAAGGTGAAGTGCGGGTTTCCGCGCATGGTGTACTCTCCGAATCGGGAGTGCGTCCCATTCAGGAACTGTTTCATCGCGACGACCAGGCCGTTGGCTTCGCCCACGACGACGCACGGCCGCCGCCCCTGCTGCTCGTGCCCCCGGCGGTCGAGGAGGTCGACGAGCCAGACCTCGCCCCGTCTACTCGTGGTCCCGCCCCGAGCGGAGTGACGCGCTCTGCCAGAGCGCGATCTCGTCCTTCATCTCCCGCGTCTCCTCCTCCGTCGGCGGGTACAGGAACCACTTCACCCGCGAGATCCCGAGCGTCTGCTGCGCCGCCGGGACGAACGACTTCAATTTCCGCGTCCGGCGGTGCGCCTCGATGGGAGCTTCAGGAAGCCGGTGGGACGGACGTTGCTATTGTCCGGTCCAGACCTGTGATCGGGCCTCAAGGTCTACGGTCACGCCGCCGGTGCTGATGGCAATTGAGGAGCGGAAATCGGGAAGCGGCCACCGCTTCCGCCTCACGGACGTTCCACTCCGGGATCTCCCCGGCCAGCTCGATCAGCTGGTCTTGGCCGACCCAGAGCACGCGCTTCACGTCCGCGATCGCCGGCCGCCGCCCCGGCCGTGAGCGGCCTGGCCGCAGACGAAGCAGAAGCGGGACCCGGGTCCGCCGCCAGTGTGGCACTTCGGGCACGGCCGTGGAGCGAGCGGACCGATCCGGTCCGCCTTCTGCTGAATGCCGGCCTTATCGAAAACAAAATGTGGGTTATTGCGATTTTGACACCCACCATCCCCTCCCCATTCGCTCTCTTCTCAAGGAGGAACACCATGAAGGAACCCATCAACGCCCGCCTCGTCGCCGGCGCCATGGCCCTCACCCTGGGTGGCGGCGTCAGCATCGTTGCGGACGGCTAGCCCGAGGCTACGCTCGCCGATATGTCGTTTGAAGAAGAAACGGGGCGGAGTACCCGGAGGCCAATCCAAGGACGACTCGCCCCTTGCCCCGAAGGGCACCAGATGATAGGCGAGCCGGCCATCTATCCCTGACGGCAGGCGGTGCTCCGTGCAGCGCTCGAGGAGTACGGCCCGACTGCCGTGACTGTGCCGGCTCGCTCCCGCTGCGCTGCTCTCCAGGAAGGAGGGGGGGCTCGCGCTGACGTCGGCCGTGCTGCTCCACGCGCCGCGTGCGGACGGCGGGCTGAAGGCGCTGCTCAGGACGGCCGACCAGGCCGTCTGGCACTTCGATGAGCGGCCGGCGGCGACTCGGACGCAGCGACTGCGGGCAGTGCAGCTCACCATCGAGGGTGCGGGATTGGCCGGGTTTTCCTGAGCCCGCTGATGGGCGTCCATGAGACGGCCGAGCACTGGTGCCGGCTCGGCCGGTTCATCCCCACGCACGTGGGGAACACGTCACGGTCTCGTTCGCCGAGCGCCGCGACGACGGTTCATCCCCACGCACGTGGGGAACACTCTCCTGTTCACTCTCCGTGGCTGCGGTTCCGCGGTTCATCCCCACGCACGTGGGGAACACACGCAACAACTATACAAACCGGACGCACACACCGGTTCATCCCCACGCACGTGGGGAACACTGGGACGAGGTTGGACAGTACGAATGGTCCGACGGTTCATCCCCACGCACGTGGGGAACACCAGATGAAAGCCCAACAGCAGGCCACTGAAGACGGTTCATCCCCACGCACGTGGGGAACACTGGAGGGGTCTTCCGGGATTCGCTGAGGCCCGCGGTTCATCCCCACGCACGTGGGGAACACTTTTCTATGCCGCGTTCGATTTTTAGTTTAGTCGGTTCATCCCCACGCACGTGGGGAACACACCTGGAACGGAAATTGAGGTATTGCTGGCCGCGGTTCATCCCCACGCACGTGGGGAACACGGCGACCGGCACGAGCCAGCTCTCGCCCGAGCCGGTTCATCCCCACGCACGTGGGGAACACGCGATGAGGTTCCGGATCGTGTACCCATCAGTCGGTTCATCCCCACGCACGTGGGGAACACAGCCCCGCCAGGATGATGAGTGCGGTTTTCGTCGGTTCATCCCCACGCACGTGGGGAACACGCTCTTGCGAGCGTTCCGGCACTCGATTACGCCGGTTCATCCCCACGCACGTGGGGAACACGCACTCGAGGCCGCCCGCGCCGGCTGGATGCCCGGTTCATCCCCACGCACGTGGGGAACACTGTCACACAATATATATATACTGTTGCGCCTACGGTTCATCCCCACGCACGTGGGGAACACAGCATGACCTACTCAGCACGCTGGCCCGTGGACGGTTCATCCCCACGCACGTGGGGAACACGTCGCCCGCGCGGTCCTGATTGCCCGATCGCCCGGTTCATCCCCACGCACGTGGGGAACACGGTCGAGGAGCAGGCCGGATTACGCACCCTAACGGTTCATCCCCACGCACGTGGGGAACACGTCGCCCGCTGCTGCGTAGTAGGTCGCCGGCTCGGTTCATCCCCACGCACGTGGGGAACACTGATCATCGCGAACGGCTCGCACTACGGCACCCGGTTCATCCCCACGCACGTGGGGAACACTCTTCAATTTATTACAAGGAAGGTAGAAGATCAATTCCGCCGAGGGGATATCGGGCAGTGATCGGCCCCGAAGCGAACCAAGCGCAGCCAGTACATCCTCAATTCATGGATCAGGACCGGTCTCACCCCCACAATCGTCATCGTCGTGCAGGAATAAGAACTCGATCGCGTCAGCCGGGAGGAACGAGACGAGGGAGACCCCGTCCATCTCTCTCGGTACCCGGCGGTGGGCCCCCAGCGTCATAAAATCAAAGCCGGTCTCGTTGTTAGTTGACCAGGCCATCACGGCGCGTCCATCTTCGATACCGGCCTCGACCTGCTGCCATAGCATGTCCCGAACGCGGACCGAGAACGAGCCGACGTAGACCCCGGCGTGAATCTCCAGCAGCCAGATCGCGAGCCGTCCCCGAAGCCGAGGAGGGGCATTCTCAACCACGATGACCAGCATCACCGATCCCCTCCTCCTCGGGAATGGCCGGCGGCAGACAGTCCTCCGGCGTCTCGGGGACGGGCAGCCCGCCCGCGGCGAGCACCTCCTCGATCATGGGAATGAGCCGTTTCAGAAGCCGGGTCTCTCGAAACAGATCGCGGCACGCGAGCCGCACGTCGCGCTCCGGGTCGGCCGTATGAGTACGAGCGGCCACTCGAAACGCGGCGGGCACGACGGTCTCGAACTTGACGATGTCGGCGATATCGAAGACGAACGAACGCGGCTTACCCGAGTGGATGAACCCGATCGCCGGAGCGTACCCCGCGGCCAGGATCGCGGCCTCGCAGACACCATACAGGCAGGCGGTTCCTGCCGAGAGACAGCGATTGGGCAGGTCGCCGCTCGCCCATGCCTCCGGGTCGTACCGCCGGCCCTTCCACAACACGCCGGCCCTCCTCGCCAGCTGCACATACATCTCGCGGACACGGGCCCCCTCCATCCCGCGCAACTGTTCAATGGAATACCGTTCAGGGACCCGGTCGTTGAACCGGAGTTCGTACATCTTCCGGACCACCCGCAGCCTCGATTCCTCATCAAGGGCCAGACGGGCCTGGTACAGGAGGCGATCGGCCCGGGCTCCTCCCGGCTGGCCGGCGGCGTAGAGCCGGACTCCCGCCTCGCCGACCCAGACGAGCAGGCAACCGACCCTCGCGGCGAGCACCACGGCCGCGTGCGAGACCCGCGTCCCCGGCTCGAGCATCAGGCACGCGATCGCCCCGACGGGAATCTGCGTGCGCACGCCACCCCCGTCCACCAGGACAAAGGAACCGTCGATCACATCCAGCTCGCCCCGCTCCAGAAAGAGCATCGAGACGCGCTCTTTAACGGCGATCGGGCGGAGACGGGGAAGCATCGCTCACACCTGTGCCGGCCGGACGAGCAGGAGTCCGCAGCCGAACCCCTTCGCCGGCCCGATCCCGGAGGCGAGCGCGGCTTGGAACCGCTCGGGGTCCGTGACCGTCAGCAGCCCGCCGAACTCGATCGTGCTCAGGCGGATCGGGGCCGTTCCGCGCTCCTTGTTGAGCCGGAGCTGGGCATAGCCGTCCACCGTGACCTCGCCGGGTGCGAAGGTGAACCCGTTCTTCTCGGCCCTGCCCGCGAGCCAGGCGAGCCCGGCTTCCCGCACGAACTCCGGCTGCGGTGGCCGCGGTTGGCCGGGGGCCGCCTCGGAGAAGCGCCGCTTGGCATCCATCACCACGTCGTGCCGGTGATGGCGCCCCGCAGCGTCCTGCACGGTCCGGACCGGGTTCGCCCGGAGGGCGAAGCCGAGCCGCACACCTTCGCGGAGCACGGGGGCGTACGGTTTCGACTCGACCGTCCACGTCCCGTTCCGTGACGACGGCGGTCGCTCCGAGACTGTCAGGAACGCCGGCAGCCCCTGGTGCGCCTCCTGCCGGAAGAGGAAATCCCGCTCCCGGTCCGGGCCGTCCGAGAAGAGATCCCAGATCAGCGAATGAGCGTGGTAGGCGTCCTGGACCCTACTCCAGAAGGCCGGGTCATCCATCGCCCGCGGGCCGAGGCGGATTCGTGAAAGGTACACGATCACGCACCTCGGGGATCCGGGACGCGGGCATACCGCTCGACGCGCTCGCCGAACTGCCACCGCCCCCGGTGCAGCGGCGTGTCGCGGCGTGTCCGCTCCTCGGCGGCCCGGCACATCGTCGGGCACGCCGTCTCCCAGTAGACAGCCCGGTCACCGCGCGGCAGCAGCCTGTGGATGAACGTGTCGTTGACCACGGTCGGACTCTGCATGGTCTGGATGAGGTCGACGCCCTCGAGGATCTGGGGGTTCACGGGCAGGGCCAGCGGGCACGACTTCCTCCCGAGGTAGAGCGTGAAGACAGGGGCGCGCAAAGCCGCCGCGATCTCCCGCAGCGAGTACCGGGGCGCCTCGTCCGTGCAGGCGATGCCGACCGTGTACACCGCGTCGCACCGGTAGTCGCGGGCCGAGAGGACCGTGTGGAGCTGGTCGGCCGGCACGGACAGTTCCTCGCGCCGGGTCGCGAACCGCTGTCGGTGCCGGCCGCTCGAGGCCGGCGGGACCTGTGCCGTGTGGTAGTCGCGCAGCAGGGCCCCGGGCGCGTCGACCCGGACTGCGATCCGGTACTGCGCCGCGAGCGCAGCCTGCCCCGGATCGTCGTCACGCAGGACGCCGAGGGCCGCGCCGATCAGCCCGAGGACGGCCGAGCGCGACGGGTGGTCCGCCGTCGGCCGGTGCTCGCCGACCGCAATCTCGCCTGCCGATGCCATCGGGCCGTAGAGGCGGAAGATCAGGAATTCGGCCATGTCAGCTCGCCACGAACGAGAGGAGCTCCTCGAAGGACCCTGTGCCCGTGTGCGCGTTCATCTCGACGGCCGCATCGCTGCAGGCGCCGTACACATCGTTCATCCGCTGCCGCGTCTGCTGCAGGGCGCCGATCGCGTCGCCGAGCAGGTCGTCGCTCTTCCCGAGCGGCGAAAGGAACGCCACCGAGAGAGATCGGGGCTGCTGCGTCCCCTTCTCGGCGAGCACGTACGAGGCCCGGGCCCGGGACCCAAACGAGGCCTGCTTGCCCGTCGGCGAGATCGTGGCTGCGGCCTCGACCAGCGCCCGGAGGGACGTGTCCGCCAGCGCCCGGTCGCCCTGGAGGTTCCTGATCAGCAGATCCCGATCCACGCAGAGGTAGAGGTAGAAGAGACCGGCCGCAAACTCGGTCTCGCCCATGTGCCCGGCCCCGACGTCCTCGACCCCGCGGTTCAAGTCGTCGACCGCCGTGAAGAAATCGTCCTCGACCACGACCTGGTGGACCGTGATCGCATGGGCGACCTGGACCGCTGCCTCGGTGTTGAAGGCCGGCATGGCCGCGAGCATCCGGCCGAACATCGCGATATCGGCGGCCGTGTGACGGTTGGTCAGGACCGGCGGCATCGCGGTGGCCGCCGGCAGCGTCCCTGTCCGGGCCGCATCAGCGATCACGGCCTCGAGCGCCCCGATCTCCTCGGGCGAGATATGCATCAGCTGCTCGATCTCGAGCTGCGTCTCTTCCTTCTTGACCTTGCCGAAGAGCCCGGCCAGCTCGCGGGCCCAGGCATGGGCCTTCGCCTCGTCCACGCCCGTGAAGGCAGGTGCCGCCTCCTCCTCCCGAATCAGGGCACCGACCGGCGTACCGGTCGTGAAGGAGCGGGCGATCAGGTCGCCGAGCATCTTCGTCCGGACGCCGAGGTGGCCCGTAAGGGCGCAGTCGAAGACCTCGGAGGTCCGCCAGGCGCGTTTCAGGCTCTGGGACGACACCCGGAGGCGGAGCGTGTTGCCCATGGTTGCGGTCTTGGGACGGCCCAGATCGTCGCGGTTCAGGTTCGCGGGCG
This sequence comes from Methanoregulaceae archaeon UXB-2016, assembly GCA_004332335.1. Lineage (GTDB taxonomy): Archaea > Halobacteriota > Methanomicrobia > Methanomicrobiales > Methanospirillaceae > UBA288. Next base: position 33,194 of record SISS01000035.1, on the reverse strand, counting down.
GATACGATACAAGCAGGTGCAGTTGCACAAAGTCGGTCATGTCATTCCTCTCCATCGGTTCGTACCGCGGGGGCGTGGTCGTAGTAGTCCTGTGCCCACCGCTTCTTGGTCTTCTGATTCCACCAGTAGAGCCCCTCGGCGAGGCTCCCCACATCCGCCCGTCCGTCAAGGTGACGGACGAGCCGGATCATCATCTCGTAGAGCCGCTCCGGGTCATCCTCGGCCAGGAGGCGGCGGAAGCGCAGGTCGCTCACGAGGGCGTGCCCGCCCTTGTCCGCGGCCATCTGCTGGGCAAATCGGCCCTGGACCGGCTCGCCGGCCTCCGTGTGGGAGATCACGCCGGCCACCAGGGCCAGGCGGTCGGGATCGACCCGGCCGTGCGCCCTCATCGCCGCGACGAGTCCGTGGAACGCCGGTGTGAACGCCACCTCCAGCGGGCTCTGGCAGCGCCGGAGCATTGCGCGGTCGCCGCGGTTCTCGTCAAGCCCTGTGCGCCATCCGTTCAGTGCCCGGAGCACACCCGGGTCCCTGAACGAGATGTTCTGCTGTCGTTCTTCGCTCATGGTCTCTCCTCCTTGCGCGGCTTGCCGCGCGTCTTCTTCACCTCGTCCTTCGCGGGGGGCTCGAGGCCGAGCGCCTCCTGGATCTTCCGGTTCGATGGTGCCGTGAAGATCAGCAGGTCGCGGAGCGCATCCACGATCCGCTTCGGGTCTGCGGCCCCGATCTGCCGGGCCTGCGAGTACTCGTCGAAGAGGGGCTCGGCCTTCTTTCGCAGGACGTCGAGCCACCCGAGTTTCAGGCCGGTGAGGTCCTCACCCGCGCGAAGTCCCCCGGCGACCGCATCGAGCGTCTTCAGGAAGGACTCCTCGGTCTCCTGCCAGAAGCGGTCGTCGATTGCGGTGAAGAACGACCGGTCGATCGGCATGTCCTTCGGCCGCTTGTAGAGGGCCTTGCGCACGGCCGTCCGAAGGCTGAACGCGACCAGGTCGGCGACGCGGACGAGCTGCCGCGCCGCCTGCTCCCACGCGGCCCGGTGCACATCCTCGATGAAGACGAGCGGCATCTCGGCCTCGTACCACCCGCAGGCCTTCGCGTTGTCCATGTCGTACCCTGTGGCGCGGAGGCGGAGGCGGACTTCGGGGAGATCTCGGTGACGGGTCTGGCGGAACTGGCTGATGACCAGGGCGGGCTCGCCGCGCTCGGGGTCGTTCTGGACGAGCCCGGTCCAGTGGCGATAGCTCAGGCCGCTGGCGGAGCCGTGGCGGGGACGATGCTCCCCGGTCTTCTTATCGACCGTGTGGGGCGTCAGCGGGTGCCGCCAGCCCGAGTAGTTGACCCCGCTGTCCTTGGCCCGGATCTGCGAGAAACCGTCGTCGGCGGGCTCGCCGCAGACGTCGCAGCCGGCCCCGTCCCGGTGGTCGGCGTGCAGCCGGATCCGGCGCGGCATCCCCCAGTAGGCCTGGAGCGGATGGACATCGGCCGGGGTGGTGATCTCGCCCTTCTTGCTGGTCCGCGTGGGGGCGCACCAGGGGAAGACGGACGACCGGTCCCGGTCGGCAAGCCGATGGCCGACGGCCGACGACTCGAGGACGTTCAGCCAGACCGACCGCCAGAGCGTGTCCCCGACCACGAGGGTCGTGAGCGGGCCGCCGCCGCGGAGCGAGGTCCGGTGCCCCCGCCCCCCCCCGGGGGCGTTGGCCTGGAGCGTAAAAAGGGCCGCGGCCGCACACGGGCGGCAGAGGCGGTCGACACGGCCGCGCTTCTGGAAGAGGTCCGTATTCCGCTTGAGGGTCTGTTCGCCTGGCATCTCGATCAGGAGGCGGTCGATCCCGGAGTCCTCCGCTTCGAACTCCTCGAGGTCCTGGAGGAAGCGGGGGCCGTCACCCTCGAGCTCGAAGGCCGGGGCCACGGTCTCGAACGCCCTCTGGAGCTCGTCTTCCGACGGCGGGTCGTCGTACAGGTCGAACCACCTGTCGGACGAGGGGGCGAAGGTCGTCTGCACCAGGCCGATCAGGAATTCGTGCAATGCAGCTCGGAAGTCGGGTCGCACCGAGGCGATCGCGACAACCGGGTTGGTGTCGGGGTCGCGCACGATCTCCGCGGGCCTGATTCGGATCTCGGTTCCGTCTCGTCGCCGGACGGGAATCCAGCGTTCGTGGATCAGATTATACATTCATGCCGTTTCCATCGCTTCTGTGTGTTCGAATGGCATCCCCGCGAGATCGCCATCCAGAAAACACCAGCGATGGCAACCGCGCTGATACTGCTGGGAGCGATCACATGATAAAAGTTTCCCTAAATAACCCTACATCTATTACAGGTTCATTCAACCCGGAGGCCGAGAGTCGCGTCGTAGAGGATCCGGATCTGCTTTTCGCCCGGCCCCTCGGCGTCGGCAGACCACACGCCGCCGTCTCCCGGCCGGAGCGGGATCAGCAGCGTGGTCCGCCCGAGGTGGGGAGACCGTCGCTGGAGCACCTCGACTGCGGCGGCGAGGGCCGCATCGCGCGGGTGTTCACCGCTGACGATCCGGACGGGCACGGCGATCCGGCTCAGCTCCCACCCGTCGTCGCCGTCGCACCATGGGAGGAGCTCTGTGCCGTTCCACCGGGCGAGCGTGAGGTCGACCGTCGGCTCTCCGAGCCGCGTCCGGGCCCGTTCCTCCTCGGGCCAGGACCCCTCCGGGCCGCGCAGGTATCCGGACTCAGGGGCGAGCGCGGTCAGTAGCGCGACAGTCCGGTCGGCGCTGTCCCGTCCCGTCGCGCGGACCTCGGTCATGATCAGCGGTTCCGGGATGCGGGCCTGCGCCTTCTCTCCGTAGACCCCCTCGATGAGCTCGCGTGCGTCGCCGGGGATCTCGAAGCCGCCGGCCGTCTCGAGGAGGGTGGCCGTGAGCCAGAGCTGCCCGTGCCGTGGATAGACGTAGGAGCCTCCGCGGAAGAGACGAGAATACCAGTCCTCGTCGGGGGGCGTGTCAAGAGGAGGCGAGAGGACGACCAGCCGCGGCGTTCCCCGGCGATGCGGCCGCTCGTGCTGGTGAAGCCGGCCGGCACGCTGGAGCAGGAGGTCGATCGGAGCCAGGTCCGAGATCATGCAGTCGAAGTCGAGGTCGAGCGACTGCTCGACCACCTGCGTCGCGATCAGGCGCTGGCCGGCCCGTTCGGCTGCCGTGCCCTTCACCCCGAAGAGCCCCACCACCTCCGCCTCCCGTTCGAAGCGATCGCCGTCGGCGTACCGGGCATGGAAGAGCCGGGTCCGCTCCGCACCGAACCGCTCGGTGACCAGCCGGTAGGCCTCCATCGCGTCCCCGACGGTGTTGCGGATCCAGCAGACGCACTCTCCCGCCCGCACTGCGTCGCCGATGACGCCGAGCACGGCGTCCGTTGAATGAACGAACTCGACCTGGACCTCGCGCCGGCAGAGCGGCCTCGTTCCGATCGCGATCTCGTCGGGGATTTTGTCGCCGCTCCGGGTCACGAGCGGATACGGCGCCTGTTCCGAGACGGCGACCGGCTCCGTCAGCCCCCGCCCCGTGCGGTAGCTTTCGACGAGCTTCTGCCGCTGGTGTGCCGGCAGCGTGGCCGAGAGGAGGATAGCGCTCCCGCCGAACGATGCGTGGAAGTACAGGAGGGCGTTGAGGAGGGTGTGAACATACGGGTCGTATGCGTGGACCTCGTCGACGATCAGGACGCTCCGGGAGAGGCCGAGAAGCCGGAGCGACTGGTGCCGGATCGGGAGCACGGCCATCAGGGCCTGGTCGATCGTGCCGACGCCGACGTGGGCGAGCAGCGCCCGCTTGCGGTTCTCGGTGAGCCAGGCGCTGCAGGTAACGGCGGCCCGTCGCTCCTCCGGCGGGCTGGCCTCGATCGCGACGGCCGGGTTGACGGTGACCGCCGCGAGGGGCGCCCGGACGAACCGCCGGCGGCCGTGCGTCACCAGCAGCGAAGGTGACCGTGTATCGTCGAAGAACCGGGTGTAGACGTCCCCGAGCCGGCCATACATCGCGTTGGCGGTCGCCATCGTGGGAAGGCCCATGAAGAGCCCCTCGCCGTGGCCGGCCTCCATGAGGCGGTGCGCGAGGAGCAGGGCGGCCTCGGTCTTCCCGCTGCCCGTGGCGTCCTCGAGGATGAAGAGCTCGGGATCCGGGCCGATCTCGCACTCCTCGAGGTAACGCTGGAGGGGCGTCGGCTCGACGAAACCGTCCATGAGGCCGGCGAGGCCCCGCGCCCGGCACAACCGTACGGGGAGGAGATCGGCGCGGTCGAGGACGGTGTCCGCCTGCCGCAGCGCAATGGTGTTCCAGTACGTGGCGAGGGGCATGATCTCCTCACGGAAGGCGATGTCGTCGCTCGATCCGAGCCAGTCGGCGAGGACGGCGAGTCCGGCAAGGAACCACGAGCTTGCGTTCATGGTCTCGGCGCTCGGGAGGGCGTCGCCGCCGGGAAGGCCGTCGCCCGGCAGCAGCACTTTGCAGAGCTCCCCGACGAAGGCGCTGACGGTCTCGCGATCCCCCGGATAGAAGAGGTCGTCGATGACGGTGTCGCCGTCCGGCGGGACGCCGTGGTGGCCGGTGCTGGCGGAGAACCAGGGGCGCCACCGCCGGCGCCACCGCCGCGAATCGGCATCCGGGGCCCCGCTTCCCGAGCCGGCGACAATGCCGGGCCAGATCTCCTCCCAGAGGGCATATCCCATGGTCGAGTGGTGCATCGTGGGGCGGTAGGCCCGCCCGCCGTCCCGGCCGCTCAGGCGTTGCATCACCCGCGGCGCGAGACCCTGGAACCGGTCCGAGAACTTCCCGAGGTCGTGGAGCGCGAGGAAGAACGTGACGATTGGGACGAGGTCATTCTCCGGCAGTCCGACCAGGGCTGCAAGGCGGCCCCGCAACAGCGGGTCGCGCTCGAGCACGCGGCGCCCGACGGCCGCGACGTCGAGGGAGTGATACGCGAGCAGGTGGCAGCGGGTATCCTCGTCATCGGTCCGGTCGGTCTTCCCCCAGTACTGATAATAGGGTGAGGGACCGGGACGGCTCATGGTATCGCGTATGATCAATCTATATGTCACGCCATCAACCTGCCGATTTCGTCGTCTCGATCCGGTCCCGCGCCACCGATCGCATGATATACGGATTGGTAGGTGCTTCCCGGCAGCAGGGTTCACACGCGATCTCACCGTGGGGGGTCCGGTCTCGCAGGGCTGTCGGCAGACGATCCGAAGGCGTAATTACCTGGGAGAACGATATCCAAACGGGCGACGGACACGGCCGGCGGCGATGGTGAGGCGGGAGCAGACGGGCTGATACCGAACACCAGGAACAGGTCTGCTGATCCTTTTGCCCCGCGGAAGGGGGAGAATTGCCATTCCACCTCCTCCTTGATAAATTGAAGAGCGTTCCCCACGTGCGTGGGGATGAACCGTGGGAGCGGCTGCACGAGGCCGGCCTGGTCGAGCGTTCCCCACGTGCGTGGGGATGAACCGAGCCGCACGTTCGCGTGCGCGATGTGCCGGCCGCGTTCCCCACGTGCGTGGGGATGAACCGATCGTCGAGGCGCTGCATCAACTCGGCGTCGAGCGTTCCCCACGTGCGTGGGGATGAACCGGTTTCGTATTTTGCCATGATTGCCTAGACTCCGCGTTCCCCACGTGCGTGGGGATGAACCGCCGCAGTCCTGACAATCCAGCCGGTGATGCGGGCGTTCCCCACGTGCGTGGGGATGAACCGGGGTGCATCGAGGAGGGAGCGGCGCGGAGGGGGCGTTCCCCACGTGCGTGGGGATGAACCGTTACCCAGTTGTTCGCCTAGATATCCAGGTGGGCGTTCCCCACGTGCGTGGGGATGAACCGCGAAGCGAGGCGGGGGGAGGGCGCCGTTAGCCGCGTTCCCCACGTGCGTGGGGATGAACCGCCGGCCTCATCGACGCGGTCGACGGGCTGAACGCGTTCCCCACGTGCGTGGGGATGAACCGGCCGGGAAGGCCCCGGCCTGATACGGGCGAGGGCGTTCCCCACGTGCGTGGGGATGAACCGGGACGGGAGGAACGTCTCTTCCTCGCGATAGAGCGTTCCCCACGTGCGTGGGGATGAACCGGATCATCTCCCGGCCCCCAATGAGCAAATCCCGCGTTCCCCACGTGCGTGGGGATGAACCGCCACCATCCGGTTCTTTGACGCCCTCGAAGCGGCGTTCCCCACGTGCGTGGGGATGAACCGACGCTGGTCGTGATCGCGGCCCGGGACTCGTCGCGTTCCCCACGTGCGTGGGGATGAACCGAAAAACAGCGACCGGTAGAACGCCCGATAGGCGCGTTCCCCACGTGCGTGGGGATGAACCGGCATGAGCGCGGCTGAAGAGGCGTTCACGGAGGCGTTCCCCACGTGCGTGGGGATGAACCGTCGCAAACCCGAGAGCGCCGTCGATCACGGTCAGGCGTTCCCCACGTGCGTGGGGATGAACCGGGAGATTTTGTAGCTAAATCCATCATCAAATCGCGTTCCCCACGTGCGTGGGGATGAACCGGAGCCGGTCGAGATTCCGGGTTTGTGGGGTTGCGCGTTCCCCACGTGCGTGGGGATGAACCGAGGGTGGGGGGAAAGCATCACTCCACCTCATAGCGTTCCCCACGTGCGTGGGGATGAACCGCGGTTCGACGATCCCGGCGAATTTTCGACCTTGCGTTCCCCACGTGCGTGGGGATGAACCGCCCGCACCGGACCGCTGTACACCGCTCGTAGAGCGTTCCCCACGTGCGTGGGGATGAACCGGATAGCTTCCCGTTGAACGACACAACGGAGAGGCGTTCCCCACGTGCGTGGGGATGAACCGTCAGATAGCATGAAAGTGGAAATTAAACTCAAGCGTTCCCCACGTGCGTGGGGATGAACCGGATTGTGGCGTACGCGTTCCCGGAGGGGATCGGCGTTCCCCACGTGCGTGGGGATGAACCGACCGTGACGACAACATTCGAATGCCGGGTGTGGCGTTCCCCACGTGCGTGGGGATGAACCGTTCAGGATCTCGTCCTTGGCCCACGCGTACGCGCGTTCCCCACGTGCGTGGGGATGAACCGTGCGTGTCGTGGAGGGCTGAGAACGCGATCTCGCGTTCCCCACGTGCGTGGGGATGAACCGAGCGAGGTCCGGTCCTTCGATACGCTCGCCGTGCGTTCCCCACGTGCGTGGGGATGAACCGGAGTGGGTGATCATGAGATCCGAATCCAATACGCGTTCCCCACGTGCGTGGGGATGAACCGCACCCTCGACGCGACAGACTGCGAGGCAGACGGCGTTCCCCACGTGCGTGGGGATGAACCGCCAATCACGCGCGCTGGATTGTAGCGATAGCGGTGTTCCCCACGTGCGTGGGGATGAACCGGGGCAGATCACGGCCCGGCTCGGCGGGTTCTGTCCCATCGGCAGCCGGGCCCTGGTCCTCTCTGACGTCATGGGGTGGGTCGCGATCCCGGTCCCGACGGACTGAAAAAGGGATTAGCTGTAGTTGTCCAGGTCGCCCGGTACGATGGTGTACCGGTCGACCTCGGATTCATCGGTGTCGCCGATATACATGATCTCAAACCGGTATGTCTCCCCGGGGTCGAGTTTTGTCACCATGTGGGGCGTCGTTCCGAGCACCGCGCCGCCCGTGTCAAACCATTTCACATCGATCACGCCGTAATCGATCCGCTGCGTTCCGGTATTCTTCGCAGAACCGACGACATAGATACTCTTCCACGTGCTCTCCCCGGTTCGCTTCCACTCGTGATTGAGGATCGTGAGCTCCAACTCGGGGCCCTGAGCAGTCGGCTCCTTCGTTGTCGGGGCCGTGGTCATCCGGCTCAGGGTCGCAACCGGATCGGATGAGGCCGACGTCGGGGCGATCGTGTAATAGGGCCGAGAGGTCTCGGCGGTCGGAGTGATGGTCGAGGACGTCGAGCAGCAGCCAGCCCCCAGGAGGAGGCAGGCGAGAGCGCCGGCAACGAGGAGGGATCGGATGATTGTCACGGGGAGAGATCGGGGGCTGTCCGAAAAAGGATTGCTATTCGCGATCGAGATGGATACGATATGTTCGCCCAAGTGTCGGCCATATTGTGCAGCTCCTCGCCCATACGAAACACTACTGGTTTGTGCCCGGGGGAACTTTAATTCTGCGCGAAACGGCCGGCTTTCAGGCCTTCAAAGTGACATAAAGGTTCTCCAGAACTATTATAGTTTAAAAGGCAGCATAGTTAGAGAGATGGAAGAGAAACGATACGAGTCGCTCAAGATCGAGAATATTGTCGCCTCGGGCGTGATCGCGGACTCGATCGATCTCGCCGAAGTATCGCAGCGGATCCCAGCCTGCGAACTCAATACAAAGCGTTTTCCGGGCGCAGTCTACCGCATCGAGAAGCCGAAGATTGCGTCCCTGATCTTCAGCTCGGGCAAGGTCGTGCTGACCGGGATCCGAAACCGGGAGGCCCTCACGGAAGGCCTCGAGATCATCATGAACTCGCTGCGCGAGGCCGGGGTCGCCTGCTACGACGAGCCGCGGGTCGCGGTCACGAACATCGTCTGTTCGTACGACATCGGGAAGTACATCAACCTGAACAAGGTCGTGATCACCCTCAACCTCGAGAACATCGAGTACGAGCCCGAGCAGTTCCCCGGGCTCGTCTACCGGATCAAGGACCCGAAGATCGTGGCACTCCTCTTCAGCTCGGGCAAGATCATCCTGACCGGCGGTAAGAACCTCGAGGACATCAAGCGGGGCCTCGACTTCCTCGAGCAGAAGCTCGAGTCGATCATGTGAGGGACCCGGTCCCTTCTCTTCTACCAGAAGTCCCTACGGGCAACCCTCCTTTTGTCAGCGACCGCGCGCATTACTTTACAACCTGCAATGCGACGCTCACGGGCAGCCAGGCCCGCTTCCGCCCCGAAGAAATGAACGGTATGGATGTTGCCGTTGTGCCTGCACCAGCCGGTCGATCTCGGTCTCGGTCTCGGTCTCGTTCTCCATCAGCGCACAGGACCATCTTGATTACAAAGACGTTCGGCGAAGGGGTGTCTCGGACCGGCTCGGAAGACGCAGTGGACGGTCCACTACCGGCTGAACTGATCCGCCCTGTCTCCTCCGCGCATCGGCGGTCGCTATCGATGTTGATGAGCTCGAACGGGATAGTTCGGGAGCACCGCATGGTGGTGCGGGTCACTGCACGCCCGAAACCTGCGCCCTCATGCAGCGGAACGACTGCCTGGTGTACGCAAATCCTTTAGGGTACCGCGCCGTTCTCCAGTGGTACTTTATTATGCCCCCTCCCGGTCAGATCGGCCGAACCGGGCTCTCCGCTGCAGAGGTCTCAGAGCATCTTGCCCGGGACGGCTACAACGAGTTACCGGTCGAAGAGACCAGGACGCTCCTGGCTATCGTCAGCGGGGTGGTCCGCGAGCCGATGTTTCTCCTTCTCGTCGGAGCGGGACTCATCTACTTCGTCCTCGGCGACCTCGAGGAAGGCGCCCTTCTCCTTTCGTTCGTGCTCGTCATCATCGGGATAACGGTCTACCAGGAGCGGAAGAGCGAGCGGGCGCTCGAGGCACTGCGGGATCTATCGAGCCCCCGGGCGCTGGTCATCAGGGACGGTACAACGAAGCGGATTCCGGGCCGGGAGGTGGTTGAGGGAGACCTCCTCGTTGTCAGCGAGGGCGACCGTGTCGCAGCCGATGCCCTCCTCCTCTCGGGTGTGAACCTCTCGGCTGACGAGTCGCTCCTCACCGGGGAGTCGGTCCCAGTAAGAAAACACCCCGCAGCGGGAGAACCCGGCGATCGACGGCCCGGCGGCGACGACCGGCCCTGGCTCTACTCGGGCACACTCGTTGTGCAGGGCAAGGGCGTCGCGGAGGTGGTGGCAACGGGCACCCGCACCGAGATGGGTGCCATCGGTCAGGCACTGCAGTCCGTCCAGCGCGAGGATACTCACCTCGAGAGAGAGACCGCCAGCATCGTCAGGAGCATCGCGCTGATCGGGATCGGGCTCTGCCTGCTCGTCGTGATCGTCTACGGCCTCACGCGGAGCGACTGGCTCAACGGCCTTCTCGCCGGCATCACCCTCGCCATGGCAATCCTTCCAGAGGAGTTCCCCGTGGTCCTGACGATCTTTTTGGCCCTCGGAGCCTGGCGACTCTCAAAAAAGAACGTCCTGACCCGGCGCGTGCCCGCCATCGAGACCCTCGGGGCGACCACGGTCCTCTGCGTGGACAAGACTGGCACCATCACCGAGAACAGGATGACTGTCGCCTGGCTCTGCGCGAACGGTGACGAGTTCGACTGTATCTCCGGGACCGCAGGAGCCCTCCCGGAGCCGTTCCACGAGCTCCTCGAGTTCGCGATCCTCTCCAGCAAGAAGGACCCCTTCGACCCGATGGAACAGGCCCTGCACCGGCTTGGAGACGCCGATCTCTACGGCACCGAACATCTCCACGCGAACTGGGAGCTCCTCCAGGAATACCCGCTCTCCCCAGAGCTGCTCGCCATGTCCAACGTCTGGAGGTCACCGTCGGGCGGCGATTATATCATCGCGGTCAAGGGGGCGCCCGAGGCGATCTTCGACCTCTGCCATCTCGACGACAGCGAGGCGGCGGGTCCGCGGGCCGAGGCCGAGCAACTCGCATCCGGGGGCTACCGCGTGCTCGACGTGGCGAAGGCGTACTTCCGGCAGGAGGATTTGCCGCCCATCCAGCACGACTTCGTGTTTACCTTTCTTGGCCTGATCGCGTTCGTGGACCCGGTCCGTCCGGACGCGGCCCCTGCCGTCGCCGAGTGCAAGACCGCCGGGATCCGGGTCGCCATGATCACCGGGGACTACCCGGCCACAGCCCGCGCGATCGCCGATGCGATCGGCCTTGCTGATGGCGGGAGGGTTCTGACCGGGCCGGAGCTCGAGTCGATGCCGACAGAACAATGTCTGGCGGCTGTCGAGGCGACCTCAGTCTTCGCGCGGGTCGTGCCCGAACAGAAGCTGCGGATCGTCGAGTCGCTCAAGGCCTGCGGCGAGGTGGTGGCCATGACCGGCGACGGGGTGAACGATGCCCCGGCGCTCAAGGCGGCCCATATCGGGATCGCCATGGGCGAGCGCGGCACGGACGTAGCGCGGGAGGCGGCCTCCGTGGTCCTGCTCGACGACAACTTCGCTTCAATCGTGGCCGGCGTACGCATGGGCCGGCGGATCTACGACAACCTCAGGAAGGCGATGGCATTTATCATCGCGGTCCACGCCCCCATCGCGGGCCTCTCGCTGGTGCCGGTCCTGCTCGGGCTGCCCCTGATCCTCCTGCCGGTGCACATCGTTTTCCTCGAACTGATCATCGACCCGGCCTGCTCGATCGTCTTTGAGGCGGAGCGGGAGGAGCCCGGGATCATGCGCCGGCCCCCGCGGCGGCCGGAGGAGCGGATCCTCGACCGCCACACGGTCGCCATCGCCTTGGCGCAGGGACTCGTCGTGCTGGGCATGGTGCTCGCAGTCTATGCGGCCGGTATGTGGATCGGGCTTGGCGAGGCCTCGATCCGCACCCTGACCTTCACGACGATCGTGGTTGCTAACCTCTCCCTGATCGCGACGAACCGTTCGTGGTCAGAGAGCATCGTGGCCACGATCCGACGGCCGAACCGGGCGTACTGGATCGTCACGGCGGGGGCGCTCCTCTTCCTCGCCGCGGCGCTCTCGGTCCCGTTCATCGCCGAGCTCTTCCACTTCGGGCCGGTCACACCAGTCCAGCTCGGCATCGCTGTCGCCGCAGGGGTGGTGGGTGTGGTCTGGTTCGAGATCGCGAAGCGGCTCCGGCATCCCCGGCGGAAGGGAGCGCCCGGAGCCTAGGAGGCACCCGTGGCAGGGAGACAACTCCCCCGATCGGGCATGTGATCGCCAGCACTGCCAGACGACGCCGGCACCCATCGTCGCAGTCGTCGTGTTCGTCATGTCACGTGGAAAGTCAGGATGCGAGCCTCTTTATCCGATTCCCGCCGATCCCTGTATGAGTGCACATGAAGTGTCCTGTCTGTAATTGTGATCTGGCGATGGGGGAACGGCTCACGGTCTCCATCGACTACTGTCCGCAGTGCCGCGGGATCTGGCTGGAGAAAGGGAAGCTCGACCAGATCGTCGAGCGGTCGGCAGCATCCGCTCCGCCCACGATGCAGAGGGGTGGGCCGCCGGGCCAGGCGTACCCCGCTTCGTACGGTCGCCATGATGATCACCACGATCATCACGACGACGATCCTGACAGGAAGAAGAAAAAGGGGTTCCTCGGGGATCTCTTCGACTAATCCGTCCCATTTTCCAGGACCGTCGGTCCGCCCGCGATCTCGCAGAAGGAGGCCGGCGGCTCTGCCGATCCCGAGTCCGGCTCGATATGGATCATCACCGATGCCCGGGGGAACTCCGTCTTCAGGTCCGCCTCGAGATGGTCCGTCAGGTCGTGTGAGAACTCGACCGAGACCTCCTTATCGACGACCAGGCTGAAGTCGATGAAGACCTCGGGGCCGGATCGCCGCGTTCTGAGGGTGTGGTACCGGGCATACCGGGACTGGTGCTCGCAGATGACCCGCCGGATCCGCGCGTCCTCCTCCTCGGTGAGACAGTGATCGATGAGGTCCCGGTACGACTTCGTAGTCAGGTCGTAGGCCGCCTTGAGGATGACCAGCGCGACGCCGATGGCCACGATTGAGTCAAGGACCACCAGGCCTGTCAGCCGAATAAGGACGAGGCCGGCGAAGACACCGACCGAGGTATAGACGTCGGTCCGCAGGTGCCAGGCGTCGCTCTCGAGAGCGATCGACTCGGTCTCCTTCGCGACCCTCATCAGGCGGGCGGAGACGACCCAGTTGACGATGGCCGAGGTCGCCATGACCGCCATGCCGGCGAACATCAGGGTCGGATTCATCGCCTCTCCCGGCGGCTCGAGCAGCTGGATCGCGGCCTCCCGGATGATGAGGATCGCGGCGATGAAGATCAGGAGAGACTCGGCGAGACCGGACATGGACTCGAACTTGCCGTGACCGTAAGTATGCTCGGAGTCGGCCGGCTCGGCCGACTTCCGGACCGAGAAGAAGGCGATGACCGACGCGACGAGGTCCATCCCCGAGTGGATCGCCTCGGAGATCATACTGACCGACCCGAGGGTGGCGCCGACGGCCAACTTGAGGAGCATGAGCAGGGTGTTGGAGATCACCGAGAGACGGGCGGTCGCCTCTTTCTCATCATTCTGACGCTGTAAACTGGCTGTCATGGGGACCCGAGATGCGAATCTAAGTGTATCTCGCTGCTGACAGGATAAAGAATTCGAAAGTGGGAGCCCTCCGGGCTTTGTTGCAGTGAATTGCCGTTGGATCGATCACGGCAGCAATTCCGATGGGAGCCCTCAGGGCGGCCGTGCTGATGCCGTTTCCCGGTCTTGGTGCCGATGTCCGCGGTATGTGGAATGCTCGACGAGCTGGCGGCCGCAGTGTGGTCATCGTGCTCCATGATGGTCATGGCCGAACGGCACCCCGAGCCCGCGGGGAGGAAGATGGGGCCGGCCATACGATCTGGCTCGTCCCGGAGCCGCACAGCGGCCGGGGTATGTGTCGAGTCGACACCGGGCGAGGGATCGACCTTCTTCTCACCCTACCGGCCGCGTGAATCGTGGAAGCCAGCAGTCGAGGCTCCGGCCTCATAGATTGTTGAAGAGCCGGACGACGTCGATGCGGCCGTTGATGCCGTGGTCGTGGCGTGGGTATGCACTGCCCGCCTCTACCAGAAGTGCCGGGTCTGGACGTACTGCCGCTCGACCTTCAGGATCTCGCGGAAGAACGCGTCGCCCTCGGCCAGGGTCGCGAGGATCCTCGATGCGTGCTCGGGCCCGACGCCCCGGCCCGCGAGGGCGATCACGGCCTTCTTGCCGCTCGAGAGAACGATGTTCGCGTTCCGCAGGAGACGCTTCTCGACCTCGCGCTCCTCGGGAGTCTTCTGCTTCTTGTTCGTGACGGCATAGAGCGGCTCGTCCCAGGGCTTGAGGGCCGCGATCAGCCGGGCCGAGCAGACCGGGCACTGCGGCCGCTCCTCCACGCGCGAGACCTTGGTCTTGACCTTCCAGCGCCGGCAGTTCATGCAGCAGAGGACCACGTCCGAGTCCTCGATCCGCCGGCGGACCGTCGCGAGGATCGCGGTGTCGGCCGACTCGGGCGGGACCAGATCGCGGGACGAGAAGAGGCCGGCCGCGCCGAGAAGCGAGACCTGTACGGTCACGACCTCGATCGAGCCATCGCGGACGGCTCCGACGATCCCGGCCGCCGCCTCCACGTCCATGTAGTTCTCGAAGAGCTCGCGGTAGGCCTCCTGCTGGACCACGGTCCGGTCGAAGAGCTCGGAGAGGCGGTGGATCGAGAGCCGCTCGTAGTCGGCGTCGGGGTCGATCGCGCCGAACTTCTTGGCGACCTGGACGAGCTTCCACTTGTAGAGCGCGGTCCGCTTCAGCCCGAGTTCGAGGAGGCCCTTGATGTGCGCGGGCTCGAGCGCGAGGAGGGTCTCGCGCACGTCGGCCGCACGGAGCGATTTCGGCAGGCGGAGCAGGCAGCGGTAGGCGTCGATCTCGATCCCGACGGTGGTGCCGTACCGGGCCGAGAGGAGGAGGGAGAGGACGCGGGCCAGGACCTCGTTCGCCCGGTGGCCGGCGCAGATGTTGCAGACGACCCCCTCCTCGGCGTTCTCGAGCGTGATCGTCTCGTCGGTCGGGATGACCGAGCGGTTCCTGTCCATCTCGGCGAGGAAGTGCTCCGCATAGCGGACCGCCCGCTCGCTGCGGATGTAGTCGCCGAGCCGGCGGGTCCGCCGGAGGGCGCCGACCTCGCGCGCGACCGCGAAGGGCACGGGGATCTGCTCGCCCTCCCAGCTCGGGAGCTCGCCCTTCGCGCGCTTGGCCGGCTCGACTGTGATCCGGCCGTCCTCGGTGTCGAGCACGCGCCAGAGCTGCCCCTTGGTGATGAAGACCGAGCCCGGGTGGATCGTGCCGACCACGAACGACTCGTCGAGGGTCCCCACGGTCCGGCGCGAGGCGAGGTCGAAGACCATGACCTTTCGCTCGTCGTGGATCATCGAGAGGTTCGCCATCAGATATCGCCGGGCCCGGGAGGTCGTGATCAGGCGGTCGCCCTCGAGCCGGACGAGCCGGTGGCCGGCCATCGCGGCCACGACCTTGTCGAGGAGTGCCCCGGCATTCTCGAAGACCGCGGTGCCGGCCAGGATCGCGCGGACCTGGGCGCGCTCGATCTCGCCGTGCTCGACCACGAGGGCCGCGACCTGGTTCGCGAGCACGTCGGCCGCGCCGTACGGGATCCGGACCAGTTCGATCTCGCCGGCCGTCGCCCTGCGCACGATCACCCCCGACTCGAGGAGGTCGTCGAACCCGGTCGCGAGGATCGTGCCGCGCGAGACCGCGGCCAGGCGATGGCCGGCGCGGCCGACCCGCTGGACCAGCCGGGCCACCTCGCGGGGCGAGCCGAACTGGACCACGTGCTCGACGTGGCCGATGTCGATCCCGAGCTCCATCGAGGAGGTGCAGATCAGGGTCGCGATCTCGCCCTTCTTGAACCGCTCCTCGGCGTCGATCCGGACCTCGCGCGAGAGCGAGCCGTGGTGGACCTCGACGTCCCCGCGCTTGAAGAGCGCGTGGCCGAGGGCCTCGGCCGTGACGCGCGTGTTGGTGAAGACCAGGTTCGAGCCCGAGGGGTCGAGGGCGCGCTCGACGCACTTCGCCTGGGCGTCGAACTGCTCGCCGGCGTAGACGACGCCGAGGTCGAGGGACTTCGCGACCGGGACCGCGACCACGCGGCAGGGGCGGTTCGGGCCGCAGAGGAACCGGCCGACCTCCTCGGGGTTGCCGACCGTGGCCGAGAGCCCGATCCGCTGGAACTCGCCCGCGTAGGTCCGGACCCGCTCGAGCGCGACCGAGAGCTGGGCTCCGCGCTTCGAGCCCGCGAGCTCGTGGATCTCGTCCACGATCACGTACCGGACGCCGGCCAGGTGCTTTCGGAGGGTCTTGCCCATGAAGAGCGCCTGGAGGGACTCGGGGGTCGTGATCAGCAGGTCAGGCGGGTGGAGGGCCTGCTTCCGCCGCTCGGCCTGGGTGGTGTCGCCGTGCCGCACGCCCACCCGGAGGCCGAGCTCCGCACACCACCACTCCATCCGGGCGAGGATGTCGCGGTTGAGCGCCCGTAGCGGCGTGACGTAGATCGCCGAGAAGCCGCCGCTCTTCCCTCGAAGGAGGCCGTGGAAGACCGGGAGCATGGCCGACTCGGTCTTGCCCGTGCCCGTGGGCGCGATCAGGAGGAGGTGCCGGCCCGCGACCACCTCGGGGACCGCGAGCTCCTGCGCCTCGGAGAGCCCTTCGAACCCCCGGTCGGCGATCGACTGCCGGATGCGGGGGTCGAGCAGGTCGAGCGAGCTCATGCGGCCGCCTCGTCGCGGGGGGCGAGGGCCTCGATCGGCCCGAGCAGGGTGCCGTCGGCGAGCAGAACCTCGACCGTCTCCTTCTTGAGGCAGCGCGAGACCGGGCTGAAGGGGTCGGCCACGATCTTCCGGACGTCGTACCCGGCGAGCTCGTTGAAGGCCGGGACGAAGAGGGCCCGCGTCGGTCGCTCGGTGGGGGGAAGGCCGAGGCAGGCCCCGTCGAGCTCACCCATCAGGTAGGCCGGCGCGCGAAGGGCGCACCCGACCTCGTCCTGGATCGCGGCGAGCGGGTGGTGGTGGCCGACGAGCACGAGCAGGCCGGCGAGGATGGAGGCGGGGAGGGTGTGGCCGTGCAGGTACCCGACGCCGTCGACCACGGTCCCGGTCTTCTCTGCGAGCTCGTGCGGCTCGAGAAAGCGCTCGATCCCCGGGTCGTGGTTGCCGGGGACGACCAGGAGCGGCACGCGGGAACGGAACGCGGCGAGCACCTCGGGGAGTTCGCGCCACTCCTGCCTCGTCGTGAAGGGCACGGACTGCTTAACGTCCCCGAGCAGGAGGAGCCGGTCGGGCCGGAGCCGGTCGACGAGGTCCGTCACGCGCTGCATCCGCTCGACCGACCGGCTCGAGAAGTGCCACCCGTGGCGCGCGAGGTCCGACTCGATCCCGAAGTGGAGGTCGGCGATGACGAGGGTCCGCTCGGCATTCACGACCAGGGCAGCCGGCCCCTCGGCCAGGAACTCGATCCTCATGCGATCCGGATCAGCCCGCGCCGGGGCATGTAGCAGTCCCCCTCCTCGAGGAGCCCGGCGAGGGCCTCCTCGACCTCGACCTTCGAGCAGCCCTCCCTGGCGCCGAGCACGACCAGGTCTTCCATCGGGACCCCCTCGCGCCCGCCCTCCTCGACCCGCGCGATCAGCACGGAGGTGAGGTCGACGTCGGAGGCCCGGACCGCGGCCACGTCGGCCGCCGGCAGGACCTCGAGCGCATGGGCGGCCATCGCCCTGAGCTCCTCGACCATGGCCGGCGTCACGGCGTAGACCGCGATCGCCTCGTCAGCGAGCGGGTCGTCGCCCTCTCCCCGGAGGCGCGCCCGGACCGCCTCGAGCCGCGCTGCGGTCCGGTCCGCGGTCCGGACCAGCCACCGGTCCCGGGCACCCCGGTCGACCCGGGCGACCGAGATCGGGCGGACCGTCGGCCCCTGCCGCGCTCCCTCGGCGTACCCGAGCACGGCCACGAAGGCCGGCGGCGCGATCGCGGCAAGGGCCGCGAGCATCTCGGGCTCGCGCGCGGTGGCGCGTACGAGGAAGACGCCCGTCGGGTCGGCGATCCGGGCCGTCACGGCCGTTCGGGCGTCCCCGCTCTGCGCGGTCAGGGCCCCCACGAGGTAGACGAGGTGGACGCAGGCGCCGGCCGGCGTGAGCAGGCAGTCCTCGCCCTGGTGGTGGATGCCCCTCGTCGCCTTTCCGAGCTCGCCTGCAAAGACCCGTGCCGCCGCCTCCATGCCCTCCGAATCCCCCTTTCGTATTCATAAATATGTTGGTGTTGAGAGGAGTTTAACCCGCTGATGGCGGCCAACCCGGAGCAAGATCCAACGATTCATTCCCTCGGCGAACGCACAGGTACCCAAGCATGGAGACCGATCACACCATCTGGATTGAGCGGTACCGGCCTGCCTGCCTCGCCGAGATCGTCGGCCAGGACGAGATCGTCGAGCGGCTCCAGAGTTACGTCCGGAGCGGGAGCCTGCCGCACCTCCTCTTCACGGGCACGGCCGGCGTGGGCAAGACCACGGCGGCCGTCGCACTGGCGCGCGAGTTCTTCGGGGAGACCTGGCAGATGAACTTCCGCGAGCTGAACGCCTCGGACGAGCGGGGCATCGACGTGGTCCGGAACCAGATCAAGGAGTTCGCGCGGACCAGCCCGCTCGGCGGGGCCGACTTCAAGGTCCTCTTCCTCGACGAGGCCGACGCCCTGACGCCCGACGCGCAGGCCGCGCTCCGGCGGACCATGGAGACCTATGCCCGCTCCTGCCGGTTCGTCCTCTCGTGCAACTACTCCTCGAAGATCATCGACCCGATCCAGAGCCGCTGTGCGATCTACCGCTTCCGGCCCCTTGGAGCCGAGGCGATCGCGATCGAGATCCGGCGCATCGCCGCCTGCGAGGGCCTGACCGTGACCGACGCGGCGATCCAGGCGATCGCGTACGTGGCCCAGGGCGACATGCGCCGCGCGATCAACGCCCTCCAGGGCGCGGCCATGTCCTCGGCGGCGATCGACGAGAGCATGGTCTACGCGACCACGGCCACCGCGCGCCCCGACGAGATCAGGGAGCTCCTCTGCCTCGTGGTCGGCCAGGACTTCGAGGCGGCCGAGGGGCTGCTCCGCGAACTCATGCACGACCGCGGGATTGCGCCGAGCGAGCTCCTCGGGCAGTGCTACCGGGCCCTGATCAAGCAGCCGATGCACCGGGCCCTCAAGGTCGAGATGATCGACCACCTGGGCGAGGCCGACTTCCGGCTCTCCGAGGGCGGGAACCCCGAGCTCCAGATGGAGGCGCTTCTCGCCCGGTGCGTCCTCTCGGCCGGCCGGCATACATAGGGAGACGCAATGACGACGACCGAGGAGACCGAGACGACGAACCGGGTAGGAGACTGGTCCCGCTTCCTCAAGAACAAGTACAAGAACCAGCTCGGCGACCTGCTCCGGCAGTACCCCAAGAAGCGGTCGCTCTACATCGACTTTCGCGATGTCTACGCATTCGGCAAGGTCGGGGTCCGGATGGCCGAGGAGCTCCTCGAGAACCCGGGCAAGGTCCTGGCCGACGTCCGCGACGCGGTCCGGGCCCAGCAGCTCGCCCGGGGCAAGGGCGCGAAGGAGCCCGAGGTGAACATCCGGTTCACGAACCTGCCCCAGCGGGTCCAGGCCCGCGAGATCCGGTCGGACCACATCAACCGGTTCGTCTCGGTCGAGGGGATCCTCCGGAAGACGACCGAGGTCCGGCCCCGGATCGTCGAGGCGGTCTTCCGCTGCCCCGGCGGCCACCTGACGCGGAAGTCCCAGGACTTCGGCCAGTTCGTCGAGCCCGAGGGGTGCGCGACCGAGGGCTGCAGCTACCGCAAGCTGACCCTCGTGCCCAAGCGCTCGAGCTTCGTCGACGCCCAGAAGCTCCGGATCCAGGAGTCGCCCGAGGGCCTGCGCGGGGGCGAGCAGCCGCAGACCATCGACGTGGACGTGACCGACGACATCGCCGGCACGGTCGCGCCCGGAGACCGGGTCGTGATCAACGGGATCCTCCGCTCGCAGCAGCGGGTCACCCACGGCAACAAGTCGACCTTCTTCGACATCCATCTGCAGGCGAACTCGATCGAGGTCGCCGAGAAGGAGTTCGAGGAGGTCTCGATCGACGACGGGGACGAGGCCGAGATCATGCGGCTCTCGAGAGATCCCGAGGTGTACCACAAGATCACGCACTCGATCGCCCCGACGATCTACGGGAACGCGGACGTCAAGGAGGCGATCGCGCTCCAGCTCTTCGGCGGGATCACCAAGACGATGCCCGACGGCTCGCACCTGCGCGGCGATATCCACTGCCTCCTGATCGGCGACCCGGGGATTGCGAAGTCCCAGCTCCTCCGGTACGTGGTCAAGCTCTCCCCGCGCGGGATCTACACCTCGGGCCAGTCCTCGACCTCGGCCGGCCTGACTGCGACCGCGGTCAAGGACGAGTTCGGCGACGGCCGCTGGACCCTCGAGGCCGGCGCGCTCGTCCTCGCCGACATGGGGATCGCCGCGGTCGACGAGATGGACAAGATGCAGAAGGAGGACCGGTCGGCCCTCCACGAGGCGATGGAACAGCAGTGCTACGACGAGGAGACCGAGATCCTCACCGAGCGCGGATGGCTGCCGTTCGCGGAGGTCGAGCCCGGCGACGGTGTCGCGACACTCTCGTCAGGGGGCGCCCTCGAGTACGCGGCGCCGACCCGGTTCTTCGCAGACGACTACGACGGCGACCTCTATTATGTCAAATCGCGACAGGTCGACCTCGCGGTCACGCCGAACCATTCGGTGTATGTCAACCTGAACCGCCGCGCCGACGAGTGGGAGGGCTTCGGCCTTCGTCGCATGGACGAGCTGCCGGCCCACAAGCGGATGCGGTTCAAGAAGAACGCCGTCTGGACGGGCGAACACGTTGCCGCCTATGAGATCCCGTCCGTGACCAGGTACTCGAACCAGCACCGGGCCGAGTCCGAGACCGAACCGGTCACGGTTCGAATGGATGACTGGCTCGAGTTCCTCGGCTATTTCCTCTCCGAGGGTTCGGTCCCGCATCACCCCGAGACCGGCGTCCCGTACCGGGTCTGCATCACGCAGAAACCCGGCGAGAAGGCGGATACGATCCGGGCCTGCCTCGAGCGTCTGCCCTTCCGATTCTCGTACGACGGCCACACCTTTGCGATCAGCGCGAAGCAGCTCGCGTCCCACCTCGCACCGTTGGGGAAGTGCCATGAGAAGCACGTGCCCGCATACGCGAAGGGGCTCGCACCCGACCAGATCCGGGTCCTCCTCGACGCACTCGTCCTCGGCGACGGGCACGTCGACCCCGTCACGGGCACGACCGTCTGCATCTCGTCGTCCAGGCGCCTTGCCGACGACGTGACCGAGCTGCTCGTCAAGGCCGGCTGGTCCGGGAACCGTTGCCGCGTGAAGGAGGCGGGAGCCGCGACGACCACCCCACGCGGCGGGACCACCACGGTGAACCACGACATCTGGCAGATCACGTTCATCCGCGACGGCCAGAACGAGCCGAACGTGAACGCGAACGGCCAGGGGCAGATCGAGCGGCGGCCGTACCGGGGTCGAGTCTACTGCGTCGAGGTGCCGAACCACGTCGTCTACGTCCGGCGGAACGGCATCCCGTGCTGGTGCGGCAACTCGATCTCGGTGGCCAAGGCCGGCATCACGGCGACCCTGAAGTCGCGGTGCGCCCTGCTCGGGGCCGCGAACCCGAAGCTCGGCCGCTTCGACGAGTACGCGGACATCGGCGAGCAGATCAATATGCCGCCCTCGCTCCTCTCGCGGTTCGACCTGATCTTCATCCTGACCGACAAGCCCGACCACAAGCGGGACGAGGCGATCGCTGAGCATATCCTCAAGTCGCACAGCGTCGGCGAGCTGATCGCCCAGCACGCCCACGACCCGATCGACGGGGTCGACGACGAGTACATCAAGCGCGAGCTCGCGCCGGTCACACCCGAGATCGACCCGACCCTGCTCAGGAAGTACGTGGCGTACGCGAAAAGGAGCTGCTTCCCGATCCTCTCCCCCGAGGCAAAGGCGGTGCTCGTCGGCTACTACATGAAGCTCCGCGATCTGGCGGACGTGAACAAGCCCGTGCCGGTCACAGCCCGGCAGCTCGAGGCGCTCGTCCGGCTGGCCGAGGCCTCGGCCCGGATCCGGCTCGCACGCCGGATCGAGACCTCCGACGCCGAGCGCGTGGTCCGGATCGTCGACATCTGCCTCCGGCAGGTTGCCTACGACCCCAAGACCGGGACCTTCGACATCGACAAGGTCGTGACCGGGATCTCGAAGGGGAAGCGCGACCTGATCCGGGCGATCAAGGAGGCGATCCGCGAGAACGCCGACGTCTCGGGCCGGGCGCAGATCACCCAGATCATCGACCTCCTCACCCAGCAGGGCTTCGGGCGCGACGAGATCCGGAAACAGATCGACAGCTTCCTCCGTTCGGGCGAGGCGATGGAGCCGAAGAACGGCGTGATCAAGCTGATCTAGACGGGGCTCCCGGCCCCATCCCATTTTTTCGCGGCGATACCCCCGCCTGCACTCTCCAGGTATCGTGGAGCCAGGGCCGTCCTGCCGGTCGCAGCGGAGGTGGACGGCGTCGTCATCGGACCGCGGTCGGCCCTCCGGGCATGGGTGCTCTGCCGGCTTGTTTCGAGTGCTCCGGGCGCTCGATCAGGGAAGATTGCTCCGATATGCTCGCCTCGAGCAGCAGGGACCACTGCACGGCCCCGGGCTGTGAAAAAAAGGATGGTGGGGTGATTCGAAGGCTTCAGAGCTTGAAGCTCATGCGGTTGGTCGGGTTCTCCATCGTGAGAACGAGACCGCCGGTCGAGTCCATCTGGAACGACTTGACCCGGGTAAGCCCCTCGAGGAAGGTCTTGTCGGACGAGCTGTCGCCACAGTAGGCCTTGGTCAGGGTCGGGGCCGAGATCTTCAGCACCGTCTTGTTGAGGGTGTAGTTACCGCTCCCGCTGTTGCAGTCGGCCTTGATCGCATAGGTGCCGTTGGCGGCGAAGTTGAGCGTGTACTGGTTCGGGTTCGAGACCCGGACGTCGTTCGCGGGCATGGTCTGGGTCAGGCCGGTCCAGCGCCAGGTCTTGTTGACGAAGGACGCGTTCACGGTCGGGGTCAGCTTCGTGGTGTTCGCCGCGAAGACCATCCGGTTGCCGGTCTCGCCGAGCGAGAGCTGGAGCTTGCCGGCGGGGGTCACGGTGTAGGCGGTGACGTTCTGGAGCGAGGCGAGGTAGAGCTGCTCGTGCGACTCGTTCCCGCAGAAGATGAGCGTGGTGACGGGGGACGTGAGTTTGAGCGCGCTGCCGTTGACGGTGTAGTTCCCGCCGCCGATGTTGCAGTCGGCCTTGATGCCGTACGATCCGTCCTTGTTGAAGATGATCGTGTGCTCGGCCGAGTCCTTGACCACGGTCTGGTTCATGCCGTCCATCGCCTCGATGGCGGTCCACTCCCAGGTCGTCCCCACGAACGCGGGGGTCGCGTTGGGCGTGGTCGTCTGGTTCGGCGCAACCGTCGCCGTGACGTTCGCATCGGGGGTGGACGTCGGAAGGATGGTGGTTCCAGCGGTTTCTACGGGCGTGCCGGTCATGGCCGCCGTTCCGGTCGGGGTCGTGTTGTTGCCCGACGGGGTCGACGTGCAGCCGGCGCAGAGCAGCATCGCCACAGCGATGAGCCCGACGAGAGCAACACTATAGGAAGTACGGTGCATACATATTTTCAGATATCTCAATATTAATACGTATTGAAGCGTTCTCGCGTCATCGAGGTGTGATCCCGCCGCTTCACCTCTTTTTACGGTGTCAGCGCCGTCGTCCGGATCGTGCCGGCCCCTCCCGGCGGGATACGGCGGCTCCTCGCGCGGGAGCTCGCGCCTCTCCGACGGCGTCAGGCGACCAGGGCCGCGATCAACGGGATCGTCGCGATGCAGAAGAGGGTGGTGATGAAGACCGACTGCGAGGCCAGCTCGGGGTTCACGCCGTACTCCTCGGCAAAGAGGGCGGCGTTGGTCGCGCCCGGCATGGCGGCCATGATCACGATCACGCCGAGGATGAGCGGGTCGTCGACGAACGGCCGGAGGACGGCGAGGGTGGCCAGGGGAAGGAGCAGGAGGCGGACCCCGGCATAGAGATAGACCCTGAGGTTGCCGAAGATCGCCCTGATCTCGAGCCGGGCGAGGAGGGCGCCGATCACGATCATCGAGAGGGGCGTGGTGAGGCCGCCGAGCATGGTGACCGGCCCGCCGATCACCTCGGGCAGGTCGACCGAGAGGAAGAAGAGCGAAAGGCCGATCCCGACCGAGACGATCCCGGGGGAGAGGAGGACGCGGGGGCTGATCCCCCGCCATCCGGACCCCGAGCCGCTCATGATCAGGACGCCGACCGTGAAGAGGAGGAGCGAGAAGAGCAGGTTGTAGATCGCAGCGAGAAAGACCGCCTGCTCGCCCCAGATCGCGTTCACGACCGGGTAGCCCATGAACCCGGTGTTGGCGAAGATGATCAGGAACGAGAAGATCGCCCGCTCGTCGGCCCTGGCGCGGATCAGCCGGGGAAAGACGAGTGCGAACGCGATCGCCGCGATGAAGTAGACGCCGCCGATCAGGGCGATCGCGCCCCCCTCGCGAGCGAGGGCCGGGTCGAACGGGAGCTGCATCGAGTCGATGACGAGCGCCGGGAGGGCCACGTTCACGAGGAACCGCGAGACGCCGGCCGTCACCTCGTCCGAGAAGATCCCGAGCCGGCGCACGGTCCAGCCGACCAGGATCAGGACGAAGAGCGTCAGCACCTGGTAGAAGAGCGTTCCGAATTCCATGGTATCCCAGCTCCTGTTCAGCAGGCGGGGCAGGCCTCGCGCCTTTTTTATACGATCCCGCCCCGTAAGATGGTATGCCACGGCAGGTATCGGCCTCGCACATCCTGGTCAAGACAGAGCAGGAGGCAGAGGCCCTCAAGCAGCGGATCGCAGGCGGAGAGGACTTCGGCGAGATCGCGAAGAAGCACTCGAACTGCCCCTCCGGCCGGAGCTGCGGCGACCTCGGCTGGTTCCGCAAGGGCCAGATGGTCCCCGAGTTCGAGAAGGCCGCGTTCGAGGGCAAGAAGGGCGACGTGGTCGGCCCTGTCAAGACCCAGTTCGGGTACCACCTGATCCGGATCAACGACCAGAAGGACTGAACCTTCCCGGCGCTCGACGGCCAGGAATGCGTGCGATGAGGACGGCAGGAGGCGTGACCGTGCGGCTTGTCCGGGAGCACCCGGCCGAGGCGATCGTCCGCCTCTACCGGTCCGGGGGCTGGTGGCGCGACCACTACGACCCGGCCCACATCCCGCCCATGATCCTCGGCTCGTTCGCGTTCGCGGTCGCGCTCGACGACTCGACCGGCGAGACGGTCGGGATGGGCCGCTGCATCTCGGACGGGGCCTCGGACGCCTACATCCAGGACGTGGTCGTGGACCCCGCCTTTCGGGGACAGGGGCTCGGCCGCCGGCTCGTCGACCGGCTCCTCGAGCAGTGCCGCGGAGCCGGCATCCTCTGGATCGGCGTCATCGCCGAGCCGGACTCAGTCGCATTCTACGAGAAGGCCGGCTTTCTCCCGCTCCCGGGCCACGTGGCCATGCGCTATCCCGGGGGCGAGTGAGCCGTGCTCAGCCTCGACGACTTCTCGCCGGTCACGCTCGCGGACCGCCGGCTCTTTCTCGAGCAGTACGAGCGGCACCCCCAGGTCCACTCGGACAACACCTTCACCAACATGGCCTGCTGGAACCATTACGCGCATTACCAGTATACACGCGTCCGCGACAGCCTGGTGATCTGCTCGACCATCGCCGGGCAGCTCCGGTTCCGCGCCCCGATCGGCCCCGAGGACCCCGAGCTGCTCGCGGACCTCTTCGCCCTCGCGAAGGCCGAGTCCCCCGACGGCCAGTTCTACATCCTCGAGCCCACGGCCCGGGAGCGGATCGCGGCCCTCTATCCCGACCTTCCGCTTCACCCGGCCCGGGACCTCTTCGAGTACGTCTACCGGTCCGCGGACCTCGCCGATCTCCCGGGCAAGGGCTTTCTGACCATCCGCCGGCACATCAACCGGTTCAACCGGAACTGCTCGAACGAGGTCGAGGCGATCGGGCCCGGGAACCTCGAGGAGGTCCGGGTCTTCGTGAACCGGTGGTGCAACTGGAAGAACTGCGAGGACGACCCGCTTCTCACGGGAGAGCGCGAGGCGGTCCTCTTCGCGATCGCCCATTTCCAGGCCCTCGGCCTCTGGGGGCTCGTGATCCGCGTCGACGGCGAGATCGCCGCGATGTCGGTGTACGAGCACCTGAACGCCGAGACCGCACTGGTCCACTTCGAGAAGGGCCTCCCGGACTGCGAGGGGATCTACAAGGCGATCAACCAGGAGACGGCCCTGCGCCTCCGCGACACCTACACCTACATCAATCGCGAGTCAGACATGGGCGTGCCGGGCCTCCGCGAGGCGAAGTCGCGGTACCATCCCCACCACATGGTCGAGGCCTGGTACGCCGGGGTCGCGGACCTCTGAGACCAGCCGTACGTTTATATGCCGGGGATCCAAACCGGATAGGCATACCGGCCATCCCCGGTGCCCGAGGTCCATCATGAGTTCATCAATGTCCCCCAAGGTCCAGAACCAGATCGCGCAGTTGCAGCAGGTCCAGCAGCAGCTCCAGACGATCCTCTCGCAGAAGGCGCAGTACGAGATCGAGATCCGCGAGACCCGGCGGGCCGACGAGGAGCTCGCCGACATGCCCGAGGACGCGACCGTCTTCATGTCGGTCGGCACGGTGATGATGCAGAAGCCGAAGGAGACCGTCAGCGGCAAGCTCAAGGAGAAGGTCGAGACCCTCGAGCTCCGGATCAAGCAGCTCGAGCGGCAGGAGCAGATGCTCCAGGGCCGGTTCGAGACGCTCCAGGGCCAGATCAAGGCGGCGCTCGAGGGCGGCAACCCGCCGCTCTCGGCCACATAAGTTTCGTGTCGGGCTTCCTGCCCCGGCGCTCATCCGTTTTTCGCAGTCTCCCCCGGCCGTTGCACGGCATGCCGCAATGTTGATTGCCTATCCTGATTGTTAAGCTATCTACCGGATAGGTATCCCCCGATGTTCTCTCTTCTCTATGTCGACGACGAACCCGACCTGCTCGAACTCGCACAGACCTTTCTCGAACTGACGGGCGACTTTTCGGTTACAATCTGCACGTCGGTGGCCGAGGCGCTCCCCCTGATGGAGACGACCGCCTTCGACGCGATCATCTCCGATTACCAGATGCCCGGCCGGGACGGCATCGAGTTCCTGAAGGAGACCCGACGGCGCTTCGGGGCAATTCCATTCATCCTCTTCACCGGGAAGGGCCGCGAGGAGGTCGTGATCGAGGCGATCAACAACGGCGCCGACTTCTATCTTCAGAAAGGAGGGAGCGCCGTGGCCCTGTTCGCCGAACTCGCGCACAAGGTCCGGCTCGCGATCCACCACCGGGAGGACGAACGCCTCCTCCGGTTGAGTGAGGAGCGACTTCGGAAGGCCCAGCTGATCGGCAACACCGGCTGCTGGGAGTACTCCCTGAAGAGGAACACAATCTGGGCTTCGGCCGAAGCATTCCGGATCTACGGGTTCGACCGGGCCGACGGCGAGATCCCGATGGAGACGATCGAGGCCTGCATTCCCGAGCGGGAGCGGGTGCACCAGGCGATCGTCGACCTGGTCGAGAACGGCCTGGAGTACGACCTCGAGTTCGAGATCCGTCCGGCCGACGGCGCCCCTCCGAGGACGATCACCTCGATCGCCACGGTCGAGAAGGACGCCTTCGGGCGTCCCGTGAAGATCGTCGGCGTGATCCGCGAGATCACCGAGCAGCGATGGATGGAGGCGCAGATCCGCGAGAGCGAGCTCCGCTTCCGCGGGATCTTCGAGATGAGCCCGCTCGGCATGGTGATCGTGGACGATCGACAACGCATCGTCGGGGTGAATCCCGCGTTCTGCTCCCTCCTGGAATATCCCGGGGAGGCCCTGCTCGGGCGTTCCGTGGCCGAGCTCACCCACCCGGATCACATCCAGGCCGACACGGAGCACGTCCGGCGGCTGCTCTGCGGCGAGATCGCGCAGTACGATACCGAGAAACGGTATCTCCGACAGAATGGGGAATCGGTCTGGGCATCGGTCACGGTCTCGGCTCTCCGCGATCCCGACGGCGCCCTGCCCAACCTCATCGCGGTGATCGAGGACATCTCGGAGCGGCGTCGGACCGAGGAGGCGCTGAGGAGGAGCGAGCAGCAATTCCGGGGGCTCGTGGAGACCTCGCCGGCGATGATCTGGGAGATCGACCGGGACGGTGTCTTCACCTACATGAGTCCGCAGAGCCTGACGCACCTCGGGTATGCGCCCGAGATGCTGATCGGGCGGTCCCTCTTCTCCCTGATCCCCTCCGATCATCTCCCGGAGGTCAGGGCCGCCTTCGCACTCCATCTTGATGGGGGCGACCACCTCGCGCCCCTCGAGGTGACGGCCTCTCATCAGGACGGTCGTCGAGTGACAGTCGAGATTCGCTCCGCCCCTTTCCTTGATGAGAGCGGCGAACTCGTGGGTTTCCGCGGGATCGCCCGCGACACCACCTCCCAGCGCGATGCCGAGGAGCAGCTCGAGGCGGCCTTCGAACAGCTCACGGCCGTGGAGGAGGAGCTCCGCCAGAACTTCGAGGAGCTGGCCATCAGTCAGCAGCACCTGCAGGAGAGCGAGGAGCAGTACCGGTCCCTGGCCGAGTGCAGCCCGGACTATATCATGCGGTACGACCGCGAAGGCCGTCACCTCTACATGAACAGGGCGGCACTCCGCATCTCGGGCCTCCGGGAGGACCAGATCATCGGCAGGACCCACCGCGAGGCCGGCTTCGACGAGGACCTCTCCGCCATGTGGGAAGAGCGCATCACCTCCGTCTTCGAGACCGCCGGGCCAGTCCAGGAGCAGTTCGAGTGGGAGGGCGCGGACGGCCCCGTGGTCCTCGACTGGCGTTTGGTGCCCGAGTTCAATCCCGACGGCTCGGTCGGGACCGTGCTCGGCGTCTCGCGGGACATCACGGCGCTGAAGCGCTCCGAGGGCGCCCTCCGTGAGCGGAACCGGCAGCTCGACCTCCTGATCAGCATCACGCGCCACGACATCATGAACAAGACCCTGGCGATCCGGGGTCACCTGAACCTCGCCCGGCAACATCCCCCGGACGGAGCCGGTCTCGACGCGCTCCTGGAGCGGCTCGACCGCGCCGTGGCGACGATCCAGGAGCAGATCCAGTTCACACGGGTCTACCAGGACCTCGGCACCCACGAGCCCGTCTGGCATCGTCTCGCCGGGCGCCTCCCGCGCGCCCAGGTCCCGGAGGGCATGCGATTCGAGGCGGAGGTGGACGGGATCGAGGTCCTCGCGGACCCGATGCTGCCCAAGGTCTTCGAGAGCCTTCTCGACAACACCCTCCGTCACGGAGGGGGTGCGACGTCGGTCCGGCTGTCGTCGACCGAGTCGTCCTCCGGCCTGACCGTGGTCTGGGAGGACGACGGCATCGGCGTCGACGAGAGCGAGAAGGAGCTGATCTTCGAACGGGGCTACGGCCGGAACACGGGGCTCGGGCTCTATCTCGCCCGTGAGATCCTCGCGATCACGGGCGGGAACAGTCGCGAGACGGGGCTGCCCGGCAGCGGGGCGCGTTTCGAGATCACTCTGCCGCCGGGCACCTTCCGGCGGACGCCAGTCACGTGATCCCGCAGCTCCAAAAAAAGGGAGGCGGTCGGAGCCTCCCCTAGGTCCTCTTCCCGTCCGCGCGCGAGAGCAGGTTGATCGCGTTCACCATGGCCTCGGCAGAGGCGAGCACGATGTCGTCGCCGGCCGCCGATGCGTCGAAGATCCGGCCCTTCTCGTCCTCGACCGCGATCGTGACGTGGGCGATCGCGTCCGATCCGCCCGAGATCGCCTCGATCTCGAACTCCTTGAGCGTGACCGGGAGCGGGACGATCTTGCCGATCGCCCTGAGGGCCGCGTCGACCGGGCCGTTCCCGGTGCAGGCCGCGATCCGTTCGGCCCCGTCCACGACGGCCCGGACCGAGGCGGTCGGGATCGCGTGGGTGCCGGTCATGATCGCGATGTCGCGGAGGTCGATCCGCCGGCCGGTCGTCTCGACGCCGAGCACGGTCTCGGCGATCTCGTAGAGGTCGGCGTCGGTCACGCGCTTGCCGCGGTTCGCGACGGCCTTGACCTTCTCGACGATCCGGTCGAGCTCGGCGTCCCCCGGCTCGAGCTGGACGTCGGCGAGCATCTGCCGGACCGCGTGCCGGCCCACGTGCTTGCCGAGGGTGAGCCGGCGCCGGTGCCCGACCATCTCGGGGGTCATGATCCCGGGCTCGAAGGTGGCCGCGTTCGCAAGCACGCCGTGCGAGTGGATCCCGCTCTCGTGGCTGAACGCGTTCTCGCCGACCACGGGCTGGTTGGGCGGGAGGGCGATCCCCGTGTAACGCGAGACGAGGCGGGAGGTCTCGACCAGCTTCTTCGTCTCGACCCCGGTCGAGACCCCGAGGATCGCCTCGAGGACCATGACCGTCTGGGCGAGGTCCGCGTTCCCGGCCCGCTCGCCGATCCCGTTTACGGTCACCTGGACCTGCGAGGCCCCGGCCTCGACCGCGGCGATGGTGTTGGCGACGGCGAGCCCGAAGTCGTTGTGGCAATGGACGTCGAGCGGCGCGGGGATCTCGGGGACGAGGACGCCGATCAGCTCGAGCATCTTCGTCGGGCTGTAGACCCCGACCGTGTCGGGGACGTTCACGATCGTGGCGCCGGCCTCGGCCGCGGCCCTGGAGACCTCGATCAGGAACGGGAGCTCGGTCCGGGTCGCGTCCATGGGCGAGAACATGCACCTGTCGACATGCTCGCGGACGTAGCCCACGACCTCGCGCGTGGCCTCGATCACCTGCTCGTGCGACTTCTTGATCGTGTGGGTCAGCTGGATCTCCGAGGTCGGGATGAAGACGTGGACCAGGTCGACCTCGCAGTCGAGGCAGGCGTCGACGTCCGACTTCAGCATCCTGGCCAGGCCGCAGATCTCCGCCTGGAGGCCCATCCGGGCGATCGCCCTGACGGACTCCTGTTCGGCCGGGGACGATGCGGGAAAGCCGGCCTCGATCGTGTGCACTCCGCACTCGGAGAGCTGCCGTGCAATCGCAAACTTGTGGTCCTGACGGAGCGATACTCCCGGAGTCTGCTCACCATCCCTGAGGGTGGTGTCGAAAACAGTCACTTCACGCCGATCGGTGAAGAAAACGATCCCTTCTGGACGTTGTTATGTCTTGGGACATACCCGATACCGTGAGCGCGCGTTGCATTTAAAGGATCCGGCATTTGCCAAGCCCCAAACCACTGTCAACGCCACCAGCATCGACATCTTTAACTACAACCCTGCTCTACATTGTAGGGCAACAGACCCGCCTTAACTCAGTTGGTAGAGTGCGCGGCTGTAGTATGTTTCACCGATATCAGGTGATCGCGCGGCTACCGCGATGTCCCCGGTTCGACTCCGGGAGGCGGGACTGCAGCACACCCAATTTCACACGTGCCCAGGTAGTGTAGTGGCCTATCATGATGCCCTGTCACGGCATCGACTCGGATTCGAATTCCGACCTGGGCGTCACTCGTTTTCCGCAACGACCTTTTCCAAGATCTTCACATTCGACCTCGAGGTCTCTCGTTTCTCCGGAGTGAATGTCTTTCCTCGAGCCGGAATGCGCCGGCAAGGGCCATTGCGACGAGCACGGCCTCGGGCCAGCCCTGCGCGACGATACGCATCCCGCCACCCGCGGTGACGGCGACTGCGCCGGCGCTGATGAGTTCGTTCATGGCGTTAACAGGCTGAGGAGAGAACGGATGGAGGAGGTTGTGAGGTATGGTGAGGGCAGGTACCCCCTGCAGGTTACACGGGGAGTCGATGCTTGCCCGCCTGTCCTGCCGCCACCGCCGTCGGGGGACTGGCAGGGGCCGGCCCTCTGCCACGGTGCCGGCGCTCTCACCGCCGGGGGATCGCGCCGGTCGACATTCTCCCCGCTGTCCGGACGCGGACCGCGAAGGGAGGACGAGGCCGTCGACGATGTTTCCACAAACCGCCTGGTGGAATGCCCGTGGTCAACGGTGTGGTAACATCCGTGGAAACATCTTTTCTCCAGGGATCCTCCTCCGTCAGGATATTCATCCCTATACTGACGAGATCTAGTATTCTATTTACCACAGATAGGAGAACGCTGCGGAGGAGGAGGCCAGCCGAGATCGACGGGGGAGATCCGCGAGTCTCTCCGTGATCCCGGCTGTGGTCAATGAAGATCGCGATCTCCCCGTAACCGCCCTCGTTTTCCTTACCGACGCCATATCAGGCGGTTCGTTATTTACCACAGGTCTTACCACAGGCTTTCCACAAACAGGCTGTGGTCAACAGGGATTGTGACTCAGCGTCTGCCCTTCCGCATCGGCCCCGCCGCCGATGACGGTCGCCGGCCTCGACCCCGCCTCATCAACGCGGCCCTCGAGTCGTCGCCTTCGGCACAATCTGCGATGAACGTGGCCCGGGCCGGTGGGACAATGTGATTGTTCCGCGAGCGCTTGCCCTCTGCCACCGGCCCTGAATTTCCACGGCGTCCGGCGTTGCGATCAGAGGAGTTCGAGCAGTTCGTCCCGCCAGATCCCGGCCTGTCTCAACACCTCGAGACGCGTCCCGATCGGAAGGTCCCCGGAATGGACGGGCACCGTGACCTGCCGGCGGGTCTCGGGGTTCCAGAAGAGGTGGTGGCTCCCCCGTGTCCGGGCGAGTCGGTACCCTTTCAGCTCAAGGACCCGGATGACCTTCTGAGCGGAGAGGGGAGGTAGTTCAGGCATGCGCTTCGACGGCGAGCGTGCACTCGAGCAGGCCGTCCTCCGACGGGATCTCCTCACCGATCGCAGCTAGATGCTCGATGTAGAGGGCGATCGCCTCGCGAGCCATGGCGCAGGCCTCGTCGACGGTCGCGCCGAAACTGACGCGGCCGGGTAGTGCTGGGATGGTGACGGTATACCCCCCTTCGGGCTCATTTCGCAGCAGAACCCGGTATCAGTAGTTCGCTAATTTTGAAAAGGTGTTGACGCGGTTCAGATGGCTGATTTGAGAAGAGAATCGGCAGATCTCAATAGGATGCGGGCTGCCCCGTATGGTCCAACCCACCCGAGGCAACACCTGCACTCACGAGTACTCCGTTCACCCGCAAGAATGCTGTGCTCTGGCTGTTGCTGCCCTTGACCGTCACGTACGCATTCCGATTCAGGGGTCCCTGACCCCGACAACGGTCTTCCGTACGCTCGTGGGGATGGCGGCGATGCAGCAATCGGTTCATTCCATTGCTCGGCTGCTGGAGAGGAGTCCGTGTGCAACCTCACT